>NZ_BCTY01000003.1 GCF_001591005.1 Sphingomonas sanguinis NBRC 13937
TTGAACGGCATCACCGTGCGCGGGTCGATCGTCGGCACCCGGCTCGACCTGCAGGAGTCGCTCGACTTCGCCGCCGATGGCAAGGTCAAGGCGACGGTGGCCACCGCGCCGCTCGCCGAGGTCAACCAGGTGTTCGACCGGATGCGCCGTGGCCAGATCGAAGGACGCATCGTCCTCGACCTCGCCGCCTGAACCCCACTCGCCGCCGGACACGCCACATCGCGTATCCGGCGGCTTTTCAAATGTCGGAGTGATAGGCTAGACATCCTGCACGGGCCATCATCGCGACGGTCCGAACGATAAGGCACGACCGACAGACGGCGCGGCCATCGCGGAGGATGAGGAATGCTGAGCCGACGTTTTTTCCTGGCCGGGGCGACCACCGCCATGGCGACGCCGACCCTCCTGAGGGCCAAGGGCGCGCCGGTGATCGTCAATCCGGTCGTCCGCCAGCGCGCCGACGCCCAGGTGTTCCGCCATACCGACGGCTGGTATTACCTGACCGGCTCGGTTCCTGAATATGACCGGCTGGTGCTGCGCCGCTCGAAGACGCTGGAGGGTCTGTCGACTGCACCGGAGAAAGTCCTGTGGCGGCATCTCAAGAGCGGCCCGATGTCGGGCTTCATCTGGGCGCCCGAACTGCACCTCGTCGACAATAAGTGGATCATGTATTTCGCAGCGGGCCCCAGCGGCGGCGGCGAGGACGTGTTCCGCATCCGCACCTTCGCGGTGGTATGCGACGGGCCCGATCCGATGGCGGGCAACTGGTCGGTGCTGGGCCAGCTCCAGACCGAATGGGACACCTTCACCCTCGATTCCACCAGCTTCGTGCACAAGGGCCAGCGCTATCTCGCCTGGGCGCAGCGCGAACCGGGGATCGACACCAATTCCAACCTGTATCTGGCACCCCTCGCCACCCCGCTGACGCTGGCCGCCAAGCCGGTGCGGCTGTCGGTCCCGACACTCGACTGGGAAATCCAGGGGTTCAAGGTGAACGAGGCCCCCGCCCTGCTGGCGCGCAACGGCAAGCTGTTCATGACCTATTCGGCGAGCGCAACCGATGCGCGCTATTGCATGGGCATGCTGACCTGCGACGCCAAGGCCGACATCATGGACGCGGCCAACTGGTCCAAGTCGCCGGTGCCGGTCTTCAAGACATCGGTGGCGCATAAGGTCTTCGGCCCAGGCCATAACAGCTTCACCGTCGACGAGCGCGGGCGCGACGTGCTGGTCTATCACGGCCGCGACTATGCGGAGATCAAGGGCGATCCGCTGTTCGATCCCAACCGCCACACCCGGATGCAGTATTTCCGCTATCGCCCCGACGGCAGCCCCGATTTCGGCGAACCCGTGGCGAACGGCCCGCTGCGGAGGGGGTGAGATACGGTGAATTCCTCCCCTGCAAGGGGAGGTGGCAGGGCGAAGCCCTGACGGAGGGGTGTCGCCCTCTCGATAACGGGACACCCCTCCGACGCGCTACGCGCGCCACCTCCCCTTACAGGGGAGGAATAATCTGATGACGCTTGGGTGCCACGCGCCGCTCGGCTAAGAACGGGCATGGATTTCGACCAACTGCTCATCCGCTTCTTCGGCACCGAGGATATCGGCGACCTGTCGCCCGACCAGCTGTCCGCCGGGATCGACCGGCTGCGGGTGCAATTCGGGCTGGAGCGCGACAGCGGTCGTCGCTTCGCGCTCTGGTGTCTCGCTTACATGCTGGGCGTCGCGCCAGACCTGGACGACGCCTTCGACGACGAAACCGACAAGGAAGCCGCGCGCGACTTCATAGACACGATCGACCGGGAGATGGACGAAGACGAAGAGTGATCGGCTAAACCCACCCTCACCCTTCCGGCGCTTCGCGCCTCCCTCCCTCTCCAATTGGGAGAGGGAAGGGGCCCGCCCGCAATAGCGGGTGGGAAGGGTGAGGGTAGAAAAGACAAAGAAAAAGGGGCTGCGCCTCATGGCACAGCCCCCTTCCCTTTTAACCGTCGCGCAGGATCAGATGTCCATGCGCCCGGCGTTCATCACCTTGTCCCAGGCCTTCACGAAGTCCCTAACGAACGGCGCGTTCGAGTCCGAGCAGGCATAGGCCTCCGCCAGCGCGCGCAGTTCGGAGTGGCCACCGAAGATCAGGTCGACGCGGGTCGCCGTCTTCGTGTGCTCCTTGGTGCGGCGGTCGCGGCCGTGGAACAGGTTCTCGTCGCCGCTCGGCTCCCACTCGGTGTTCATGTCGAGCAGGTTGACGAAGAAGTCGTTCGACAGCGTACCCACCCGGTCGGTGAACACACCCTCGGTCACGCCCGGCGCATTCCCGCCCAGGACGCGAAGGCCGCCGACCAGCACCGTCATCTCCGGTCCGCTGAGGTTCAGCAGCTGGGCACGGTCGACCAGTGCCTCTTCAGGCGCCATGAACTGCATGCCCTGGCGATAGTTGCGGAAACCATCGGCCATCGGCTCGAGCACCGCGAAGGACTCGGCGTCCGTCTGATCCTCCCGCGCGTCCATCCGGCCCGGCGTAAAGGGCACCGTCACCTCGACGCCGCCGTCCTTCGCCGCCTTCTCGACCGCCGCGCACCCGCCCAGCACGATCAGGTCGGCGATCGACACCTTCTTGCCGCCGGTGGCCGAAGCGTTGAACTCGGCCTGGATCGCCTCCAGCTTGGCCAGCACGTCCGCCAGCTGCGCCGGGTTGTTGACCTCCCAGTCCTTTTGCGGCGCCAGGCGGACGCGGGCGCCGTTGGAGCCGCCACGCTTGTCCGACCGGCGATAGGTCGAGGCCGAGGCCCAGGCCGCGCCGACCAGCGCCGGGACCGACAGGCCGCTTTCCAGGATCTTCGCCTTCAGCGACGCGATGTCGCCCTCGTCAACGACCGGATGATCGAGCGGATCGACACGGTCCTGCCAGATCAACGGCTCCTGCGGCACGAGCGGGCCCAGATAGCCCTCGACCGGACCCATGTCGCGGTGCGTCAGCTTGAACCAGGCGCGCGCGAAGGTCTCGGCGAAATAGGCCGGGTCCTTGTAGAAGCGCTCGGAAATCTTGCGATATTCCGGGTCCTTGATCATCGCGAGGTCGGAGGTCAGCATACGGGGCTGCTGCTTCTTCGACGGGTCGTGCGCATGCGGCACGTCGGCGGGGGCGGACTTCGCTTCCCACTGCCAGGCGCCGCCCGGGCTCTTCACCAGCTCGAACTGGTCCTCATATTCAAACAGGTTGCGGAAATAATTGTTCGACCAGCGGGTCGGCGTCTGGCTCCAGGTCACTTCCAGACCCGAGGTGATCGCGTCACCGCCCAGGCCGGTGGCGTGCTTGGAGCGCCAACCGAGACCCTGATCCTCCAGCACCGCGCCTTCGGGTTCCGGCCCGACAAAGGACGGGTCGCCCGCGCCGTGCGTCTTGCCGAAGGTGTGGCCACCGGCGTTCAGCGCGACGGTTTCCTCGTCGTTCATCGCCATGCGCGCGAAAGTGGCGCGGATGTCGCGCGCCGAGGCGACCGGATCGGGCGTGCCGTTCGGCCCTTCCGGATTGACGTAGATGAGGCCCATCTGGACGGCACCCAGCGCCGGATGCAGCTGACGCTCGCCCGAATAACGCTCGTCGCCCAGCCAGCTGCCCTCGGGGCCCCAATAGAGCTCTTCCGGCTCCCAGGTGTCGGCTCGGCCGCCCGCAAACCCGAAGGTCTTGAAGCCCATCGACTCCAGCGCGACGTTGCCGGTCAGGACATACAGGTCGGCCCAGCTGATCTTGGCACCATATTTCTGCTTGATCGGCCAGAGCAGGCGACGCGCCTTGTCGAGATTGGCATTGTCGGGCCAGCTGTTGAGCGGCGCGAAACGCTGCTGCCCGCCGCCCGCACCACCGCGACCATCGGTCACGCGGTACGTGCCCGCCGAGTGCCAGGCCATACGGATGAACAGGCCGCCATAATGACCGAAATCGGCGGGCCACCAATCCTGGCTGTCGGTCATCAGCGCATGGAGATCGGCGACCAGCGCGTCGAGATCGAGCTTGGCAAACTCCTCGGCATAGTCGAAATTCTCGCCCAGCGGGTTCGAGCGCGGATTATGCTGGTTCAGCCCTTCCAGGCGCAGCCGCTCGGGCCACCAGTCCTTGTTGCCGGGACCGCCACGGCCGCCGCCACGCTTGCCGGGGCCATTGCCACCGCCGCCATGCGCGACCGGGCAACCGCCCTGTTCCTGATGATCTTCAACCTGGGACGCCATGATCCACTCCTCGCGTTCGATCCGTCGGACAGTGAAACGCACCGCACGCTGCCCGTATGCAGCCATAAGCCATCAGATCGTCGCGGGAGTAAAACCGACTATCTTCGTCAGACTGATTGAGCGGAGCGAACAGAGCCGATCGGATCAGCCCGGATCATTCTCGTCGCGCAGTGTCCGCCCGGCCAGGATGATCTCGGCCACGAAGCAGCCCAGCCCCGCGACCGCGCAGAGCAGGCCCCCGCCAAAGAAGAAAAACAGGATCGCCGAATGACCGGAGGCGCGCAGCACCCCGAAGAACAGGGTGATGGCCGCCCCGCAGGTCATCACGCCCGCCGCCGCCGCCAGCGTGACCGCGATGTCGAGAAAGCGCGACCGCAGCCGCAACCGGTCCATCTCGATCCGACTTGCCTGCGCATCCTTCTTCAGGACATGGATGCGGTCGCTGATCCGGCCCAGCCGCGTCGAAAAGACGTTGAGCAGCGCCCCCACCGCCGTCAGCAGGAAGATCGGGGTCAGCGCCAGCTGAATGACATGCGCCGCCTCGCTGAGCGGTTCCTTGATCACGCGCCCGTTCCCAGTCTTGCCTGGGCCGCCGCCAGTGCGGCATCGCGGCGGGCGACGAGTTCCTCGATCGACTGTAAGGAGAGGTCGAACCGCAGCTCGTGCATCGTCATGCCGGAGCGATAGCCTTGCGGCCAGACGGCGGTCTCCTCGAACCCGCAGTGGCGGAAGAACGGCGCGATCGCGGGCGAGGTGTCGACCGTGACATAGCGGGTCGGCGGATCGGCGTGGCGCGCGACATGCAGCAACCGCTCGAACAGCAGCAGCTTGCCCAGCCCACTCCCATGGAACCGCCGCGACGCCATGCCCCAATAGAGCAGCGCCTTGTTGTAATGCTCCCAGACTTCATAACCACCGAACGCCACGACCTCGCCAGCGACCGTCACGACAAAGGCGGGTCCGTCGGGCTCCTCCAGCGTCTCGATCAGCCATTCGCGGTCCCCGGCGCCGAAATAGTCGGGCAGGTTGGTGTCGAACATGGCGAGCACCGCGTCACGGTCATCGGGCCGATACGGACGGACAAGGAGCACGCTCACGCCGCCTCCGCCCAGACAGCGACGGTTTCGATCGCGCCGTCCTGCTCGCGGGTCCAGCATTGCGACACGCCCTGATGCGCCGCCGTCGCCCGGATCGGATCGATCAGCCGCGTCTCGATCGCCTCGGGCGCGATGCGGCGGGGCGTGCCGACCAGCTTGGCGTGCGCTTCCTTGATCGTCCAGCGGCGCAGCCATTGCCGGGCCTGTAGGGGAGCGCATACGGCGCGAACCTCCGCCGCCTCCCGCGCGGTCATCATATCCCATAAAGGCGGGCAATCGTCGATCGTCTCGCGATCGACCGCGACGGGCTGGCGGGCGGCGGCGATCAGGCAAAGCCCCGCGCTCCCCGAAAGGCTGATATACCAGCCTTTTGGTGACAGGACCTCCGGCTTGCCCTCACCGTTGCGGGCCAGCGTCACCGTCGCCGCCGACACATGGTGCAGCAGCCTCGTGACCAGCGGCTCGCGCCGCCCGCGCCCCGGATCGTCCACGCGCCAAATCACCGGCGACCCGCCGTCCCAAGCCAGCCGCTCCAGCGCCCCGTCATGCCAAAGCGGGGTCATTCGCCGGTCACGATCCGGGCCGGGCTCCCCTCCCAGTTGGTGCCCGCGGGAAGGCTCTCACCCTTCATCACCACCGACAGGTCGCCCAGCTGCGCATCCGCGCCGATCTCCGCATCATAGAGCACGATGGCGAGCGAGCCGATGGTTGCCCGGTCGCCGACCGTGATCGCGCCGACCTTCATCACCCGGTCCTCGAACAAATGCGTCTGCAGCCCGGCATAGTCGTTGAGCGCCACATCGTTGCCGATGGTAACCAGGTCATGCTCGGTCAGGTCGGTGGTGTCGATATAGCAGCGCTTGCCGACCTTGGCCCCCATCAGCCGCAGATAAAGGCCGATCCAAGGCGTGCCGCGTAATGGCTCGAGCAGGTTGGCGACCGCCAGATTCTCGTACGTCGCCGTCACCAGCTCGGTCCGCCAGACGAAGGTGCTCCACAGCGGCGCGGTCGTCGCCTTGTAGCGCCCGACCACCAGCCATTTCAGTGCCAGCACGAACAGACCGCAAGCCAGGCAGAAACCGACATACAGGAACGGGAAGGCGGAGATGATGACCAGCCCGCCGCGCTCCAGATCGTCGAGATCGCCGACCACCGACAACAGCGCGCTGAAGAACACCAGGAAGGCGGTCAGCGACAGGGTGGTGCGGATCGCCTCGATCGACAGGCGCGTCGCGATCAGGCCCTTGGACGGGTTAAAGCGGGCCCCTTCGTCGAACATCGTCGCGACCTGTCGAACCGGTAGCTTGATCGCGGGCGATCCGAACCAGGTGCTGCCCGCCTCGGTCGCCAGGCTGGGGTCCTCGGGCGGCTTGGAGAGGACGCCGATCAGCACCTCGTCGCCGATCTGCGCGCCTGTGGGCAGCAGCGCCGAATTGCCGATGAAGCTGCGGCGGCCGATCTTCGTATGCGCCAGCTCGATGGTGCCATGGCCGATCTTGGCCGCGCCGAAGATCACCGAGTCCGCGATGAAGCTCTCCGGCCCGATCTCGACCAGATCGGGGACGATGGCGCTGGCGGTCGAAATCTCCGCGCGCCGCCCGACCTTCACGCCCAGCGCGCGATACCAGGGAATGACGTAGAGCGTGGCAAAGATCGGATGCAGCAGCCGCAGTGCCAAATCGTTGATCTGCCGCACCATCCAATAGCGGACATAGAACCAGCTATCGAGGCGGTAGACGCCCGGCTTCACGCGGCCGAGGATCAGCCGCTTGGCGAGCACGGTCAGCACGCACATCATCACGATATAGGTCGCGGCCAGCAGCGGCGAGACGAGCATATAGCCATAGCCGGTCGTCGCCCAATCCATCTCGATCAGCGCGATCAGGCCCGGCGCGATCGGCAGGATGGCGATGATCGGCAGCAGCAGCGCGCCGATGAAGATCGCCAGCGACGGCCCGGCCCGCTTGCCGGTCGTGATGGCCTCACCCGGCTCGACCATCCGGTCGAAGGCGGCGGGCGATCCGGTCCAGCGTTGGCGGGCGGGGATCACCGTCTCGGCGGGAAGGGCGGCCATATCGTCGAGGATCGCGTCATCCTCCAGCACGGCATTGCGGCCGACCACCGCCTGCCCGCCGACGAACGCCCGGTCGCCCAGCGTCACCGTGCCCAGCCGCAGCAGGCCACGCTCGACCGAGCTGGTCGCCATCACCGCCTGGTCGCTGACGATGGCATCGTCGCCGCAGGCAAACAGGTCGGCGGTGTCGATGACGCCATTGCCGATATAGGCGCGCTTGCCGATCTTGGCGCCCAGCATCCGGTAATAGCCCCGGATCATCGGCGTGCCCGCCAGATAGGGTGTCGCCGTCACCGCGATGATCCGCCGCACCAGCCACCAGCGGAAATAGGTCCCGCCCCACAGTGGATAGTCGCCCGCCTTGAACCGCCCCGCGATCACCCACTTGGCGGCGATCGAGAACAGCATCGAGGCGACCGGCACGATGGTGAAGAAGAGCGCACTGAGGATCAGCGCATCGATCCGGCTCATCCGCCCCGCCAGGTGCGTATAGGCGACGTACGGGAAGAACCATTGCAGCCCGGCAATGGTGTAGATGGGCAGCAGCGCCACCGTTTGCGCGGCAACGCACAGCATCCGCTTCCATTCGGGGACACGGTGGAAACTCTCCTCGGTCGCGACCGCCACGGGCGCGGTGCCGCCGATCCGGGTCGCCAGCGCGCGAATGGTCGGCGCGGCGTAGAGGTCTTCCAGCGACAGCCCCTCCAGTCCCGCGACCTTGCGCGCCGCCGAGACGAGGCGCGCGGCCTTTAGCGAATGTCCGCCCAAGTCCTCGAACAGATCGTCGGTCACCGACACCGGCTGCGGCGCGAACGCTTCGGTCCAGATGGCGTGGAGCTTTTCCTCCATCGGCGTGGCGGGCGCTTCGAGCTGGCGGCCGGTGTCGACGGTGATTTCAGGCTTTACCAGTGCCTTGCGATCGACTTTTCCCGACGCAGGCAAGGTCGGCAACGCCGCCAGTAGCTGATAGGCGGCGGGGCGCATATAGTTGGGCAGGCGCTCGGTTACCCGCGCCTTGATGTCGGCGATGTCGATCGTCTCTCCACTGCGTGCCACGAGGAAGGCGGCGAGGAATTCCGAGCCATCGGCATCGGTGAACAGATGCACGACCGCCTGCGCGACGCCGGGCGCCTCGCCGATCACCGCCTCGATCTCGGCCAGCTCGACGCGGAAGCCGCGAATCTTCACCTGGGTGTCGATACGCCCGACGAAATCGATGTCGCCCGCCGCGTCCAGCCGGACGAGATCGCCCGAGCGATAGATGCGCTCCGGCCCGCCCGACACGGTGTCGAACGGCGTCATGGTGAATTTCTCGGCGGTCAGGTCGGGGCGGTTGACGTAACCGACGCCGACGCCAGGCCCGCCGATGACCAGCTCACCCTCCTGCCCCGCCTCGACCGGCTGCAACTGCTCGTCGACGATCCAGGCGGTATAGCCGGGCAGCGGCTTGCCGATCGTGATGCGCTTGCCCGGCTGCACCTCGGTCCAGGTCGCGGTCACCGAGGTTTCGGTCGGGCCGTATGTGTTGAGCAGCCGCAAACCGGGACGCGCCAGACGGCGCGGCAGGTCGGCCGGACATGCCTCACCGCCCATGTTGATCAGACGAAGCGTCGGCACCGGATGCTCGACCAGCGCGATCAGCGAGGGGACGACGTGCCAGATCGTCGTCTTTTCCGCTGCCAACGCGATGGCGACATCGGGTCCGCTCGCCGCCAGCGCCTCGGCCGCGACGAGCAGTTTCGCACCGACGAAGAAGGCGCTCCACATCGTCTCGACCGACATGTCGAAGGCCAGGCTGAACCCGCCGAACACGATATCGTCCGGCTCCAGCGCCAGGATCGCGCTTTCGGAGCGGACGAGGTGACAGGCATTGGCGTGGGTGATCATCACCCCCTTGGGCCGCCCGGTCGTGCCCGAGGTGTAAATGATATAGGCGAGATCCTGCGGGTCCGATCCGGTCACCTCACGGCCCAACGGCAAGGGCGGCTCGGCGGCGAGGTCGCCCAGTTCGGCGTCGAGCGCCAGCGTCGCCCCCGGTATTTCCGCCGACCGCGCGCCGGTGGTGATGGTCAGTGCGGCACCGCTATCCTCGATGATGAAGGCGATGCGGTCCTGCGGATAGCCCCAGTCGACCGGGACATAGGCCGCGCCGGTCCGCAACACGCCCAGGATCGCCATATACTGGTCGAGCCCGCGCGGCAGGCAGAGGACCACCCGGTCGCCCTTCCCCACGCCCAGCGCGCGCAACCGGTGTGCCAAAGACAGGCTGCGATGCGCGAGCATGTCGTAAGTCCAGTCCTTGGGGCGGCTATATTCCTCGTCCGCACCAATCAGCGTCAATGCGGTGGTCCAGCCCCGCGAACGGCAGGTCGCGTCGAACAGTTCATGCAGCAGTTCGTCGCGGGCATAGGGTCGGTCGGGGCGCAGCGCCGGGGCCGGGGCGATCGAGGCATGGATGCTCGGCGCGACGGGGACTTCGGTATCTGCGGACATCGATACGCTTTCTGGACCAGAACGTGAAGGATCGGCTCAACTGCGCCGAATAAGGGCCCGCGACAATCGCCGATCTTCGAGCGAATAGTAAAGCCAGATGCCATCCTCCGCGACCACGACCGAGGCGGCAAAGGCGATATCGGTCGCGCCGCGATCATCGGCAGGCGGCGGCAGGATCAGCGGCTCGATCCCGCGCGCGACGACACGGGTATAATGTTCGTCGAACGCGACCCAACCGATCCGCCAACGCGCATCGCGCGTCGCACCATTGTAGAACATCACCGGACACGCCTTGTCGTCGGTCAACAGCGGGCCGGTCGACAGGTGCCAGTCGTCCCAACTGTCCTCGCGCGGCATAAAGGGCGTGGGCTGCTCGGTCCAGGGGCCCGCGACATCCTCGCCGATCGCCAGCCCGATGCGCGAGGCTTCGTCGGCCGCATATTCGTAGAAGAGACGCCAGCGGCCATCGACGGTGCGATCGACCGTCGCCTCCTTGGTATTGCCCTCCGACTTGGACGAGGCGAGCGCGACGCCGCTTTTGACCAGCCGGTCGAGCGAGGGACCCGTGGCATAGGATAGCTCGCCATGCGCATGATCGGCCAGCACGCCGGAGTAATAGACGATATAGCCGTCGTCGGTGCGCACGACCGTCGGGTCCTCGACCCCGCCCGCATCATGCTCGCCCGGCCCCGGCGCGATGGAGGGCGCGTCCAGCATCTTGAAATGCCGCCCATCCTCGCTCCATCCGGCCCAGATCACACCGGTATCGATCAGCGTCTCGCCCTGCGGTACGACGGCGCGGACCATCATGCCCCATCGGCCATCCGCCTCGCGCCAGACATAGGGGCTCATCAGGTCGCGGGCCATCAATGCGGGCGGCCCTTCGAGCGTGACGTCCTCGATCCGCTTGACGTTGAAATCCAGATCGAAGGGAGCGTCGGCTACCCGGTCCTTGCGGTGCGGATCGGCGACCGAGGCGTCGGTTGCGGGGCCCATCATGCGCCCAGCGCCTGCATCAGCGACAGACCGCCATCGATGACGATCCGCGCACCAGTGATATACTTCGCCTTGTCGGACGCAAGAAACACCGCGAGGTCAGCGACTTCCGAGGCATTCCCGGCACGCCCCATCGGGATATTCTGCTCCAGCGTCTTGCGATAGACCGGATCTGCCTGCGCCTTGGCGTTCATCGGGGTCAGGATCATGCCCGGCTCGATCGCGTTCACGCGGATGCCGCGCGGCGCTTCCTCGATCGCCAGCGTCTCGACCAGATTGGAAAGCCCGCCCTTGGCCGCGCAATAGTCCGCGCCGCCCGCGCGCACGGCATAGGCGTGGATCGAGGAGATGTGCAGGATCGCCGCATCCCCCTTCCCCTCGCCGTGCCCGTTCAGAAACCGGCGCGAGGTCAGGAAGGCTCCGGTCAGGTCGGTGTCGATCAGCCGCTGCCACTGGGCCAGCGTCATCTGGCGCACCGTCACGCCCGACATGTTGAGACCGGCCGAGTTGACCAGCACATCGGCGGCACCCCATTGTTTCTCCATGGTGGCAAAGGCCTGGTCGACCGATGCCTCGTCATCTACCGCGACCTGGACCGTCATCGGCTCGCCGCCCGCTTGGCGTACCGCCTGGGCGGTGGCGTCGGCAGCTTTCTGGTCGCTGTGGAAGAGGATCGCGACCCTGGCACCTTGCGCACCGAACGCCTCGGCGCAGGCCGCGCCTATGCCGGATTCGGCCCCCGTCACGATCACCGTCTGCGCTGCCACCGAATTCCTCCTAACTTGGATGAACCCCGGTAACGATTGCTACCCAGCATTGTTGCTGAACAGGAACGACATTACCGTTCCGTCATTCGCCGTCTGTCCCACTGTCATGATGACCACTCATCGCCGCGCCCGCGTCGGGGGCGAAGCGACGGTTCCAGATCACGGCGGAGGCGGAGATGATCGCCACGACCACGAACGCGGCCGAGAAGCTGTTCAGCGTCGGCCCGCCCTTCCCCTCGATCAACGTCCCCAGCTCCAGCACGGTCGCGGCGGTACAGATGCCCAGCGACAGGGTCAGTTGCTGGAACGTCGCATAAAAGCTGGTGGCGGCGCTCATCCGGTCCTTGGTCACATCGGCATAGGCGATGGCGTTAAACCCGGTGAACTGGAACGAGGTGAAGAAGCCCGACAGCGCCAGGATCAGCGTGATAAGCGGGATCGACCAGTCGGGGCGGAACAGCGCACAGGTCGCGTAGCCTGCACTGCTGACCAGACCCGACACGATCAGGCTGCGGCGAAAGCCCCAGCGGCGCAGGACGCGCGGGGCCAGCGCCTTCATCGCCAGCGCACCGACCGCACCCGCCATGGTGATCGTGCCCGTCTTGGCCGCGCTCAATCCGAAGCCCAGCTGGAACATCAACGGCAGCAGGAAGGGCTGCGCCCCTTGGGTGATACGAGTCAGCGATCCACCGATGACCGACAGGCGAAAGGTCGGCACCCGCATCAGCGTGGGGTCCAGGATCGGGTCATGGGTGTGCCGGGCATGGCGGATGTAGAACCAGCCGAACGCCACCCCGACGATCAGCAGCGCGAGCCCGATCCAACCCATAGCGGGTCGGCTCGCCAGCTCGAACCCGAAGAGAAGGCAGCCCAGCGACACGCCTGAGAGGACGAAACCCGACACATCGAACCGGGCGCGCGGATCGCCGCGTATCTCCGGCACCAGCATCCAGGCACCGACCATGCCCAAGATGCCGATCGGGATGTTGAGATAGAAGATCCAGCGCCAGTCGAGCCAGGTCACGATGAACCCGCCCAGCGGTGGCCCCAGGATCGGGCCGATCAGCGCGGGCATGACCAGCCAGGACAGCGCCTGCACCATGTCCGCCTTGGCGACGCTGCGCAGCAGGACCAGTCGCCCGACCGGCACCATCATCGCACCCCCAATCCCCTGCAGGAATCGCGCGGCGACCAGCGTAGGAAGCGTCCCCGATTGGGCGCACAGGATCGAGCCGAGCAGGAAGATGCCGATCGCCGAGCAGAAGACGGTGCGCGACCCGAACCTGTCGGCCAGCGTCCCGCTCGCCGGGATGAACAGCGCGAGCGCGAGGAGATAGCTGGTCAGCGCCAGACTGAGGCTGGTGGCGGGGGTGCCCAGGTCGCGCGCCATGGTGGGCAGGGCGACGGTCAGGACGGTGCCGTCCAGCTGCTGCATGAACAGCGCCGAGGCGACGACGAGCGCGATCACACGGTAGCCGCGCGTCTGCGCGGGCGCGGCTGGACGTGCGCTGCTGGTCACCGCCTCGACGGCGGGGGCCAGCCCGTCGTTCACGTCGGCACTCATCGAGGCCAGATTACGCCGTCTCCACCGCATATCGTTCCATTCGTCTGTCGCGTGCCATCACCAAAGCCCCGTATCCCTAAAAGGCGATGCCGCCCCGGTCGATCGGCTTCAATCGCGGGCGGAGGAAATGGTTCATGGGGCCGTACCCTCGCTCACCCTGCCCGCCGCGTCGGAACGGGGCGGCGCGGTGCGGGTTACTGACCCATGCCAACGATTTCCACCGACCATCTGTCGATCGCCTATGACCTGTATGGACCGGAGGGCGCGCCCGTCGTCCTGCTGCTCCATGGCTGGCCCGACGATGCCACGACCTGGGACAAGGTCGCGCCCCGCCTCGCCCAGGCGGGCCTGCGCGTCGTCGTGCCGACGTTGCGCGGGTTTGGCGCGACCCGTTTCCGTCATGACCATACACCCCGCACCGGCGACAGCGCGATCCTGGCGATGGACGCCATCGCGCTGATGGACGCGCTGGGGATCGAGCGGTTCATGGTCGCCGGGCACGACTGGGGCTCGAACGCCGCCGAGGCGCTGGCGATCGGCTGGCCCGAGCGGGTCCAGCGGCTGGCAATGCTCAGCACCCCGCCGCGTCTGGGCGGGATGCCGACGCCGTCCTTCGACCAGGCCCAGCGGCAATGGTATCACTGGTTCCTGGCGACCCGCCGCGGGGCGCAGGCGGTGCGCGACGATCGGCGCGGCTTTGCCCATGCCCATTGGGTCAACTGGTCGCCGCCCGGCTGGTTTGACGAGGCGACCTTCGCGCGCGTGGCCAAGTCCTTCGACCATCCCGACTGGCCCGCAGTGACCATCCATAGCTACCGCGCGCGTTGGGACGAGGTGCAGCCCGACCCGCGCGGGCGCTGGCTGGCCGACCGGGTGAAGGCGACCAAGACGCTGTCGCTGCCGACCCTCTACCTGCATGGCGAGGTCGACGGGGTGAACCCGCCCTCGACCGCGCGCGATGTCCCGGCCAAGTTTACCGGCGCGTTCAAGATGGTGGAGCTGGCAGGCGTCGGCCATTTCCCGCAGCGCGAAAACCCGGAAGCGGTGACCCGCCACCTGCTGGAGCTGTTCGGCGAGCACGACGCGGAGGGCAGCCCGTGGAAGCTGGCCGCCGGGATCGCCGCCGCGGGATTACTGGCGGCCGCGGTCGGGATTGCCCTGACGCGCGACAAAGCCGACGAATCCTCCCCGGCACGCGGAGGTGGCAGCGCCTAGCGCTGACGGAGGGGGGCTAGCCTCATAGAACGTCCTTTGCGGCCCTCCCCCCTCCACCATGCCTCGCATGGCCCCCCTTTATTGGGGAGGAATTCTCTTTAACCCCCGCCCGGCCCATGCCAGAAGCGCCTCAGGGTGTTCGTGGACCAGGCACGGGCAGGATGATCGTTGGTCGGGCCGCCAGCGACGATGAATCGTGTCGGAGCCCCATCATGATCCAGCGTCTTCGCACCAGTGCGATCCGTCGCTTCCTCGACAGCCAGACCTCCGCCGGTCTCGTCCTGATGGCGGCGGCGGTGATCGCCTTAGTCCTCGCCAATTCGCCGGTCGCGAGCGATTATGAGGCCGCCCTTCACCATCATCTGGGGCCGCTGTCGCTGGGCCACTGGATCAATGACGGGCTGATGGCGATCTTCTTCCTGCTGGTCGGGTTGGAGATCAAGCGCGAGGTGCTGGATGGGCAGCTGTCCACCTGGCCGCGTCGCATCCTGCCGGGGCTGGCCGCGCTGGGCGGCATGGTCGTGCCCGCGCTGATCTACCTCGCCTTCAATCACGGCGGCACCGCTTCGGGCTGGGCGATCCCAGCGGCGACCGATATCGCCTTTGCGCTGGCGGTGATCCGGCTGGTCGGCAACCGGGTGCCCGCCTCGTTGCGCATCTTCCTGGCGGCACTGGCGATCATCGACGACCTGGGGGCAGTGGCGATCATCGCCGCCTTCTATTCCACCGCGCTCTCGGCGATCGACCTGGGCGGCGCGGCGGCGATGCTGGTCGTGCTGATCGCGTTCAACCGGATGGGCGTGAAGCGTCTTTCCCCCTATCTGCTGGTCGGCGCGGTGCTGTGGGTCTTCATGGTCCGCTCGGGCATCCATGCGACCATTGCGGGCGTGCTGCTCGCCTTCACCATTCCAATGACGCGCACCCCCGCGCGGCCCGATTGCGATGACGATACGCGGGACAGCCCGCTCCACCGGCTGGAACATGCGTTGCACAAGCCAGTCGGTTTCCTGGTCGTGCCGATCTTCGGCCTCGCCAATGCCGGGGTGCCCGTGCTGGGCCTGCCTGCGGCGGCCTGGGGTGCGCCGGTGACGTTGGGCGTGGGCGCGGGGTTGCTGCTGGGCAAGGTGCTGGGCGTGTTCGGCATGACGATGCTGGCGGTGCGCCTGAAGCTGGCGGACGCGCCCGCTCATGCCAGCACCGCCCAAATGCTGGGCACCGCATGCCTGTGCGGCATCGGCTTCACCATGAGCATCTTCATCACGCTGCTTGCCTTTCCCGGCGATCCGCTGCTCCAGGCGGAGGCGAAGCTGGGCGTGGTGGCGGGGTCGTTGCTGTCCGGCCTGATCGGCTTTGCGATCCTGCGACGGGCGTCGCCCCAAAGGGCCTGACAAAAATCGAACGCCCCTATGCCTCGCGTCCCGGCGCGGATAGGCAGGATGGGATGATACGGATCGGCTGGCTAATCCTGGGATGCCTGTTCGTCGCGCTCGGGGTGATCGGCGCGATCCTGCCGCTGATGCCGACGACGATCTTCCTGATCCTGGCGGCGGCGTGCTTCGCCCGTTCCTCGCCCAGGCTGGAGGCGTGGCTGCTCGACCATCCGCGCTTCGGCCCGACCTTGCGGGCGTGGCGGCAGAGCGGCGCGATCGGGTCACGGGGCAAGGCGATGGCCTGCGGCGGCATGGCGCTGGGGTACGGGCTGTTCCTGCTGACCGCACGCCCGCACTGGCCGCTGGCGCTGCTGGTTGCGGCGATCATGGCGGGGTGCGCGACCTTTGTGCTGACCCGCCCCACCGCATGATCCGGCTTGCGCTTCCAATATACGAAACATACACGCTTCATATATGGGTATCGTAAAAATCGACGACCAGCTTCACGAAGAGGTCCGCCGCGCCAGCACGGTCATGTGCCGCTCGATCAACGCACAGGCCGAGTTCTGGATGAAGATGGGCATGCTGGCCGAAGCCAATCCGACGCTGACCTTCCACGAGATCGTGAAGGCGCAGATGGCCGCCGTCGATTTCCCCGTGCCGCAGCCGCTGGTCGCCTGACATGGTGAAGACGGCGGACGAGCTGGCGCTGATGCGCACCTCCGGGCGCTTGCTGGCGCAGGTGTTCGAGATGTTGGACACGCTGAAACTGGCGGGGATGTCGACGCTGGCGATCAATGATCTGGTCGAGCGCTACATCACCCACGACCTGTCGGCGCGGCCCGCGAGCAAGGGGCAATATGGCTTTGCCTATGTGCTCAACAGCTCGATCAACCAGGTCGTCTGCCACGGCGTGCCCAGCGCCGAGGACGTGGTGAAGAACGGCGATATCGTCAATCTCGACATCACGCTGGAAAAGAACGGCTTCATCGCGGATTCAAGCAAGACCTATATGGTCGGCGAGGTGTCGCCCGGCGCGAAGCGGCTGGTCCGCGTGACGCAGGAAGCGATGTGGAAGGGCATCAGACAGGTCCGCCCCGGCGCGCGACTGGGCGATGTCGGCGCGGCGATCGAGAAACACGCCAAGGCGAACGGGTATTCGGTGGTCCGCGACTATTGCGGCCACGGCATCGGCCGCGAGATGCACGAGGCGCCCGACGTTCTGCACTTCGGCCGACCGGGGACCGGCGAGTTGCTGCGCGAGGGCATGACCTTCACGATCGAGCCGATGATCAACCAGGGTACGCGCAAGGTATCGACCAGCGATGATGGCTGGACGGTGGTGACCGATGACGGAAAGCTGTCCGCGCAGTTCGAGCATACGGTCGCGGTGACGCGCACCGGAGTCGAGGTGCTGACCCTGCGAACGGGCGAAAAAGTAGGCTGAATCCGTTCCCCGGCGAAGGCCGGGGCACAGTTTCGACGAAGCTGATGGCGCGCGGGACGATGCGTGGGAGGCATATGCCAAGCGCTCGCTATCGCCTCGCCCGCATCGGCTCGCGCGCCTCAGGCTTCACCGAAACTGGGCCCCGGCCTTCGCCGGGGTACGGTTATCTGTTAAGCCTCCACCCGCAACCGATACCCCACGCCCAGTTCGTTCGCGATGACGCTCCCGACCGGGTGCGGCGCCTCCAGCTTCTGGCGCAGGTTCCGGACCACGATGCGCAGGTAATCGATACGCGGGTCCTCGTCCCCACCCCAGGCGGCGTCGATGATTCTGTCGTGCGTCACCACCCGGCCGGGGTGCCGCGCCAGCACCGCCAGCACGTCATATTCCTTGCGGGTCAGATGCTGTTCCTCACCCCCGCGCGTCACCACGCGCCGGTCGAGATCGATCGCCAGGTCGCCCGTCCGCACCACAGTCGGAGCCGCCTCCGCCGCCCGCCGATGCCGCAGCGCCACCCGCAGGCGCGCCAGCAGTTCCTCGCTGTCGAACGGCTTGGTCACATAGTCATCCGCACCCAGATCGAGCGCGGCGACCTTTTCCTCGGTCGCCTCGCGCGCCGAGACAACCAGCACCACTCGCTCGGCTCCGCGCAGCAGCGGGATCAGGCTCAATCCGTCGCGGTCGGGCAACCCCAGGTCGAGCAGCACCGCATCGGGATGCTCCGCCGCCGCATGGGCCAGCGCCTCGCGCCCGTCGCGCGCCTCGACCACCCGGTGCCCCGCCTGTTCCAGCGTGTTACGCAGCAGGCGGCGGATCGCGACTTCATCATCCACCACCAAGATCGTCGCGGGCATCAGGCCATTCCCTCCGGCGCACCATCGCGCATGATCAGGTCGCGCGGAAAGCACAGGGTGAAGGCCGCGCCCTCGCCATCCTCGCGATTGCCCGCCTCTACGCCCAGACCCATGGCTTCGGCAAAGGCCTTGACGATGGCAAGGCCCAGGCCCGTGCCCCCCGCCACCCGGTCGGAGCCTTCCAGCCGCCGGAACGTCTCGAACACCTCCGCCTCGCGCCCCGGCGGCAGGCCAGGGCCATGGTCGAGCACCGATAGGCGCAAGGTACCGTGGCGATGCCGCCCCTCGATCACGATCTCGGTGCCCGGATCGCCGTAGCGCCCGGCATTGTCGAGCAGGTTGAGCAGGCAGTGGTGCAGCAGCTGCGGATCGGCCCTCACCATCGGCAAGTCGGGCGGCACGTCGAGCCGCACCGCATGCCCCTCCAGCGCGCGGCGGGCGTCATGCGCCGCGCCGGTCACCGCATCGCTCAGGTCGATCGCCTCGATCTTCAGCTTGAGCGCGCCCGCCTCGACGCGGGCCATGTCGAGCAGATTGGCGACGAAGCGGTTGAGCCGCGCCGCCTCCCCCTCGATCGTCGAAATCAGGTCGGGTGTCGCGCCTTGCCGGAGTTGCGCGGCGGCGGCCATCACGGCGGTCAGCGGCGTACGCAGATCGTGGCTGACCGAGGACAACAGCGCCGCGCGAAGCCGGTCGCGGGTCCGCACCGCATCGACGTCGCGCACCTCCGCCTCCAGCCGCAGCCGTTCGAGGATCAACGCAGCCTGGTCGATCAGCCCGGTCAGCAGCGGCAGGCGGTCGGCGCGCACCGGTTCGCCCCCCGCCTCGCGCGCCAGACCCAGCACGGCGAGCGTCCGGTTGCCCGCCTTGAGCGGCTGGAACAGCCATTCGGAGGCGGCCAGCGTCGCCGATCCCTTGCCCGCCGGCGTGCCGGTGTCGAACGCCCAGTGCGCGGCGGCCATCTCCATGATTTCCAGCCGGTAATCGGGCTTGGTCGCCGCCTGCACCGCGAGGCCTGCGGGCGACGGAGTGAGCAGCACCGCCTGCACCTCGAACAGCCGGGCAATGTCCTCGCAGATCACCCGCGACGCTTCGGCCGGGTCGGCCAGACCACTCAAGCGGTGGAGGAAGCCAGCCAGCGTCGCATTATCCCGCGCACTCGCCGCCGCCAGATCGGCCTGCGCGCGCACCCGCGAGGTCAGCTGGCTGGTCGCGACGGCGACGCCCAGCAGGACGAAGATCGAGATGACATTCTCGGGGTTGCTGACGCTCAGCGTCCCCACGGGCGGCAGGAAAAAGAAGTTATAGGCCAGGCTCGATGCCAGTCCCGCGAACAGGCCGGTGCGCAGGCCATAAAGGCTCGCCGCCGCCATGACGGGCAGCAGATAGAGCAAAGCGACATTGCCGAGATTGAGGATATGGAACAGCGCACTCGCCAGCGCCGTCACCGCCACGACGCCGAGCAACGTCAGCCCATAGCCGATAGGCGATCCCCATTGCCCGCGTCGCCGGGTCCGCTCGCGCTCGACCGGCGCTTCGCCGACCGGCAGGACGTGGACGGTGACGCCCGGCGTCTCGCGCACCAATCGGTCGACGACCGAGCCATGGCGCAACTCGAACCAGCGTGACCGCTTGGCCTTGCCGACGACCAGCTGGGTGGCGCGGGCGTCGGTCAGGAAGGCCTGAATGCCCTCGACCACGCTAGGCGCGGGCACGGTCGCCACCGCCGCGCCGAGCTGCGTGGCCAGCGTCATGGTTGCCGCCAGCCGCCGATGCTGCGCCTCGCCCAAAGTCGCAGTGCGCGGCGTGTCGATGAACAGGGCGGTCCACGGCGCACGCAGCGCATCCGCCGCGCGTTTGGCCGCACGGACCAGTTCGTCCGCGCCGGGCAGTTCGCTGACCGCCACGACCAGCCGCTCGCCCGCCGCCCATTGCCCCCCGACACCCAGCGACCGGACATGGTCGAGCATCTGCGCATCGACCGCCTGCGCCGCCCTTCGCAGCGCCAGTTCGCGCAAGGCCGACAAGTTGGACTTGGAGAAGAAATGCGACAGTGCGCGCGTCGCTTCCTGCGGCAGATAGACCTTGCCCGCCTTCAACCGCTCGATCAACTCGTCAGGTGGAATGTCGACCACCTCGATCTCGGCGGCCTCCAATATGCGGTCGGGCACCGTCTCGCGCACCCGGACACGGGTGAAGCTGGCGACGACGTCGTTCAGGCTTTCGATATGCTGGATGTTGACCGTCGAATAGACGTCGATCCCGGCCGCCAGCAGCTCCTCGACATCCTGATAGCGTTTGGGATGGCGGCTGCCCGGCGCGTTGGTGTGCGCCAGTTCGTCCACCAGTGCCAGGCGGGGCGCGCGGGCGAGAACCGCGTCGATATCCATCTCGTGCAGCGTCCGCCCCTCATAGGGAACGGCGCGGCGGGGCATGACCTCCTGCCCCCGGACCAAGGCCTCGGTCTCGACCCGGCCATGGGTCTCGACCACCGCGACGACCACATCGACACCGTCGCGTCGTCGTGCGGCACCTTCGGATAGCATCTCGAACGTCTTGCCGACGCCGGGTGCTGCCCCGAGGAAGATTTTCAGGCGGCCGCGCCCCTCGCGCTCGGCGGCGCGCAGCAGGGCATCGGGGTCGGGGCGCGGCTCGCCTGCCGTCATCGCTTGGCAGCAGCGTCCAGCGCGCGGTTGAGGGCGAGGACGTTGACGTGCGGGTCGCCAAGCATCGATTCCTCGGTATGCGCAACGACCAGCCCGCGGACCTGCTCGACCGGCAGGTTGCGGACGCGCGCGATGCGGATCGTCTGCGCCTGCGCCGCGGCGGGCGACAGATCGGGGTCCAGCCCCGAGCCGCTGGCCGTCACGAGGTCGGCGGGCATGTCGCCCATCACGCCCTCGGCACGGCGCTTGGCGACGTCCGCCTTCACCCGGTCGGCCAGCGCCTGCGAGGTCGGCCCCAGGTTCGAGCCCGACGAGGCGAGCCCGTCATAGCCCTTGCCCGCCGCCGAGGGACGCGTCTGGAAATAGCGATCGCTGACAAACGCCTGGCCGACGACCTCGGAGCCGATCACCCGGCCACCGACTTCGACCAGACTGCCATTCGCCTGATGCGGGAAGATGGCCTGGCCGATTCCGGTCATCGCCAACGGATAGGCGATCCCCAAGAGAGCGGCGAACAGGATCGTCATCACGATCGCGGGCCGCAAGGCGGAAGTGAAATCCTTACCCATGACAATGCTTCCTTATGCAAGGCCGAGGCCACCGACCACAAGGTCGATGATCTTGATGCCGACGAACGGCGCGATCAGGCCGCCCAGACCATAGACGGCGAGGTTCCGCGCGAGCAGCGGCCCCGCCCCCATCGGCTTGTAGGCGACGCCCTTCAGCGCCAGCGGCACGAGCAGCGGGATGATCAGCGCGTTGAAGATGATCGCGCTCAGGATCGCCGACTGCGGCGTCGCCAGACCCATGACGTTCAGCACGCCGAGGCCCGGATAGAGCGCCACGAACATCGCCGGGATGATCGCGAAATACTTCGCCACGTCATTGGCGACCGAGAAGGTCGTCAGTGCCCCGCGCGTCATCAGCAACTGCTTGCCGAGGCCGACGACCTCGATCAGCTTGGTCGGATCGCTGTCCAGATCGACCATGTTGCCCGCCTCGCGTGCGGCCTGGGTGCCGGTGTTCATCGCGACGCCGACATCCGCCTGCGCCAGTGCCGGCGCATCGTTGGTGCCGTCGCCGCACATCGCGACCAGCTTGCCGCCCTGCTGTTCCTGACGGATCAGCGCCAGCTTGTCCTCCGGCGTCGCCTGGGCGAGGAAGTCGTCCACCCCGGCCTCGGCGGCGATGGCGGCGGCGGTCAGGGGATTGTCGCCGGTGATCATCACCGTGCGGATACCCATGCGGCGCAGCTCGCCGAAACGTTCGCGGATGCCTGCCTTGACCACGTCCTTCAAGAAGATGGCGCCGAGCAACCGGCCATTTTCCGCGACCGCCAGCGGGGTGCCGCCCGCCCGCGCGATCTCGTCGGTGATGCGGCGAAGCTGCGTCGCCGCCGCCGTCTCACCCACACCCGGATGGGCGCGCAGGATCGAGTCGACCGCGCCCTTCTGGATCAGCCGGTCGCCGATCTTCACGCCCGAGATACGGGTCTGGGCGGTGAAGGGGATGATCTCGGCATTGGCGGGCAGACCGGGAATGGTAACGCCGAACTGCTCGCGGGCCAGGACGACGATCGAGCGACCCTCGGGCGTCTCATCGGCAAGGCTGGCCATGAGTGCGGCATCAGCAAGCGCATTGACATCGAGATTGCCGACGGCGCGGAACTCGCTCGCCTGACGGTCGCCGATGGTGATGGTGCCCGTCTTGTCGAGCAGCAGCACGTCGACGTCACCCGCCGCCTCGACCGCACGGCCCGACTTGGCGAGCACGTTGAAGCGGACCAGACGGTCCATGCCCGCAATACCGATCGCCGACAGCAGGGCCGCGATGGTCGTCGGGATCAGGGTGATGAGCAAGGCCGCCAGGATCGCCACCGGGATGCTACCGCCCGCGAAAGACGCAAAGCCCGGAATGGTGCCGACCGCGATCAGGAAGATGATGGTTAGGCCGACGAGCAGGATGGTCAGAGCCACCTCGTTCGGCGTCTTCTGCCGCTCCGCCCCCTCGACCAGCGCGATCATGCGGTCGAGGAAACCCTGGCCCGGATTGACCGTCACCTTGACGCGGATCTCGTCGGAGATGACGCGCGTACCCGCCGTCACCGCCGAACGGTCGCCGCCGGCCTCGCGGATGACGGGCGCGCTCTCGCCGGTGATCGCGGCTTCGTTGACCGAGGCCACACCCGCGACGACTTCGCCGTCCGAGGGGATCAGGTCGCCGGTCTCGACCAGCACCACGTCGCCGATCTTCAGCGCGCTGGCGGGGACATTCTCCCACTCATGGCCAGCGCCCTTCAGCCGCTTGGCGGTGAGTTCGGCCTTGGCGGCGCGAAGCGAGGCCGCCTGCGCCTTACCGCGGCCCTCGGCCAGCGCTTCGGCAAAGGTGCCGAACAGCACGGTCAGCCACAGCCAGACGACGAGTTGCAGCTTGAAGCCGGTCGTCAGCCCGTCATGCCCGACGACGAGCAGAACGGTCAGCAGGGCGGCAACCACGGCGGTCACGAACATCACCGGGTTGCGGATCAGCTCGCGGGGATTGAGTTTGACGAACGAGGCCTTGATCGCCGGGAGCACGAGCTCGGCGGTGAACAGGCTCTTGGTAGGGGAATTGGCCACGACTGGCGCTCCCGATCAGAAGAGTTGACCGCGGATCATCGCAAGATGATCGGCGATGGGACCAAGGGCGAGGCTCGGCAGGAAGGTCAGGCCGCCCAGCACCAGCACGATGCCGACGAGCAGACCGACCCACAGCACACCCGTGGTCGGGAAGGAGCCCGCGGAGGCCGGGACATGCTTCTTCGCCGCCAAGCTGCCCGCGATCGCGAGCATCGGTACGATGATAAAGAAGCGGCCCACCCACATGGCGACGCCCAGAAGACCGTCATACCAGGGAGTCGCGGCGGTCAGGCCCGCAAAGGCCGAGCCGTTGTTCGCCACCGCGCTGGTGAAGGCATAAAGGATCTCGCCGAAGCCATGCGGCCCCTTGTTGAGCGGCCCGGCCAGCCCCTGCCCCGTCACGCACGACAAGGCGGTCAGGCCCAGGATGAACAGCGGCAGGACGGCGATGGCGAGGACGGCGAGCTTCACCTCGCGGCTCTCGATCTTCTTGCCGACATATTCGGGCGTACGACCGACCATGAGCCCTGCGACGAACACGGCCAGGATGGCGAACAGCAGGAAGCCGTAGATACCAGCGCCCACGCCGCCGATCACGACCTCGCCCAGCTGCATGTTGAACAGCGGGATCATGCCGCCGAGTGCTGTGAAGCTGTCGTGCATCGCATTGACCGCGCCGCACGACGCCGCCGTGGTGACGGCCGCGAACAGGGCGGACGCGGCGACGCCGAAGCGAACCTCCTTGCCCTCCATGTTACCACCGGCAACGCCCAGCTGGTGCAGCACGGGGTTGCCCGCCGCTTCCGCCCAGTAGCAGACGGCCGCGCCGCCCAGGAACAACAGGATCATCGCGGACAGGATCGCCCAGCCCTGGCGCGTGTTGCCGACCGCCTTGCCGAAGCACCAGGTCAGGCCGAAGCCGATGACGAAGATCGACAGCATCTGGACGAAATTGACCAGCGCGGTCGGGTTCTCGAAGGGATGGGCGCTATTGGCATTGAAGAAGCCGCCGCCATTGGTGCCCAGCATCTTGATCGATTCCTGACTGGCGACGGGGCCCAGCAGGATCGACTGGCGAACGCCCTCCAGCGTGTCGACGCTGACCACGCCTGCCATCGTCTGCGGCACGCCGCTGGCGATCAGGAACACGGTATAGACGACGCAGAGCGGCAGCAGCAGGTACAGGGTGATGCGCGTCACATCGGCCCAGAAATTGCCGAGATTCTTTGTCTCACGCCCCGCGAAACCCCGGAACAGCGCAAAAGCCAGCGCGATTCCGGTCGCCGCCGACAGGAAATTGTGGATGGTCAGGCCCAGCATCTGGCTGAGGTTCGACATGGTCGACTCGCCGCCATAGCTTTGCCAGTTGGTGTTGGTGGTGAAGCTGATCGCGGTGTTGAATGCCAGATGCGGGGTCAGCCCGGCCAGCCCCTGCGGATTGCCCGGCAGATAATATTGCACGCGCAACACGATATAGGTCAGGACCATCAACGCGACGTTGAAGATCAGCATGTGCAGCGCATAACGCCGCCAGCCCTGCTCGGCCTCGGGGTCGATGCCCGACAGCTTGTAGAAGCCGCGCTCGACGGGACCGAGCACGACGTGCAGCGGCATGCGCCGCCCCTCATACAGCGCGAACAGCCACGCGCCGACCGGCTTGGTCAGCGCGAGCAGGATCGCGACGAAGCCCAGGATCAGGGCCCATCCTTGAAGCGTCATGATGCCGCCTCCTTCAGAAGCGTTCGGGGCGGATCAGCACCGCCACCAGATAGACGAGAAGGCCGAGCGCAGTCAGCGCCGCCAGCCAGAGGTCGAGGGTCATGGCTCAGCCCTCCTCACGCATGGTCGCACAGGCGGGCATAGGCGAGCGTCGCCGCCACCAAGCCCGCCATGACCAGCAGCCAGATCAGATCGTCCATGTGCGATGCTCCTCAGAAACCGGCGGTGAGGGTGGCGAGGAAGGTGCTGCCCGCGATATTGCCGGTGCCGTCCTGCCCCTTGCTGAAGCTCGGCCGCAGATAGGCGGCCTTGCGGTCGGAAATGCTGGTGTCGACCCAGGCCAGACCCAGCGTCAGGTTGTGCCAGGTCGTGTCCGCGCCCAGCGACCAGTCCCAATAATCGCCGGTCGGCGTCGGGGCGGTGGCATTGGGGCCCAGGCCATCCATGCCCCAGCTATGGCCGATATGCGCCTTGGCGGTGAACGGCGTGCCGGTGATCGCCGCCGCGCCGTCACCCCAGAGGTACAGGTTGTCGCTCTTTGCGCCGGGACGGTCATAGACGCCCGCCGCCGCACTGGCGCCGTTATTGTACCATTTGCCGATCGCCTGCTGCTTGGGCGCATAGGCGACACCGGCGGTCAGCGAGACCGGGCCGGTCGTGCCCGAGAGCTTGGCAAAGGGTTCGGCATAGTCGGTCTTGTTCGCGCCACCCGGATACATGTACCAGGTCAGCCCGACATCGAGCGTGCCGTTCGGCCTGATCTTGGTCTTGTACCCGCCGATCAAGTCCAGCTCCATGTTCGCGCCGCCAAAGGTCCCCCACCCCGCCAGGTTCGACGCCCAGGCGCCGATATAGACGCCGCTCTCATGGGTCGCCGTGATGCCCGCCTGCACCGCCATATGCTCGTCCGACTGGGAAATGCCGCGCAGGCGATAGTCGGAGACGATCGCCGCCGATCCGCTGACGGTCACGGGCGGCGGCGGCGCGGTTTCGGCGGTCTGCGCCGATGCGGCGGCCGGAAGCACGAACAGCGCCGTGGCGGCGCAAAAGGTGATAGTCTTCATATATGCCCCTATGGACAGGTCGCCGGGATGAGTGAGGCGACCTCCAGGGCCGAGCAATTAGGCCCGAGGGGCGTAGCAATTCGAGGGCGATCCCCCGGTTTCGCATATAGACGGCGTATAGTGGCCGTTCATTCCTCCCCTGCAAGGGGAGGTGGCGCGCGCAGCGCGTCGGAGGGGTGTCCCCCGTTGCGAGGTTGGTCGAACCTCACCGAGCGGGACACCCCTCCGTCAGGGCTTCGCCCTGCCACCTCCCCTTGCAGGGGAGGAAATGAATGGCGTCACCGAAACGTCAACGACATCGGCCATGGCGCACCAATGGTCACCATCTCCCGCCGCTCCCTCCTTTCCGCTGGTGCCGCCCTGGCCGGTGCCGCCGCCCTGCCCCGGGCCATCGCTCGCGCCGCCGCCATCGCGCCCGACCGGCGCACCGGCACGATCCGCGATGTCGAGCATGTCGTCATCCTGATGCAGGAGAATCGCGGCTTCGATCACTATTTCGGCACGATGCGCGGCGTACGTGGCTTTGGCGACCGCTTTCCCATGCCCGTAGCATCGTCGGACGGCGAACCCCGCAGCGTCTGGCAGCAACTGGACCGCAAGGCTGAGGGCGGTCCCCGCCTCGTCTCGCCCTTCCACCTCGACACCGACAAAGAATTCGCGCTGATGCGCATGGCGGGCACGCCGCACACCTGGCCCGATGCGCAGGCCGCCTGGGACGAGGGCCGCATGGCGCACTGGCCCGAGGCGAAGCAGCAGCGGTCGATGGGCCATTATGCCCGCGCCGACCTGCCCTTCCAGTTCGCACTCGCCGAGGCGTTCACGATCTGCGATGCCTATCACTGCGCGATCCAGACGGGGACGAACACCAACCGGCTGTTCCTCTGGAGCGGCACCAACGATCCCTTCGGCCGGGCGGGCGGTCCGGCGATCAGCAACTCACATGACAGCTTTGCCGAGAATGGCGGCGCGGCCGATCCGTACCGCTGGACCACCGTGCCCGAGCGGATGCAGGCGGCGGGGATCGACTGGCGCATCTATCAGGACATGGCGGACAATTTCACCGACAACCCGCTGGTCGGCTTTGCAGCGTTCCGCGACGCGCATCACGGCAAGGGCGATCCTGCGCTGAAAGACCGGGCGATCACGACGCGCGGGCTGGACATGCTGAAAGCGGATGTGCTGGCCGGGCGATTGCCGCAGGTGTCCTATATCATCGCCACTGCCGCAGGGTCGGAGCATCCGGGGCCCTCCAGCCCGGCACAGGGCGCGGCCTATACCGCCGAGGTGCTCGACGCACTGACCGCCGATCCGAAGGTGTGGGCGCGGACCGCCCTGTTCGTCATGTTCGACGAGAATGACGGTTTTTTCGATCATGTCCCGCCGCCCGCCCCGCCCTCGCGTGGGGACGATGGCCAGCCGTTGGGCGGATCGACCGTCGACCTGACGGGCGAATATCATGACGTGCCGTCGACCGGCGACGCCGATGTCGACAAGCCTGCCTATCGCGGCCGCCCCTATGGCCTGGGCCCGCGTGTGCCCATGTATGTGGTTTCGCCCTGGAGCCGGGGCGGTTGGGTCAACTCGGAAGTGTTCGACCACACCAGCGTCATCCGCTTCCTGGAAACACGGTTCGGCTTTTACGAGCCCAATATCTCGGCCTGGCGGCGCGCGATTTGCGGCGACCTGACCAGTGCATTCGACTTCGCCGCGACCGATGCGGCAGCCCCCCTTCTACCCGACCCGCGCGAGGACGCCGTCCGCGCCGCCGCGATCAAGGGGCAGGTCGCGCCCCTGGCTCCCGCGACACCGGGAGCACCCGCCCAGGAACCCGGCATCCGGCGCGCCCGCCCGCTGTCCTACAGACTGGAGGTGACCCCGGTCGCCTATCCGGAGGGTATCAGGCTGCGTTTTCGGGCGGACGGCGCAGGCGCGGTGTTTCATGTCTATGATCGGCACGCGCTCGACCGCATCCCACGCCGCTACACGCTGGCGAAGGGGTCGAGCATCGAGGATGTCTGGCCGTCCGATCCCGCCACCGGCCATGACCTGTGGGTGCTGGGCCCCAACGGCTTCCACCGCCATTTCGCCGGGCGCGGCACGCCTCCGCTTGTCGAAGCGCGGGTCGAGGATCGTGGCCTGAGCCTGACCATACCCAAGACGCTGGACGATGTGATGATCGTTCGCCTTGAACCCGGCAAGGCTCCGCCCCCTCCCAGTCCGCTCCCGCCCGGTCGTCATCACTGGCCGCTGGACGAGGCGATGGGCTGGTATGACGTCACCCTGACCCGGGCGAGCGATCCATCCTATCGGTGGCGGCTAGCGGGGCGGCATGATCGGCCGGGCCGGGTGACGGTCAGCGATCCGTTTCGAGCCTGATCCTATTCCCTCTTCCCCACCCGATGGAGCAGCGATAGGGTAGCGTTCACACAAATCAATTTGGTTATTCGGGGGATGGATATGCGGGGCAAGGCACGCGCCACGGCGCTGGGCGGTCGTTGGCGATGGGCCGTGGCCGCATCGGCGCTCCTGACCGGCACAGCTCCCCTCGCCCTTTCCGCCGATCCGCTGGCGACCGTCGAGCGCAACGGCGCGCTCGTTTCGGTCGAACCCTACGCCCCCGGCATCGTCCGCGTCACCATCGCCACCGACCGCGCCGAGGCGGAGGGCAAGCCCGGCTATGGCCTGATCGCGAAGAGTGACGCGACGGGCTGGTCGCACCGCGCCGATGCGAGCGGCGATATCTTCGCCTCGCCCGGCATGACCGTCACCGTGGCCGCACAGCCCTGGCCCAAGCCGCCCAGCCAGATGGAGCGCTATTTCGCGCCCTCGCTGCCGCCCGTCTCGATCAGCTTTGCCGGGGCAGATGGCAAGCCGCTGACCCGCATGAACGGCTGGGAAAAGGCACCGCACACCGTCTCGGACGAAAAGACCTTCCGCGTCGGGGCGAGCTTTTCCGACACGCCCGACACCCATTATTACGGGCTCGGCCAATATCAGGACGGCGTCCTCGACCTTCGCGGGCGGACTATCGACTGCCGCCACGATTACGACCGCCCCGGCGGCGAGTCGGTCTGCGTGGCGTTGATGGTGACGGACAAGGGCTATGCGATCCTATGGGACAATCCGTCCGCGACCACCGTGTCGCCGGGCCTGCTGAACGCCACCAAATTCGCCTCGAATGTCGGCGAGCGGGTGTCCTTCTTCGTGATCGCAGGCAAGACCGCCGACGAGCTGTATGCCGGTTACGCCCGCCTGACCGGCGCGACGCCGCTGCCGCCCAAGGCCGCCTTCGGCCTGATCCAGAGCAAGGCGCGCTATGAGACGCAAGGCCAGCTGACCGAGATCGCTGACGGCTATCGCAAGCGCGGCCTGCCGCTCGACATCATGGTGCTCGACTGGTTCTACTGGACGCGGATGGGGCAGCTCGACATCGACCGCACCGCCTTTCCCGATCCGGCGGGCATGAACGCGCATCTGAAGTCGATGGGGATGCAGAGCATCATCAGCATCTGGCCGCGTTTCGAGCGCGAGAGCCGATACTTCGACACGCTCGCGGCCAAGGGCTGGCTGATGAAGGACAAGGACGGTAATCCGGTCGACGGCCTGCCGATCCGCTCCGACCGCGCGGGCGCGCTGATCGACAGCACCAATCCGCAGGCGCGCGCCTGGTTCTGGGACAAGATCCGCGACAACATCTTTTCCCAGGGTTTCGACTATGCCTGGCTGGACGAGACCGAGCCGGACCTGGTGCCCGAGGGGCATTTCTATGCCATCGGTTCGGGTGATCGCTATCGCAACGTCTATCCACTGCTCCATACGTCCAGCGTCGCCGAAGGATCGGCCCGCGACCGGCCGGACAAGCGCAACCTGATCCTGTGCCGGGCCGCCTATCTGGGCACGCAGGCCAATGGCTGCCTGTTCTGGTCGTCGGACGTGCAGTCCAATTGGGAAGCGCTGCGTCGGCAGGTGCCCGCAGGCCTGGGCATGACGGCCAGCGGCATCGCTTACTGGTCCAGCGATACGGGCGGCTGGCAATGGCCGAACGGGCCGGACGCGCAACACCCGGTGCTGGTCGACCCGGCGGGCGCGACCGCCATGGCGCCGTCGTACCGCGATTACCCGGAGCTGTTCGTCCGCTGGTTCCAGTATAACGCCTTCACCCCGACGCTGCGCATCCATGGCCAGCGGCCGGGCACCGCGCTATGGGACTATGGCACCGCCGCGGAGCCCATTCTCGCGGACATCCTGCGGCTGCGGTATGCGCTGATGCCCTATCTCTATGCGTTGGGGCGGCAGACCAGCCAGACCGGCGCGCCCTTCATGCGCGCGCTGTTCATGGACTTCCCCAACGATCCGGCGGTGAAGGATCTGGGCGACGAATATATGTTCGGCCCCGCCTTCCTGGTCGCGCCCGTTACCGAACAGGGGCAGACGTCGCGGCGCGTCTATCTGCCGTCCGGGGCCGACTGGTATGACTGGTGGACCGACAAGCGTTACACTGGCGGCCAGTGGATCGAGGCGGCGGCCCCGATCGACCATATTCCGCTGTTCGTGCGCGCCGGTTCGATCGTGCCGATGGGCATGGCCGTGCCCAGCACCGCGACCGCGCAAGGGCTGGAGAGCATCCGCGTCTATCCGGGCCGCAATGCCAGCTTCACGCTGTATGACGATGACGGCACCACCAACGCGTGGCGCAAGACGGGCGGGCGCAGCGCGACCCTCCATTGGGATGACACCGCGCGTCGCCTGACCGCCAGCGGCCGCCTGCCCACGGGCCAGTCGGTCGAGCCGCTGGTCAAAATCGTTCAGTAAGATCAGGCCCGGCTCCTCCAAGGAAGCCGGGCTTTTCTTAACCCATAGAATACAATCGTTTTTGTGGACGGACCGGACAAACCGGCCGAAAGAGGAGGAGAAGGATCATGATCGGATGTGTGGCCCTGCTGATCGCAGCCCTGCCAGCGGGAGCAGCCGTCCAGGCGGCCCCCAGCGCCGCCGCGCAGCCCAGCATCTTCGACAAGGCGATCAACACACCCGGCATCGGCTGGACCGCCTATGGCCCCAACCAGAGCGCCAAGGAAGTGCCCGCGCCCGAGGTGCCGGGCGGCAATGCCGTGCAGGTCAAGGTCGCCAAGGCCGGGACCAATCCCTGGGATAGCGGTGTGACCTATCCGACGATCAAGCCGATCGCGTCGGGCGACACGCTGATGACCATGGTCTATCTCCGCGCGCCGAACGCCGCAGAGGGACAGACGGTGACCATTCCCGTCGCCATGGGCGGTTCCGAGCCGCCCTACCCCTCGATCACCAGCGAACCGCTTCAGGTCGGGTCGACCTGGAAACGCTATTTCGTGACCGGCGTCGCGGGCCAGGCCTTTGCCGCGGGCAAGGCCAATATCTCGGTCCAGCTGGCCGGTGCCAAGCAGGTGATGGAGGTCGGTCCGGCCTTCCTGCTCGACCTGGGTCCGAATTTCGACCGGTCGAAACTGCCGCATAACTGACCCGGCCATCGGCGGCTCGATCAACCGCCCTCACCCTTTCCACCCGCTGACGCGGGCGGGCCCGGAAGGGTGAGGGTCTCCGCCAGACGATCTTTCAAACAGAAAAACCGCCCGCCTCCAAAATGGAAGCGGGCGGTTTTTTCCGTCCGTCATCCCGGCCGAACCCCGAAGGGTCCGGCCGGACAGCCGCATCAGAACGTGCCGCGAAGCGCGAACGAGAAGCGGCGGTCGTTGACGATGTACGAGCGCGGCGCGGTCGCGGTCGAACCGCTGATATAGGCCTGCTCGGTCTTCACGACCTGATTGGCCAGGTTCACGCCCTGCACGCCGATCTTGAGGTACTTGTTGATGTTGATGAACGCCGACGCGTCCAGCTGTCCGCCCGCATCCTGGTAGATGGAGGTGTAGGGGAAGATCACATCCGCCGGGGTCAGCAGATACTTGGAACGCCAGTTATACGCGGCCCGCAGCGAGATCGGACCCTTTTCGTAGAACAGGGCCGCGTTCACCGTGTGCTTCGACAGACCTTCAAGCGGGATGTTGCCCGGCTTGATGTTCGACGTGCTGGCAGGAGCGCCCCCGTTCAGGAACGAGTTGGGCAGGCCCGAGCTGTCGATATAGGTATAGCTGCCGCTGGCACCGAAGCCGCTGAGCAGACCCGGCAGGAAGTCGAAGGTCTGCTGATACGCAACCTCGGCGCCCTTGATCTTGCCGGTGCCGTCATAGTTGGACGGCCCGCGCACCAGCACCGCCTGGGTGATGCCGTTGCTGGTGATGTTGCGGGTGGTGACCGACTGGTAGAAGAAGTTCTTCACCGACTTGTAGAAGACGTCGACCGACAGCTGACCGACGCGGGCGAAATACCATTCGACGGTCGCGTCGAACTGCCACGCAGTCGCGGGCTTGAGGTAGGGGTTGCCCGCCGTCGCCGTGATCTGACCGCTGTTGGTGTCAAAGCCCAGCTGCAAGAAGTTGCGAATATTCGCAAAGTCCGGACGGGTCATGACCTTCGACGCCGCCAGACGCAGCACCACGTCGCGCCCGATGCCGAACTTCAGGTTCGCGCTGGGCAGGAAGTAGTGATACTGGTGCCGCGCCGTGTCAGGCGCGGTGATGCCCGTCGAGAACTGCTGGATGGCAGCATAACCCGTCGGGCCCAGACGGCACACGCCGGACAGGGTCGGCACCACGACCGAACCGTCAGGACGCGTAACCGGGGTGGTGGAGCAGCGCGATGCGAACGTTCCATCCGTACCCGTCTGCTGCTGCGTAGGCGCACCAATCGAACCGGCAGACGTCAGGTCGGTCAGCACGTAACGCAGACCGACGTTACCGCTCATTCGCACATTGCCGAACAAATTGCCTGGCGTCGCGAAATTGAGCTGACCGTAAAGGTTCTTGTCCTGCTGCGAAACGTCCTGGATTTCCGACGGCAGATACGGCGTGCCCGCGACGACACCCGCACGCTGCGCGAGCGAATTGAAGACCGACGGCGGAGCAGCGTTGTACGCTGCATCGCCAGCGGCATTCGCCTGGGCCTGGGTCTGGCCTGCTGCCAACGCCGCATTGATCGCGGCCGTACGCGATCCATCACGGACGCGTTGCTGCCAAGTCTGACCGATCGAGTTGAAGAAGGCGGCCGACTGCTGATAGCCGCCGGTCAGGTCGCCATTGTAATAATAGGCGCCCGACGGACCGTTAGCCGCCCCACGGAAGAAATTGGGGAAGGAATAGAAGCTGGTGTTGGCAGATTGGTCTGCAAACGACACCGGGTTCGCATTAGCGCCCCACACTTCGCTGAGCGCCCCCCAATTATAGGTGCTGTAGCGAACCTGCGACGAGCGATCTGCATACCGCGCACCGAACTTGGCGTGAGTGAAAAAGCTGCCATCATCGAACTTATAGTCGACATCCGCCTTGAACGCGTATTCGCGGCCGACGCTGTCTTCCAAGTGGTCCATTGCCGCACGCCAGAACTGGGCGTTGCGGTTGGCGAAATACTGCGCGTCGTTCTGCTGGTTCAGCGTCGGATTGGGCGTCGCCCAACTCGCCTGAAGCGTCGACGGCTTGTGCGGCGTAACCACCGGGAGGTTGCCGCTCAGGTCGAGCTCGGAGTCAGCAAAAGTCGAACCGAACACACGGAAATCGGTGCTGGTCTTCTTGGCGCGGGTATAGTCGCCATCCAGATTGACCGACAGATGGTCGTTCAACTGCGTCTTCAGATTGACGCCGAAGTCAGTGACGGTGTTTTCGTCACGGGTCATGCCCCGCGCCAACGATTGCTGTGTGCCGCCGGTCGGGACCCAGCAGCTTGCCTGGCCGCTGCAAGCCGAACGATAGCCATTGCCCGGTGCCGTGATGTAACCGGACTGGAACAGCCCGTTGGCATCATAGACATAGTTCTTGGTCGTGCCGGTCGGGCACTGCGCTTCGGTCGTGCCACCGGGGCCTGCGTTGTTCTGGACGCAACCCACCGGATAGGTGTTGTATTCCGACAGGTCGGGCGCGGTCTCGAAGGTACGCTCCGAGGTATTGTTGACCGTATGCGTGCGCAGGAACTGCGCGGTCAGGACCGTGCGCTCGTCGGTGCTCTGCCACTGGCCCGCCAGCGCAATGCCGTCGCGCTTCCGGTCGAACTCCTGCGTCGCGAACTGGCCGCCGATCGGCGCGTAGCGCAGCGAGGCCGGATCGAGGAAGCCGTCGGCCCCAGCCGTGCTCGCCGTACCGCAGGCCGAACCGCTGGCGGGCAGCGTGGTCTGGTCGACCGTGCCGGGCAGCGGGTTGCGGCAGGTGGTGGCGGTCGTCGAGTTGGCCTGCAACGCCAGCGTATTGTCGCGGGTCTGGATGTTGGTGATGCGGATGCTGTCCGCACGGCTCTGGACGCGCGAGTAGGAGATGTTGCCGAGCAGGCCGAAACGGCCGATGCCCGTATCCCACGTATCGCTGACGAACAGCGAACCCGTCGGCGACCACTTCTTCTTGAAGTCGCCATAATTGCCCTCGGCGGTGAAGCCCAGGTGGAAGCCCTTGTTGTCGAACGGCTTGCGGGTGTTCAGATTGACCGTGCCGGCCAGACCGCCCTCGATCAGTTCGGCGGTGGCGTTCTTATACACCTCGACCGAGCCGAGCAGCTCGGCGGGGACGTCGGAGAAGTTGATCGCCTGGCCGCCGATACCGGCCGAGAAGGTGTCGCGCCCGTTGAACTCGGAGCGGACGAAGGTCAGGCCGCGCACCGCGACGCCCGAGCCTTCGACCGAGAAGTGGTCGGGATCGTTGGCGGCGGCGAAGCGACTGATCGACACGCCGGGCACGCGCTGCAGCGCTTCGGTCACCGAACGGTCGGGCAGCGCGCCGATGTCGGATGCGGTGATCGCGTCGACGACGGTGTCGGAGTTGCGCTTGATCGACTGCGCATTCGCCAGGCTCTGGCGGATACCGGTGACGACGACTTCATTCTCGTTAACGGTCTCATCGCCAGCGGGCGGCTGAGCCCCGGCGGCCTGGACGCTGGCGCTGGTGCGCGGCGTGGCCGAACCCGCCGTACCCTGGCCTGCGACCGCACCGGTCGGCGAAGACGCACTCTGGTCCGCATCGGTCGTGGTCTGCGCAAGAGCCGGGTTCGTCAGCGCCGCGATGCACAAGGCACCGGCCGAGGCCCCTAGGAGCAACCGATTAAAACGATTGGCATTGGCAGTGAAGGGCGCAGCGCTGCGCATCATGGTCATCCCCCCCTTGTCGCGCGCCCCTGCGGCGTCGCGTAGAATAGGTCGCGTTCACGCCTTTCGGCACGATCCGCAGACTCATGATTGCGCTACCAGCAACATTTCGACAAGATGTTTAACTTATAAACGTCCGATCCGGGACAAGGTGCGACATTCCTGCCACGCTGGCCGCTTCGGTGGATTGCTAGGCGGCGTAACGCGCGGCATGAAATAGCAAAATGACCCGTGAATCGGCGGGTCGGGGGTGGATGACGAAGGTGACAGAGGACGGGGTTCGGGTCGTCATCGTGGGCGGCGGGACGGCAGGCTGGATGGCCGGAGCGGCACTGAGCCGTCTTCTTTCGGGACAATGCAGCGTTCGCCTGATCGAATCGGAAGCGATCGGCGTGGTTGGCGTGGGGGAGGCCACCCTGCCCCATATCCGCGCGTTCAACGAACGGCTGGGCATCCCGGAGGCCGAGTTCATGGCCCGCACCCGCGCCACCTTCAAACTGGGCATCGAGTTTCGCGATTGGGGCCAGATCGGCGACAGCTATATCCACCCGTTCGGCACGTTCGGGCGCGGCACCGGGGCGATCGACTTCCACCATTACTGGGCGCGTCTGCTGCGCGAAGGGCATGACCTGCCGCCGCTCGACGCGCTCTCCTATGCCTGTGCCCTGGCCCGGGATGCACGGTTCGACCATCCCGACCAGACGCCTGGCGGCCTGTCCTCGACCTTCGGCTATGCCTATCAGTTCGATGCGCTGCTGTTCGCGCCCTACCTGCGCGGGCTGGCCGAAGAGGCGGGGGCGGTCCGTACCGAAGGCATGGTCGTCGATGTCGAGCGGGACGGCGAAACCGGCCTGATCCGTTCGGTCACGCTGGCCGATGGCGAACGGATCGAGGGCGACCTGTTCATCGACTGCTCGGGCTTCCGCTCGCTCCTGCTCGGCCAGACGCTGGAGGAGCCGTTCGAGGACTGGTCGAAATGGCTGCCGACCGACCGCGCGGTGGCGATGCCGTGCCGGACGGAAACCGCCGTCACGCCCTATACCAGTGCGATCGCCATGCCTGCGGGATGGCGTTGGCGCATCCCGCTGCAGCATCGCACGGGCAATGGCTATGTCTATGCCAGCGACTTCATCAGCGACGCCGATGCCGCGCGGGCGCTGGAGAAAGCCGTGGAGGGCGAACCGCTCGCCGAGCCGCGCCTGCTGCGTTTCAAGGCGGGGCGGCGGCGGCGCAGCTGGGTCGGCAATTGCGTCGCGATCGGGCTGGCGAGTGGCTTTCTCGAACCGCTCGAATCGACCAGCATCTACCTCGTGCAGCAGGCGATCACCGCGCTGATCGAACTGTTCCCCGGCCGCGACATGGCCGCCTCCGACCGCGACGAGTTCAACCGCGTCATCGACCTGGAATATGACCGCATCCGCGACTTCCTGATCCTGCATTACCACGCCACGACGCGCGACGACTCGCCCTTCTGGAACTATGTCCGCACCATGCCCATCCCGGACAGCCTGGCCGAGAAGATGGAGCTGTGGCGCAGGCGCGCGCGGGTGGTGAAGTATCGCGAAGGCGTCTTCCTCGATGCCAGCTGGATCGCGGTCTATCTGGGCCAGGCCATCGTCCCCGAAGGCTGGGACCCGCGCGCCGATGTGGCGGGCACGCCGGACCTGTTGCGCGCGGTTACCGACCTGCGCGCCGAGATCGCTGCCGATGTCGGCGCGCGGCCCGAGCATCGCGCTTTCCTGGAACGCTATTGCCCGATGGTCGCGGCATGAGCGCCACCGATCGGATCGCGCATGTGCTGGTCGCCGGAGGCGGACTGACCGCCTGGTACGCCGCCGCCGCGCTGAAACGGCGCGCACCGTTCCTGACCGTCACGCTGCTCGCCACCGCTCCGGCGGCGGACGCGCTGGCGGACCGGATTGCCTGTACCCTCCCCTCGCTGCTGGGCTTCCAGGCCGATCTGGGCATCGGCGAGGATGATGGCGTCACCCGCGCGGGGGCGGGCTATCGGCTGGGCACGCGCTTCATCGGTTGGGCCGAGGGGTTGCCCGATTATGTCCATGCCTATGGCGGCTATGGTCACGCGATCGGGTCGGCGGCCTTTCATCTGCACTGGGTCCGCGCAGCGTTGGAAGACGAGGCGGCCCCTTTCGACAGCTACGCCCCTGCCGCGCATCTGGCCCGCGCCGGGCGCTTCGTGCCGCCGACGCCGAACACGCCCTTTGCCCAACATGATTACGGCCTGACCCTCGATCTCGATCGGCATCTGGCGATGGTTCGCGCCTTTGCCCGCCATGTCGGCGTGGTCGAGAGGCCCGGCACCATCGCGGAAACCGTGGTCGATGCACGCGGCTTTATCGGCGAGGTGCGGCTGGCCGACGGACAAAGGATCGGCGCGGACCTGTATATCGACGCGACCGGCCCTGCCGCGCACCTGCGGGGAGCGGTGGACCGGGAGTGGCAGGACTGGCGCGACTGGCTGCCTTGCGACCGGGTGCTGCTCGGCACCCGGGCGTCGGGGGAAGGCGCGCCGGTGCTGACCGACGTCACCGCGCATGCGGCGGGCTGGCGCTGGTCGAGCGGCGAGCAGCTGGGTATCGCCTATAGCGCCGCGCATATGGCCGACACGGACGCCGCCGCGATGCTGGGCGCGACACCCGGCGAGCCCATCGCCATCCGCCCCGGCACGCGCGCCCGCCCCTGGCGCGGCAATTGCGTCGCGATCGGCGACGCCGCGACCCAGGTCGAGCCGCTGGAATGGTGCAACCTTCATCTGGCACTCAGCGCGATCGACCGGCTGGTCACCATGCTGCCCGACCGGCACATGGCCGAGGTCGAAGCCGCCGACTATAACCGTCAGACCCTGGCCGAGGCGGAGCGGGTTCGCGACTTCCTGGCCGCGCATTACCGTACCGCCCGCCGAGCCGAGCCGATGTGGTGCGCGGTCGCACAGGCCACGCCGCCGCCCGGCCTGGCGCATACGCTGGCGCAGTTCGCCGAGCGTGGTCGCCTGCCCTTTTACGAGGAAGAGACCTTCACCCGCGACAGCTGGGCCGCGATCCTGCTGTGTCAGGGCTTTATGCCGCGCCGGGTCGATCCGCTGGTCCACTTCACCCCGCCCGGGGAGGCGCGCCGCGCCATGGCCCGGATGACCGATGCGATCGCCGCCGCGATCCCGCATGTTCCCGCCCATGCCGAGTGGCGTGCGGCCCAGATGAGGCGTCTGGCCCGATGACCCCGAACCATGACCAGATGATCCACCGGGTCGTGATCGTCGGCGGCGGCACCGCCGGATGGATGGCCGCCGCCGCCTTCGCGCGCCTCCTCAATAACGGCTATACGCAGGTCACGCTGGTCGAATCCGAGGAGATCGGCACCGTCGGCGTCGGCGAGGCGACGATCCCGCCGATCATCACCTTCAACCAGATGCTGGGGCTGGACGAGAACGACTTCCTCGCCAAGACGGCGGGCACGTTCAAGCTGGGTATCGAGTTCATCGACTGGGGCGACAAGGGCGAGCGCTATTTCCACCCCTTCGGCCGTCACGGCCAGGATCTGCAGGGTGTGCATTTCCATCAGCTGTGGTTGCGCGAGCGCAGCCGCCGCGCGTTGCCGGACATCGCCGAATGGTCGATGAGCGCCATGGCGGCGCGCGCTGGCAAATTCGGTCGTGCCAAGCCCGATGCGCGCTCGCCGATCCGCGAGCTGTTCTACGCCTTTCACTTCGACGCTTCGCTCTATGCCCGCTATTTGCGCGGCTATGCCGAACACGGCGGGGTGACGCGGGTCGAGGGGCGGATCGACGCGGTGAACCTGCGGCCCGAGGATGGCTATGTCGAGGCGGTGATGCTGGCCGATGGACGGCGGATCGAGGGCGATCTGTTCATCGATTGCTCGGGCTTTCGCGGCCTGCTGATCGAGGAAGCGCTGGAGACCGGCTATGAGAGTTATGCCCAGTGGCTGCCCTGCGACCGTGCGGTGGCGGCCCCTTGCGCCCTGCCCAACCCGGCCGAGCCCGATCCCTTCACCCGCTCCACCGCGCGCGAGGCGGGGTGGCAGTGGCGCATTCCGCTCCAGCACCGGATGGGCAATGGCCTGGTCTATTGCAGCGAGTATCTCGACGCAGACGCGGCCGAGGCACAGCTGCTCGGCAGCCTGGAGGGCGAGTTGCTGGGCGATCCCCGCCATCTGCGCTTCACCGCCGGGCGTCGGCGCGAGAGCTGGAACCGCAACGTCGTCGCGCTCGGCCTGTCGAGCGGGTTTCTGGAACCGCTGGAGTCGACCAGCATCCATCTGGTCCAGGCGGCGATCCAGCGACTGATTGCGCTGTTCCCCGACAAGCGCTTCGACCCCGCCGAGCGGACCGAGTTCAACCGCCAGATGCGCGACCTGTATGAGGATGTGCGCGACTTCATCATCCTGCACTATAAAGCGACGCGGCGCAGCGACACGCCCTTCTGGGACCGGGTGCGCACCATGGACGTGCCCGACAGCCTGGCGCGCAAGATGGCGCTGTGGGCGGGCAAGGGACGGCTGTTCCGCGAAGGCTATGACCTGTTCAGCAACCCCAGCTGGGTTGCCGTATCGCTGGGCCAAGGGATCGTGCCGCAAAGCTGGGAGCCCGCCGCCGACGCGCTGGACGAGGATCTGGTCGCGCAGGCGCTGGAGCAGATGCGGGTCGGTTATGCCGACACCGCCGCACGAATGCCGAGCCATGGCGATTTCCTGCGGATGACCGCGCCCTCGCCGCTCGCCCCCGCGCTGGCACCGGGCCGCCCGGCCGATGGCGGGTTCGATTTCGCACGCACGCCGGGCGGCGGCGGCAAGGCCCCGCTGCTGTGAAGCGCATCGCCCTTCCCCTCCTGGCCCTGGCCGGCATCGGCGCCACCGACGCGCCGGGCCCGCATCTCAACCAGGTCGGTTTTCGCCCCGACACCGCCAAGCGCGCGATCCTGGCGGCCAGCGGCAGGCGGCCCCTGCCCTGGGAGGTGCTGGACGAAGCGGGGCAGGTCGTCGCGCGTGGCCAGACCACACCGTTCGGCGCGGATGCCGCGTCGGGCGACAGGGTGCATCAGATCGACTTCGGCTCCTTCGCCACGCCCGGCCGCTATCGCCTGCGCGTCGACGGGCGGACCAGCCATGACTTCACGATCGGCGCGGACGTGTACCGCCCGCTCGCCCGCGCCTCGCTCAATTTCTTCTATCAGCAGCGCGCCGGGATCGCGATCGATGCACGCTATGCCGGGGGGACCCAATGGGCGCGCGCGGCGGGTCATGCCAAAGAGGTCGTGACCTGCTTCAAGGGCCCGGATCTGGCGGGCACCGTCTGGCCGGGCTGCCCCTATCAGCTCGACGTGACCGGCGGCTGGTATGATGCGGGCGACCAGGGCAAATATGTCGTCAATGGCGGCATCGCGCTGTGGATGCTGCAAAATCTCTATGAGGTCGATGCGGGCTCGCCCCCCTTCCCCGACGGCTCGGCCGCGCTGCCCGAGGCGGGGAACGGCATCAACGACCTGCTGGACGAGACGCGCTGGGAAATGCGGTTCCTGCTGGCGATGCAGGTGCCCGATGGCCAGACGCTGGCGCTACCGGTCGGACGGCAAGGGCGCGGGCCGTATCGGCTGAGCCCGGTCGATGCCGGCGGCATGGCCCATCACAAGGTCGCCGACCGCAACTGGACCCGATTGCCCACCGCGCCCGCCGACGACCGCGAGGAGCGGCTGCTCTATCCGCCCAGCACCGCCGCGACGCTGAACCTCGCGGCGACCGCCGCGCAATGTTCGCGCATCTGGCGGGGCATCGACAACGCCTTTGCCAAACGCTGCCTGGTGGCGGCGGGCAAGGCCTATCAGGCGGCGCTGCGCAACCCGGATATCTATGCCGCGCAGGCCTTTACCGGCAGCGGCGGCTATGGCGACAATGATCTGTCGGACGAGCTCTATTGGGCGACGGCCGAGCTCTATGCCGCGACCGGCATGCCCGAACTGGCCGAGGCGCTGCACCAGATGCCGCTCCACGCCGCCGCCCTGTCGGGCGAACCCGGCTGGGGATCGACCGCGGCGCTGGGCACGATCACGCTGGCCACCGCGACTGGCGTCATGCCCACCGAACGGGCGGCGGCGCGCGCCAAGCTGGTCGCGCTGGCCGACCGCTTCCTGGCGGAGGAAGCGCAATCGGGCTATCACATCCCCTATGCTGCGACCGCCTACCACTGGGGCTCGAACAGCGGCATTCTGGGGCGGGGCATGATCCTGGCGCTGGCGGCGCGGTTCACCGGACAGGCGCGCTACCGCGACGGCGCGGTCGATGCGATGGATTATGTGTTGGGTCGCAATCCGCTCGACCAAAGCTATGTCAGCGGCTTCGGGTGGAAGCCGATGCAGCACCCGCATCACCGTTTCTGGGCGCACCAGTTCGACGCGAAAATGCCCGGCCCGCCGCCCGGCGTGCTGAGCGGCGGCGCGAACAGCACCGTCTTTCCCGAGGCGTCCGCCTCGCTGCAAGGACATTGGGTGGCCATGCGCTGCTGGATCGACGATGCGCGCGCCTATGCGCATAACGAGGTCGCGATCAACTGGAACGCGCCGCTCGTCTGGCTGGCCAGCGACCTGGCCGCACCGGCACACTGAATTTCCACCATTTCCAAGATTTTCGGAGAGGATTAATTATGGATCGTCGTAATTTCATGAAGACCGGCATGGCGATGGGCGGTGCCGCGCTCGCCACCGGCGGCGGCACGCTGGCCGCCACGCGCGCGGCCGCCGCCACGGCGTCGGACCTGAGCTTTCCCAAGGACTTCCTCTGGGGTTGCGCCACCGCCTCCTACCAGATCGAGGGTGCGGTCAAGGAAGACGGGCGCGGCCTGACCAACTGGGATGTGTTCTCGCACACCCCCGGCAAGGTCGCGAACAACGACACCGGCGACGTCGCCTGCGACAGCTATCACCGCTATAACGAGGACATCGCGCTCCTGAAAAATCTGGGCGTGAAGGCGTATCGTATGTCGATCGCCTGGTCGCGCATCTTCCCCGAGGGTCGCGGCAAGTTCAACCAGAAGGGCCTCGATTACTACAACCGCGTGATCGATGCGCTGCTGGCGGCGGGCATCCAGCCCAATGTCACCATGTTCCACTGGGACCTGCCTCAGGCGCTGCCCGGCGGCTGGCAGAATCGCGACACCGCGAAGGCGTTCGCCGACTATGCGGGCTTCATGGCGGGCAAGCTGTCCGACCGCGTCCACCGCTTCATGACGGTCAACGAGCTGCGCTGCTTCACCGACCTTGGCCATATGGTCGGCATCCACGCGCCGGGCCTGAAGCTGCCCCAGGCGCAGGTCAACCAGGTCCGCCACCATGGCTGTCTGGCGCACGGGCTGGGCGTGCAGGCGATCCGCGCCAACGCCAAGGCGGGCACCGAGGTCGGCATCGCCGACAATGCCAGCATCTTCGTCCCCGTCATCGAGACGCCTGAGCATATCGAGGCGACGAAGAAGGCGATGCGCGAAGAGAACGCGATGTTCCTGACCGCCGTCATGGAGGGCAAATATACCGACGCTTATCTGAAGAGCGCCGGGGCCGACGCGCCCAAGGTGCAGGCGGGCGACATGGCCGCCATCGCCAGCCCGCTCGATTTCGTCGCGCTGAACATCTACACGCCGACCTTCGTGAAGGCGAACCCGGAAGACCCGCGCGGGTATACCCCGTTGCCGCATTTGGATCATTCGCCGCGCATGGCCTCGCCCTGGCTCTATGTCGGCCCCGAAGCCGCCTATTGGGGCGTGCGTGCGGTCAGCGAAATGTGGAACCCCAAGGCGATCTACATCTCGGAAAACGGCACCTCGGCCGACGACAAGCTGAACGACAAGGGGCTGGTCGATGACGGCGACCGGATCATGTATCTGCGCAACTATCTGGGCCAGTTCCGCCGCGCCGCCGTCGAGGGATACCCGCTCAAGGGCTATTTCCTGTGGAGCTTGATGGACAATTTCGAATGGGCCGACGGTTACGCCCTGCGCTTCGGCCTGCACCATGTCGACTATGCGACCCAGAAGCGCACGCCCAAGCTGAGCGCCCAGTGGTATAAGGAACTGATCCGCCGCAACGCGCTGGTCTGATCCTGCCCATAGCGAAGAAAGAACCCCGCCGGTCGAAGGATCGGCGGGGTTTTTTCCTGTGCGGTCGCGGCCCCCAAGAAAAAGGGCAAGGACGGCGATCTGCCATCCTTGCCCCGAAAGTTTCCCTTGGGGAATGGGAAGGCGGGCCGAAACCCGCCTGATCGGGTCAGAAGCGGAAGCGCACGCCCAGACCGTAGTACCGGCCTTCGTCCCGCACGTCGCGCGGATAGGACAGGCCGTTGCCATAGCTACGATAATTGTTGAACGGCTTTGCCAGAATATTGGCCAAGTCGAAGGCGATCGTGATTTCCTTGGTCATGTTATAGTTGAAGCCGAAGTCAAGCCGCTGGATGCGGGTCGTACCCTCGCCATTGTAGAAACCGTCACCGTTGATGAAGTTTCCGTTCAGATAGGCGTCGCGATTGTTGAACGACAAGCGGGTCGACACATCGCCCTTCTCATAGAAGAGCGCGATATTGTAGGTCCACTTCGACAAGCCCGTGATCGGCACGAACGGCGGCTCCGTCGTCCCACCGCTCGAGGCGAACAAATTGGCCGGGTAACGCTGCTTTCCTTCCAGATAGGTGACATTCGCCTGCACGCCGAAGCCGCTCCACAGGCCCGGCAGGAAGTCGAAGAAGGTCTGGCCGCCGACCTCGATGCCCTTGATACGACCCTTGCCGGCATTTTCCGGGCGGCTGATTTCGATCAGGCCATAAAAGGGATCTATGGTGCGATTGACATAATTGTCGATGAACCCGTCGAGATCGCGGTAGAAGACGGCCGCCGTCAGCGACGCGGTCGGCGAGAAGTAATATTCGACCGTCGCATCATAATTGTTCGAGACCAACGGCCGCAGGTTCGGATTGCCGCCGCTGCCATAGGCGTTGGGCCGCGTGTTCAGACCCGCCGGAAAACGAGGGTCGAGCGGCTGGTCGGGCACGACCTGCTGGGTATTCTGGGTGATGTTCAGGGCGGGGTTCAGCTGGCCGAACTGGGGCTTGGTTCGCGTCTTGGTGATACCGAAGCGAATCTGCAGCTTGTCGTTCGGCCGAATGCGCAGCGAGATGTTGGGCAGGATATCGACATAGTTGGCGCGCGTGCGGCGTACCTCGCTGCGGCGAACATTGTCGAACAGCACCGTCGAGATGCCACTATACTCGCCCACCGTATTGACGACGCGGGTGCCAATCATACCGTCGAACCGTACCGAGCCGATGTTGAACTCGTACTTGGCCTGCCCGTAAAAGGCATAGGTCTGTTCGGTCGCATAGAAGGCGGCCAACGGGTCCAGTTGGACCTCGGGCGTCGAGAAGCGGTTCAGCGCGTCGCGATAACCCTGATCGCTCGGATTGCCCGCCACCAACCGCTGCAGCGCGTCAAAGGCATATTGGCGAAGCTGTGGCGCATTGCCCGCGATCCCGTCCCGCGACGGCATCAGCCAGCTCGTGAAGGCCTGATTGCCACGGAACGCATTCTGCGTCAGCGCCAGATCACCGACCGGCACCTGCGCCAGCGGGATCGCCAACGGCTCGGTATAGGCATAGCGATTGCCGCGCTTCAGCGACGCATCGCGATCGGTCCAGCGGATACCGAATTGCAGCTTGGGCAGCAGCAGGAGATCGGTGTCCAGGTCCAGGTCGGTGCGCCACTGCCACCCCTTGCCCTGTACGCGGTAGGTCGCCTCGAAATAACCGCGCCAGAGATAATTGGCCGGGTTGGTATTGTCGAAGCCGGGCAGGTCGAACGACACGCCATCCTTGACGAAGAAATTGACGTTCGCGACCGGCGCCTTGGTGAAGGCCGTGTCGAAGCTCCACTCGTCCGAGCCGTATTGCGAGAAGGTATAGGCGAGATCGGTCGACAGATGCGCCCGGCCGATATCCCATTTGGCGCCACCCGCCGCCTGATACGTATCCGTGTATCCCTTGACGGTGCTGCGATACGCTTCGGGACGGTAGCCCCCGGTCTTGGTCAGGCTCTCCACCTGAAGTGGCTCATTCGGACGCAACACGACATTGCTCAGCGTCGGATTGTTGTCGAGCAGCGGAACACGGAACCAGTCGTTCGCGACTTCGCCGCGATAGCTCTGGTAGAGGAAGTCGTAATAGAGTTCGAGATTGTGGGCCGGACGCCACTGGACACTGGCGTTGACCGCCGGACGCCAGCGCTTGCCACTGTCATTGTAGACGCCGACGGCGGTCGGAATCTGGAAGTCGCGACCCACCGAGGTCGGCAGGACCGTCGTCCCGGTCGTCGGCTTGTTCGTATTGCCCTCGCCCCAGCGAACCGCGTTGCGATACTGTGCCTGGGTATAGACGGCGTTGATCAGCCAGCCGACCTCGCCGATGGGGGTATCGGCGCGCTGGCTGATAAGCAGGTTGCCCAGCGGGTCGAACTTCTTCGACTGGTCGTTATAGGTGCCGCGAAGGCCGCCCGCGATCGTGAAGCCCTTCTCGAAATCGAAAGGCCGACGCGACCGCACGTTGATGAGGCCCGCCAGACCCGGCTCCAGCAAATCGGCCGTGCCCGACTTGTAGACCTCGAGACCAGCCAGCGCCCCGGCCGGGAAATCCTGAAGCGCGACGCCCCGGCCCTCGGCAGTGAAGATGTCGCGGCCGTTGAAGGTCGTCGCCACGTCGGGGAGACCGCGGACCAGCACCTGCGTCACTTCGTCGCTGTAGCGGCTGACCTGGATACCGGTCACGCGCGCCAGCGATTCGGCCGCCGTATTGTCGGGCAGTTTCCCGATGTCCTGCGCCACGATCGCGTCGAGGATCGCGTCTGAATTGCGCTTGATCGACTGCGCGCTGCCCAGGCTGGCGCGAAAGCCGGTCACGACGATGTCGCGCGGATCGACCTCCGCCTGGGGCAGGCCGGTGGTCGAGGCCTGGACCGGGCTGCGGTCCGGGACTTCGGCGATATCCTGCTGGATTCCGGCTTTTGTCTGCGCTTCGGTCTGGCTGGCGGTGTCGTCGGCCTGCTTCTGCTGTCCCGGTGCAGCGGCCTGCGCCATGGCGGGCGTGGCGAGCAACGCGAACGGCGCGACCGACAGCAACAAGACATGATGCTTCATCAGGAATCCCCTCAAACTGGCCCGAGTTTTCGGTGCCCACGGGATCATTTGTCTGACTATCATTCCGTTGGTCAAGACTAGCATGACAAAATAATGAAACGAACGTCACGCCGTGGATTCTTGGCCACACCTCAGAAATCCGCAGAAGCCCGAGCGTTAGCGCCACCATGGAATTTTACGGAGCGTAATCAGATAGTAGGCAGACCCGCTTGGGCACGAGGCCCGCCCTTCTCTTGTCTGCTTATTGCTAATGAGACGACGCCGAGCCGATTTTGCAGTTGACTCGGGTGACGAGGCTTCTTCCGCTAGGGCGTCTCTCGCTCCACTACCGGCCAGCCTGCCGCATCCCAGTGCAGCGGTTCGATCCGTAGCGTGGGGGCGCCTCCCGCCTCCGAATCATACGCATGGTGGACCAGATAATCCCGCCCATCGCGGTCCCGGAGCACGGCGGCATGGCCGGGCCCACGGAAGCGGTCGCGCCCCTCGGCATCGGCCCGAAGCAGCACCGTGCCGCCGCCATCGCGCATCGCACGCCCGGCACGGTCGACATAGGGCCCCTCCATCGAACGCGCTCGACCTACGCGAAGGTGATAGCTGCTCTTCACGCCCCGGCAGCAATAGTCGAACGAGACGATCAGCCAGTACCAGCCGCCATGATCGATGATGAACGGCGCCTCGATTGCGTCCTCTCGCTCGGTCGTCGCGCGCCGGGCGATCATCGTCGGCTTGGCGCCGTCGGCGGGCTTTCCGCTGCGCGGATCGAGCCGGACCAACTGGATACCGCCCCAGAAACTGCCAAAGGTCAGCCATTGACCGCCTTGGCGATCCTGCACGAAATTGGGATCGATCGCATTGAAATCATCCCCCGTGTGCGATGCGATGACCAGCCCCTCGTCGCGCCACCCGTAATTCGGGCTACCGGGGTCGAGCGTGGCCGCCGTCGCCAAGCCGATGACCGAGCGCTGCTGGCCGAAGCTGGAAATCGAGTAATAGAGGCGATAGCGACCGCCGACCCGCGATATGTCGGGTGCCCACATCTCCCGTGCGGCCGGAACCATCGCCTGCGCCCATCCGGGTATCGCCGCCAGCGGCGATGGCAACGGCGTCCAGTGCCGCAAATCGCGCGACATGCGGGCGACGAGCGGCCGTCGGTCACGCTGCCCGGTCGAATAGGCGTAATAGCGATCGCCCTGGCAGATCAGGACCGGATCATGCGTCGGCACGATATCACCCGACAACCGAAGCGACGGCGACCGAGCGCCCGGCGCCGATCGCAGCGCCTGCATCCCGACCAGCATCGTTCCCGCCACCAACAGCAGACGCAGGACCTTCAGGCTATGCGATCGCCCCAGATGGCGCATCGTCGGCAAATCCCCCTTGATGACCGGCGCAGGGCTGGCGCGATCTTATAGAAGCCGCGAACTATAGTCCGACATTTCAACACGCAAGCGCGCTTTGCGCACTCCCGCCCTCTCCGCCTCTTGTCGAGCGGGAAGGGACACGGCATCAAGCCGCCATGCGGATCGCCATCATCGATACCAGCAGCACGCGCGCGGCGATCATCTCCGACGGCCTGCGCGATGCCGGGCTGACCGATCTGGTGGTGATCGACCCCAGTGGCCCGCTTGCCGCCCAGGTCGAGCGAGCCGCGCCCGAGGTCGTACTGATCAATCTGGAAAATCCCAGCCGCGACGTGCTGGAGGATTTCTTCGCCATGTCGCGCGCACTCGATCGGCCGATCGCGATGTTCGTCGACCAGTCTGAACCCGAATCGACGATGGCGGCGGTCGATGCGGGCGTCTCGGCCTATGTCGTCGATGGCCTCGCGAAGCAGCGGATCAAGCCGATCCTGGATCTGGCCGTCCGGCGCTTTCAGGCTTTTTCCCGGCTTCAGACGGAACTGGCCGAGGCGAAGACGGCGCTCGCCGACCGGCAGGTGATCGACCGGGCCAAGGCGATCCTGATGCGCCGCCGCGGGGTGGACGAGCCCAACGCCTATGCCTTGCTGCGCAGCCACGCCATGACCACCAATCGTCGTATCGCCGAAGTGGCCGAAGCGATCGTGACCAGCGAGCAGTTGATGGGAGACCTGCCATGAGCCTTGAGCGCTTCCGCATCGGTTTCCTGCCGCTGGTCGACGCCGCGCTGCCGATCCTGGCGCATGAGTTGGGCTTTGCCGAGACCGAAGGTGTCGTCATCGAACTGGTGCGCGACGTCACCTGGGCGGCGGTGCGCGATCGGCTGCTTTATGGACATACCGATGCCGCGCATCTGGTCGCACCACTCGCCATCGCCACCGCGCTGGGCCGGGATCGTCCGGCGGTGCCGATGGCGGTGCCCTTCGTCCTGGGGCTGAACGGCAATGCGATCACCGTCTCGACCGCGCTGGGCGAGGCGCTGGCGCTCGACGAGACGCTGGGTGACCCGGTGGCGATCGGGGAAAGCCTGCGCCGCGTGGCGGGGGAACGGCGTGCGGCCGGTCGCCGCTTGCGCTTCGGCGTCGTGCATCGCCATTCGAGCCATAATTACATGCTCCGCTACTGGCTGGCGGGAGTCGGCATCCGTCCCGACAGCGATATCGAGATCGTCGTGACCAGCCCCCCCTTCGCCGCCGACGCCCTGGCCGCCGGAGAGGTGGACGGCATCTGCGTCGGCGAGCCGTGGAATTCGATCGCAGTCGATCGTGGCGTGGGCCGCATCGCCCTGGCCACCGCGCAAATCTGGCGACGCGGGGTGGAGAAGGTACTGGCGATGCGTGCCGACCGGGCGGAGGAGCGGCGCGATGGCGTTCTGCGGCTGATCCGTGCGCTGCACACGGCGGCGGCGCATTTCATCGATCCCGAGACGGTCGAGCAAAGCGCCGCAATCCTGTCGCGCGCGCATTATCTCGATGCACCGGTCGATGCGATCCTGCGCGCGATCACCGATCGCATTCGGGTCGTGCCCGGCGGCGAGCCGGTCCATTATCCCGACTTCATGTTCCAGTATCGCGAGGCGGCGAACTTTCCGTGGCGCAGCCAGGCCGGCTGGCTTTATGCGCAGATGGTGCGTTGGGAAGGCCTGTCCTTCTCGCCTGAGGACGCCGCGACCGCGCAGGGCGTGTTTCGCCCCGACCTGTACCGTGCTGCGCTCGCGGGTTCGGGCGCCCCCCTGCCCGGCGCCAGCTCCAAGCTGGAGGGCGCATTGGTCGAGCCGATCGGGGCGGGATCGACGCAAGGGCGATTAGTGCTGGGCAGCGACCGGTTCTTCGACGGGCGGGCCTTCGATCCCGACGATATTCCCGGATATCTGGCGAGACTGCCTTAAAATTCCTTCCCGTGGCGGAGGGATGATTTTGCTGCATTTGCGAAAGCCTCTTGCGTGCGGCCAGCGAATCAGGCAACTTTCGATTCGTCCGGCAATGGCGTCGGGCACGAGATAGCAGCGAATGCCGCTCCAACGACGGGGTGGCACGCTGGCGGAGGCGGGCCCGGCCCGTTCCCCGCTTGGAGGCAATGAAGCCGCCAGGATGCGACCCGTAAAGGGCCACGCGTCCTGGCGGCTTTTTTCGTTTTGGGCTCGGGAGCCCATGGAGGCGGCACGATGGCAACGGCGTTCTGGGACGACACCAAAAGCGAGACGGCGGCAGAGGACAGCGGTTTCTGGTCGAGCGGCCACACGCCGACACTGATCGCGGCATTCCTGTATTTCGACCTGGCCTTCATGGTCTGGGTCCTGCTGGGCCCCCTCGCCCCGCAGATCGCGACCAGCCTGGCACTGACGCCCGCGCAAAAGGGCGTGATGGTCGCGGTGCCGACATTGGCAGGCGCGATCCTGCGCGTGGTCAATGGGTTGCTGGTCGATCGGATAGGTCCGAAGCGCGCGGGCGCGATCAGCCAGATTATCGTGATCGCGGGCCTTTTCTCGGCCTGGGTACTGGGCGTGAGCAGCTTCGGCGGCACGCTGGCGCTGGGTGTCATCCTGGGCTTCGCAGGCGCCAGCTTCGCTATCGCGCTACCGCTGGCCAGCCGCTGGTATCCGCCCGAGCATCAGGGCAAGGCCATGGGTCTCGCTGGCATGGGCAATTCGGGTACGGTGCTGGCAGCACTTTTCGCGCCGGCGCTCGCCAAGCTGTTCGGCTGGAACGCCGTCCTCGGCCTGGCCTGCCTGCCGCTGACCCTCGTCTTCTTCGCCTATATGGTGATGGCCAAGGACGCACCCGGCGCGCCGAGCCCACGCCGTCTGGTCGAGTATCTCGCGCCGCTGAAACAGGCCGATGCCTGGTGGTTGATGGGCTTCTATGCCGTCACCTTCGGTGGGTTCGTGGGTCTGGCCGCCAGCCTGCCCATCTATTTCACCGACCGGTTCGGACTGACCCCGGTGCGGGCCGGTTACGCCACTGCGGCGTGCGTCTTTGCCGGGTCGCTGGTGCGACCGATGGGCGGGGCGCTGGCCGATGCGGTCGGCGGGGTAAAGGCATTGATGGCCGTGTTCGCCGCCGCCGCGGTCACGCTGACGGGCGTGGCGATGGTCGACGGGTTCGCTGCCTCGCTGGCGCTGTTCGTCCTCTCCATGCTGGCACTGGGTGTCGGCAACGGCTCGGTGTTCCAGCTGGTGCCGCAGCGCTTCGCGGCCGAGATCGGCGTGATGACCGGGCTGGTCGGCATGGCGGGCGGGATCGGCGGCTTCTACCTCGCCTCGTCGCTCGGTTTAGCCAAGCAGTGGACGGGCAGCTTTTCGGGCGGGTTCCTGATCTTCGCCGCACTCGCCCTGGTCGCATTGGTCGGCCTGATGCTGGTCAAGACCCGCTGGCGTCGCAGCTGGGGCGCGGCCGAGGGCGTGCGGATCTGATGCTTTTCCTCTTCGACGGATCGAACCGATGAAACATGAAGTCCTGAGCGCCGCCAAGGTCGATACCCGGGAACACCTGATCGTCGTCGGCAACGGCATGGCCGGTTGCCGCGCGGTCGAAGAACTGCTGGCCCGCGATCCCGCCCGCTACCGCATCACCATCTTCGGTGCCGAACCGCTGGTGAATTACAACCGGATCATGCTGTCGCCGGTGCTGGCGGGCGAGAAGACGTTCGACGAGATCGTCATCAACGGCCTCGACTGGTACGCGGATAACGGCATCACCCTGGTCAGCGGCGATCCCGTCACCGCGATCGACCGCGAGGCGCGGACGGTCACCGCCCAGAGCGGCATGGTGCTGGACTATGACCGGCTTCTGATCGCGACCGGCTCCGACCCGTTCATCATTCCGGTTCCGGGCCACGATCTGCCCGGCGTCATCAGCTTTCGCGACATGAAGGATGTCGAGCACATGCTCGCCGCCGCCGAGCGAGGCGGTAGCGCGGTGGTGATCGGCGGCGGCCTGCTGGGGCTGGAGGCGGCCCACGGCCTATCGCTGCGCGGCATGACGGTAACGGTCCTCCACCTGATGCCGACGCTGATGGAGCGGCAGCTCGACGAGGCGGCGGGCTGGTTGCTCAAGCAGGCGCTGGAGGCGCGCGGTCAGACGGTCCTGTGCGGCGCCGATACCGCCGAGATCGTCGGCGACGGCAAGGTCGAGGCGATCCGCCTGAAGGACGGGCGCGAAATTCCCGCCGATCTGGTGGTGATGGCGGTCGGCATCCGCCCCTCGGTCGCGCTGGCCCGCGCCGCCGGGCTGGAGGTCGGGCGCGGGATCAAGGTGGACGACCATATGGTCACCTCCGACCCGCGCATCCTGGCGGTTGGCGAGTGCGTCGAGCATGACGGACAGGTATACGGCCTGGTCGCGCCGCTCTGGGACATGTGCCGCAGTCTTGCCGATGCGCTGACCGGCAGCCCCAGCGGCTATCGCCCCACCGCCACCGCGACCAAGCTGAAGGTCGCCGGGCTCGACGTCTTCTCGGCGGGCGATTTCGGCGGCGGCGACGGCGCGGAGGACATCGTGCTGCGCGACGCCTCTCGCGGCATTTACAAGCGCGTTGTGGTCAGGGACGACCGGATCGTCGGCGCGGTGCTGTACGGCGACACCGCCGACGGCAACTGGTATTTCGACCTGCTCAAAAAGGGCGAGAGCGTCGGCGACATTCGCGACGCGCTGATCTTCGGCCAGGCCTTCGCCTCGGGAGGAGGGCAAGCGGACCCTAAGGCGGCCGTTGCGGCGCTCTCCGACACGGCGGAGATTTGCGGCTGCAACGGCGTCAACAAGGGCCAGGTCGTATCGTGCATCGCCAAGGGCGCGCACAGCCTGGATGCGGTCCGCGCCACATGCAAGGCATCGGCGAGCTGCGGTTCCTGCACCGGGCTGGTCGAGACGCTGCTCGCGCTCACCCTGGGCGACGAGGTCGAGGCCGGACCGAAGACGATGTGCAAATGCACCAGCTTCGGTCATGACGATGTCCGCCGCGAGATCGTCGCGCAGGACATGAAGTCGATCCCCGAGGTCATGCAGAAGCTGCACTGGTCGACCCCCGACGGATGCTCGTCCTGCCGCCCCGCGCTCAACTATTATCTGCTCTGCGCGTTGCCCGGCGACTATGTCGACGACCAGCAGAGCCGCTTCGTCAACGAACGCATGCACGCCAACATCCAGAAGGACGGCACCTATTCGGTCGTGCCGCGCATGTGGGGCGGCATCACCAGCCCGAAGGAGCTGCGCGCGATCGCCGATGTGGTCGAGAAGTTCAACGCGCCGATGGTCAAGGTGACCGGCGGCCAGCGGCTCGACATCTTCGGCATCAAGAAGGAGGACCTGCCCGCCGTTTGGGCCGACCTAAATGCCGCCGGGATGGTGTCGGGCCATGCTTATGGCAAGTCACTCCGCACGGTGAAGACGTGCGTGGGTTCGGAATGGTGTCGCTTCGGTACGCAGGATTCGACCGGGCTGGGCGTCAAGCTGGAGCGGGCGACCTGGGGCTCGTGGATGCCGCACAAGTTCAAGATCGCCGTCAGCGGCTGCCCGCGCAACTGTGCGGAAGCGACGATCAAGGACTTCGGCGTGGTCTGCGTCGACAGTGGTTACGAGCTTCACGTCGGCGGCAATGGCGGGATCAAGGTCCGCGCCACCGACCTGTTGTGTAAGGTCGCGACCGAGGCCGAGGCGATGGAGATGTGCGCCGCCTTCGTCCAGCTCTATCGCGAGGAGGCGCGCTATCTGGAGCGGACCGCGCCGTGGATCGAGCGGGTCGGGCTGGCATACATCCAGTCGCGCCTGCTGCCCGATGCCGATGAGCGGGCCGAGTTGGCGCAGCGCTTCTTCTTCTCACAGCAATTCTCGCAAGAAGACCCCTGGGCCGAACGCGTCGCCGGGGCCGAACGCGAAATCCATGCGCCGATGGCGCGCTTCCAGCCGGCGGGGGAAATGGCATGATTGGCGAGTGGCTCGATATCGGCTGGGTCGAGGAAATCCCCTTGCGCGGCAGCCGCACCGTGCAGGTCGAGGGCGGTAACGACATCGCCGTCTTCCGTACCGGCGAGAATAGCGTCTTCGCGCTGCTCGACCGTTGCCCGCACAAACATGGGCGGTTGAGCCAGGGAATCGTCCATGGCGGTGCGGTGGCGTGCCCGCTGCACAACTGGCGAATATCGCTCAGCACCGGTGAGGCGCTGGGCGAGGACAAGGGATGTACACCAACCGTGCCGGTGAAGATCAGTGGCGGGCGGGTCCTGATCTGTCGCGCCAGCACCCTGAAGGCGGCAGCGTGATGCGGTTACATGTCCTCCCCTGCAAAGGGAGGTGGCAGGCCGAAGGCCTGACGGAGGGGTGTCGCGCTCTCGATACGGGGAGCCCCCTCCAACACGCCCTGATGGGCGCGGTCCCCCTCCCCTTACAGGGGAGGAATTGGTGACGGCCATCAACACCACCTGCGCCTATTGCGGCGTCGGCTGCGGCATCCGTGCGACCGTCACTGGCGATCGCACCGTCCAGATCGAGGGCGATCCCGACCACCCCGCCAATCGCGGCAGGCTCTGTTCCAAGGGCACGCATCTCGGCGAGACGGTCGGGCTGGAGGGGCGCCTGCTCACGCCGCTGATCGGCAAGCGTCGCGCCACATGGGACAAGGCGCTTGACCTGGTGGCGAAACGCTTCCGCGACACCATCGCGCAGCATGGTCCCGACAGTGTCGCTTTCTACGTCTCCGGCCAGTTGCTGACCGAGGACTATTACGTTGCCAACAAGCTGATGAAGGGCTTCATCGGCTCGGCCAACATCGACACGAATTCGCGCCTCTGCATGTCGAGCGCCGTTGCGGGTCATAGTCGTGCGTTCGGCGAGGACATCGTGCCCGCCAGCTATGACGATATCGACGCCGCCGACCTGATCATCTTGGTCGGCAGCAACACCGCCTGGTGCCACCCGATCGTCTATCAGCGTATCCGCGCCAGATGCGATGCAGGCGCAAAGCTGGTCGTCATCGACCCCCGCCGCACCGAGACGGCCGAACAGGCCGACCTCCACCTGGCCATCCGCCCGGGCAGCGACGTGGCGCTGATGAACGGTGCACTCGCCTGGGCGCAGGCCGCGGGCATGGTGGATGAGGACTTCCTCGCCGCATCGGTCGCGGTCCCTGACAGTTTCTGGACCGCGCTGGACGAGGGCAGCGATCTCTGGTCGGTCGCCAGGACCTGTGACGTGGCCCCCGCCGACCTTCGCCGCTTCTACGAACTCTTCGCCGCCACCCCGCGCACCGTCACGCTGTTCAGCCAGGGGATCAACCAGTCGACCGCGGGCACCGATCAGGTGAACGCGATCCTGAATCTCCATCTCGCGACCGGCCGGATCGGCAAGCCGGGCGCGGCGCCTTTCTCGATCACCGGACAGCCCAATGCGATGGGCGGGCGCGAAGTGGGTGGACTTGCCTCGACGTTGGCCGCGCATATGGACTTCGCCCCTGACAATCGTGCCAGGGTGCAGCGTTTCTGGGCCTCCCCCACCATCGCGCCCAAGCCGGGGTTGAAGGCGGTCGACCTGTTCCGCGAGCTGGGCCAGGGCCGGATCAAGGCGCTGTGGATCATGGCGACCAACCCCGCCGTCTCGATGCCCGATGCGGGTGCGGTGCGCGAGGCACTGGCCGCCTGCCCCTTCGTCGTGGTCAGCGATGTGATGGCCGAGACCGACAGCTCGACCCACGCCCATGTCCGCTTGCCCGCCGCCGCATGGGGCGAGAAGGACGGAACCGTCACCAATTCCGACCGCACGATCAGCCGCCAGCGCGCGCTCTTGGCGCTGCCCGGCGAGGCCAGGCCCGACTGGTGGATCATCAAGGAGGTGGGCCGCCGCATGGGCTGGAAAACGGCCTTCGCCTATGATCGCCCGGCCGAAATCTGGCGCGAACATTGTCGCCTGTCGACCTATGAGAATGAGGGCCAGCGTCTCTTCGCCCTTCCCGGGCGATCAAGCGGCGGCAATGCCGATTATGACGCGATGGCGCCCTTCCGCTGGGGCGGCACCCCCTTTGCCGATGGCCGTTTCCCGACGCCCGATGGCCGCGCCCACCTGATACCCGTAACGCAGAAGCCGATCCCCGAGCCTTTGCGCGATTGGCCGATGACGCTCAACACCGGGCGCTACCGCGATCACTGGCACAGCATGACCCGCACCGGCCTCGCCCCCAAGCTGGCACGCCACCGCGAGGAACCGCTGGTCGAGGTTCATGCCGACGACGCGGCTCGGCTGCGCCTGACCGACGGCGGGCTGGCCCGCGTGACGACCCCGCAGGGGGAGAGTCTCTACCGCGTGGCGGTCAGCGCAGGCCAACGGCCGGACGAGCTGTTCGTGCCCATCCACTGGACGGACAAGACGGCGACCGGCGGACGAACCGGCCTGCTTCCCCGGCCGCTGACTGACCCCTATTCGGGCCAGCCCGGCTTCAAGCGTACCCCCGCCAACATCGCCGCCGTCGCCACGCGCTGGCACGGTTTCGCCATCCTGTCGGGCGAGGCCATGGCCACCCCCGACTGCCTCTGGGCGACACGGGTGGCCATTCCCGGCGGCTGGCTATGGGAAGTGGCGGGCGACGGGGATCCCGGAACGCTCGACGCGCTTCTCCCCCGGGGACAGCGGATCGAGGCGACCGACCCCGCCCGCGGATCGCGCCGCATCGCGGTGATCGCCGAGGATCGCCTTGCCGCCGTGCTGTTCGTGACCGAGCGCGGCGAACTTCCGTCGCGCGACTGGCTGATCGCCCAGTTGAGCGCCGCCGAGGTCGCCCCCACCATCCTCGCCGGGCGAGCGCCTGGTGCCACGGTCGAACGCGGCGCGATCGTCTGCGCCTGTTTGGACATCGGCGTGCGCACCATCGTCACCGCGATCCGCGACCAGCATCTGACGGACGTCGCCGCGATCGGCGCGGCGCTGGGCGCAGGCACCAATTGCGGATCGTGCCGCCCCGCCCTTGCCCGTCTGCTTGCCGAAACACAGGAGCCTGCCCATGCGCATGGATGATTTTGCCGCCGGTTCGGTGTGGCTGGTCGGCGCAGGGCCGGGTGATCCCGACCTGCTTACCCGCAAGGCCGAGCGGCTGATCGCCTCGGCCGATATCGTCTTCTACGACGCGCTGGTCGGCCCCAATATCCTGGCGATGATTCCCGCAGGCGTCGAGCGATCGAGCGTCGGCAAGCGATCCGGCCGCCATTCGAAAGACCAGGGCACGATCGACCAACTCATCGTCACCGCGGCGCGATCGGGTGCCCGCGTCGTTCGCCTGAAGGGCGGCGACCCGTCGATCTTCGGCCGCTCGACCGAGGAGATCGACGCCTGCCGCGCTGCTGGGATCACCGTGCGGATCTGTCCTGGCATCACGGCCGCGAGCGCGGCGGCGGCCTCCGGCATGATTTCGCTAACGCTGCGCGGCCTGTCCCGGCGCCTGACCCTGGTCACCGCGCATCTTCGCGAGGGCGAGCCGCTGTCGCTGGACTGGTCCGCGCTGGCCGCGCCCGACGCGACGCTTGCCGTCTATATGGGCCGCGCCGCCGCGCCGGAAATCGCGCGTCAACTGGCCGCCGCCGGAATGCCCCCGGCCACGCCGGTCATGGTCGCGGTCAATGTCTCGTTACCGTCCGAGAGGCTGATTACCGGCCGCCTGGACGCGCTCGGCTTCCTGACCCGCACCATCGGCGAGAAAGATCCCGCATTGCTTTTGATCGGCGAAGCAATCGGGGGCTCAGCTCATCGTGATCAAGCGGCCCGACGGGCCGAGCATGACGACAGGCTTTCGTGTCCTGCGACGGCGTAAAGAGGATCGGGCCCCACCGGTGAGGGTGGGACCCGATCCAGCCCCGGTCTTACATCTTGACCCGCGCGCCGACGAACATGAAGCGGCCCACCGCCGTCGTCGGATAGATGGTCTGCCCCACATCGGGCATCTGGTCGAACAGGTTGCTGACGCCGCCATAGAATTGGAAGCGCTCGGTCGCATCGACGCTCGCATAGATGTTATGCACCCAGCGCGGCTTGATGAAGTAATATTGCGCCGCCACGAAGTCGGGATTGCTGCCCGAGGTTTCGCGGGTGTAGCGCAACGTCTTGTCGAACCACTGCAGACCATAGTTCAGGGTCAACACGCCCTTGGCCCAGGACAGGTTCGACGTCACCTGATATTTGGGGGCGCTCGAAAAAGCCGTACCGCGATAATCGGTCACGGGTGCGCCCGGCACGCCGATGAAGAGCAGCTTGTCGAGATAGTTGCCGTTCACCTGCAGGTTGAACAGACCCATATTGGCGGTCGGCAGACGCCAGTTCAGGTTGAAGTCCAGACCGGCCGTCTGGAACGAGGCGACATTCTGCGGCGCCACGTTGAACCCGATGACGTTGCCCGCCTGGACGGTGCCTGTACCGGCGCCGTTCTGTCGGGTGATCGCGCCGCAGAACTGGTTGTTCAGCGTGGGCGAGTCGACACACAGCTGGGCCAGCTGGATTGGCGTGACCGTGTTGATCGCGTTCTTCAGCCGGATGTCATACCAGTCGGCCGACAGCGTGAGGCCGGGGATGAAGCGCGGTGCCAGCACGAGGCCCGCGGTCCAGGTATTGGCTTCTTCCTGACGGAGCAGCGGATTGCCGCCCGACGTGCCTGAAACGTTGAACGACCGCGTGTCGTTGTACGTCGCCGGGTTCGCCCCCAGACCCTGCAGCAGGGTGCGGCAGTTGGCGGCACGATACTGGGTGCCGTTGCCCGTGTTCGCCGGGATGCAGGGATCTTCGGTGAAGAAGGCAAAGGTCTGCGATCGACCGCCGAACAGCTCGCTGATATTGGGCGCGCGGATGGCGACCGAATAGGTGCCCCGGAAGGTGATGTCGCGGATCGGCGAGTACATGCCGTCGACCTTCCACGTCGTGGCACGGCCGATGGTCGAGTAATCCGACACGCGGATGGCCGCGCCCAGCTCCAGGTTATGCGCGAAGCGCATGTTCTTGGCGATCGGCGCGTTCAATTCCGCAAAGACCTCCTTCACGTCGAACGATCCACGCGTCGCGCTGAGCGCGTTGGTGAAGGTCAGGCCCTGCTGCTCGATCGGATCGGGCGTGAAACTGCTGATCTCCTTGCGATATTCGGCACCGAAGGCATAGGCGAGCGGACCGCCGGGCAGCGAGAAGAACTTCTCGAAGTCGCCGCTGACCGAGGCGGAGACGACATGCTGCTCGATCCGCGACCGGTCCGTGGTCGGCGCCAGGATGAAAGCGATGCCCGACGGATCGGACAGGCCCGCGCCCAGGATGTTGATCGGACGGCACTGACCCGGCTGGAACGTGGTGCGCGGCAGCACGGTCCGTCCGCTCGAATAAGGCTGGTTCGGGGTCCAGTTGGGATCGAGATTGGCGCGGCAGGTGATCTGCCCCGTCGCCGGATCGCGCACCGCGTCCAGCGCGGCGAAGAAGCGGTCCGAATAGATGTCGTTGGTGTACTGGCTGCGCACATCGGTCCGGCCGAAGACATAGGACACTTCGTAATGCGTCTTGTCTTCCAGGTCGCCGCGCAGGCCAATGACCGTGCGATAGGTATCGCGCTTGATATTCTCGCCGCGCTGACCGTTGCCGTTCATGCCCAGGTCGAAATTGTCGCGGCTGACCAGCACACCGCCGATCGTCGGATCGATCGCCGAGCGGATATTGGCGGGCAGATAGGGATTATCGCCCTGGATCAACAGGTTATAGTCGAAGGTCGGCTGCGCCAGCGAGAACGACTTGGTCGTCGCGTACTTCGCTTCGCCGAACAGGGTCACGGTATCGCTGATGTCGTAATGACCCAGGAAATTCGCGATATGCCGTTCGATGCTCGGCTGAAGATCGTTCAGATAGCGCGCCACCGGCGTGCTCGACCCGCCCACCGAATAGCCGCCGGGATAGGCCACGCCGTTGTCATAGACCGCACCGGTGCCGGTGAAATCGGGCACGCCATCGCCATCGACATCGACCGCGCCCTCCGGCGAGCTGCCATAATAGCGCGCATCGGTAATCGGCACGCGCGCAGGCACGGTGCCGTTCGGGTTCCGGGTAAAGACCGGGAAGTTGTACTGACCGAACTGCGGGCGCTGCTTGGCCTGCAGCCGGTCGTCCATCGAATATTGGTAAGCGAGCGCGACGTTGCCGCGACCGTCCGCGAAGTTGCGACCGCCGGTAACTGCGACCAGCCGCTGGCCCGAATCCCCGCGATCCGAAATACCCGCCTGGCCCCGAACGGTCAGCCCGTCGAAATTCTGCTTCAGGCGGAAATTGACGACACCCGACACGCCGTCCGCGCCGTAAACCGCCGACGCGCCGCCGGTCAGGATGTCGACGCCCTCGATCAGGTCGGTCGGAATGGTATTGATGTCGACCGCCTGCTCGCCCGGAATACCCGAGACGTGGCGACGTCCGTCGACCAAAGTCAGCGTACGCTGACGCCCCAAATTGCGCAGGTCGAGCGTGTTCAGACCGGTCTCGCCAATCCCTGCGCGATCGCCCGAGTTGTTGGACGAGCCGCCCGAGCCGACCAGTGCCGGATAGGCGCGAAGGAAGTCGGTGACATTGGTCGTACCCTGCGCTTCGAACGTCTTGGCGTCGAGCGTGACGATCGGGCTGGGCGTCGAGAAGTCCTGACGACGGATGCGCGAACCGGTGACGACCACATCACCCGACGGTCCGGCATTGCTGCTGTCCTCAACCGTGCCGGGCTGCGAGTCCTGGCCGGGCACATTGCTGTCGGCCGGGGTCGTCGCAGGCGCCGTCTGCTGCGCCTGTGCCGCACCGGTGAGACTGAAAACCGCAATAGCGATGGCGGCAACGCCATGCGCGAATGACATCCGCGTCATGTTAACTCCCTGATGATCTTGGTTTATGTATGCCTCAAAATGCTTTGAGGCCGGAATGGCAACCATGCTGACGCTAAAAAGGTCATAATTGCCACTCATCGTGTCTTTTCAGTCACAATGCACATGGAGCGCAGCCATGGGCTGCGAATTTTCGTTCTGAAGGCATCTCCGCGCCCCTGCCGCCTGCCGTCTCGGCGATCCCGCCAGCCTTGCAGCTCGCAGCGTCAGGAGCGGATAATCGCAAGGGTCGAGGCCAGCTACATTGACCTCACCAGGAGGATGAGGCGGCCGAGGCAGACAGGATCACGAAGATCGGGCATCACCACGGCAGAATAAGATTTTTTATATCGATATGGGGACGAGCGCTGAAGCAGCCTTGGCCTGCCCATACTGCTACGCAGTTCGTCGCGCCCGGTCGTCCGACATGGAACTGATCGACCGCCCTACCCTCCCTGTCGGCGGATGATCTGGCCGTGCGATGCCTTACGAAAAGCGCGGTGCCCGGTTTTGACCGGAAGTGGTGCCCCTGGCCGGACTCGAACCAGCATGCCTTGCGGCGTTCGATTTTGAGTCGAATGCGTCTACCAATTTCGCCACAGGGGCAGCGAAGAGGCGCTGCTAGACGAGGGTGACGGCCTGCGCAAGCGGGGATTATCGCCGGTCGAACGTAATATCGTATTACAGCGCCCGCCCGGCTGCGATAAGGGGCATCAACCCAGCCTCATTTCGCCAAGCCACACCGTTCCCTTCGCGGACACATCCAGAATGGCTTGGTTGTTCAGCCGCCTCCAGTCGCAGTCATACTCGATCAACCGATACCGACGCCCACAGCTGCGCCAACTACGACAAGGGCATTTGTTAGGATGTTCGTCCCAAGGCAGCGCGGCCATTCGCCGAAGCTCGGCCATCGCCTCGGTCCTGCTCGCATATTCACCGATCGGCTCGGCGTGCCATTCGTCGTCGATCACGAACATGCCAAGGACCCTCAATTCACCGGCGGTCGCTGGCGATAGCTCAGCGCCTCCGCGACGTGGATGCGCCCGACCTCCTCCGCCCCTGCCAGATCGGCGATGGTCCGTGCGACGCGCAGCACGCGGGTGTACCCCCGTGCGGTCAGGCGCATCCGCTCCGCCGCTGCGGCCAGCAGCGCACGTCCCGCCTCGTCGGGCGTCGCCCAGCGTTCGAGGAGCGCGCCATCCGCCTCCGCATTGGTGCGCACCGTCACCGGCGCATCGCGATAGCGCTCGGTCTGGCGGCCCCGGGCGGTCGCGACCCGTGCCGCGACCACCGCCGAGGATTCGGCCGCGGCGGGGGCGAACAGGTCGATGGCGCGGACCGGCTGGACTTCCACGGACAAGTCGATTCGGTCGAGCAGCGGCCCCGAAATCTTGGCCTGATAATCCGCCGCACAGCGCGGCGCACGGGCACAGGCCAACGCGGCGTCGCCCAGATGACCACAGCGGCACGGATTCATCGCGGCAACCAGTTGCACCCGCGCGGGGAAGGTCACATGCGCATTGGCGCGTGCGATGCTGACGGTGCCGGTCTCCAGCGGCTGGCGCAGCGAATCGAGCACCGCGCGCTGAAACTCGGGCAGCTCGTCGAGGAACAGGACGCCGAGATGCGCGAGGCTGACCTCGCCCGGCTTCGCCTTCAGCCCGCCGCCAGTCAGTGCCGCCATCGACGCCGAGTGATGCGGCGCACGGAACGGCCGCGCGCGGGTGAGACGTCCTCCGGCCAGCGTGCCCGCGACCGACTGGACCATCGAGACTTCCAGCGCCTCGGCCGCATCGAGCGGAGGCAGGATTCCGGGAAGGCAGGCCGCCATCAGCGACTTGCCCGATCCCGGCGGGCCGCTCATCAGCAGATTGTGCCCGCCCGCAGCTGCGATCTCCAGCGCGCGCCGGGCGTTTTCCTGGCCCTTGACCTGCGACAGGTCGGGACCGGGCACGCCATCCTCGACCACGCCGCCTTCGGGTAAGGGCAGCACCGTGTGCCCCTTCAGGTGATTGATGAGTGACAACAAATCGGGCGCGGCAATTACCGAACCGCCGCCCGCCCAGCTGGCCTCGGCACCTTGCGCGGCGGGACAGATCAGCCCCTTGTCGAGCGACCCGGCATGGATCGCCGCCAGCAGCACGCCCGGCGACGGGCCGATCCGCCCGTCCAGCGCCAGTTCGCCCACCACCACATGATCGGCGAGCAACTCGGCATCGACCACCCCCATCGCCGCCAGCAGCGCCAGCGCGATCGGCAGGTCGAAATGCGACCCTTCCTTGGGCAGGTCGGCGGGTGAGAGATTCACCGCGATCCGCTTGGGTGGCAGCGCCAGGCCCATGGCGGCGATGGCGGCCCTCACCCGTTCCCGGCTCTCGCCCACCGCCTTGTCGGCCAGCCCGACCAGATTGAAGGCGGGCAGCCCGGCGATTAACTGCACCTGGACTTCGACGGCACGCGCCTCCAGCCCCAGATAGGCCACTGTCGAGACGATCGTCGCCATAGAGTCCCCCTGTACGGGCTCTCCCCTGCCCGCCTATGCTTCCTGCAAAGGATGGCGTCGCCCCGCAAGAGCCGAATGGCCGTCCGTCGGTTGCGTTCACATGATTGACTTGAAAGCCCGCTTTGCGTAAGCGGCGTGCCACCAAGGCCGTCCTCGTGGCGGCCGTTTTTATTCAGACGTATCCAAGGAATGAACGATGAAGCGGACCTTTCAGCCCAGCAATCTGGTGCGCGCTCGCCGTCACGGCTTCCGTGCGCGGATGGCGACTCCGGGCGGCCGTGCGGTGATCCGGGCGCGTCGCGCGCGCGGCCGCAAGAAGCTGTCGGCGTAATCACGACGCTGACCCGCCGCCGCGATTTCCTCGCGGCCAATGGCGGGCGACGTGTGGCGATGCCCGGCTTCGTGCTGCAGGTGCGCCCGCGTGATGACGGTGAGCCGACGATTCGCGTGGGCTTCACCGTCACCAAGAAGATCGGAAACGCGGTCGTTCGCAACCGGATGAAACGCCGGCTGCGGGCGCTCGCGCGCGATCTGTTGCCGGTGAAGGGCATTGCGGGCGCCGACCATGTCCTGATCGGACGGCAAGGCGGGATCGAGCGCGACTATGCCGCGCTCACCGCCGAGCTGTCCAAGGCCTTGTCCCGCGCCGCCTCCCCCGACACCGCCCCTCATGACAAACCGCGCGAGCCGCGTGTGCATCATGGACGGGGCAAGGGCAGAGGACCCCGGGGCGGCGCGCATCGCAGCCCCGAATCACCCAAGGAATCGATACAGGAGCCGGGGCGACCATGATCGCCCGGCTCCTGATTCTGCTCGCGCGGGGTTGGCAACTGGGCCCTTCGCTGATCCTGCCGCCCACTTGTCGCTATCAACCCTCCTGTTCGGCCTATGCAATACAGGCCATTGGCCGCTATGGCGCGGTCAAAGGGGGCTGGTTGGCGCTCAAGCGCATTGCGCGGTGCCATCCCTGGGGCGGGCACGGACCCGACCCGGTCCCCTGACACTAACGGGGTTTCCACGTGAACCAAGACCGCAAGAATTTCGTCGTGTTCGCGGTGATCGCGGCGCTGATCCTGTTCGGATGGCCGCTCATCCAGAGCAAGTTCTTCCCGAGCAATCCGCCCGCGACCAAGATCGTCGACGGCAAGCAGGTGCCGGTGACCAACAGCTCGGCCAACCCGACCGCGACGACGCCCACCGCGATTCGCGACCGCAAGGTCGTGCTGGCCGAAACGCCGCGCGTGGCGATCGACACGCCGCGCCTGAAGGGTTCGATCAACCTGAAGGGTGCGCGGATCGATGACCTCGTCCTGCTCGACTATAAGCAGACGGTCGACAAGAACTCGCCGCCGATCCGCCTGCTGTCGCCGGCGGGTGCCGAGGGTGCCTATTTTGCAGGCTTCGGCTGGCGCACCGACGGGCTGAACCCGCCCGCCGCCGATGCCGTCTGGACCGCCAGCGCCCCCGTGCTGCGCCCAGGTCAGCCGGTCACGCTGACCGCCGCCAATGCGACGGGCCAGCGCTTCCAGATCACCCTGTCGGTCGACAAGGATTACATGTTCACCGTCCAGCAGACGGTGGCCAATGGCGGCAATGCGGCCGTGCCAGTCGCGACCTATGGTTATGTCAATCGCGGCATCTCGGCCGACCCGGACGGCTATTCGATCCATGTCGGGCCGATGTCGGTCAACAATGGTTCGGCGCAATACAAGCCGAACTGGAAGGACGTGGATAAGGCGCCGACCCGCTTCACCACGACCGGCGGCTGGCTGGGCTTTACCGACAAATATTGGCTGACGGCGCTGATCCCCGATCAGTCCAAGTCGTTCGACGGCCAGTTCCGCGCGGGCGGCAACCAGACCTATCAGGCGGACGATACGTTCCAACCGCAGACGCTGGCGCCGGGCAAGCAGATCACCCAGACGACCCGCTTCTTCGCGGGCGCCAAGGAGGTCGCGCTGCTCGATCATTACACCGACAAGGAAGGTGTGACGATGCTCGATTACGCGCTGGACTGGGGTTATCTGCGCTATATCGAAAAGCCGATCTTCTATTATCTCGACTGGCTGTTCAAACTCGTCGGTAACTTCGGCGTCGCGATCATCCTGCTGACCGTCACCATCCGGGCGCTGATGTTCCCGATCGCGCAGCGCCAGTTCGCCTCGATGGCCGCGATGCGCGCGGTGCAGCCCAAGATGAAGGCGCTGCAGGAACGCTATAAGGACGACAAGGTCCGCATGCAGCAGGAGGTCATGGCCCTCTACAAGCAGGAAAAGGTCAATCCGCTGGCGGGCTGTCTGCCGACCCTGATCCAGATTCCGATCTTCTATGCGCTGTACAAAGTGCTGATGCTGACGATCGAAATGCGCCACCAGCATTTCGTCCTGTGGATCAAGGACTTGTCCGCGCCCGACCCGTTGACTCCGGTCAACCTGTTCGGCCTGCTGCCCTTCGTGCCGCCGCACTTCATCGCGATCGGCGTCGTGCCGATCCTGCTGGGCATCTCGATGTACTTCCAGTTCAAGATGAACCCGCAGCCGATGGATGACGCGCAGAAGCAGGTCTTCGCGATCCTGCCCTGGGTGCTGATGTTCGTGATGGCCCCGTTCGCGGTCGGCCTGCAGGTCTACTGGATCACGACCAACTGCATCTCGATCCTGCAGCAGCGCTTGCTTTACGCCCGCCATCCGGGCCTGAAGCAGCCGGTCGTCAAGAAGTGAGCGAGCTTCCCTCCCCTGCCCCCTCCGACGAACCGAAAGGCTTTTCGGAGGAGCTGGTCGAGTCGGCGCGCAAGCTGTTCGCCGGGCCGGTCACCTTCCTGAAATCCGCGCCCGCACTGAAATTCCTGCCCGATCCGATCGTGCCGGAAGTCGCGGTGGCGGGGCGCTCGAACGTCGGCAAGTCGTCGCTGCTGAACGCCATGACCAACCGCAACGGTCTGGCGCGCACGTCGAACACGCCGGGACGGACGCAGGAGCTGAACTTCTTCGATGTCGGCACACCGCCGACGCTGCGGCTGGTCGACATGCCGGGCTATGGCTTTGCCAAGGCGCCCAAGGATATGGTCAAGCAGTGGCGCTTCCTGGTGAACGACTTCCTCCGCGGGCGCCAAGCGCTGAAGCGTGCGCTGGTGCTGATCGATTCGCGCCACGGCATCAAGGAAGTGGATCGTGAAATCCTGGAGATGCTTGACCGTGCAGCGGTCAGCTATCGCATCGTCCTGACCAAGGCGGACAAGGTGAAGGCGACCGAACTCGCCGCCGTGGTCGAGCGCACCGAGGCGGAGGCGCGCAAGCGTGCCGCCGCCCATCCGGAAATCCTCGCCACCTCCAGCGAAGGCGGCATGGGCATTCCCGAACTGCGCGCGGCGGTGCTGGAAGCCATCGGCTGATCGCCACGTCCGTTTTCGCAGATCACGAAGGCCCGTTCGGTTCCCCCGAACGGGCCTTTTTTGTGCGGTTGCGACACGGGCCCGCGCCCGTTACGCCTTGTTCCATGAAGCTGATCATCGGTAACAAGGCCTATTCCTCCTGGTCGCTGCGCGGCTGGCTCGCCTGTCGGCAGTCCGGCATTCCCTTCGAGGAGGTGGTCGTGCCGCTCTATGACGCCGACTGGGACCGCCGCCGCGAGGGGGCCGAGTTCGCGCCGTCCTCGGGCAAGGTGCCGATCCTGTGGGACGGCGAGGCGGTCGTCTGGGACAGCCTGGCCATTATCGACTATCTAGCCGACAAGGTCGGGCGCGACCGTTTCTGGCCCGAGGACGAGGCCGCGCGCGCCATGGCCCGGTCGATGGCGGCGGAAATGCATTCCAGCTTCGTCGCACTACGCCGCAAGCACAGCATGAACATCCGGCAGGTCTATCCCGCCCAGGCCCCCGACGAAGATGTGATCGTCGACCTGAAGCGGATCATGGAGCTGTGGGCGCAGGCGCGCGCGCGCTTTGGCGGCGGCGGTGATTTTCTGTTTGGGGCGTTTGGCGCGGCGGACATCATGTTCGCGCCGGTGGTGACGCGGATCGTCACCTATCAGCTGCCCGTGGCGCGCTTCGCGGTGCCCTATATGGACGCGGTGCTGCGCCATCCGTTCATGCAGGACTGGATCGCAGGCGCGCGGGAAGAGGAATGGGTCATCGAGCGGTTCGAGCAGCCGGTCGAATAAACCTTCGGCCCGCCGAAGCGAACACTCTGGCCTCTCCCCCTGCCCGGCTCATCGCGCCGCCGGGGGCACCTCGTTCAGCGGTGCGCGCTGGTCGGCTGCCGGTTCGGCGACCCGCGAGGTAAAGGTGTAGAGCAGCACCCCCGCAATCCCCAATGCGATGACCAGCCACAGCAACAGCCGCTTGCCCGCCTTGTGGCCGTTGGGATCGGGGTCGTTCATCGTCTTGCTCCTGTTGCTTGGGGGCAGGAACGATACCGGAGCGCATGGGGTCCGTCAGCGCGGTAAATCCCATGATTGCCGATCGTCCGGCCGCTGCCTATGCGAAGCTCATGACCGACGCCCTTGCCCTCGCCCAAGCCCTGATCCGTAGCGACAGCGTCACGCCTGCGCGTGGCTCCGTGTTCGACGTGTTGGAGGCCGCGCTGGTGCCGCTGGGCTTCACCGTCGATCGCTTCACGGTCGGCGAGGAGCCGGACGGCCCGGTCGAGAACCTGCTGGCGACACGCGGCGGGACGGGCACGCATCTGGCCTTTGCGGGCCATGTCGATGTCGTGCCCGCAGGCGACGGGTGGCAGGGCTCTCCCTTCTCCGGCGAAGTACGCGACGGCCTGCTCTTCGGACGCGGCGCGGTAGATATGAAGGGCGCGGTTGCCGCCTTCGTGGCCGCGATCCCAACCGATCCGACCATCCCGTTGTCGCTGATCATCACCGGCGACGAGGAAGGCCCCGCCGTCTATGGCACCCGCGCGCTGATCGACCGGATGGCCGAGCTTGGGGTGGCTCCCGATCTGTGCCTGGTCGGCGAGCCCACCTCCGCGCATCGGCTGGGCGACATGATGAAGATCGGGCGGCGCGGCTCGGTCAATATCTGGATCACCGTGCCGGGGCGGCAGGGCCATGTCGCCTATCCGCACCTCGCGGACAATCCGATCACCCCGCTGGTCGCGATGCTGGCGGAGATCGAGGGCGTGACGCTCGACACCGGCAATGCCTGGTTCCAGCCGTCGAATATTGAGATCACCGACCTGCATGTCGGCAATCCGGCGACCAACGTCATTCCAGGTGCGGCGCAGGCCCGGCTGTCGATCCGCTTCAACGATGAGCAGAGCGGCGAAGCGCTGGTCGAACGGATCACTGCCATCGCGCGGGCCCACGCCCCCGCCGCGCAGGTGAGCGGCCGTATCTCGGGCGAGGCGTTCCTGACCCAGCCCGGCGCCTTCTCCGCCATGATCGCCGATGCGATCCGCGCCGAGACCGGAATCGAGCCGGAGCTGTCGACCACCGGCGGCACGTCGGACGCCCGTTTCCTGTCGAAGCTGTGCCCGACGGTCGAGTTCGGGCTGCTGAACGCGACCATGCACAAGGTCGACGAAGCGGTGGCGGTGGACGACCTTTACGCCCTCACCCGCATCTATGCGGGCGTCATCGCTCGCGCGGGCGCCTGAAGACGATATAGAGCGCGCCCTGCCCGCCGTGGCGCGGATGGGCGTTGCGGATGGCCGCGATCGCATCGGCATGGCGCGAGGACCCCAGCCAGTCGCTGATCGCCGCCCGGATCGCACCGCGCGCATGGGGACGCTCGCTCTCGGGGCGCGGCGGCTTGCCGGTCACCAGCAACAGCACCCGGTCACCGCGCGCGATGGCCCGGCCCAACCCCTGGTCGAGCAGCGCATGGGCCGAGGCCAACGTATGGCCGTGCAGGTCGAGCGAGCTGTCGGGCATCACGCTGCCCCGCGACAGGCGCTTGTCCCAGCCGCCGTCGAGCGTCTCGCCCGGCCCCTTCTTGGCCATGGCTGGCGGCGGCGCGGGTTGGCGAAGTGGTGGCACACGGCCCTTTACCCGCACCTTGGGCGCACCGGGCGTTTCCTGAAACACCGCCTCCATGGTCGGCGGCGGCGGTGCGGGCCGGGCGGGAACGAGGGCGGCGCGTAAGGGGCGCACCGTCTCCATCACCCTCGCCCAGAGTTGCGCCTCGTCAGCGTTGAGGTAACGCACCGACCGTCCCGACAGGAGCCACGATCCCGGCCCGCGCCAACGTTCCGACCGGCAGCAGCAGGAAGGCGGTGCCGCGCGCCGACATGCCGCCCGCAACGGCCCGCGCCGTATCGCCGGCACCCCAGAAGGTGTCGAACCGATTGGAGCCCTTGATCGCGCCGCCAGTATCCTGCGCGACCCACAGACCGGTCGCATCCTGTCGGTCCATCGACAGGAAGACCGGCGCGCCGAGCGGCACGAATTTGGGGTCGGCCGCCACGCTGACCTGTCCGGTCACCGCATAGCCCATCGCCCCCTGCGGCGCGCCGTTTAGCTCGCGGAAGAAAACGAAGCTCTTATTTTCGCGCATGATCGCGCGGCCTTCCTCTGGGTGATCGTGCAACCAGGCGACGATCCCCTGCATCGAAGTCTGGCCCGGCCCCAGCAGCCCGCGCGCCTTCATCAGCGCGCCGATACCGGTATAGTCGCGGCCATTCTGCGTATCATAGCCGATCCGCATGATCCCGCCATCGGGCAGCCGCAACCGTCCCGAACCCTGGATCTGGAGGAAGAACACCTCGATCGGGTCCGCCCCCCAGGCGAGGATCGGCGCACGGCCCTCCAGAGAGCCCTGCTCGATCGCGGTGCGGTCGTCATAGGGGACAAGGTTGGTGCCCTGCACCTTGCCGCGTATCTTCTTGCCCTTCAGGTCGGTCGTGAAGGCGCCCAGATCGACATCGATCAGGTCGCGCGGCCGGGCATAGATCGGCACTTCATAGCCGGAGCGCCGCTCACGCGAGCCCGCAATTTCCGGCTCGTAATAGCCCGTCGCCAGTGAGCGGCCGTCGCCGACCTGCACCGCTTCGAAATAGCGAGCGAAGAAATCGCGGGCGCCCCCACGCGGCACGCTGGCGGCGGCTTGGCAGGCAGCCTGCCAGTCGGCCCCTTGCGTCAGGCCGCTGGCATCGGTGCGGCGCATCAGACCGGGGCAGGACAAGGCAAAGGCCGCCCGCGCCGCTTCCGCCTGATCCTCGGTCATCGGCAGAGAGGCGACCGGCGGTCCGGCGATGATGCCCGCCTGCGCCGCCGTGGCCGCACCAGCAACCGCTACCACAGGCCTCGCGGGCAAGGGCGTCGCGGGCACGATGCGGACGGGGCCGTTCGGCACACGCGAAATGGCGGGGCCAGCGGGTTGCGCGGTCGAATGGTTGGGACGTGGACGCGGCCCGGGACGGGGTGCCTGGTTCCGTGGGCCGGACGGATATTCCGCAGCACCCGGCGGAACGATCCGTCCCGCGCAGGCGGACAGACCGACCGAAAGCGCGACCATGGTCGCGATGCGATACCCCCTCATCGCGCGCACTCCCCCGTCAGACCGGCTCAAGCTTCGTCGGTATCGACGAGCTTCCAGTTCGGATCGCCGCTCTTCAGCATCCGGGCGAAGGTCCAGACGTCGTGCGTCTCGACCGCATCGCTCAGCGACCCGGCGATGACGTTGCCGTCCGCATCGCGCGTGACGGCGGCGATGTCGGCGTCGAAGCGCACGGTGATCCGCGCCTCGCGGCCCTGGACCTGCGCGTCGACGATCTTGGCGCTGTCGACCCGGATCAGTCGGTTGTCGAGCGTCTGCCCGGCCTCGCGCCGCTGCTCGATCGCCTCGGCGAACGCGGCCAGCACATCGGCTTCGACCAAATCGGCCAGCACGTCCTCGTCACCCTTCCAAAAGGCTTCCAGTGTCATGCGATAGGCGCTCTGCGCGCCGTTCAGGAACTGCGCCACGTCGAAACCCGGCTCGCCTCCGATGACCGCGCGCAGGCCCTGCTCGGCCTGCGGGTCGATGTTGCGGTTCACCACCGGCGTCGCCGCCTGGGCGGGCTCGGGCGCACGCGGCAACGTGACCGGCAGCGGCCGGTCGTCGGCACTGCGCGCCAGCGGCTGTTGTTCATGACCGGTCCGCTTGCCCAGCACGCTGTAGAGCCTCAGCGCGAGGAAGAGCGCAACCATGGCGAGGAGGACGACGTAGAATAACAACACAAGCGCCTTTCACTATCAGGGCCGATATAGGCGCATGGCCGACCAAAGAAAACCCGGCCGCCCGGAACAGGTGGGCAAGGTTGAATCCGTATCGGCCCGCTGCTACGCGCAACGGCCATATGGCCGAACGCGCGGACCCGCCCTTTCGGTTCCCTATCCCCACTTGATCTCACGCAAGAAGGTATTGACGATGGACGAACAGGGTTTGCCGCAGGGCTTCGAGGCGCCGACCGCCGAGGGCGACGACACGGCCCCCACCGCCGGCATGATCTCGCAATATGTGAAGGATCTGTCGTTCGAGAATCCGAACGCGCCCGCCATCTATCAGGCGCAGACCGCGCCGGGCATCGACGTGCAGTTCAACATCTCGGCCGTCCAGGTCGGTGAGGACGTCCACGAACTGACCCTGAAGATCGAGGTTCGCGCCGAGTCCGAGGGCAAGACCGCCTTCATCGTCGACCTCAGCTATGCCGGTCTCTTCGGCTTCCGCAACGTGCCGGTCGACCAGATCCAGCCCTTCATGCTGGGCGAAGCGCCGCGCCTGCTCTTCCCGTTCGCCCGCCGCGTGCTGGCCGATGCGGTCCGCGATGGCGGCTTCCCGCCGCTGATGCTGGAGCCGATCGACTTCGCGCAGCTGTACCTGCAGCAGGCCGAGGCGCAGGCGGGCACCGCCCAGCCGAACACCCCGGAAACCGGCCACGCCTGATCCCGGCTGACACATGAACCTGACCAAGGCACTGGGCTCGGTCGGCGGGCTGACTCTGGCCAGCCGGGTGCTTGGTCTGGTTCGCGACTCGCTGTTCTTCCGCTTCGTGGGCGCGAACTTCGCCTCCGACGCGTTCCAGATCGCGTTTCGCCTGCCCAACATGTTCCGCGCCCTCTTCGCGGAGGGCGCCTTTTCCGCCGCCTTCATCCCGATGTTCAACCGCAAGGTGGCAGAAGGCGATCAGGCGGCGGAGGGCTCGGGCTTGGCGCACGGCCTGGCCTTTGCCGAGAATGCCCTCTCGGTCCTGCTGCCCGTGCTGATCGTCATGACCGCGATCGTCGAGCTGGCCGCCTGGCCCGTCACCTGGGTCCAGACCTTCGGTTATGGCAAGGGGACGCCTGCGCAGTTCGACTATATCGTCCTGCTCAACCGGCTGACCTTCCCTTATCTGCTGTTCATCAGCCTGGTGTCGCTGCTGGGCGGCATCCTCAATTCGCTGCATCGTTTCTGGGTGAATGCGGCCGCGCCGATCCTGCTCAACCTGACGCTGATCGTCGCCGTGCTGTTCTTCCACACGCATGACCCGATGGCGACCGCCCGCAACCAGGCGATCGCGGTCACGGTCGCGGGCATCCTGCAATTCGTCTGGCTCTGGTGGGCGTGCCGCCGCGCGGGCGTCCGGCTTCGGCTGAAGCGGCCGGTCATCAACGACGACGTGAAGCGGCTAATGAAGCTGATCCTGCCCGCCGCCGCCGGGGCGGGCGCGGTGCAGATCAACCTCGTCATCTCGACCGCGCTGGCCGCCCGCTTCCTGCCCGAGGGATCGGTATCCTATATCTATGCCGCCGACCGGCTGAACCAGTTGCCGCTGGGGCTGATCGGCATCGGCCTGGGCACCGTCCTCCTACCCACCGTCTCGCGCCTGCTGGGCGCGGGCAAGGAGGTCGAGGCGATGGAGACGCAGAACCGCGGCATGGAGCTGGCGCTGCTGCTCACCCTGCCCGCCACCGTCGCGCTGATCGTCTGCGGTCAGCCGATCGTCGCCGCCCTGTTCGAGCATGGCAAGTTCACCGCGACCAACAGCTATTATACCGCACAGGCGCTTGCCGCCTTCTCGATCGGCCTGCCCAGCTATATCCTCGTGAAGGTGCTGACGCCGGGCTATTATGCGCGCGCCGACACGCGGACGCCGGTGCGCTATGCGACCTGGTCGATGCTGGTCAATCTGGGGCTGAACCTGATCTTCATCTGGTGGCTGGGCCATATGGGGCCGCCGCTGGCCACCGCCATCGCCTCGACGGTCAATGTCGTGCTGCTCTATCGCACGCTGGCACGGCGCGGGCATTTCGTGGCGGACGCGCAGTTGCGGCGGCGCAGCTGGCGGATGCTGGTCGCTGCGATCCTGATGGGCGGGGCGATGGCGCTGCTCAACGAACGGTTCCAGCCCTATGTCACCGGCACCAACCTCGAGCGCTGGGGTGCGCTCATCGTGCTGGTCGCGACGGGGATGCTGGTCTATGCGGTCGCCACCTTCGCGACGGGCGCCTTCCGTCTCGGAGACATCAAGCGGCTCGTTCGCCGCAACAGTTGAGGACCATCATGCGCGTCGTTTCCGGCATCAAGCCCACGGGCAACCTTCATCTCGGCAATTATCTGGGCGCCGTGAAGCAGTGGGTGGCGATGCAGGACGACATCCAGGCCCAGGGTGGCGAGACGATGTACTTCATCGCCGACCTGCACGGCCTGACCGAATGGATCGCGCCCGAGGCGATGGCGGACAACACCATCGAGATGACCGCGACCCTGATCGCGGCCGGGATCGATCCCGAACGCTCGATCCTGTTCAACCAGACCCGCGTGCCCCAGCATAGCGAGCTGAGCTGGCTGCTGAACAACGTCGCGCGCGTCGGCTGGCTGAACCGCATGACCCAGTTCAAGGACAAGGCGGGCAAGAACCGCGAGGGCGCCAGCGTCGGGCTGTACGACTATCCGGTGCTGATGGCCGCGGACGTGCTGCTCTACAATGCCACGCATGTACCGGTGGGCGAGGACCAGAAGCAGCATCTGGAGTTGGCCCGCGACATCGCGACCAAGTTCAACAACGACTATGGTCGCGAGCTCTTCACCCTGCCCGAGCCGTTCATCAGCAAGGCGGCACCTCGGATCATGAGCTTACGCGACGGTGCGTCGAAGATGTCCAAGTCGAACCCGTCGGAAATGTCGCTGGTCAAGCTGATCGATAGCGATGACCAGATTGCCGAGAAGTTCCGCAAGGCCAAGACCGACGCGGACGTCCTGCCCGACACGATGGAGGGGCTGGAAGGCCGGGCCGAGGCGCGCAACCTGATCACCATCTATGCCGCGCTGGCGGACCGTGCGCCCGCCGATGTGCTGGCGCAATTCGCAGGCCAGGGCTTCGGCGCGTTCAAGCCCGAGTTGGCCGATCTGGCGGTCGCCACGCTGGGCCCGATCCGCGAGCGGCTGACCCGGTTGCTGGACGATCGCGGCGAGGTCGGCCGTATCCTGGAACGCGGGGCCGAGAAGGCGCGCGATCTCGCCGCGCCGCTGCTGCTCGACGTGCAGCGGACCATGGGTCTGCAAATCTGATGCCCCCCGGCCCCATCACTAAGGTCCTCACCCGGATCATGGTGATGGGGCCGCCGGGCAGCGGCAAGTCGACGCTGGCCCGGCATTTGGGCGAGCGGCTGGGCCTGCCCATCCATCACGCCGATGCGTTGTTCCACGGCCCCAACTGGGTCGCGCGGGCGCGTGAAGACTTTATCGCCGACATGGCCGCTCTGGCCGCACAGCCCGCCTGGGTGATCGACGGCAATTATTCCAGCGCGCATTACGGCCCTGCGATCACTGCAAGACTGTCGCAAGCGGAACGCATTATCCTGCTCGATCTTCCGCGCCGCGTGACGATCCCGCGTATCCTGCGGCGGATCGCGCGCTATCATGGTCAACAGCGCCCCGACAGCGCGGCGGGATGCCCGGAACGGCTGGACACCGCGTTCCTATTCTATTGCTGGCAATGGCCCAGAGCCGTGCGACCCAGGATTGTGCATGTATTGAAACCGGTGGAGGATCGCGTGATCCGATATCAGCGAGCACCGACGGTCGATCGGGCTCTCCACGATATAGGCTGAGCGCGGCCCAAACCCACGCTCCGCCCCAAAGAGCCTCAGCCCTCCAGTTCCTTCATCAGCACGCGCACCGCATTATCGATATCGCGGTCGGTATCGCGCAGTTCCTCGATCTTCCGCACCGCATAGATGACGGTCGAGTGATCGCGGCCACCGAATTTCCGTCCAATCTCGGGCAGCGACCGGGTGGTCAGGCGCTTGGCCAAATACATGGCGATCTGGCGTGGGCGGGCGATCGCCCGCGCGCGACGGGCGGAGACCAGGTCGAGCGGCTTCAGCTCAAAATGGCGGCTGACCAGCTTCTGGATTTCATCGATGGTGATGCGCCGCTGAGCGCCACGCAGCACCTCGCCCAGCGTGGCGACCGCGAATTCCATGTCGATCTTGTCGCCGGTCAGTTGCGCATAGGCGACGACGCGGTTCAGCGCGCCTTCCAGCTCGCGGATATTGCCGCGGATGCGCGAGGCCAGCAGGTCCAGCACATCGGTCGGCACATGGATCTCGGGAAGATCGGCGACCTTGCGGTTCAGGATCGTCCGGCGCAGCGTCAGGTCGGGCGCCTTGATGTCGGCCACCAGCCCAGCACCCAGACGACCGATGATGCGCGGCTCCACGCCATCGAGCGACTGGGGCGAACGATCGGCCGAGATGACCAGCCGCTTGCCCGCACCGACCAGCTCGTTGACCGTGTGGAAGAATTCTTCCTGGGTCGAATCCTTGCCCGCGATGAACTGAAGATCGTCGATCAGCAGCAGATCGGCGGAGCGCAGCCGCAACTTGAAGCTGTGCGTATCGCGCGCGCGCATCGCGGCGACGAAATCGAACATGAACCGCTCGGCCGACATGCACAGCACGACCGCTTCGGGATGCGACTCGAGAAAGGCATGGGCGATGGCATGCATCAGGTGGGTCTTGCCCTGCCCGGTGCCGCCATGAAGGAACAACGGGCTAAAGCGCGGCGGGCCCGGCTCGGCGAGCGACAGCGCGGCGTTGAACGCGACGCGGTTCGACGAGTCGACCACGAAGCGATCGAAGGTCAGGCGCGGATCGAGCGGCGGCCGGTCGCTGGCCACGCGCAGCGCGGGTGCAGCGACCGGAGCGGCCTTAGCTGCGGCACGGGGGGCCGGGCGGGCTGGCGCTGGCGTCGGCGCGGCAGCCGTGACCGCCGGTACGACGCGCAACGGCTTGGGCGAAGGATCGCCGAACAAAGAGGGCTGCTCCTCGTCCTCGACCGGCTGCGACTCGACCGGGGCCGCAGCCTGCGCCGCGCGGGGAGCGGGCGCCGCTTCCATCGTTTCGACGCTGGTCAGGCGGACGACCTTGCTGGGCGCGCGGGTCTCGATGACGACCGAGCGAATCTCGGGCAGCACCGCCTTGAATTCCAGGTGCAGGCGGTCCGCATAATGGCTGCGCACCCAATTGGTCGCAAAGGCCGAAGGGAGCGCCAGGCGGACCGTATCGGGCTCGTCACCCTCGATCAGCTCCATCGGCTTCAGCCACTGGTCGAACAGGCGCGCGCCAGCCGATTCGCGCAGGTTCGCGCGGACGCGCGCCCAGGCACGGGCCTGGTCGGTCGTCGGTCGCGTTGCCTGCCAATTCGTCACACACGCACTCCAGTTCCGCCGATCGCAAGAAACGCGATCGAACCCCCAATTCCACTCGGCGACACAATCCCCATGGGCGAATCAAATATGGATTCGGCCCGGTGATGCCACTTCGCTATGTCCATGACGCGGGCACGAAGCACCGCTGCTGGGATACCGATTATGAGCCATGGCGGGGTCCGATCAAGTCCGTCCGCGGCCATAAATCTGAAATAAACCGGATTGACAGGCCAAAGGCCGCAGAATCCCGTCCAATTATCTCACAAGTATCTGATATATAACGATATTAACCAAATGCATGAGCTCCAGCCACAATCCCGAATCACTCGAATCGCGGGAAATGCTGGGCTTACGCGAAACGCGGATTTGTTCCTTCGGATCGAGTCCGAAATAGCGTTAACGCAAACCGCAGGCGCACGAAAAAACCCGCCGGGGGACCGCCCCCGGCGGGTTGCTTTCGTCGCGGAAACCGAGAGGCTTTTAGGCCAGCGCGGCGATGCGCTTGGTCAGGCGCGAGAACTTGCGCGCGACCGTGTTCTTGTGCAGCACGCCCTTGGCGACACCGCGTGCCATTTCCGGCTGCGCCGCAGCCAGAGCGACCGTCGCGGTTTCCTTGTCACCGGCGGCCAGCGCGGCCTCGACCTTCTTCACGAAGGTACGGATGCGGCTGACGCGGTTGCCGTTGATGACGGCGCGACGCTCGTTGCGACGGATACGCTTTTTGGCCTGCGGCGTGTTCGCCATGAAAACCTCTAAATCTCGATCAAAAGGGATAGCGGCGCGACGCACCAGCTTTGAAGCCGCGCCCCTTACCGGTTGGTGCGCCCGCCGTCAACTGCGCTGGCAGTTCGCACACCAGAAAGTCGACCGCCCGGAGTCGGTCCGACGCCGTACGATCGTGCCGCATTCACACGGATCGCCCTCGCGACCATAGACCCGCCACTCCTTGGAAAAATAGCCCAGTTCGCCGTCGGGTCGCACATAATCGCGCAGCGACGATCCCCCCGCCAGGATCGCGGCCTCCAGCACGGCGCGGATCGACTCGACCAGCCTAGCGAGTCGCGCCTTCGATATCTGGCCGCCAGCGCGCCCCGGCGTGATCTTCGCCATGTGCAGCGCTTCGCAGACATAGATATTGCCCAATCCAGCCACGATCCGCTGGTCGAGCAGCATCGCCTTGATCGGTGCCGCCCGCCCTTCCAGCGCGTTGGCCAGATAATCGGCGGTGAAGTCGGGGCCCAGCGGCTCGGGCCCCATGGCCAGGAAGGGCGGATAGCTGGCCAGATCGGCGGTCGACCACAGATCGACGAAACCGAATCGTCGGGGATCGTTCAGCGCCAGCCGCCGTCCCGCTGCCGTCTCCAGCAGCAGGTGATCGTGCGTCTGCGGTTCGCCCGGATCGATCCGCCAGCGCCCCGACATGCCGAGGTGGAAGACTATGGTATCGCCGCGATCGGTGTCGATCAGGCCGTATTTCGCGCGGCGACCCAGCGACGTCACCGTCGCCCCCGTCATCCGCTGGCGCAGGTCGGCCGGAAAGGGATGGCGCAGGTCCGGGCGGCGCGGCTCGACCAATGTCAGCCGCGCGTCCGCCAGCACCGGGGTCAGGCCGCGGACCGTGGTTTCGACCTCGGGAAGTTCGGGCATTTTCTCTCTGAATGGCTTTCGTCGCCAAACAGCTAGGTAGCGTTTGCCCCGCCAGCAAGGCCGGGCTAGGGCATCCTCATGAGCGATACCGTCTCCTTCGGCTATGAAGATGTGCCCCGCGACGAAAAGGTCGCCCGTGTCGGCAGCGTGTTTACCAACGTCGCCGCCAAATATGACCTGATGAACGATGCCATGTCGGGTGGCATGCATCGCCTCTGGAAGGACCGCTTCGTGCGCCGCGTGAAGCCGCGCGCCAGCGACCAGATCCTCGACATGGCGGGCGGCACCGGCGACATCGCCTTCCGCCTGGCCGAGTCGGGTGCCAGCATCACGGTGGCCGACATCAATCCGGCGATGCTGGAGGTCGGCATGAAGCGCGCGGCCGAGCGCGGGTTCGACGAGCTGGTCTGGATCGAGGCGAATGCAGAGTCCCTTACCTTCCCCGACAAATTCTTCGACGCCTATACGATCGCGTTCGGCATCCGGAACGTCACCGACATCCCGGCGGCACTCCGCGAGGCGCACCGGGTCCTGCGGCGCGGCGGGCGGTTCTTCTGCCTGGAATTCTCGACCACCGTGTGGCCCGGCTTTTCGGACGTGTATGACGCCTATTCGCACAAGCTGGTGCCCAAGCTGGGCCAGATGCTGGCGGGCGATGCGGACAGCTATCGCTATCTGATCGAGTCGATCCGTCGCTTCCCCGACATGCCGACTTTCGAAAATATGATCCGCGAGGCCGGTTTCATCGAGACCAAGGTCGAGCCGATCATGGGTGGCCTGGTCGCGATCCATTCAGGCTGGAAGATTTGATGCGAGGACGCCTGGGCGGACTCGCCCTGTGACGCAGCCGGTGGTGCATCTCTGGCGTCTGCTCAAATGGGGGCGGACGCTGGCGCGGCATGGCGCGTTGCGGGGGATCGAGCGCGATCCCAATACGCCCGCGCCCGTGCGACGGCTGGCGCGTATCGCCCGCTTCGGCGCGCGCGTGCCCGCCAAGCCGGCCTATGCCGATGCGTTCCAGGCGATCGGCCCGGCGGCGATCAAGCTGGGCCAGACGCTGGCGACCCGACCCGACCTGGTCGGCGACGAAGCCGCACATGATCTGCTCCGTCTTCAGGACCAGTTGCCCCCCGTCCCCTTCGCGACGATCGCCGCCGCGATGGAGGCGAGCATGGGCCGCCCGCCCTCGCACTTCTTTTCGTCAATCGAGGAGGAGCCGGTCGGTGCCGCCTCGATCGCGCAGGTGCACCGTGCGGTGACGACCGATGGCCGCACGGTCGCGGTCAAGGTGCTGCGCCCCGGCGTCGAGGAGGATTTCGCCCGCGCCATCGACACCTATCAATGGGCCGCAGCCCAGGTCGAGGGGATGAGCGGCGAGGCTGCCCGCCTGCGCCCGCGCCTGACCGTCGAGAATTTTCGCCGCTGGACGCTGCGCGAACTGAACTTCCGGCGCGAGGCGGCGTCAGCCTCCGAACTGGCCGAGGCGATGACCGCCGAGCCGGACTTCATGGTGCCGCAGATCGACTGGGCGCGATCGACGGCCAAGGTGCTGACCGTCGAGTGGATCGACGGGATCAAGCTGTCCAACCGGCAGGCGCTGGTCGAGGCAGGCTATGACCTGCCGCATCTGGCGCAGACCCTGGTGCGGGCGTTCCTGCGGCAGGCGATCGCGGAGGGTTTCTTCCACGCCGACATGCACCAGGGCAATTTGTTCGCCCTGCCCGGCAACAAGATCGCCGCGATCGACTTCGGCATCATGGGCCGGATCGACCGGCGCGCGCGGGTGTGGCTGGCCGAAATCCTCTATGGCCTGATCACTGGCAATTATAAGCGCGTCGCCGAGATCCATTTCGAGGCGGGTTATGTCCCCGCCCACCACAATGTCGCCGAGTTCGCCACCGCGCTGCGTGCGGTCGGCGAGCCGATGCGGGGCCTTCCCGTCAAGGACATGTCGATCGGCATGATGCTGGACGGCCTGTTCTCGATCACCCGCGATTTCGACATGGTGACGCAGCCGCATCTGCTGCTGCTGCAAAAGACTATGGTGATGGTCGAGGGCGTGGCGACCAGTCTCGATCCCGATATCAACCTGTGGGATTCGGCCGCGCCGTTCGTGCGCGAATGGATTCGCACCGAATTGGGGCCGGAGGCGAAGATCGCCGACCGCTTGATCGAGGACGTGCAGACGCTCGCCCGCTTACCCGAACTGGTACGGAGGATCGAGGCACGCTACCCCGCGCCGGGTGGCGAGCCGCCCGCGCCGCCGCTCAAGCAGATCGAGGTGGTTCGGATCGGCGGCGGCTGGCGCTATGCCTTGCTGTCGATGGCCTCGGCGGCGGCGGGTGTGGCCGCGACGCTGGCCGTGCTTCGGTAGCGTGCCGGGGGTCGCCATGCCGGGCAGCACGCCCCCTGCCCCCCTTCGCCGCAGCCAGCGGCCGCTCTGGCTCGGCCAGCCGGGGCGGATGACGGGCCTGTCGCCGATGGTCGCGCGCGGGATTCTGGCGCTGCTGATCCTGCTGATCGCCATCGGCTATGCGACGCAAGGGGCGTTCGAGCCGGTCGGCGAACGCTTGCCGCCCGTCACGACGACGATCCTCGACCATGTGCGGCACGGCCAGTCCTTCTATCCTGCCGCGCTCGATGCGCTGCGCGAGAATGACCGGGCGCTGAGGCCTGCGCTGTTTGCGGTGCCGCTGCCCGCGCTGTTCGTGACGCTGGCCGCGCTGCCGACCCTGGTCTGGCATGGCGGGTTGCTGCTGCTGGGCATCGCGATGATCGCGGGATGGCTGCGGCGCGTCGTGCCGGTTCTGGAGACCCGGTCCGCGATCGGGCTGCTCGCGATCCTGCTGATCGCCGGTTTCTATCCGCTCCCCAGTCGCCCGATGGTGACCGCGCCCGAAAGCTGGGCGGCGATGCTGATCTCCCTGTCGCTGGTCCAGCGGCGCCCCGAAGCGGGGCTGAGCGCGGTGGCGCTGGGGCTGGTCGCGATGATCCTGACGCCGATGGCGCTGCCCTATGCGATCGTCATGCTCGTGCTGGCGGCGCAGGCAGGCGCGCGGCGGGAGGCGATCGGATGGATGACCGCGCTGGCGGTGGCGCTGCTGGTGCTGGCGGCGCATGCCCATGCGCTGAACACGCTGGTCAGTGCGGTCGACCCGGCGATGGGCAGCCCCGTCCATGTGATCGCGCCGGGCACGCTGATCGCCGCCGTGGCGGACGCACAGGCGATCGGCTTCCTGCCAACGAGCGTGGTGGTGCCGCTGGCCGTGCTGGCCGCGCTCGGCTGGGTGCATTGGCGCGCCCCCGCCGCGCGGCGGGCGGGCGTGACCATGGCGGTCTATGCGCTGCTGACGCTGGTGACGGGATCGCCGGTGCTGGTGCTGGGCCTGTCGCCGCTCTTCTTCCTCGGCGTCGTCTTCGCGCCCGATGCGGTGCGGGAGTTGATCCTGGCCGCGCGCGACCGGCGACGCATCACCGTGACGCGAGTCGTGCGATGAGCCATATCCTGTTGATCGTCGGCGGCGGTATCGCCGCGTACAAGAGCTGCGAGCTGATCCGCCTGCTCCGCAAGAATGGCCATAGCGTTCGTTGCGTCCTGACCGAAGGGGGCAGCCACTTCGTCACGCCGATGACGCTGGCCGCGCTGTCGGAGAATCAGGTCTTTACCACCCTGTGGGACCTGAAGGACGAAGCCGAGATGGGGCATATCCAGCTCAGCCGCGAGGCCGATCTGGTCGTCGTCGCGCCGGGCAGCGCCGACCTGATGGCGCGCATGGCGAACGGCCATGCCGATGATCTGGCGACCACCCTGCTGCTCGCCACCGACACGCCGGTGCTGGTGGCCCCCGCCATGAACGTGCGCATGTGGCTTCACCCCGCGACCCAGCGTAACGTGGCCCGGCTGCGTGCCGATGGGGTCGAGGTGATGGCTCCAGACGAAGGCGCGATGGCATGCGGCGAATTCGGCCCCGGCCGCCTGCCCGAGCCGCCCGCGATCCTGGCCGCGATCGAGGCGAAGCTGACGCCCTCCCATCGCCCACTGGCAGGGCGGCATGTGCTGGTGACCGCGGGTCCGACTCACGAGCCGATCGATCCGGTCCGCTACATCGCCAACCGCTCCTCGGGGCGACAGGGTTTTGCGGTGGCAGGCGCACTGGCGGCGCTGGGCGCGCGGGTGACGCTGGTCGCCGGACCGGTGACGCTGCCCACTCCGCCGGGCGTCGACCGGGTGAATGTCGAGTCCGCCCGCGACATGGCCTGGGCAGTTGCCGACGCGCTACCCGCCGATGCCGCCGTCATGGTCGCCGCGGTCGCCGACTGGCGAGTCGAAGCCGCCGGACAGAAGCTGAAGAAGGATGGCGGCGCGGCCCCGGCACTGACCCTGGTCGAGAATCCCGACATCCTCGCCACCGTCGCCGCTTCACCCGATCGCCCCCGGCTGGTCGTCGGCTTCGCGGCCGAGACCGAGAACGTCATCGACCACGCCATCGCCAAGCGCGCCCGCAAGCGAGCCGACTGGATCGTCGCCAATGACGTGTCGGGCGACGTGTTCGGCGGCGAGGCCAATCGCGTCCACCTGATCACCGCCGATGGGGTCAAGAGCTGGGAGCGGATGGGCAAGGACGATGTTGCCAGGGGGCTCGCGCAACGCATCGCGGATGCGCTACAAGCGACGTCATGACGCTTGCACCGATTTCCATTGCTCTCAAACGCTTGCCCCATTCCGAGGGGCTGCCTCTGCCCGCTTATGCGACCCCCGGCGCGGCGGGTATGGACGTGGTCGCGGCCGAGACGCTGACGCTGGAGCCCGGCAAACGCGCCGCGATCGCCACGGGCTTCGCCATCGCGATCCCGCCGGGGTATGAGATGCAGGTGCGCCCGCGCTCGGGCCTGGCGCTGAAGAACGGCATCACCTGCCTCAACACGCCCGGCACGATCGACGAGGATTATCGCGGCGAGGTGAAGGTGATCCTCGCCAATCTGGGCGACCAGCCGTTCGAGGTGGTGCGGGGTGAGCGCATCGCCCAACTCGTCCCCGCCCCCGTCCAGCGCGCGACCTTTACGCAGGTCGAGGACCTCGACGCGACGCAGCGGGGGGACGGCGGCTTCGGATCGACCGGGCGATGATCGCCCCGCTGCTGATCGCCGCCGCACTCCAGGCCGCGACCCCGCCGGTGAGCCCGAACGAACCGCCGCACGACTGGTCGACCCTGGCGTCGATCACCCTGCCGCCCGCCGGACCCGACATGGTGCGCTTCGTTCGCGACGAGGTGGCGGCGGGCCGCTGCACCCGCGCGCGCGCGACGGACGAACAGATGGTGTTGGTCGTGCCGATGGCGGTGCGAATCAGCGCCGACGCTGGTGCCGAAACCATCGTCCCGCTGGCGATAGGCTGCCCCACGGTCGAACAATATAGCGCGGGCGTGGCACAGCGGATGCTCCGTCACCTGGCGCACCGCACCATGATGGAGGGCGATCGCTGGTATCGCACCGTCATCACCTACACATGGCCAGGCACGGCGCCGGGATGATCCTGACCGACGAAGAACTCGCCCGTTATGCCCGCCATATCGTACTCCGCGAATTCGGCGGCGGCGGCCAGATTCGGCTGAAACAGGCACGGGTCGCGGTGATCGGTGCAGGCGGCATCGGCTCGCCTGCCATCCAGTATCTCGCCGCCGCCGGGATCGGCACCCTGACCCTGATCGACGACGATGTGGTCGAGCCATCCAACCTGCAACGCCAGACCATCTTCACCACCGAGGATCGGGGCATCCCAAAGGTCGAGGCCGCCGCCGCCCATGTCGCGCGGCTCAACCCGCATGTCGCGCTGACCGTGCACCGGACGCGCGTGGACGCGGGCAATATCGCCGCGCTGATCGAAGGCGCGGACGTGGTGCTCGACGGTTGCGACAATTTCGCCACCCGGCTGGCGGTCGCCGATGCCGCGCTGGGCTTGCGCATCCCGCTCGTCTCGGCAGCGGTGGGACAGTTCGAGGGGCAGTTGGCAGTCTATCGCGGATGGGAGGCGGACAAGCCCTGTTATCGCTGCTTCGTGGGCGATGCGGCGGACCAGGCCGGGCTTACCTGCGCCGATGACGGCGTGCTGGGGCCGGTCACGGGCGTGATGGGCAGTCTGGCCGCGCTAGAGACGTTACGCGCCGTGGCGCCGTTCGGACGCGACAGTGCCGGGAGCATCCTGATCGCCGACATGCTGTCCATGCGGTTTCGGACGCTGGTGCTGCCCAAGGACCCCGGTTGCCGCTGTGCGACGGCGGTGGCGGCATGAGCACGCCCCCCGCCCCGCCGTCCGGCTGGTGGAACTGGACCGGCGACAAGAGCTGGATCGGCCAGGTCACCGGCCTGCCCGACAGCACGCTGCACGCCCATGCAGGTATGGCGATCTTGGTCCTCTCCGCGCTGGTGTTGCGGCGCAAGCCCTGGGACTGGCGCTGCTGGCTGACTGTGCTGGTGATCGAGACGATCAACGAGACCTATGACCTGCTCCAGCCCTTCTATCCCACCGATGAAGGCAATCTGCCCGCCAGCTGGTTCGATATGTGGAATACGATGCTGTGGCCAACGGTCATCATGCTGACCTTCGCCTGGCTGGGGCGGCGGGGTGAACGGCGCGAGCGTTGATGCTCATTCCTCCCCTTACAGGGGAGGTGGCGGGCCGAAGGCCTGACGGAGGGGTGTCCCGCTCGGCAAGAGTGGGTCTCCTCACAACCGGCGACACCCCTCCACCAGCTTCGCTGGTCCCCCCCCCCTGTCTGATGTGATGCTGGTATGAAGGTGTTGCGGAAGGGAGCCCGTCCCCCCCGAGGGTCTGGAGCCCGATAGGGAGCAAGGGTCCCTTCCGCGTTGGTCACAACCCTGAACAGTTGCTTGGGACTGCTGATCCCGCACGACATGGACAGGAGCCTTACCCATGCCACAGGCCGTCATCGGCTGCGACCTTTCGCGTGCCCTTATCGACATCTGCGAACTGCCATCAGGTCGGATCGGGCAGATCGCCAATACACCGGATGCCATCACCACCTGGCTCGACACGCTCGACCACGACATCCGCCTCGTCTTCGAGGCTACCAGCGGCTGCGACGGCGACCTGATTGCTGCGCTGGCGACACGTGGCCATCCCTTCTCACGCGTCAATCCGCGCCAAGCCCGCGAGTTTGCCAGAGCCACCGGCACGCTGGCCAAGACCGACCGCGTCGACGCCCGTGTGCTCGCGCAGATGGGCGCGGCACTCGATCTGCCCGCCACCATCCCGCTCAGCCCCGCCCGGTCGCGTCTGGCCGATTTCCTGCGTCGCCGCAGGCAGTTGGTCGACATGCGCAAAGCCGAAAAGCTGCATCGCCACAGCGCAGGTCAGCCCGAAATCGCACAAGCCATCGAAGCTATGATCACTCTGCTCGGCCAGCAGATTGCCGATCTCGACCGACAGATCGCAGGCTTCATCGCCGAGGATCAGGCATTGGCCGAAGAGGCCCGGCTGCTGACAGCCGTCCCCGGCATCGGACCCACCGTCCTGGCAACCCTGCTCGACGAACTCCCCGAACTCGGCACCCTGTGCCGCCGCAAGATCGCCTCGCTCGCAGGCCTCGCCCCGCACGCCCGCGAAAGTGGGACATGGCGCGGCGCCAGACGCATATGGGGTGGGCGGCGAAAGGTTCGCGAAGCCCTCTACATCGCCGCCCTCAACGCTTCACGGCGCATCCCCGTCCTCACCGCCATGCGCGACAGGATGCGCGCCAAGGGCAACGCGCCCAAGACGATCCTCATCGCCGTCGCACGGCAACTCCTCGTCATCCTCAACGCCATGATCCGAAAGCGACAGCCTATCGCTTTCGCATGAACATCACAGTTGCCCCTTGCAGGGGAAGAATAAAAAAGGGGCGGTGGCCTTTCGGCCCCGCCCCTTCATCCATTCAGAAGAATCCAATCAGCCGAGCAGGTTCTTGGCGAACGCGCGCACCGCCGGACCGATGTCCTCACGCGCCAGACCCAGCGCCAGGTTTGCGGTCAGCCAGCCCGCCTTGTCGCCGCAATCGTAACGCTGGCCATCGAAGGTGAAGCCGTGGAAGGGCTGGCGCCCGATCAGCTTGGCCATCGCATCGGTCAGCTGGATTTCGCCACCCGCGCCCGGCTCCTGCGCGTCGAGGATCTGCATCACCTCGGGCTGGAGGATGTAGCGGCCAGGGATCATCAGGTTCGACGGCGCCTTGCCCTTGGGCTTCTCGACCAGGGCGGTGACCTCGGTCAGGCGGCCATCCTGCTTGCCGGGCGAGATGATGCCATATTTGTCGGTCTCGCTGTCGGGCACTTCCAGCGCGCCGATGACGTTGCCGCCGACCTGGTCATAGGCCTCGACCATCTGCTTCATGAAACCGCCGACCATCAGCTCGTCGGGCAGCAGCACCGCAAAGGGCTCGTCGCCGACGATCTCGCGGGCGCACCACACCGCATGGCCCAGGCCCAGCGGTTCCTGCTGGCGGACATAGACGGGCGAGCCGGGCTTCTGGCGAATACCCTCGACCACGGCGAGCGACTTGCCGCGCGCCTTCATCGTGGCTTCCAGCTCGTAGGAGATGTCGAAATGATCCTCCAGCGCGCCCTTGCCGCGGCCGGTCACGAAAATGATCTGCTCGATCCCCGCTTCCAGCGCCTCTTCGACAGCGTACTGGATCAGTGGCTTGTCGACGACGGTCAGCATCTCCTTCGGCATCGACTTGGTCGCCGGAAGAAAGCGCGTTCCCAGCCCCGCCACCGGGAAAACAGCCTTGCGAACCTTCTTGATCGTCATGAAACCTCCCTGGGATGAACCGGGCTTTAACCGCATCATGCACCGCAACATAGCCTTACCCGACGAATATGCGATTAGGGTGTCCTTAAATGCGACAGGCTACGAATCACCCGATGACGCACGCCCCGATACTCATCGTCTTCGGCACCCGGCCCGAGGCGATTAAACTGTTCCCGGTCGTCAACGCCTTAACCCAGATTGGGGCGGCGCCGGTGCGGGTATGCGTGACCGCGCAGCATCGCGGCATGCTGGACCAGGTGCTGGATATCGCTGGGCTGACGCCCGACTATGACCTCGACCTGATGGAGCCCGGCCAGTCGCTCGACCGGCTGACCGCCCGTCTGCTGACCGGGCTGGGCGAGGTGATGGATGCCGAGGCGCCGGCGATGGTCGTCGTGCAGGGCGACACCGCCACCGCGATGGCGGGCGCGCTGGCTGCCTATTACCGCAAGATCCCGGTCGCGCATGTCGAGGCGGGGCTACGCTCGGGCGATATCTACCAGCCCTGGCCCGAAGAGGTGAACCGGCGCATGATCGCGCCGATCGCCGCACTGCATTTCGCCCCGACCGAGACCGCCGCCGCCGCCCTGCGGGCCGAGGGGATCGACCCAGCGAAGGTGCATGTCACCGGGAATAGCGTGATCGACGCGCTCCACTGGACCAGGGCGCGGATCGCCGCCCAACCCGCGCTGGCCGGTGATCTCGATCCCATATTGGCGCGGATGGCGGGCAAGCGGATCGTGCTGGTGACCACCCATCGCCGCGAGAATTTCGGCGACGGCATGGCCGCCATCGCCCGCGCGCTGCGCCGGATCGCCGAGCGACCGGATGTCGGCATCGTCTTCCCCGTCCACCCCAATCCCAATGTGGTGGCGGTGATGGACGAGTTGCTGGGCGATCATCCCGCCATCGCCCGTATCGCGGCGCTCGATTACCCCCATTTCGTGCGCGCGCTCGACGCCGCGCATATCGTCCTGACCGACTCCGGGGGCGTACAGGAGGAAGCACCCGCGCTGGGCAAGCCGGTGCTGGTGATGCGAGAGACCACCGAACGGCCCGAAGGCGTCACGGCGGGCACCGCACGGCTGGTCGGCACCGATGAGGATCGCATCGTCGACGAGGTAGTGGCGCTGCTCGACGACCCGGCTCGCCATGCCGCCATGGCGCAGGCGCACAACCCTTATGGCCGTGGCGACACCGCGCGGCAGATCAGCAGGATCATGACCCATGCCCTTGGACACTGAGCTTTCCGTCACGGTGATGGGGCTGGGCTATATCGGCCTGCCCACCGCCGCCGTGATCGCGCGAACCGGGGCGATGGTGACCGGTGTCGATGTAACGCCATCGGTCGTGGAAACGATCAACTCGGGCCGCGTCCATATCGAGGAGGTCGATCTCGACGGCCTGGTCTCGGGTGTGGTCGCGCGCGGCAGCCTGAAGGCCTCGCTGACCGTCGCTCCCGCCGAGATCTTCGTCATCGCGGTGCCCACCCCGTTCACCCAGGATCGTCAGCCTGACATTACCTATGTCCTCGACGCCGCGCGCAGCATCGCGCCGGTGCTGAAGCCGGGCGACACGGTGATCCTCGAGTCCACCTCCCCGGTCGGGACGACCGAGCGGGTACGCGACCTGATCAGCGGCGAACGGCCCGACCTGAAGACGCCTGGCACCACCCGGCAAGGTGAGCAGGCCGACATTGCCATCGCCTATTGCCCCGAACGCGTGCTGCCCGGCCGCATTTTGGTCGAACTCATCGACAATGACCGCGTCATCGGCGGCATCACCCCGCGCTGTGCCCGCAAGGCGCTGGCCTTTTACCGGCGCTTCGTGCGCGGGGCCTGCGTCACCACGACCGCGCGTGCGGCGGAGATGACGAAGCTGACCGAAAACGCCTTTCGTGATGTCAACATCGCCTTTGCCAACGAGCTAAGCTTGGTAGCCGACACGCTGGGCGTCGATGTGTGGGAGGTGATCCGACTGGCCAACCGCCATCCGCGCGTCAACATCCTGTCGCCGGGCCCAGGGGTCGGTGGCCATTGCATCGCGGTCGACCCCTGGTTCCTGGTCGCCGCCGATCCTGCCAACACACCGCTGATCCGTACCGCGCGCGAGGTGAATGACGGCAAGACCGATCATGTCATCGCCAGCGCCGCCGCTCTGATCGAGGCGCAGCCCGACGGCGCGCCCGTCGCCTGCCTCGGCCTCGCCTTCAAGGCCAATATCGACGATTTCCGCGAAAGCCCCGCACTGAAGGTCGCCGCCGCGCTGGCCGCCCGCTTCGGCGAGCGAATCTATATCGTCGAGCCTTATGCCACAAGCCTGCCCCGCGCCTTCGACGGCACCGGCGCGCGGTTGATCGACATCGACACCGCGCTGGAAACTTGTGACGCGATGGTCGTTCTGGTCGATCACGATATCTTCCGATCCGTCCCCCTCGACGAACGGCGCGGCAAGGCGGTGCTCGACACGCGCGGGCTGTGGCCCGACCAAGGCTGAGCACGCCCTTTCATTGCATGGGGGACCGGGGAGGACTAAGGACAACCGCCTGTACCGGAAGCCATATTCTTCATGCTCGCCAAGTTACTGAATTTACGAAAGCGCGTTCCCGAGTTCGTACCGGCCATGACACCCGGCCTACGGGTCTACGCGGTTGGTGATATTCATGGTCGGCTGGACCTGCTCGACCGGATTCTGATGCAGATCGACGCCGATCACGCCGCCCGGCCGCCTGCGGAGCGTCATCTGGTGTTCCTGGGCGATCTGGTCGATCGCGGCCCCGATTCCGCAGGTGTGGTCGAACGGATTCGCACGCTGGCCGAAGGCGATCCGAATGTTCACTGCCTGATGGGCAACCATGAGGAGATATTCCTCCGGTCCATCGAGGGCGATGACAAGGCACTGCGCCTCTTCTGTCGAATCGGCGGGCGCGAGACGCTGATCAGTTACGGCGTCACGCCCGAGGACTATGAGCGACTGGACTATGTCGAGGTCGTCGAGCAACTGCTCGATCGGGTGCCAGCGGTACATCGCGACTTCCTGACCAGCCTCCAGGAAATCCTGATCATGGGCGATTATGTCTTCGTCCATGCAGGCATTCGCCCCGGCATTCCGATTGCCGAGCAGAAGCTGGCCGAAACACGCTGGATTCGCGATCCTTTTCTCGACCACCGGGCGCCGCTCGAAAAGATGGTCGTCCATGGTCATACGGTCGCCGAAGAGGCAGAAATGCTGCCCCATCGCATCGGCATCGACACCGGCGCCTATCACAGCGACCGACTGACTGCGCTGATGCTGGAGAATACCGACCGTCACGTTTTTTCCACCTGACGGGTCTTTACCAAGGCGAAACGTGTCGCGAGGCATTCCGTTTTGCGGCAAAGCTCAGTATAGCCGCAAAGCGGTAAAGTAATGTTGCATTGCCGCATCAGCGTGGGAGCATAACTGCCCCATGCTCGTTGGTGGGGTTGCCATGTCGCGGCTGACGTGCCATGGGCCCACTGACATTTTTAAGGGAGTTCGACATGCGTCTTGGGAAGTTTCTCGTCGCCGCTGCCGCCGTTTCGATGACCGTCGCTCCGGCGATGGCTGCGAATCCGGCTGCCAGCCTTTCGGTTTCGAAGTCGGTTCGCGCTTCGGCTCCGGCTGCCAAGAAGAACGGCCTGGCCGGCGGTGGCATCCTCGTTGCGGTTCTGGCGGCTGCTGCCGTTGTGGCCGGCATCGTTGTCGTTGCCGACTCGAACGATTCGGCCGACAGCAACTAAGTTGCTTCAGCCTCACGGCTGAAAGGAATAGCGGCCTTCGGGCCGCTATTTTTTTGCCTGGCGAAGATCAGCCAAGGCGGACCAGTAGCGGTTACCATGGGTCACGGTCCCACAACCGTAGCCCCATGGCTGTGACAGCGCCTAAACAGACCGACTTTGCTTCTTTCCTACCCTGCTAAAGAGGTGGCAGGGGGCAAAGGGAGGCCAAAGGCGCTATCTTCTACCAAGCCGGACACACCTCTCCAGTAGGAGAGCAATAATCTTTGGCCGGATTGGCGGTCGGCGCCGTCATAGCGGCCGCCCTGCCACCTGTGCTTGATTAAAGCTGGAACGCGAAAGCGCGTTCCAGGGGCCTACCCGCAACTTGACGCGCGACACCCTGCATCACCGATCTCATGATTGAGACGGCCGCAGCGACAAGCATCTCGGGGGATCGGACGATCTCGGAAGCCACGCAAAACACCATGCAGTGCAGCATGAAGGCCCATAGCATCACCCCGGACCACCATCTCACGAATGAGACAGCAGCGTCGGGTACGCCTCCTGCCCAGGCTACGCCCATAGCAAAATCGCCGGAACCGTGTGGGGCTCCGGCGATCCTGTTCGATCGGGAAAGTCTTGACGGCTGGCCGCGATCAGCGGGGTGACGGCGCGCCGGGTGCGCCGCCGGGAGCCCCACCGGGCATGCCGCCCATCATCGACTGCTGCGCCTGCATCTGCCGCAGAACCGATTCTGGGATGAAGTCGAGCAACTCGACATCAAATACCAGCGTCGAATTGGCCGGGATCGGGCCATTTGCACGATCACCATAACCGATTTTGGCGGGCAGCCAGAAGCGGTACTTCGCACCCTTCGGCATCAGCTTCAGCGCTTCGGCAAAGCCGGGCAGCACACTCGACAGCGGCATCGGGGCAGGTTGCTTGGAGGCATCGAAGACGGTGCCGTCGATCAGGCGGCCGGTATAATTGACCAGCGCCACATCGGTCGCCGTCGGGTGCGCACCACCCTGACCAGGCTCGATCACCTTATACTGAAGGCCCGACGCGGTCGTCACGATTCCGCTGCCACGCGCTTCGCGTAGCAGGGCGGGATCACCCTGGCGCGCCAGAAGTGCCGCCAGAACGAGCGCGGCGGCCACCGCCACCCATATCCAGACCAGATAGGAACGCCGGACGGGACGAAGGGGAACAGCGGTTACGGACATGCCTGCTTCTCGCTCTGTGCGTGGGCGTTCGTCGGATTACCCCGAACGGCAATCCTGAAGGCGCAGGACCGATTCGCGATAGTGCGAACCGGCCACCGATCTCATCGAGGCCCCACCCCGGCCGGTACGGCCGTCGGGCAGGATGCCTCGATCGTTCGGCTTATTACCGGGCGCCGTCGCGCTCGGCGCGCTTGCGCTCCAGCTTGCGAGCGCGACGCACAGCCGCCGCACGCTCACGAGCGCGCTTTTCCGACGGCTTTTCGTAGTGGCGACGGAGCTTCATTTCGCGATACACGCCTTCCCGCTGCAGCTTCTTCTTGAGCGCGCGAAGGGCCTGATCCACATTGTTGTCGCGAACGATGATCTGCATAAAAACGAATTGCTCCGGCAAAACAGGATAAAGCGGCCGCAGAACAACTGTGGCCGCATCGTCGGGCGCTCCTAGCAGCGTGACCGGCCGATGACAACCCGCTGCATCGCAATTCCCTCCGCCCCGCCCATACCCGCCGAACGCCCCGAACCGAATGGCGTTGTCATCCGCTGGTCATGCTGTGGTGAGGCAGACCACCGTAGAAGCATCGGCGTCCGGCTAACTCCCGTATGCCGGACACCCTGACATGTTCCGGCCCCTTTCAGGAGGCAGGAACGAAAGGGCGCGGTGCCTCCCCTGTCATCGTGCCAGCCCCGGTCCGCCTTCAACCGGACCGGGGCCCTCTTTCGGGTCGCATCCGACATGGCTAAGGCATGCGGCATGACCGCGACCGCTCCCTCGTCCAGCATCCCGCTGATCCTGTATAACAGCCTGACCCGCGCCGCAGAGCCGTTCCGGCCGATCGACCCGGCCAATGTCCGCGTCTATTCCTGCGGCCCGACCGTCTACAATTACGCGCATATCGGGAACCTGCGCGCCTATGTCTTCACCGATACGCTGTCGCGCGTGCTGCGGTGGAAGGGCTGGCCGCTGACCCACATCATCAACATCACCGATGTCGGCCATCTGACCTCCGACGCCGATGCCGGTGACGACAAGATGGAGGCCGCCGCCAAGAAGAGCGGCCAGGATATCTGGGCAATCGCCAAGCATTATACCGACGCCTTCAAGCGCAATTTGAAGGACCTCGGCATTGCCGAGCCGACTCGCTTCCCCCTGGCGACCGAACACGTCCCGCAGATGATCGACTTCGCCAAGGCGATCGAGGCGAAGCACTGCTATCGCCTGCCCGACGGCCTGTATTTCGATGTCACCACCGTGCCCGATTATGGCCGCCTGGCGCGACATCAGGATGATGAGGGCGAGAGCCGGATCGATCCGGTCGCGGGCAAGCGGCATCCGGCCGACTTCGCCATCTGGCGCAGCTCGGCGCCGGGTGAGAATCGCCAAATGGAATGGGACAGCCCCTGGGGTCCCGGCGCGCCCGGCTGGCATCTGGAATGCTCGGTGATGAGCAAGCAGTATCTGGGCGCGCAGTTCGACATCCATACCGGCGGCATCGACCATCGCGAGATTCACCACCCGAATGAGATCGCGCAGAATCAGGCGCATAGCTGCACGACGCACAGCGGCGCCAATATCTGGATGCACAACAACTTCCTGGTCGACCGCACCGGCAAGATGTCCAAGTCGTCGGGCGAATTCCTGACGCTGCAGGCGCTGATGGATCGCGGCTTCCACCCGCTCGCCTACCGCCTGATGTGCCTTCAGGCGCATTATCGCTCGGAAATGGAGTTTGGCTGGGATGGCCTGGCGGCGGCGCAGGTGCGGCTCAAGCGGCTGGTCCAGACGGTAGAAGGGCTGCGCACCCGCGCCGATTCGCCCGAAAAGGGCGACGCCGCCGCCTATCGTGAGCGGCTGGACGCCGCGCTGTCCGACGATCTGGCGACGCCCCGCGCGCTGCCGGTGCTGGACGAGATGCTGGGCGACAAGAAGCTGTCGCCGGGCGTCCGGCTGGCGGCGCTGGCCGATTTCGATGCGACGCTGGGGCTGCAACTGACAACGCTGACCCGCGCCGATCTGCGCACCCGGCCCAAAACGGCAACGCTGGACGATTTGGAGATCGAGGCGCAACTGGTCGAGCGTCGCGCGGCCCGGGCGGACAAGGATTTTGCAAAGAGCGACGCGATCCGCGACACGCTGCTCGCCGCCGGGGTCGAGGTGATGGACGGCGATCAGCTTGGCTGGGACTGGAAACCGGTATTGCCGGAGGGCTGAACGCCCTCCGGCCGATCAGCGCCGCCCGCGTGGGCCGCGCATCCGCAGGCCGATGAACAGCACGGTCGGCCAGAACATGGTGTTGGCGATGTCGCCCAGCGTATCGGCCCAGCGCCACGAGCCATAATGCATCCGGTCGAGGATCTCATTCGCCGCCTCGGCCAGCGCCACAAAGGCGAGCGGGATCGGCGTCGCCAGCGACCGGCGGGTCACGATGCGCGCCAGGAACAGCACTGCCATGCCCGCATGAACGTGAAGCAGGCTGTCGGCCATGCCGGTTCCGTCGCCGATCCACTGGATGAAATCGGCATAGCGTGCGGGGATATCCATGCCGCGCCGCTTGCCCCGGCCAAGGGCGGGTTACAAGTGCGCGGGCGGCCAGTCCGTCCCTGCCGCCCGAAAAAGAAGGCGAAAGGCGCGAACGCCCCCTGGTCGGGCGCGGATCAAAAGCTGCTCCAATCGTCCTCGTCCGCCTTGACCGCCAGATTGCCCTGAACCGGGCGGCTGATCCGACGCGGTGCGGCGGAGGCAGGCGCAGCGGACGGAGGCGTGGCCGGGCGACGCATGTCGACAACCGGTGCAACAGGAGCGGGAGCCGCGCCATCGACCCGGAAACGGTTGATCTGCTCCTCCAGCGAACGCGTCTCGCCCGACAGGGCACGGACGGCGGCCGTGACTTCCTCGACCATCGCGGCGTTGGCCTGGGTCACGCCGTCCATGTCGTTGATGGCCAGATTGACCTGCTGGATACTCGTCGCCTGTTCGGTCGCGCTGCCCGCTATGGCCCCGACCAGTCCGGCGATCTCGCCCATGCCGGTCGCGATCAGGCGCAGCGACTCGTCGGTCTTGCTGGCCAATTCGACGCCGCTACGTACCCGCTCGACGGTGGTGGTGATGCGCGAACTGATGTCGCGCGCCGCCTCGGCCGAGCGCTCGGCCAGCGCCCGGACTTCGGAGGCGACGACCGCAAAGCCTTTGCCCGCATCGCCCGCGCGGGCTGCTTCGACACCGGCATTCAGGGCGAGCAGATTGGTCTGGAACGAAAGGCCGTCGATCACCGCGATGATCTCGGCAATTTCACTAGAGGAGCGTTCGATATCGCCGATCGCGGAGACGGTGCGACGCACGATGTCCTCGCTATTCGCCACATCGTCGCTCGCCTTGCGGACGATGCTCTCCGCCGATTGCGCCTTGGTGGCGGCAGCGGTGACCGACTGCGCGATCTCGTTCATCGCGGCCGAGGTCTGCTCGATGCTGGCGGCCTGCTGCTCGGCGCGGCGGGCCAGATCGTCGGCGGCCTCGTTCATCTCGACCGTGCCGCTCGCGATACCCGCGGCGTTGACCCGGACGGCCGCCAGCGCCGCCGACAGGCGCGACACGGCAGTGTTGAAGTCGCGCTCGATCGCACCATAGGACGGCGGGAAGCCGGTCAGTTTGACCGTCAGATCGGAATGGGCCAGCTTACCCAGCGCATCGCCGATACGAGCGACCACCTGGTCCTGCTCGGCATCCGATTTCGCCTTGGCGACGGCCGCTTCGCGAAACACGACCACCGTGCGCGACATGCTGCCCAGTTCGTCGCCGCGGTCGGCATCGGGGACCGCCACATCGTTACGGCCGCGCGCCAGCTCTTCCATGACGCCGGTCAGGCCAACGATCGGCCGCCCAAGCGAACGCGCCAGCAGCATCGCCATCGCGACAGCCACACCGATGAGCACCACGCCGCCGACCAGCAGGCTCCACTGGCCCGTCCGCAGCGCATTACTGCGCGCCGCCCGGACGCCAGCCATTTTTTCGACGACTTCGGCCCGCACCTCGCGCAGGCCCTTCAGAACCGACGTGACCCGCGCACGCTCGCTGTTCTGCCGCAACCAGTTTTGCGCGCCATCACGATCGGTACGAGCTCGCTTGATCAATGGGTCGCCGATAGTACGACGCCACTGTCGCATATTCTCATGGGACGCAGCGACACGCGCCCTGGCGGAGGGATCGTCGACCAGCAGAGCATCGAGCTTGGCGGCGGCGTCCATCTCGGCTTCTCGCGACGAATAATATTGCTTCAGATATGCCTCATCCAAAGTGATGAGGAAGCCGCGCATCTGGCTGTTCTCGCGCTGGACCCCATCCTCCATTTCCAGCGTGTAGCTGTAGACATCCTGTCCGTGGACGCTTTTGACGGTGGTCGACTCGATCCGGGAGAAGGCCCACCAAAGAATACCGCTCATGATGAAAACCGACAGAATGACGGTCGCGAACGATAACCCGATTTTCTTCGGAATGGGCAGGCTTGAGAACATGGTGATCCCCCGACATCTCGCGGGCCCCGACGGCCACGAATGTATCGAGTTTTACCGGCCTATTTCAAAAAAGTTCGTTAAGCGAAACGCCCTTTTTCCGATACCTGCCAACATCTTAACGCAGAGGAACACCGGCCTGGTCGATCAGCGGCGGATGATAGGGAATGGGTGACCCCGCCGGGATCGCGGCGATCTCCGCCGCCACGGCATCGGCCCGCGCGGAGGAGGAAGGATGGGTGCGGCTGCGGAAGATGCCGCCATCCACTTCTCCGCCATGCTCACGCCAGAAGCGCACCGCGTCCTGCGGGTCGTAACCGGCATTGCGCATCAGATGGACGCCCAGCAGATCGGCCTCGGTCTCGGTCTGGCGGAACAGGCGGCCGTTGCGCCCGAACTCGGACAGCATCCCGCGCTTCACCCCCGCCGCATCCAGCCGGTCGCGATGATGCAGGATATTGTGCGAAAATTCGTGCGCGACCACGACGGCGATCATCCGGTCGTCGAACCGCTCGAAGAAGCGCGACCCAATCTGGACGATATCGCCGTCCGCCGACGCGGTCAGGCCCGGCCCGATCAGCATCTCGAAGCGAGAACGGCATCCCGGTTGCGCCGCGACCGTCACCTCGCGCTTCTGGCCTTGGCGCAGGATGGTCAGATGCAGCGGTCGGTCGGCGGGCTCGGCCATCAACTGGCGCTGCGCGGCGTCGCGAGTCGCCGTGTTGGCCTGCGCCACCCCCGCCGGGTTGACCGTTAGGGGCTTGCCGTCGATCGCCTCGATCGTGTCGTTCGCGACAATCCCCGCCCGCGCTGCCGCGCTGCCCGGTACCACCGCTTCCACCGCGACCGGCCCCTCGAAGCCGAAGATCGCGGGCAGGTCCTTGCGCACCGCCGGGTCATATTGGTCGATCGCGTGGATCAGGATGCCCGGCGTCGGCGCGCGCTCGCTACAGATGGCCGCATTGGCCGTCGCCAACCGCCAGGCGATGCTGCCCAGGCGCAGGTCGGCATCCCGCATCGCCCCGAACAGCGCCGTATCGTGGCTCTTCTCGGCGACCAGCGGCGCGGCGGCGGGCGAAACATCCGGCACGGCCAGCAGGAAGGCGGACAGGGCGACGATCGCCGAGGACAGAAAGGGTGCGCGCAACATCACGGCTTCTGCTAGCCGCTCCCGACAGGAACCGCAAAGCCGCCTGCCGCAATCCTGTGCGGCCGAGCGCAATCCGGTATCACACGCAACAATATACGCGACTTGGCCATACTAAACGCCAACTTCATTGCGTATGGGCGCAATTGGGCGCATGGGCGATCTTCCGATACCAGAAGACGAAAGAGCAGGACGATCATGGCCGCGAACTGGGCCCCCGAAAGCTGGACCAACGCCGAAGCGCGCCAGCTTCCTCGTTATCCCGACCAGAATGCGCTGGACGCCGCGACCAAGACGCTGGCGACCTATCCGCCGCTGGTCTTTGCGGGCGAGGCGCGCAACCTGACCGCCGAGTTGGCGGAAGTGGCCGAGGGCCGGGGTTTCCTGCTCCAGGGCGGCGACTGTGCCGAGAGCTTTGCCGAGCATAGCGCCAACAACATCCGCGACACCTTCCGCGTCATCCTGCAGATGGCAGTCGTCCTGACCTTCGCCTCCAAGCTGCCGGTGGTGAAGCTGGGCCGCATGGCGGGCCAGTTCGCCAAGCCGCGTTCGGCCGATACCGAGGTCGTCGGCGGCGTCGAGCTGCCCAGCTATCGGGGCGACAATGTCAACGACATCGCCTTCACCCCCGAAGCACGTGTGCCCGATCCCCAGCGGATGCTGCGCTCCTATGCCCAGTCAGCGGCGACGCTGAACCTGCTGCGCGCCTTTGCGCAGGGCGGCTATGCGAACCTGCACCAGGTGCACCGCTGGACCCATGACTTCATGGGCCGCAGCCCTTGGGCGCAGAAGTATAGCGAGATGGCCGACCGGATTGGCGAAGCGCTGGACTTCATGGCCGCGTGCGGCATCGACCCGTCATCGGTGCCCCAGTTGGCGCAGACCAGCTTCTACACCAGCCATGAAGCGCTGCTGCTGCCGTACGAACAGGCGCTGACGCGGCAGGATTCGCTGACCGGCGACTGGTACGACACCTCGGCCCATTTCCTGTGGATCGGTGACCGCACGCGCTTCGAGGGATCGTCGCATGTCGAGTTTCTGCGCGGCATCGGCAACCCGATCGGCGTGAAGTGCGGCCCCAGCCTGGAGCCCGAAGCGCTGCTGCGGATGCTCGACACGCTGAACCCGGGGCGTGTGCCCGGCCGCATGACGCTCATCACCCGCTATGGCCATGACAAGATCGAGGCGCATCTGCCCAAGCTCGTCCGCGCCGTCACGCGCGAGGGGCATCCGGTCGTCTGGTCGTGCGACCCCATGCACGGCAATACGATCAAGGCGGCGACCGGCTACAAGACCCGCCCCTTCGATCGCATCCTGGCCGAGGTGCGCGGCTTCTTCGCCGTCCACCGTGCCGAGGGCACCCATGCGGGCGGCATCCACGCCGAGATGACCGGGCAGAACGTCACCGAATGCACCGGCGGCGCGATCGACGTGACCGAGCAGTCGCTGGCCGACCGCTACCACACGCACTGCGACCCGCGCCTCAACGCGGGCCAGAGCCTGGAACTGGCCTTCCTGCTCGCCGAAATGCTCAACGAGGAAATGGCGGAGCGCCGCAAGGCCGCCGCCTGACCCAGGTCAAGGGCGGGATGGCAAAACGGCCACCCCGCCCTTTTTCGAGAAATGCGATTTCTTCGGGTCCAGCGCTTGACGCCCCCGCCGCCCCCGGCTAACAGCGCCGCTCCACTGCACACGGCCCCTTCGTCTAGCGGTTAGGACGTCGCCCTCTCACGGCGAAAACACGAGTTCGATTCTCGTAGGGGTCACCAGCCGCAGAAACCTGCGCTTTTTGCTGGATCGGTCGGTGCGATTTGCCCCACCAAATTCATTGATTTTGCTCCGGCACATGCGACGAGCACACCGCCTGCCGTCCCGCTGCTGACCAATCACAGCTTCGCCGAGTATAGGTTGGCGGCCTCTCGCGGCCGCGTCCTAAAGACTCAGGGTCGGGGTCATGTGCTGCGGGAACATCTTCCACGCTGTTGGAAGACGCTATCAGGATCAACAGCGCCTTTCGGCCTCCCGAAAACGGGTCGCCGCTACGCACTCGCAGACCGACGGCCTGGGAGAGGCGGCATGGCCGCCGCCGTTTTCGCGATCTCCGCTCTCAGCATGGCCAATTGGCGCAGATTATCTTCCGCCCCTAAGACCTCGATCAGCGGATTATGGTCGCCGGGGCGCTCGCCCTGGCCGTCCAGCACCGCGAACCAGCTGGCGTCGCGGAACAGTTCGTCGGTGGCCAGGACGATCCGACCCGAGCTTCGGAAATGCCCCAGCTTCTCCGCCAGCGTATCGGGGATCGTCATCGCCTGTCGCTCACGCCACATCGGTTCGTCGCGGCCGGTGGTGGCGTGGTAATGCAGGATCAGGAAATCGCGTATGTCGAGCATTTCCTGCCCAAATACCCGGTTGAACTGCCGCGCGAGCAGGGGCGAGCCATCGGCCGCCGGAAACAACGACAGGAGTTTGGCGATACCGCTCTGGATCAGATGGATGCTGGTCGACTCCAGCGGCTCCAGGAAACCGCTGGACAGGCCGATCGCGACGACATTGGCACGCCACGCCTCGCTTCGCATGCCGGGGGTGAAACGGATCAGGCGGGGGTCGGCGAGCGCCGGGCCGTCCATACCGGCGATGAGCGAGGCACGTGCGGCCTCTTCGTCCTGGAAGCGACTGGAAAAGACATAGCCATTGCCGACCCGGTGCTGGAGCGGAATGCGCCAGCGCCACCCGGCCTCGGCCGCGGTTGCAAGGGTGTAGGGCGTGAGATCGCTCTCCGCCGCGCTGGGCGCCGCCCAGGCCCGGTCACAGGGTAACCAGTGCGACCAATCGTCAAAGCCGACACCCAGCGCCTGGCCGATCAGCAGCGCGCGCAGCCCCGAACAGTCGATGAACAGGTCGCCGGCCACGGCCTGCCCGCCGTCCAGCGTCAGCGAGCGGATAAAACCGCTCTCCCCGTCCTGCTCCACCGACGCGACGACGCCCTCGATGCGGGTCACCCCGGCCCGCTCGGCCAATCCGCGCAGATAGCGCGCATAGAGCCCGGCGTCGAAATGATAGGCATAGCCCAGCGTCGAGAGAAGCGACCGGCGATCCGCGACGGGACGCGCGAACCGCCCCGCGCGCGCCGCCTGCGCGGTCAGCGAATAGGCCTCGGTCGACGCAAGGTCGCCATCGGCCCGCGCGCGGATCAGGCGGTGGAGGAACATCGCGCCGTCCCCCGGCGGACCGAAGGTACCGAAGGGATGGAAGTAGCGGCTCCCCTCCCCATTCCAGCCGACGAACTCGATACCGAGCTTCACCGTCGCCTTGGTCTCGGCCATGAACTGGCGCTCGTCCAATCCGATGATCTGGTTGAACCAGTGGATCGTCGGGATGGTCGCTTCACCGACGCCGATCGTGCCGATGGCATCGGACTCGACCAGGGTGATGGCGACACCCTGCCCCGCCAGCGCGCGCGACAGCGCGGCGGCCGTCATCCAGCCCGCCGTTCCCCCGCCCAGGACCACGATCCGGCGAATGCGCTTGTCCGTCATGGCCGCGAGCCTAGCCGATCATCCCCAAGCCTGCGAGCATCAACGGGCGGAACAGGCGATAGTCTGGCCCGCCGGGCGACGCAGCGCGAGATAGACGGTGCTCCACAACTGCGCCGCGTTGGACTCGTCGACATCGGCCCCCGCCGCCCCGAAGGGCACGACCTGGTAGCGGCCATCGGCATAGCGCCACGACCATAGCTCGGAGCTTTGCACGCTGCGCGTCGCCTCGATCCCGTCCCACAGGCAGGACTGGGCACGGGCGAGCGATGCGCGGACATCGGCGGGCAGATCGCGCCGCTCCAGCTGGCGGGCCAGCCCCGCCGCGACCAGCGCCTGTTGCCAGCTCCACACGACCGTGCCGTGATAGGCGTTGGGCGAGAATCGGCGCTGGATCGCCGCGTCGGCAAAGGCCGGGTTGGCGACCAGCATTCCGACGCCCGTTCGCAGACCCGCCGGGAAGGCATCGGTGAAGCCGCTTGCCATCACCTTCAGTGAATCCGCCGGGGGCCGGGCAAAGAGCAGCGCAAAGCCGGGATCGCTGTTCTGCACCGGGATCGGCCGCCCCTGCGCGTCGAGCGCGATCGCCGGGAAGCGGACCGGTCCCAAGCCGATCGTCGCCAGCGCGGGTGCGTCCGGCACGCCGATCATGCGGGCATAGCGGCGGACGGCCTGGCGCGCCGCGGCAGGGGCCAGCGTGATGTCGAACAGCGGCGGCGCCTTGGTCCGCCAGATATCGGCCACCGCCCGCGCTTCGCCAAACGCCTTGGCATCGCTGACGGCGAGATAGGGCCGGAGCAGCCCGCTGGCCTCCAGGGCCGCCACCGAGTCCAGCGCGGCGGGCACGAGCACGGCGTTGACGTCATAGGGGATACGCCCCCCCGCCAGTCCGTCATTGCTGTCGCGCCATTCGCCCGCATCCATGCCGGGCTTCAGCGCGATCAGGCGTGCGGCGACCGGATCGCGGGCAAAGGGCTGCGCCTGGCGAAGGACGAAGCGCAGGTTGCGCACCATCCGCGCGCCCAGCGTCTCGCCATCCACCCGCCGGGCGAGAAATGCCGCCGCCCGCGCCCGCCCCCGGGGATCGTCGAGCAGCCACGCCCGCGCGACCGGCGCCAGCATATAGTCGCTGTCGACCATGTTGTAGTTATAGACCGGCGCGTCCGATAAGCTGCCATCGGCCTTGCGGTGGTCGAGGATGGCGAACTCGCCGATATCCTCCTCATGCGCCACCTCACCCTGGGGAGACAGGCGTGCCAAGACCGAAAACAGGCCCGTTTCCACCGCCGCCGGCTGCAGCGCAGGCATCAGCAGACGGACGGACATCAGCGTGTCGCGCCCGAAATAGGTATCGAACCGCCACGATCCCGCCAGGAACTTCTCGGCATAGCTGAGGAAGGTGAGCGCGTTGCGCGCGCCCTGATCGGGCTGCGCCTTGGCATTGAGCAGGTCCGCCCCCGCGCGCGGAGTCAGCGGCGTCTCGCCGGTCAGGGCCGTCACGGTAAAGCGTATCCGCCCGCCCTGGCCCGCCAGGATCGCGCCGCCCTCGATCCGACCATCCGTGACGGTCATCGTCAGGTCATAGCCCGCCGCTCCGTCGAGCCGGTCGCGTGACCAGCGGATCGTGTCGGCGGTCGTTCGGGGTGGCGTCAGCACCTCGGCAGGGGCGGTGCCCAGCGCCTGATAATCGCGGATGACGCGAATGCTGGACAGCACCGCCTGGCGCGGAACCAGGCGCGCCGCATCGATCGTCGCGGTAAAGCGTACGCCGTGGAGCGGTCGCCCCATGGCATCGTTGATCGTGACCGGCTGCGGCTCCCCCTCCAGCCGCCACGCCGCGTCCCGGGCCAGCGGCTCGAACCACAGGGCGGTGCCGCTATTGCCCGCCGGAAAGGCGACGAGCAGGCGGGGTTGCTTGCCCGATCGCAGCACGACATGCGCCGCGACCGGGCCGGAGCGCGTGAAGCTGTTGACGTTCAGCCCCTCGCGCAACGCATAATGCTCAACCGGTGCCGCGCCGGTCAGCCCCAGCAAGACGGCCAGACCCAGCGACAGCCGCAACCCCGCCTTCCTCCTCACAGCTTCAGCGTCGCGCTGAAGAGCGCATTGCGCCCGATGATCGCGCGGCCATAGAAGTAGCCGTCCACGATCGTCTGCGTCTGTCCCTGACGCGGATTGCCCTCGGTAAAGCCCTTCACATCGGTCAGGTTGTCGACGCTGACCGACAGGTTCAGGCGCGGCGTGGCGTCGATGCTCGCCCCGATCGAGAAGACCCCGTATTCGGGCAGCGCAATGCCGTTGCCGCTGTCGGCGAAGATCTTGCCGACATATTTGTACCGCCCGTAAATCTCGCCCAGCCCGCCGGGCAGGACGAAGGACGGGGTGACGGTCAGCAGCTTCTTGGGCGTACGCTCCGGCGTGTTGCCGTCATATTGCGGCTGGGCGACGCCATTGAACCGCAGGTTGCTGAGCTTGGGGTCCTGATAAACGCCTTGTACGTTCAGGCTGAAGAACTCGACCGGGCGCAGCGTCGCGTCCAGCTGCACGCCATTGGTGAAGTTATCCGCCAACGCGTTGCTCGCCTGCGCCGGATTGGCCGGATTGATGAACTGATAGGACTGGTCGCGGAACTCGGTGCGGAAGCCGATGACCGAGGCGTTGAAGCCATTGGCCTTGAACCGCACGCCGCCTTCGTACAGCGTCAGCCCGGACGGCGCATGGGTGCCGCCGGTGTCACCGCCATTGGTCTGGAAACCATGCGCGCCGCGCACATAGAGCGCGACATGATCGGTCAGCTCGTAATTGATGCCCGCCGTATAGGCCCAGTCGGAATAATTGGCGGTCTGGCGGGTATAGGTGCCCCTGAACGTGCTGCCGACATTGTCGTACAGGCCCGGCGTTCCTGCAGGCACGGCGGCGTTGACGGCGGCGCTGTTGCCAATGTCGACCCGAACATGCTGATGCTCGTAACGCGCGCCGAAGTCGATGTGCAGCCGGTCGCCGATGGTCAGTTCGTCGTTGAAATAGGCCGACAGCGACGTCACCTCGTCATTGAACAGGCCCTGCCCCCAATTACCGTAATTAACCATGCCATTGTTGGTCAGCGATCCCAGCACGCCGCCCGCTGCGTTCAGCGCGACCATGTCATAGACGTTGGAATCGTTGCGCACGTCGTTCAGCACGGTGGCGACCGCCGACTGGTTGTTGGAACGACGGACGTTATAGACCATGCCGCCGACGGTCAGCGAGTTGTCGATATTGCCGCCGCCGAAATCCCATTTCGCGCCGAAATCACTGCCGAAATCCTTGGTCGTCAACGTCTGATGGTTGAGCACCGTCTGCTGAAGCAGGCCATTGCCGTTCAGGCCGTTGAGAGCGGCGGTGTTCGACGCGGCAATCACCTGCCCGGTGCGGATGTTGCGCAGGCCATATTGCGCGACGCCGGGGAAGCGGAGCGCCGCAACCTGGAAATAGGTCAACGGCGAACCCTGAAGCGGGGTCAGCCCGGCCAGCGGCGAAGACGCCGGCGTCAGATAGTTGAGCGCCGAGGTCAGGCCCGCGGTTCCCGAGCCGCTGCCCGGGAAGATGCCGTTGAAATCATAGGACCCGTCCAGATAGCGCGCGCGGCCGAACAGGCGCAGGCTGGGGCTGACCGGCACCTCGACATCGATGCGATAGGTATTGGCCTTCACATGAACGCCCTCGGCCGAGCTGAACCGGCGCAGGCTCTCACCGGTCGCAGGCGCATTGGGCACCAGGAACTGGGTAAAGCCGCGCCCACCCGCATCGTCACGCTTCAGGTCGAGGCCGGGCACGCTGCTGATATCGCCATTGGCCGACACGCGGAACGGCATGTCCGCATAATAGGGGAAATGCTTGTCGCCATGCTTGACGGTGAAGCGGACCAGCCCGCCACCCGAGAATTTCTTCTCCAACATAGCCTTCACGTCATAGGCGTTGAAGGTGAAAGGCGTACGGCGAACGCCCTTTTGCGAGGTAACATAGCCGCCGACGTTGAACGCCCAGCCATCCGCGATCGGCGCGGAGAAATAACCATCGGCACGCAGGTCGCCATAAGTGGTGCCGGTATAGCGCACCATCGCCGTCGCCTTGTCATGGTCGGGCTTCAGCGAGATGAAGTTGATCGTCGCGCCCGCGCCATTGGGGGCCAGCACGCCCGACGTGCCACCCTCGACCGCTTCCAGCCGGTTGATGGTGATGTCGTTCTGGAAATAAAAATCCGCACCGCCGCCGCCATAGAGGATCGGCATGCCATCCTCTTCCAGCGTGATGAAGGTCTGCGCGCCCCCGCGCAGGCCGCGCACCGAATAGTTGTTCGAGATCGGCCCCGCCGTGCCTTCGACAAAGACGCCGGGCACCAGTTCCAGCGTCTCGGCAGTCGAGCGCGGCGCCTTGCGCAGCAGGTCCGCCGCGCTGGCCAGGGTGACATTGGACGAGGAGTTGAACAGCGTCCGGCGATCGGAGGTGTTGCCGGTGACGATGATCTCGCTCTGCGCCCCCGCATCGGCCTGCGCCGTCTCGTCCGGGGAGGTGGCACCGGCAGCTCCTGCCTGCGCACCGCCCGGCGTCATCCCGCCATCCTGCGGCGCGACGTAATCGACCGTGCGGGGCTTCGCAGGAGCCGCCGCACCGATCACCGCCGTGCGTCCGTCGAACGACACCAGACGCAGCCGGCTAGGCGCGATCAGTCGCTTCAGGCCTTCCTCGATGCTCAACTGCCCCCTGACTGCCGAGACGATCTGCCCACGCGTTACGTCGCTGGGCGCGAGAATCTGGATACCGGCCTGCTGGGCGAAGCGGACCAGTCCGGTGGTCGCGGGCTGGCGTGGAACGTCGAAGTTGCGAACCGTCGACTGCGCGGCGACGGCAGGCGACGCGATCCCGGCGGCAATGGCCACCATCGACACGAACGGAATGGTCAGAATCTGGCTGCGCATGACACCCCTCCCTGGAATTTTTGACGCGCTTCATATGGCGCTGATCCAAGGATGCGCGGCCGCTTCGTTTCCGTCGGTGCGGTCAGAAATTTTTTAAAAGGATTTTACTGGAGAACAATGCGGGTCACATCGCCCTTGCCGGGAAGTTCGCGGCGCTCGACCCGGCCGCCGACCATCGCGGCGCTGGCGGCGGCGAAACCGTCGACGTCATAGATGCGAAACCAGCCCACGACCCGCCGCCCGGCCAGCTGCGGCGCGACTTCCAACTGGTCGTTATTGTAGCGGTTGAACTCCGCCGCCGCTTGGCCCAGCGTCATGTCGTCCAGCACGATGCGCCCTTCCCGCCACGCCAGTTGCTGGTCCGATGCCTGCGGCTCCATGGCCCGCACCGCCATACGGCCCGGTTTCAACACCGCCCACTGGCCCGCCGCCACGGCGCGCGGCGGATCGGCGCTGTCGACCGACCAGATCTTCACTACCCCCTTGGTCACCACGACACGAGCGGCGTCGCCCTCCCGCCGGACATCGAACGCCGTACCGACCGCCTGGACACGGTACGGGCCGCTCGCCACCACGAAGGGGCGTTTCGGATTGTGCGCGACCTGGAACCAGGCCTCGCCCTTGTTCACGTCGATATGTCGCTCGGCGGGCGTGAACGCCACGCGCAGCGTCGTGCCGCTATTGACGAGCGCGACCGATCCATCGGCCAGCGGCATCCGCCGAATCTCGCCGATCCGCGTATCGATCCGCTCCGCCCGGTCCGGCCAGAAGCCAAGGCCCAGCCCGGCAACGAGCGCGGCGGCCATCGCGCCGCCGCCCCATCGTCGCCAATGCCATCGATCGCGCTCCGGCGCCCGCCCTTCCCCTTCATCGGATCGCCCCGACAGGGCACGCACCCGATCGAGCAGCCCCAGCGCCGCCGTGGCGCGCAGCAAAGCCCCCCGGTGCCGCGAATCCTCGTCCAGCCAAGCCGCCAGCCTGGCATCCTCCTCGCCATCCAGGCCCCGGTCGATGGCGGCGGCCCAGCGACAGGCGATGTCGTCGATCATCGCCAGCCTCCCGTTTCGTGACGGGTCGCACGTGCGTTCCGACGTTCGCGGCGGCGGATCGGCAGCTCGGCCTTTTCCTCCTCGCTCAACTGGTCGAGAATCCGCTTCAGCCCGCGCGCAACGTCATTTTCCACCACGGTTTCAGGGATATGCAGCCGCATCGCGATGTCACGCTGCGCCATACCGTCGATCTTGCGCAACCGGAAAATCTGCCGCGCCCGGTCCGGCAGTGCATCGATCAGCCGCTCGATGCGGGCCAGCATATGCCGTTCGGCGACGATCTCCTCGGGCGAATGGGAGAGGTCGGGTGCATTGTCCAGCTCGGCCAGACCGCTCGCCGCGTCGATGCTGACCACCCGCTCGCGCCTGATCTGCTCCAGCACGACGTTGCGCGCGGCGCGGAAGAAGTAACGGCGCGGGTCGTCGATATGGGCGAACCCATCGAGCCTGCTGATCCGGCAATAGGTTTCCTGCACCACGTCATCCACGTCGACAGCCGGGAACGCCGCGCGCAGCCAAACCCGCAACTGCCGCTCATGCGGCAGGATGTAACGGCCGACCCAGGCGATAAGCTGATCCGAATGCACGCGGCTCCCCTCGTCATCCAAGATGCAGCAGCCTTATCTTTCCGTCGAGATGGTCAGAGATTTTGCGACGGGCCGATCGGGTGCCGGCTCGGCCGTTGGGCACCCACAGGGCAAGGCAGTGGCCCCGTGCTTTGCCGGACGTGGTAATGGGAGGAGCGAGACCGACCTTCCCGTTACCTAGGGATAAGACTCAATTAGATCCAGAATACTAGAGCGGTTGCGATGGCGACGCCTGAGAGGAAGTTGGCGGCGAGTTTGTCGTAGCGGGTGGCGACAGGGCGGAAGTCTTTGAGACGGCAGCAAGGCAATCTCGATGAGGTGCCCGCCACGGTATCGGTCCTTGTCGTATCGGATGGCTCGTTTCCAGTTGCGTCGCCCGGAATGACGGGAATGGCTCCAGCATCGCGGAGCGAGCGGCGCAGTCGGTCGGCGTCATAGCCTCTGTCACCAACGAGATAACGCATGCGCCCGGCCCGTTCGAGAAGCGCAGGCGCCGCTTTACCGTCGCTGACGTTGCCGGCCGTCAACATCGACACTTAGGGGCAACCACTGAACCTCGGCCAGCATCGTATCGGCGTCGACACCGGCGAACACCTACACGCTGACCAACTAGCACAGCCTCACCGTAAGTTTTATCACATTTCCTTTGATTTCATAAGTATAATTTTTAGTCAAATAGAAATTCAAGCCAATTTGACTTTTCTTCAGACCCAAGCGAATTTATCACTGATTTATTTACCTCTTCACAAATACTTTTTGGTATCGAAAAATCATCATCAAATATATCTTTCGAATTTTCGATTACAAAAAAATCAGCCCATCTATCCAGAATATTTAAGTATTCGCAAAAGTTGGACGCCAAGCGTTTATACTGCCATTTTCCTTCACCGTGACGAGAAAACCATACAACGCCACTTACGTCGATCGTAACAGGGTCTCCAGCCCATGCAGAAATAACATAATGATTTGCATCCCATGCCTCTGAGGCCTGCCCCGTATTAGCATCGAAACGGTAGCCCGCCTGAGCTTCTACAATTTCCGAAAGCGCAAAGAAAGACAAAGTCTCTGCAGTCCAAGGCAGTTCAATTCCACCCGCGTAACCCACCTCCTTAAAAGCGCGAATAAAATCTACGCCAAATATATGCTCCAGATATTCTTTATCATTCTCAGAGGGATACTCCACGCGGTAAGCAAGATCACACTTATCCAAGGTGGAAACCCACTGCTTAAAGGTATCGCGATAATCCATAATATTCCTATCCGCATCCTGCTTTGAAAGCGTCAATCATTGCCTGACGATCAATCAAGCGTCCTTTGGTATCATTATGATAATCACCCCGGTGGCCTGTTAACGCATGAAGGTGGTCATTCGGCATGCCAACCTTACCGTTTTTAAGAAATCGAATGTTGCGTGGATCACCTTTCCAATCCGGTGCAGATGCAACGTTATTTATATGGTGTCCGGTATAGCCTTCAACCGTGCCTGTCCTGAGCAATTCAGCTTTTTGCGCATCCGTCCAGTTAACGGTTCCCGATCCAGTCGTGCTGACCAGCTGTCGTTCCAGAGCCCAAGCGCGATTTACGCCTGTTGTACGTCCGCCTAACTGGGGCTTTAACGAAGCTGAAATTGGATATTTGACCGTTCCCGGTGCGTCCTGAAGCCCCTCCGGGTCCATCCACTGCAACGGGTCATGCACATAGGCATGGGTCCGCAGGCCGCCATCGACGCCGATCGGGTCGGGGGACAGATACTGGCCGGTTTCGGGATCGTAATAGCGGTTGAGGTTGTAGTGCAGCCCGCTTTCCGCATCCTCCCATTGCCCGGGAAAGCGCAGTGCGCAGGGTGACGCCCCGCACTCTCCTTCGGCCGCGCCGCCACCGCGTTCGCGCAGCAGCGCGCGGGCGGTGCGGGTGCGGCCCCAGAGTTCGGGCTCGGCGCGCCATTGGCATTGGCCGTCCTCGCCGAACAGCGCATGCGGCGCGCCCAGCTGGTCGGCGACGATCGGCAGCCACTGCGCCTCGGCCGGTATCGGTTCGGCGTCGACACCGGCGGGCACCAGTTCCTTGGCCAGCGGCCGCAGACCGTCGGGCTCGAAATGCCAGCGCTCGACCGAGAGGCTCTGGTCGCCCTCGCCTGCACCGGACCGATGCCAGGCCTCGGCCAGCGACGTGCCTTGCCAGACATAGTCGACCCGCCGCGCCGTCGGACCGCCGAGCAACACCTTGCCGACACGCCGCCCGAATGCGTCATAAGTATAGCGCCAGCGCGCGCCATCCGGCCCTTCCAGCTCAACCAGCCGATCGAACCCGTCCCAGCGATAACGCCAGCGACGCGGACGGAAGCCCTGCTCGGACAGAACGCGCTCGACCATTCGCCCACGAGCATCGTAGCGGAAGCGATTGGCCCCCGCCTTCACCACACAGTCGTGCCAGTAGCGATGCTCGCCCGCCAGCCCTTCGGCCAAGTTCATCAACGCGTCGTAGCGATAGGCCTCGCGCGCGCCGGGACGCTCGACGGCAACGGCCTGGTCACGCAGGTCATAGTGGAAACGCGTGTCGCCGCGCGCGACAGACGTCCCCGCCTCGCTGATCCCCGCCAGCCGCCCGGCACGATCCCAATCGTAACGGCGCACCAAATCGCCCGGCCCCTGCCGCGCGCCCGAAAACACGGCCACACCCCCGGCGCGCTGTTCCGCCAGGCGGCCTGCCGGATCATAGGCCTGGGTCAGTTGAAAGGCGGTGCGCACCCCGATCGCGGCCGCCTCGCGCAGTGTCTCCAGCCCGCTCGCATCATGGTCGAAGCGCAGCGCATGGCCGTTGCTTTCATAACGGCGCAGCAGCCCCGCCTCGTCGAACCGCAGCTGGGTCGTGCCGCTGGGACTGGTGCGACCGGTACAGCGCCCCGCCTCGTCATAGCGATAGGTGACGGCGATGCCGTTCTGCTCTTCGGCGACCAAGCGGCCCTTGTCATCATATCGCAGCGCGACATCGGCGATCGGTCGGGCTGCGCCCTCGACCCGCGTCCACGTCGTCGCGCCGACCAGCCGGTCCGCCTCGTCATAGCGATAGGAGATCGCATCCTCGCCGGCGATCACCCGGGCGATGCGGTCGCGATCATCCCACTCGAAATGCTGCTCGGTCGAATCCGGCATCCGCTTGGCGAGCACGCGGCCCAGCGCGTCGCGGTGATAGAGCGTCTCGCGTCCGGCCCAGTCGATCTGCGCCGCGAGCCGCCCGGCCGCATCATAATGGAAATGCCATTCCTGACCGGCCGCATTGCTGATCGCGGCCAGTCGCCCCGGGCCGTCATAGGCGAAGCCGGTGCTCGCGCCGAGCGGGTCGATCGTCCGGCGCAGCGTGTCGAAGGCGCCGTGGACGAAGCGGGTCGCCTGCCCGTCGCCGCGGATACGCGCGGCTAGCAGCCCTTCACCGTCATAAGCAAAGCGGGTTTCGCCGCCATCCGGCGTCCGGGCCAGGCTGACCGCGCCACGCGGATTCTCCGCCGACCGCTCATAGGCCCAGGCGCTGGTGCGCCCGGCGGGATCGGTCAGCTCCAGCAACCGCCCGAACCGGTCCCAGCGATAGCGGGTGACCCGCTCCTGACCCGACGCGCTGGGGGGATCGTGACGGGCGACGGGCCGTCCGGCCGCGTCGTTATCGTACCGGACGATGCCCGCGCCGACGACGCGTTCCTCGACCAGCGCACCGCGCTCATCATAGCGCGCCGTGCCCTTGACCCCATCGGCCCCGGTCCAGCGGACGATGTTGCCGCCTTGGTCGCGGACCCAGCTGGCCGTGCCGTCCGGTCCCTCGAACCCGACCAGCGCGCCCCACCGGTCGTAGCGCCAGCCCCAGCTGCGCCCGGCCCAGTCGGTCTGCGCGATCAGGCGGCCGTCGCCGTCATAGGCGAAGCGCGTCTCGCGACCGGCAGGGTCGATGCGCCGTTGCAGCCGCTCCAGCGCGTCCCACTCGCTGACCGTGCGTGCGCCGAGCGGATCGATCTCCTCGACGACCAGGTTGTTCGCATCATAGCGAAAGCTGGTGACCGCGCCGGTCGCATCGACATAGCGCGACAGGCGTTCCTCGGGAAAATAGAGGAAACGGTCGTTGAACATGCCGTCGCCGGTGCGCGTGCCGATAACGCGCCCGGCCGCATCATAGGCGATCTCGACCTGGGTCGGCCCGCTGTCCCGCCATCCGTTGAGCCAGCCCTCGGGCGAATAGCGATAATGGAACTCACCCGTGAACGCGCCCAGCACATCCCGCAGATGCCCGGCCGCATCGTAGCGATAGCGAACCAGTGGCTCGCGCTCGCCCTCCATCCAGAGCGCGCTGAGCCAGCCCTCGGGCGTGGTGTCGACACGGAAGGTCGTGCCGTCGGGCACACGGATCGCACGGAGATGACCATCGGCATCGCGCGCGAAATCGATGCGGTTGCCGTTCCGGTCCTCGATCCCCGCCATCAGCATCAGCGCGGGATCGCGGGCGGGCGCGAACAACAGGAATTGCTGGCTGCGGCTGTCATAGAGGCGCAGGGCCTCGCGCGGTCCGGTCAGCCGGTAATAGGGCGCCTTGAGGTGCCGGGCATCGACATGACGGTCATTGCCAATCGCGAAGACCAGTCGCTGGCCACCCGCATCCTCGAGCAGCGCGGTGCCCGCCTCCGTATCGATCAGAAGCCGCTGAGACCAGTTGCAGATCCAGCGCGGGCCCAGCATCCCCTCGACCCGCATCCGGCCGGGATAGGTCCGCTCCAGCCGCAGCGGCAACAAGCCTGGATATTCGAAATCGATTCGGGCATCGGCATAGTCGCCGGTGACCACATCGACCGGCTCGCCGAACAGCCGCCGCAACGAGCCGTCGAGCAGGCCCCCCTGGCGGACCGCAGACCGCATCCCCGCCACCTCGGCGACCGACAGCAGCAATTGTTCGGCGACCGAGAATTCGGCGTCCGGCGTGCCATAGCTGCCGGTGGTGGAGTCGCCGAGGATCGTCTCGCACCCCTGCTGCACCACGGCGTCGCAGGACAGCTTGTGGCCGATCCGCGCCATGGGCAGGCCGTTGATGAAGATGGTCTTGCTGCCCTCGATAATCGTCGAGGGCGGATTGCCGGGATGCTTGGTACAGGCCGCCGTGTCGGTAACACGCGCCGCCCGCTTGCCTTCGAAAAAGACGTTGGGCGAGCCGCTGGTGATCGGCCCGGACAGGGTGGCGGTCTTGGACCCCGCGCCCGCGATCGCGCTGGTGACGAAGCCGCCCGCCGCCCCCGCACCAAAGGCGACCGCGGCCCCCACCAGCGGGGCGGCCATGCCCGCCGTGCCGATGATCGCCGCGGCGCTGACCGCCACCACTGCGCCCACCACGATCCCGGCCGCGATCCCCGCAAGCAGGCCGTTGAAGGTGTTGCTGTGCGCGATCTGGTGCTCGACATGCGCCGCCTGTCGTCCGGACGAGGCGATCCGCTGCGCCCCGAATTGCTGCGCGACCCAGAAGGCCCCTTCGTCCGCATGGACCTGTTCGGCCAACCAGGCCCCCGCCATCGCCCCGGCGATCGGCGCCGCGACGCGACCCGCAAAGCACTTCAGTGCGGTCACCCCGCCCGACGCTCCGGCCGAATAGGCCCCGGCCGCCAGGATGCCTGCCGAGGCGACATGCCCCGTCGTGGCGATGGCCGAGACCGTGCCCGCATTGCTCGCCTCGGCCGTCCGCTCCCGGAGAGCGCGCAGCTTTTCGTCGGCCGTCGGCTCCGGAGCAGAGGTGATGCCGCCTGCCACGAACCCCCTCCGTCAGGCGGTCGCGAAGGTAAAAGAGGTTATCGCAGCGACCAGCGCGTTGCGGCTTTCCGCGTCCGGGCCGCCCGGGATCGACCCCGTGAAGTTCAGGATCGCATCCTCGCGGTGAAGCACCATGGCGACGACCTGCTGAATCGGTTTGCCGTCGCTGCGCCAGGCAATCTCCAGAAAATGCGCCTCGCGACCGTCAATCTGTCCGGCAGTGTCGGCGATCAACTCGAACCCGGCCAACTGGGCCGCGAAATTCTGCCGCTGCTGGATCACATAATCCTGAAAGGTCAGGCCCAGCGCCAGCCGGTCGCGCGCGATGACCAGGCTGGTGCCCTGCACCTTGGCGTCCCGTGGCATCAGCACATTGATGCTCTGATCCTGCCACGGCGTGGGTGAGGTCAGTGATCCTTCATCGATCCGATACGCCATGCGCATTGTCTCTCGCTACTGATCGCCGTGCCCGTAGGTAGCGGCTCGAAAAGACGACGCCTACCCTCTACGAAATTGCATTCGTTTTCGGCGGTGCCGCGCCAAGAAACAAAGCCCAACCATCGTATCGGGGGAGCATTTCATCGCTTTTACGGTTCTTACCCCCTACGAGCGACCATAGACCGTCCTCCGGGTGGAACGGGGCGTCTTGGGACAATCAGGGAGAAGTCCGTGGCGGATCGATTGCAGACCTATCGAAATCAGGTCAGCGACGCGGTGGATGCTTGGCAGGCCAATGTCTGCAACCCCTATATCATCGCCTATAATACGGCGTACAAAAGCTATGCCGACGTCTTCAAGAAGCAGGACGACAGCGACAAGGCCCGCGCCGAGTTGTTCGTCACGGCCGCGGCGATCCTGCCGGGTTCGATCCTGATGGCGACCGCCGCCACATCGTCGCTTCGGGTGATCGCGAACCGCACGGCGGTGCGCCTGCTGGCCGGGCGCAGCACCTCGCGTGCGCTGGGCGTCTATAACGCGGTCGCCAGCAACGCGACCGCCACCTTCGCGATCGGCAAGGCACTGGACATCGTCAAGGACGAGACCGGCAAGGCCATCAAGGACTCGGTGGTGAAGACCATGAGCAACACCCGCGACCTGCTGGCGACCGATCCGCTGAACCGCGACAAGCAGCTCAACAGCTGGCTGATCAATCACAAGCTGCTGGCCTATGACGCCGCCGATGCGATCGAGCGCAGCCGGTCGATGAGCGAGCGGGACAAGCAGCGCGCCTATGACCTGCTGCGCGCCGCGCCGATCGCCAACAAGCCGAACGGCAAGATCGACCCCGCCCGCCTGTCGCCCAAAATCGAGCTGGGCTTCTACATGCTGTGGCTGCTCGACTCCGACGAGCTGGTGACCCAGACCGCACCGGCAGGCCCTTACGGCGGCGGCGGGCGGTACAGCAGCAAGCCGATCGACGCGCTGCCGAGTTCCAAGGATTATCCGCGCGGCAATACCGATCCCAAGCGGGGACCCATCCAATGGGTCGGCGTGACCCGGCCGGGTGGCGATGTCGAGGACCAGATCGACAAAGTCCACAAACAAGTCCGTGGCAGCGCCTTTTATGCGCCGGGCGGCTGGTTCGGCAAAAGCGATGTCAACCAAGCGCGTCTGAAGGAAGTGGCCGAGGCCGAGCGCGTGCTCGCCTGGCTGTCGGACAAGACGCAACCGCTCGCCCCGCTGGGGCTGCGTACGTGATGCGCGTCGGGGCCATGGGGGTTGCGACGCTGGTCCTGCTGGCCGCGTGCAGCGAGGGGAAGAGCCAGCCCCAAGGCGATCGCGGCGACGCGCTGGCCCAGCTCCGCGCGCAGCTGGACGGGCAACGGCAATGCGCACCGCTTTTGTCGGGCACCACGCCGATCGAGTTCAGTGCCGACGCTCTGAGCGGTCCCAAGGTCGATGCACTGGTCGCCGCCGGACTGGTCCGCCGCGTCCCCCTGCCCGCTACCGGTGATCGACCGCGCGTGCGGATCGAGCCGACCACCGAGGGAAGCCGGGACATCTGGCTGCGTCGGCTCGATCCCACCAGCCCGGCCGAACCGTTGCTCTGCTATGGCCGCAAGCAGGTCGTGGCCGTGCATCCCGAGGGCAAGGATACGCTGCGTTATGATTACCGCGTCGAACAGGCGCCCGCCTGGACCGGGAGAACGGATATTCGGGCGGCCCTTCCGTTCCTCGCGCGCCAGCTGGGCGAGGTCCACCGGGCCGAACAGGTGGCGACGCGCGAGGACGGGCGGTGGGTGTTGGCAGGCGATACCGGTCGCGACGCCAGCGCCGAACTGCCGCCGAGCGAAGGCTTCTTCCCGTAGTAACCTGTTTCCCGCTCAGTCCTTCGCGTCGTCGACCGATCGGAACCAGATCATGTCGGTCTGCCACCCCTGTTCGGCGGCGCGTTGCACGAGTTTCGTGCGCCAGGCGGCATCGCGGGCCCCCAGAGGCGGCGCGATGATCGCCGGATCGAACGGCCCTTTGCCCGTCACCAGCAACAGCCCCGACCAACCCTGGTGATCGAGATCGAGTTGCAGGCGGTAGCGATCATTGCCCAGATCGGTGACCGGTACGCCGTTGCGCGACATGCGCAATCGCTCCGTGAAGGCCGCACGGCTGGGAATCAGCATGTCGATCGCCCCGGACGGCTCCAGTCCGACCAACGCGAAATCGAGCGACGGATCGCCGATCGCGATGCCGACGATGGCATTCGCGGCCAGCTTGCCCGCAAAGGCCGAGCCCGGCGGCTGGGTCCGCATCTCGAACCGCCGCTGTGGCACCGACAGGCGATTGCGCCCCGTCGCGCGGATCTGGCGATACGCATCGAGCGCGGCGCAGCCCGACTGGGTGATCGGCGACACATCGGCGAAGTCGATCGCGCTGGCAGTCAGCCCCTGGGCCTGGAGGGTGCGAACGATCTCGGACTGCGCATCAGTGGGATTGCCCGCCACGCCCGTCAGCGCGACGCGCGGGCCCGCAGGGCTCTGCGTGACCGACACGATGCGTAACCAAGTACAGCTGACCGACGGCAGGGCCGCGTCGATCGCGTCGCGGGCGCGGGCAACCGGGTCGCTGGCCACCGCGGCCGGTGCGGACGATGACGATGACGGCCGGTCGCGCAAGATCAGCCATCCCAGCAGGATCGCGGCGACCAGCGCGCCGATCAGCGCCACCGGCCACCAGCGCGGCCATCGCCCGGTGCTCGCCCCCGGAACCTCGGCCGCATCCAGCGCGGCCAGCACCGCGCCCATGGTCTGGAATCGCTCGGCCGGGTCCGGGCGGACCATGCCCGCCACCACCGATCGCAGCGGCTGCGGTACGGCGGACAGGTCGATGCCCGCACGCCTTTTGTCGACCGCATCGACCAGCGTCCCGCCCAGACCCAGATCGCTTCCCTGCGCCACGGCCGCGATGACCAGCCCCAGGCTGTACACATCGGTCCACGGCCCCATGGCCCGGCCGAAATCGCCCAGCTGCTCGGGCGCGACGTAACCCAGCTTGCCCGCGAAACCATCGCCGATCACCGTCGCGGTGCCCGGATCGAGATCCTTGGCGATGCCGAAATCGATGAGCTTGGCCGCGGCCAGTCGCCCGCCGGGCATCAGCACATTGTCGGGCGAGACGTCGCGGTGGATCGCCCCCAGCGCATGGGCCGCCGCCAGACCGGAGGCCAACCGCCGCAGCAGTGCCCCCAGTTCCTGCGCACTGGGCTTCAGGCTGGACAGGACGTCGGACAGGCTGGCACCGTCGATATATTCGGTGACGATATAGAGGACGCCCAGCTCGGGCTCCTGCGCCAGAACGCGGTATTGGACGACCGCCTCGTGATGCAGCCGGGTCAGCGTCTGCGCCTCGCGCCGGAACAGCGTGATGACATTGGGGTCGGCCGCCAGCGCGGGCAACATCACCTTGATCGCCACCCGTTCGTCGGTGATGATGTTGGCGCCGACGAACACCTCGCCCATGCCGCCCCGCGCCAGAAAGCCGGTGACGGCGAACATATGGTTCAGGACATCGCCGACCTTGATCGCAGTGCCGCCGGGTCGGGGCGCAGGCGCAGCTTCACCCCCGCCACCCGCATCAAACACCGTGCGTTCGGGATCGAAGACGGTCCGGTCGTCGTCACCATCGATCGGCGTCATGCGCGTCCCCCGCCCGCATCGGCGAAGGTCAGACGCGTCGCCTCCTGCGCCGCCACGACGATCGCCGTGACGTTATCCGGTGCGCCGCGCGCCAGCGCCTGGGCGAGCAGCGCCTCGACCGCTTCGGAGGGAGAGGAGCGCGACAACGACTGCCGCAATTCCTCGTCCACCACCGGCCCCGACAGACCGTCGCTGCACAACAGGAAGCGGTCGCCCGGCTCGACGCTGTCGGCGACCACGTCGACCGCGATCCGTGCGCCCACCCCGACCGCCCGCGCCAGCACATGGCCACGCGGGTGATGCGCGGCGTCCTCCGGCGCGATCAGCCCGCGATCGACCATTTCCTGCACCTGGCTGTGATCACGGGTCAGCGGCACCAGCATGTCGTCGCGCAACAGATAGGCCCGGCTGTCCCCTACCCACAAGGCCGCGAACCGATCGCCCCGGATCAGCAGCGCGACGACGGTCGAGCCCATCTGCTGCTCGCGACGCTGCGCCTCGGCCCAGATACGACGGTTGGCGCTGTGCACCCCATCCGCCACCGTCTGCACCGCCGCGTCGAAATCGGCGGGCAGTTCGACGCCCTCCAGCGCCTGGACCACGGCATGGGCCGCCCAATCGCCATGGGCATGGCCGCCCATGCCGTCGGCCACAACCCACAGCCCGTCCTGGGGCCGTTCGCAGTGGCGATCTTCGTTAACCCGGCGGACGAGGCCGGGATGGGTGGTGGCAGTGCTGACGAGGCGCAGGGGCATGTTCATGCGACCGCATCCGACAGCATCGCGGTCACGATATCGAGGGGGAAGGCGTCGTCCCGTGCTTCCCGCCCGTCCAGCGACGACCAGCGGGTCACGGAGCTCGACGCCCCCGGCCCCAGGGCCTCCACGACCCGGTCCGCGTCCCAGCGTTCGGCGATCGCGGCATAGGCCAGATCGTCCAGCCCGTCCCCCTGCCCGCCCAGTAGGATCAAGGGATAGCGCCGCCCGGCCGCATCCTGCGACGCGGCGATGATGCCGCCGACGCCGGGGCCCTCGCCGATCCAAGGTTGCGCGATGTCGAACCGCTCGGCGAAGGTCGGGCCGAAATGCCGCTGCGCCTGCTCCATCGATACGGTCAGCCAGGCGTCGAGGGCGGCGCGCTCTTCGCCGGAACAGCCGCGCGCGACGAAATCGCCATGAGCGGGCAATTTGCCGAACAAACGGGCCGTCATCGCCGCGCCCTCACAGGCTGGCCGGGCAGCGGAAGGACCACAGGCCTGCCCGACTGAACGGATTGGTAGTGCTCGGCAGCTGGATCAGCAGCACGGTCCGCTGCGGCCCGTCGCCAAAGGCGGCGCGGATCGCCTGGGCCCCGGCATTCTGCTTGTCGGCGCGGTCCATCAGGCGGAACAGGGCCCAGGGTCCTTCGGTCTCGATCCGCGCCGCTTCGGCACCGGGCGCGGCGTCGGCATCGGCGGCGGGCTGCGCAGCGCCGGGACGGTACAGCACGACCGACGCCTCGGGCAGGCTGCCCGTCACCGACCAGATCAGCGGCCGGGGCTTGTTGTCCTGCGGCGTGAAGCGATAGCGGGTGCCGCCGCTCGCCACCTCGACCGTGCCGATATCGCTGCCGAAACTGGCGACCGACACCTTGATCGGCAGCCCCGCCGCCAGCAGCTCGCGCAGCTTGACCGCGCGCGCCAGCGTTTCCGGCGTCGCGGGGTTCAGCGCCGCCGCCACCGGATCGCCCTCTCGCCAGCGCCATACCGCGCCCGAGGTGTCGATCATCGGCATCAGCCGTTGCTGGACGAAGCCATCGAACACCCCGCCCATGCCGAAGACGCGGAGCGTGTCAGCCATGGGGGCATCCGCCTTCGCGCTGGCGAAAAAAGGGTAATGCTCCTGGGCAACCTCCCGACAGGCTGGCAGGACCGTCTGGGCATAGGCATCGCCGACCGCGCCGCTCGCCGCGCCGACCTGGGCCCGGGTGCCGCCGCTCGCCGCCGCATTGACGAAGCCTTGCAACTGCGGCGGAGCCCCCGCCGCCGCCGCGCGGACCGAGGCGAGCGCGGTGGCCATCTGGGCCTGGGTGGTGTCCGAACCGCCGCCGCCGCCGACCGAGCGCGCGGCGATCACCGCCTGCCCCGCCGCCTTGATCCCGGCAATGAAATCATCGATCGGCGCGCTGCCGCGTCCATCGCCGACATATTCGTGCAGCGAGGCGAAATAGGCGGTGATCTCGTCGCCCGCATCGATCCCCCGCGCCCGGTCGCGGCCGATCTCGTCGGCGACGCGCCCGAACCGCGACCGGTTCATGCCATAGCGCCCCGCGCGCGCCAGCCCGGCCTGCACGCCGCCGGAGAAGATCGTGTTCTTGCGCAGCTCCAGCAACACGCGCTTGAGCGGTGACGGGCTCTTCGTCAGGGCGCCAAAGGCCGCCGTGTCGGAGAAATAGGCCGCCGGTTTCATCGCCGCGACCACGCCTTCCCATGCCGCGATATAGTCCTTGGCGTACAGACCCGCGACACCCGGCCGGACGTTGCTGAGTTCCTGCCCGACGCCCGCCTCTTCCGCGCCGCCCAGCACCCACAGATCCTTCTTCAGATCCTGCTGCACCGTGGCGAGACCCGGCAGATAGGCTTTCTCATACCCCGCCCGCGTGAAGAAATAGGGGATACGCATCGCCGCCAGCTGCTCGGGCGCGGCGAAGGCAAGCGCGTCGCCCTGCGACAGGACGTTCGCGACCTCCCAGGCCGGGCCCGCCGATGCCGCCTTCTGCTTCATCACCGCATAGGCGCGGTCGGCGAGGCTCAACGTCTGCACCGCCGCCCGCGCGCTGGCGACCAGTTGCCCGTCCAGCGGCGGCCGGCGATTGGGCCAGACCGAGGCCATGTCCCGGTCCTCCAGCAGCGCATCGAGATGGCCGGTCAAGGCCGCCCGCTCGGCTTGGCTGTCGGCACCGGGATAAAGGTCATTGGCCCAGTCCGCCGTCACCCAGGCCTTGACCGCCTTGGCATCCATCGGTCCTTGCTGGCCCAGCATCAGATAGACTTTCAGCGGCTCGTATAGACGCATCGGATCGCGTCCATCGGCCTTCATCACCGCCTCCAGCCGAAGGAGCAGGCGCGGCAGCATCACGCGGCGCAGCGCATCGCGATACGTCTCCTCCGCGCGCTGGCTGAGGCCACCCTGATAAAGGCCGAAGGTCATCGCCAGCGACGGGCCGCCCTGGCGCCGTTCGGCATAGCCGCGCGGCAGGTTGCGCAGCGTGTCGAGCGCGGGAATGGCGGTGCGCAGATCGGCATCGTCCTCGCGCACCTGGGTCAGGTCGACCCCCGCCTCGCGGAACTGCTGCTCGGCGCGCGCGCTGGCCTCGGTCAGCGCGGTCTGGAACGCGCGGTTGCGCGTATAGCTCACGCCCCAGGCCGCCAGCACCAACGCACTCACCACCGCGATGCCGCCCAGCGCCGCGATCATCTGGCGACGCAGGCGTCCCTTGGCCTTGGGATCGGTCGTCACCAGCCCCGCTTCGGGGAACATCACCTCGGTCAGCAGGCGGTTGAGGAAATAGGCCCGGCCGCGTCCCGGTGCGGCCGCCTCGACCGGCTGTTCATAGACCTGCGCCATCGAGGCCAGGATGCGGTCGAGCGCCTCGCCCTCCTGCACACCGCTGGTCATGTAGAAGCCGCGCAGCACACCCGCCGCCTCGTCGCCCGCAACGAAAGCCCCATCGGCAAAGCGCATCAGCCGCGCGCGGAGCGACCGCAACTGCGCCGGAAAGCCGATCATCATGCCGCGCCGACGCTGGTCCACCTCCTCGAACAAGCGGCGGGCCTGGCGATCCGCAACCGCCTGCGTCGCTTCGTCAAAGGCGTGCGCCAGCGCCTCCGCACTCGGTCGGCCGTCCGCATGGGGCAAGGTAGCCCCCAGCACGGCGCGACGTCCCTCCACGTCGAGATCGTCGAAATATTCGGTGAAGCCCGCCAGCAGATCGGCCTTGGTGACGAGCAGATAGACCGGCACCGCGGTTTCCAGCGTACGGCGCAGCTCGACCAGGCGGCGGCGGACCGCGCGGGCATGGGCGTCGATCGCGGCGCAGTCGCTGCCCACCAGCGTATCGATGCCGATCGCCACCAGCACGCCGTTGATCGGCTGGCGCGGGCGATGGCGCTTGAGCAGGCCCAGAAACGCGTTCCAGCCCGCCGCATCGACCGTCGCATCGCTGTCCTGCGTCGTATAGCGACCCGCCGTGTCGACCAGCACCGCTTCATCGGCGAACCAGAAGTCCAGGTTGCGCGTACCGCCGATCCCACCCACCGCCTGTTCGACGAAGGGAAAACGCAGGCCCGAGTTCAGCAGCGCCGTCGTCTTGCCCGCGCCCGGCGGGCCGATGATGACATACCAGGGGCGGCTGTAGAGATAGTCGCGCCGTCCGCCCGCCGCCCCGCGCAGCTTGGTCAGCGCCTCGGTCATGCGGCGACCCAGCGCCTTGCCCTCCTCATCGGCGGCGTTGGGGCCCGCCAGTTCGGCGGCGATGGCATCAGCGGCCTTGCGGGCGGCCCGGCGGCGCAGGAACCACCACAGGGCCCAGGCCAGCGCGACCAGCACCACCGCGCCGATCCGCACCGGGATCGGACGGAAGAAGGCGACGAACAACGGCAGTCCAAACGCGAACAGCGCCGCGAGCAGTACCGCCGCCGTGATCGTCACGGCATACCAGTTCCGAAAAAAGCCCCGCATCAGTAACGCCTCGGCACGACGATCTCGACCCGACGGTTTTGCGACTTGCCCGCCGCATCGGCATTGGAGGCGATCGGCACGGTATCTCCCAATCCCTTGGTCGTGACCCGCGACGGGTCGGACAGGTCGCTGCGGATCAGCTTGGCGACCGTCTCCGCCCGCGCTTCGCTCAGGGCCATATTGTCGGGGAAGCGGACGGTGGCGACGGGGGTGTTGTCGGCATGGCCTTCGATCACCACCCCGCCCTTCTCATCCTCGATCGCCCGGCCGATACGGTGGAACAGCGTCTCGCGCCCCGGCTCCAGTTCGTCGGAGCCCGACCGGAACAACTGGCCGATGGTCGTGCGCACGCGAACCGTCTGCGCATCCTCCTCCACCTTCACCAGCCCTTCGCGGATTTCGGGTTCCAGGAAACGGCGCAGCTTGCTCGCCTGCGCACTGGCGGCGGCGGGCATGGCGGCGGCAGGACGCGACAGGGTCAGCCGCGCCTCGGGATTGAGCGCCGCCAGCCGGGTCGAGGGCGTATCGCCGCTCGACGCCAGCATCAGCCGCAGCACGACATAGACCAGCAGCAACAGCGCGAGCGCCCCCGCCCCGGCCAGGGCCAGCACGCTGAGGCCGACGCGCCCGACCGGCGCGGTCTCGCCCCGCCAATGCGGCACCAGCTCGACCTGCGACAGCGCGCGGACATGGGGCAGCGCGCCCTGCAACCGCGTCATGATCTCGTGCAGGCGACGGCGCCCATCGGGCATGACCCGGAAACGCCCCTCGAACCCGGCGGCAAGGCAGGCGTGGAACAGTTCGATCAGGTCGAGATTGTCGTGCGGCACGCGCAGCATGTCATCGACCAGCTGCCAGAAACGGTCGCCGCCGATATTCTCCTGGAAGAAGGTGACGACCATCGATCGCCGCGCCCATTCCGCGCCGTCGGTGCCGATTCCGGGCAGATTCTGCGCGATATCGTCGGCGGTGGCGCAGACGGCATATTTGGCGCGCTGGCGCTTTTCCTCGGGGTAATGCGGCTGGATCGCGCGCTCGAACCGCCCGATCGCGGCGGCGCACTGGCGATGCAGCTCGGGCATGGGCAGGCGGACACGCCCTGCGCGGACCGCCGCCAGCAGCGCCAGCACCGGCTCCGCCTCGGCCAGCATGATGTTGCGGATCGCGGGCGGCGTGGCGGGCAAGGGCACATCGTCCTCGCCCAGCCGCGAGGGCACCGGCCCCGGCGCGACCGGCGCGGCGGTGCGCGTGAGCGGCGGCGGCGCGGCATAGCCCTGTGCCGGGCCCTGGGCAGGCGGCGGCGGGCTCATGCTGCCCCAGGGCGCGGGTGGCGGCGGCGGCGGTGGCGCTCCGGCCGCGTCGCCCCGCTTCAGCCCTTGCAGGGGCGAGGGTCGGAATACGGTCTTGTCGCCGTCCTCGCTCATCGACCGCTCCGTTTGACGCACCAGAGTTCGAGCTTCAGCTGCGGCCAGTCGCCCGCGACATGCAGACCCAGCGCGGTCGCCTGCTGGAAATCGCGCCATTCGGCCACGCCACGATCCAGCTCGAAATAGACGAAGCCCGGCAGCACCCGCAACTGGGGCGGCGGGGTCGGCGTATGGCGCAACGGCACGCCGGGCAGCGCGGAATCGACGATCTGGCGCATCTTCTGCACCGTGCCGATCTTGGCGACCGAGGGGAACAGCCCCCGGATTTCCTCGACCGGCGAGGCGGCGGAGACAGCAAGATAGAAATAGCCCGTCTCGTAAAGCCCATGGTCGGTAATGCGCGAGACATAGGCGCCCGGCCCGGCCTGATCGAGCGGCAGCTGCAACGCAGACCGCTCGAACACCGCCGACAGCATCGATTGGAGCAGGTCGAATACCGGCTCGAAACAGGTCTGCGGATTTTCGTGATCGTAGCGCGGCAGCGGCGGTGCCTTGCGCTCGGGCCGGATCAGCGTCGCGATCTCGCCCGCCATCGAAATGAGCGTCTCGAACAGGCGCTCGGGATGGACGACGGGCAGGAATTGCAGATGCTCCAGCACCGGCAGCCAGCGGTTGAGCGCCTGGAGCAGCAGGAAGCTGGCAAAGGTGTCCGACCCGCCATCGGTCGCCTCCACCGCGCGCAGGGCGAGTTCCTCGGCGCGCTGGCTCGCGCGGCCGACGATATCCGACAGGCCGCCGCGCAGGCGCGGGGCGGCGGCGGAGTCCAGCGTCGGCGCGATATAGCGATCGTCGAACATGACGCGCCGGTTCTGCACCTCGCGCACCCGTGCCAGCCCCAGCGTGACGCGGCCGTAAATCTGGTCGCGGGTGATGCCGAAGCGCAGATTGGGGCGGCCCAGCCCGATCGGCTCGCTGGTCCGGTCGTCCGAAAAGGCATCGGCGACCTCGGCCTCGTCGACCAGATAGCGTGCGTCATGGCTGCGCGCATCGATATCGCGGAACTCGACCGCGCCGACCTGGGCCGCAGGCAGCGTCAGATAGACGATCGCATCCCGCGCATCGCCCGGCACGTCCAGCGGTTCAGGGGGCGGCAGGTCGTCGGGAATGGAAAAAGGCGTGCCGTCGGGCAGGATACCCACCGCCCGCGACACGGCGAACTTGCCCAGCGCCGCCAGATCCTCATCGATGGTGAGGGCGGTCAGTCCCCAGGCCCAGGGTCGGATCGAATCGACCCGTGCCCCCAGTTGCGCCTCGACAAAGCGATCCTGTGCCTGGAAATGCTGTGGCCGAAGGAACATGCCCTCGTGCCAGGCGACCCGATTCTTACCAGCCAATTGCTCTCCCCAAACAGGCTGACGGGCTGACATGGAAACCCATGACCGCCCACCCCGTTATTGCCCCAGACGGGAATTGGAGCAATTCTGATTTCGCGCGTGACAGAACAGGACGCCTGACGGAGGTCCATGACATATCCCCACGACGAAGAACCCTCGTTCGACCCGCGATCATGGATCGAACGACGGGCCGTTTCGGTTCCACAACTATCGACCCAAGATAGGATAAGCGACGCCCCCGCCAAGGCGCCCCGCGCGTTTCGGCGCGGCAGCCGTGCCCTGCCCTGGATCGCCGGGCTGGCCATCGCGGCGTCGGGGGCCGTGGTCGCGATGCTGGCGCGTCCGGACCATGTCGACACGCAAGCCGCCACGGCACCGATCGCGCAGCCATCGGAAACACTGGAAAACCGGACGCTGGTCATCGCCAGCGCCGCCGACCTCGGCCCGACGCTGGCCGCCGCCGGGGTGTCCCCCGCCGATGGCCGCGCGGCGCTGGGCGCGATCGGGGATCGGCTACAGGGCAAGGGCGACATACGCCTGACCTTTACGCTGGCGCATCGCGGCGACGCGGTTCGCCTCGCCGCGCTCGATGCGGTGCGCGATGACGGGTCGGGGGTGACGCTGGTGAGCAAGGCCGACGGCTTCGTCGCCACCCCGCTCGCCGCGCATCTCCGCCGCGTGGTGCGGTTCGTTCGCGGCGAGCTGGACGGCCAGAGCTTCTACAGCTCGGCGGTGGCGGCGGGGGTCAGCGACGTGCTGATCGGACCGTTCGTCAACGCCTTCCGCTATGATTTCGACATGCAGCGCGAGGTCGCGCCGGGCGACGTGTTCGAGGCGGGTTTCGCCCAGCGCGTCACCGCCGAGGGCACGCCGGTGGGCTCGCCCGAGTTGGTCTATGCCTCGCTCTCGACCGCCGCCAAGGACCTACGCCCCTAGACCCGGCGGCTTTCATTTATTTGACACGGCGAAAATATAGGGCCGCTCCATGGCCCGCGCGCACCGACCACAGATCCGCCTGAGCGAACCGCAGCGCCGCGTGCTGATGCAGTTGCGGATCGAAGGGGCCGCGCCACGCACCAGGCTGGCACAGTTGCTGGGTATGAACGGCGCGACGATGACGCGGCTGACCCAGTCGCTGCAGGCGCTGGACCTGATCGAGGAACTCGGCTCGCTGGACGCGGGCACGCGCGGGCGGCCGATGGTGCCGCTGACCGTGTCGGGCCATGGCGGCTGGGCGATCGGGGCCACGCCGCATCCCGGCTGGCTGGAACTGGTGATCGTCGATTTTCGCGGACGGCCGCTGGTCCATGACACGACGCCGTTCGACAGCCCCGACCCGCGCGTCTTCGCCAAGGTCGTGGAGGCGCGGCTCCAGGCGCTGGCGGCGACGCATGGCTTCATGCGCGGCCGGTTCCTGGGCCTGGGCGTCGCGGTGCCCGGCTATGCGGTCCCCGGCGACCGCAACCGGCGTATCGTCGTCGACCGGGTGGCGGGATGGAACGAGGTGCCGCTCGCCGAGCTACTGGGCGATGCGCTGGGCATGCCGGTCTGGATCGAGAATGACGCGAGCGCGGCGACGCTGGCCGAATATTATCAGGACGGGATCATCGGGCGCTATCGATCGATCCTGACGCTGTTCCTGGGCCATGGGGTTGGCGGCGGCCTGATCGCCGAGCGTGACCTGTTCCTGGGCGAACATGGCAATGCCGGGGAGGTCGGGCGGCTGTTCCCCGGTCACCGCGAACGCCCCTCGGGCATCGACCTGCTCCTGACCCTGCGCGAGCAGGGTGTGGCGATCGACTCACTGGCCGAGATCGAGGGGCTGCTCGACAGCCATGCCGAGATCATCACCGCCTGGACCGAGCGGGTGATCGGACAGCTCGACCTGGCGGTGATGAGCGGCACCGTCTGGCTCGATCCGGGCGCGGTGGTCATCTCCGGCGCGCTGCCGCTGCCGCTGCTCCGGCGGATCGGCGACGGGCTGTCCGAGCGGTCGCGCCATCGCAAGGACAATTACCGCTCGTCGCTGCCGGATATCCATGCCTCCACGATCGGCAGCCGGGCCGTGGTGATCGGCGCGGCGATGATTCCGGTCCATGCCATCACCGCGACCCATGGCCCCATTTAATTACATGTAAGCAAATAAAACTGTCATCGACGACCGCCAAGGGGGCCGCATTCCGAAACCTTGGGGGGTTAGCATGCAGACCAAATTCCTGGCGGGCGCGGCGCTGTTCGTGGCGCCGATGATGACGCAACCGGCCTTCGCCCAGACGCAAAAGCCGTCGCAGGCCGAAACGACGACACCCGACGCAGCCAAGCCCGACGCCGACCATTCGGACATCATCGTCACCGGCTCCGCCCGGCAGCAGCGCCGCTTCGACGTGTCCTATGCCGTCAATTCGCTGTCGCAGACCGATATCCAGAAGCTGGCGCCCAAGAGCACCACCGACCTGATCGGCACCCTGCCCGGCATCCATGTCGAGGCGACCGGCGGCGAAGTGCAGAACATCACCCGCGTGCGCGGCATCCCGACCGATCGCGGGTTCCTCTATTACCAGCAGGACGGCCTGCCGCTGTTCCAGGAACTGGACGGCTGGTTCTTCAACCAGGGCGACGGGATGAACCGGCTCGACCTGATGACCGATCGGATCGAAGTCGTGCGCGGCGGCCCGGCCCCGATCTACGCCAGCACGGCGGCCGCCATCGCCAACGTCATCACCGTCACCGGCACGCCGACGACGCGTGGCAAGGTGCAGGCGACGGTCGGCGACACCGGCTATCTGCGGCTCGACGCCTATCAGGCGGGCCCGGTCAACCAGGACACCTACTACGCGATCGGCGGCTTCCTCCGCTATCATGACGGCTATCGCGACTCGGGCTTCCCCAGCGATCGCGGCGGCCAGATCCGCGCCAATATCAAGCATGACCTGGCGAACGGCTTCATCAAGCTGTCGGGGCAATATACCGACGACCACAACGTCTTCTATCTGTCGATCCCGACCAACGATCCGCGCAATCCGTCGGTCAGCCTGAACCCCTATATCGACTATTTCAACGGCACGCTGAACACGCCCGCGCTGCGCGACGTCAGCATCAAGTATCGCGACGGATCGGGCATCGTGCAGACCCAGCGCGGCGACCTGGCCAATGGCCGACACATCCAGTTCGGTAATGTCGCCTTCGATTATGAGGGCGATCATGGCGACTGGCACGTCTCGGCCAAGGGCGGCCTGACGATGGGCAAGGTGCATTTCGACGCCTTCTACTCGACGGCCAACCCGGTGGACGGCACGAGCTTCGCCAATACTTACCTGGCCGCCGCCACGACGGCGTTCGGCCCCGGCATCACGCGCATGGGCTATAGCATCGCGGGCACCGGCGGGCAGACGCCCTATGACCCGGCGGCCGACTCGGGGCTGGTGATGCAGGCGCAGTATCGCTCGATCCAGACCGACTTCTATTCGACCCAGGGCGACCTGTCGGTCACGCGCAAGTTCGATACCAGCATCGGCAGCCACGATATCCGCGTCGGCACCTATGGCTCGTTCTGGGGCCAGAAGATGTTCACCGCGTACCAGAATTATCTGATCCAGGTGAAGTCGAAGCCGCAGCTGCTCGACCTCGCGGCCTATGGTGCGAACGGTGCGGTGATGGGCTATGTCACCGACAAGGGTTCGCTCAACGACGCGGTGTCGCTGAATGCGGGCAGTGTCGAGGGGCAGGTGATCGCGCTCTACGGCACCGACACCTGGGACATCACCGACCGGCTGCGCTTCGATGCGGGCATTCGCCACGAATGGTACAGCTATAATGGCTATGCCCGGCTGACCGGCTCGTACAATCTCGGCGATGCGACGACGCTGGCCGACAACAGCACGCGCGGCTTCACCGGCTCGACCGGCGCGCTCAAGCTGAAGCAGCAGGCGACCAACTGGACGGTCGGCGCGAATTACGATCTCAGCCGCCATATCGGCATGTATCTGCGCGCCTCGCAACTGGAAGTGCCGCCGGGCACGACCCTCGCCTTCAGCTATCCGACCCCGGCTGTCATCCCAACCAAGGCCAAGCTGTACGAGGCGGGCGTGAAGCTGGCCGCGGGCAGCTCATATCTATACGTCACCGGCTTCTACACCAAGTTCGATCCGCTCAACGCGAGCTTTGCGGGCTTCAACCCCGCGACCGGCCGCGCCGACGTGACAACCAACTTCATCGGCACCGCCGAGACCAAGGGCATGGAGGCCGATGGCCGTCTGAAGCTGGCCGGTCCCTTTTCGGTCGCCGGTTCGGTCACGGTGCAGAACCCGCGCTATCTGAACTTCAGCAGCAATACCGGCCTGGACGGCAGCCGGGCGAACGGCAAGCAGATCATCCGCGAGCCCAAGCTCTTCCTGAACGTCCGCCCCACCGCCGACTTCCCAATCGGCGATGCGAATGTCAGCATCTATGGCCGCTACGACTATGTCGGCCGCCGCTACACCGACTTCTTCAACTCGACCGCACTGCCCGCTTACGGGTCGTTCGGGCTGGGCGGCATTGTGTCGTCAGGCGCGTGGCAGTTTCAGGTCGTCGGCGACAACATCACCAACGCGCACGGCTTTACCGAGGGTAATACGGCGGGCGACCGCTTCGGCCAGGGCGTGCCCACTGCGATCTTCGGACGTCCCCTGTTCGGGCGCAATGTGCGCCTGATCGTCAGCCGCAAATGGTGATCGGCGGCTGACACCCATCCCCACCCTGGGGCGGGCAGCCTCTCCGGCCGCCCGCCCCCCTTTTTTGATGGCCCACCCCCTTTTTGATCGAAAGCCCGTCATGAACCGTCCGCTTTTGGCCGTTATTGCCACCTGCCTTGCCGCGTCCGCCGCCCATGCCTCGCCCGAAGGCACGATGCGCCGTCTCCACGACCCCAAGGGCGGCCTGATCGTCATCGCGCACCGCGGCTGTCACGAGGCCGCGCCGCGTCATGGCATGGGCACGACGCCGGAAAACTCGCCCGCCGCACTGATGCAGTGTTTCGCGCTGGGCGCCGATGTGATGGAAACCGACGTGCGCCGCAGCCGCGACGGCCATCTGGTCATCATGCACGACGACAGCGTCGACCGGACCACCGACGGCACTGGCAAGGTCGGCGACCTCAGCCTCGCCCAGTTGAAGGCGTTGCGCCTGCGCCAGGACGAGGGCGGCGCGGGGGCCGCGCTGACCGACCAGCATATCCCGACGCTGGACGAACTGCTGGCGCTCGCCAAGGATCGGGTCGTCCTGAACCTCGACGTCAAGGATGCCATCTATGGCGAAGTGGTCGATGCCGTGCACCGGGCGGGCGCGCAGGACCGGGTAATCGTCAAGACCTTTGCCGGTGTCGCCTCGGTGCCGCTAGCCGCGATCGCACCCTATGACCGCGTTCCCTTCGCGGTCATCCCGATCAGCCCGCAACCCGATGCCGGAGATGTGCCGCAGATCATCGCCAACCAGATGGCGGGCCGCGTCAAGCCGATCGCGATCGAGCTGCCCGTCCTGCCGCTGACCACCCTGCCCCGCGTCATGCAGCGCGCCAAGGCGGTGGGCGTGCCCATCTGGATCAACACGCTGTTCAAGGGCTTCGTAACCGGCATGGGTGGTGACCCTGAGGCGCGGCAGGACCCCAAGGCGGTGTGGGGACGCCTGGCCGACATGGGCGTGAAGCTGTTCCAGACCGATGCGGTCGAAGACCTGCTCCGCTACCGCGACGAACGCGAAGGCAAGACGCGGTAACGGGAACCGATCCCATCGGGGTTTGACAGGCACCCCGATGGTACGGGAAAGCCCCGCCTGCGCGGCGGGGCCCCGATCCTGCGGGCGACAGGCGACCGGAGGAGACGGGAATGCGAGTGCTGGTCATCGGTCTGGGCGACATCGCGCGCAAGGCCTATCTGCCCGTCCTGGCGGTGCAGCCCTCGCTGGAGCTGCATCTGGTGACCCGCAACGCGCAAGTGCTGCACGACACGGCGCGCGCGTTTCGCGTGGCGGGGGCGTATTCCAGTCTGGACGAAGCCCTGCGTGAGGGTCCGTTCGACGCCGCCTTCGTCCATGCCGCGACCGAGGCGCATCCGGCATTGGTGGAGCGTCTGCTCGATGCACGCATCCCGACCTTTGTCGACAAGCCGCTGGCCGATACGTTGACGGAGGTGCAGCGTCTGGTCGCCCTGTCGCAGGCGCAGGACACGCTGCTGCGCGTCGGCTTCAACCGGCGGTTCGCACCTTGCTATGCCACGCTGCGGGGATCGGGCGCCGACCTGATCGTCATGGAGAAGCACCGTCATCGCCAGCCGGACGCTCCGCGCCGGGTGGTCTTCGACGACTTCATCCATGTCGTCGACACGCTTCTGTTCCTCGCCCCCGGAGCGGTGCGTCGCCGCGTGATCGAACCGCGCGTGGTTGACGGTCGGTTGCACGCGGTCACGCTGATGCTGGCAGGCGACGGCTTTACCGCGATCGGCATGATGCACCGCGACAGCGGCCTCAACGAAGAACGGCTGGAGCTGACCGGCGGTGGCGTCCGCCATGCGGTGCTCGACATGGCCACACAAATCCACATCACCGCCGGGACCGAAAGCCGCGCGCGGCGGGGCGACTGGACCACGGTCGGCGAGCAGCGCGGGTTCCAGGCAATGTGCCTCGATTTCCTCGCCGCCGCACGCGAGCGTAGGGCAACCCCGGCGCAGGATATTCTGGCCACCCATGAACTATGCGAAGCGGTGACCGAGAGCGCCGAGCTGCTGGTCGAACGATCTACCGGCTGAGATATGCCTCCAGCGCGTCGCTGCCGCCGATCCGCTCGCCATCGACGAAGACTTGCGGCGTGGTGGCGACGTCCTGCTCCGCCTTGAACGCGTCGACCTCGTCGCGTGACGACAGGATGCGGTCGTCGACCTGATAACCCGCCGCCTCCAGCATCTGCTTGGCCCGCACGCCGAAGGGGCAGGTGTGCTCGGGCAGGATCATCCGGTAGAGGATCGCCGTCTTCTGCTCCGCCATGTTCGTCTCCTGTGGTCGCCCCGTCAGAGCGTCGGCCGGCGCAAAGGGTTCCGCTTCTCCGCCAACGCTTGCGCCCCACCGGGCCTTCCCGCATCATCCGCCGCATGACACCCACGCGCCGCTCCGTCCTTGCCGCCGGTCTTGCCCTGGTCGCCACACCCGGCGCAGCGGCGGAGACCGCGCCGCGCCTTCGCCGCCTGTCGCCCGGCCTCGACCGGATGATCGCGCCGGGCACCGAGCCCGAGGTGATCGCGACCGGTATCCGCTGGGCGGAAGGGCCGGTCTGGGTGCCGCGCGGCGGCTATCTGCTATTCTCCGATCCGCCCGCCAATATCGTGCGTCGCTGGCAGCGGGGGCGCGGCGTTTCGATGGTGCTAAATCCCTCGGGCGCGGGCGGCACCGACCCCCGGCTGGTGCGCGAGCCCGGCGCCAACGGCCTGGCGCTCGACGCGCGCGGCGCGCTGCTGATCGCCAATAGCGGCGGGCGGAGCATCGACCGGGTCGACCTGGCAAGCGGCCGCCGAACGGTGCTCGCCGATCGTTATGCGGGCAAGCGCTTCAACAGCCCCAACGACCTGCACGTCGCGCGCGACGGAGCGATCTGGTTCACCGACCCGCCCTATGGATTTCAGGACGGCGACTCTTCGTCGTTGAAGGAGCAGCCGGTCAACGGCGTCTATCGCCGCCACGCCGATGGCCGGATCGACCTGATCGACGGTACGCTGACCCGGCCCAACGGCATCGCCCTGTCTCCCGACGAGCGGCGGCTGTATGTTTCGGTGTCGGATGCGGCGGCACCCCGGATCATGGTCTATGACGTCGATCCGCGCGGGCAGGTGAGCGGGCGGCGCGTGCTGCTCGATGCGCGGGCGATGGCGGCGGCGGGCGGTGCGGGGCTGCCCGACGGGATGAAGGTCGCGCGCGACGGGACACTCGTCTGCTCGGTGCCCGGCGGCATGATGCTGATGACCCCGGAGGCCGAGCCGCTGGGCCTGATCGAACAGGGCGCGCCGATCGCCAATTGCGCCTTTGGCGAGGGCGGCCGCGCGCTGTTCATGGCGGCCAATGACCGCATCCTGCGCCTTGCCCTGCGCCCCGGCTGGCAGGGCTAAGCGACTAGGCCGCACCCTCGACGGTACTGGCCGAGACCGGGATGGCGATGGTGCAATGCACACCGTCGGGGCCCAGCACGTAAGTGGTGCGCGCGTTCAACTGATAGGGCAGCGCCCGCTCGATCAGTTCGCGCCCCTGACCGCCCCGTCGGGGATGGGGCCGGGGCGGCGGCATGGCAACGCCACTTTCCCGCCAGTCGATATGCAGCCAGGGCTTGCCGTCCGGGCCGGACGGGTCGAGGCACCAAGTGATCGACAGCCGCCCATCCGCCTGGCCCAGCGCGCCATATTTGATCGCGTTGGTCGCCAGCTCGTGGAGCGCCATCGCCAGCGTGTGCACGGTCGAGGAACGCAGCCGCACGCCCTTCGGCCCGTCCAGCGTCACGCGCCCCGCCCGGCCGTCCATTGCCGCCAATTCGGTCTGGATCAGGTCCTCGAACGGCACCCGGTCATGGTCGCTCAACCGCGACAACAGCCCCTGCACGCGCGACAGCGCCGCCAGCCGATCGTCGAAATGCGCCAGGAAATCGGGCAGTTCGTCGGTGCCGCGCGCCGTATGGTCGGCGATGGAGCGGACGACCCCCATCAGATTGCTGGTCCGGTGCTGCAACTCGGCGATCAGCACGCGCTGCGACGCCTCGCTCCGTCGCAACGCGGCCTCGGTTTTGTGACGCTCGGTCAGGTCGGCCGTGACCACCAGAAAGCGGTTGCCATGCCCGCCCGCCAGCGGCAGCAGCGAGATCGTGCTGCTCGCCCAGACCTGCGAGCCGTCGGGCAGGAAATAACGCTTGTCGAGCGTGCTGGGACGGCCGGTCGCGGCGGCTTGTGCGATCGCCTGCAGGCTCGGCGCCATATCGTCGGGATGGGTGATATCGGCCACGCTGGAGCGGAGCAGCAACTCGGCGGGGCGCCCGACGATCCGGCACAGCTCGTCATTCACCCGCTGGAAGCGCCCGTCTGGCGTGATGACCGACAGGCCGACCGGCGCGGTCGCGAAGATCGCCGCAAGTTGGCTCTCGGTCTCGGCCAGCTTGACCTGGACCACCTCTTCGCGGAGCCGCAATATCTCGGCCTGCGCCACCTTCCACTCGGTGATGTCGCGCGTCGTCGTCGCCACGCCGTCGCCCAGCTTCACGACCGTCTGATAGAACCAGCCGTCAAACTGCTCATGCGTATAGTGATGCTCGGCCTGCTCGGGCTGGCCGGTTTCGGTCACGCGGCAAAAGGCGTCGAAAATGCCCTCGACGATCACCCCTGGGTTCCGCTGCAACAGGCTTTCGCCATGCACCTCGCCATAGCGGCTGGCTGAGGTGTGGTTGTTCAGGACCCAACGGAAATCAACGATCCGACCCTGGTCGTCGCGGATCGCCTCGAACACCTGGATCATATCGGTCGACGCGTCCATCGTTGCCTGCAACAGCTCATAGCTGGCCTGCAACACGGCGGCGCCCCGCTCTTGCCCGTTCGTCTCTTCCACCCGCGCCATTCCGACAGCCGCCTACATCCTCGCTTCTGCTGCCATAGCAGCCCGAAAGGGCCACGTATGCTGCGCATGTTAAAGCAACGCGACGGGACGATGTGATTGAATGTCCGACTTTCGGCGCCCAGCATAATCCTTGCCCTACCCTCGGCATCCTCTACACTTGTTCGACTAAAACATAACCGTGATGGGAGCAGGAACGGATGACGATCGGTAGCGGCGGGATCAGCCGTCGGCAGGCGCTGGCGGGCGGGGCATGGGCCGGTGGCGCGATGCTGGGATCGGCCGCCATGGCGACGCCGCCGCGCACCGCTATGCTGGCACCCCGCCCGCCCATGGGATGGAACAGCTGGAACAGCTTTGCCACCACCATCACCGAGGCGCAGGCGCGCGAAACTGCCGCCATCATGGCCAGGAAACTGTTGCCCTTCGGCTATGACATCTTCACCGTCGACATTCAGTGGTACGAGCCGGACGCGTCGAGCTATACCTATAACGCGGCACCGGTGCCCGCGATGGATGGCTATGGCCGGTTGATCCCCGCGCCCAACCGCTTTCCGTCCAGCGCCGACGGCTCCGGCTTCACGAAGTTGGCGGCCGATGTGCATGCCATGGGCATGAAGTTCGGCATCCACCTGATGCGCGGCATTCCCCGGCTGGCGGTCAAGCGGAACCTGCCGATCCTCGGCACCCGCTACCGCGCCGCCGACATTGCCGATACGACCAGCATCTGCCCGTGGAACCCGGACATGTACGGCGTCGACATGACCAGGCCCGGCGCACAGGCCTATTATGACAGCGTGTTCGCACTCTATGCCGGATGGGGCGTCGATTTCGTCAAGATGGACGATATGAGCCGTCCTTATGACGCCCACGCGCCCGAAATCGAGGCGGCGCACAAGGCGATCGGCGCGACCGGCCGTCCGATCATCCTCAGCCTGTCGCCGGGCGAGACCCCCGTCATCCGGGGTCCGCATGTCCGCCGCCATGCGCAGATGTGGCGCATCTCGGACGATTTCTGGGACGAATGGGCGATGCTGGAGGCGCAGTTCACCCGGCTGGAGAATTGGACACCCCATCGCGGGCCCGGCGCATGGCCCGATGCCGACATGCTGCCGCTTGGACGGCTGGCGCTGGGCAAGCGCGATACCAAGTTCACGCCCGACGAGCAGCGGACGCTGATGACGCTCTGGTCGATCGCACGCTCGCCGCTGATCATGGGCGGCGACCTGCGCTATCTGGACGCCGCCACGCTGGCCCTGCTGACCAACCGCGCCGTGCTGGCGGTCAACCAGGCCTCGACCGACAACCAGCCGCATTTCGTCGCGGACGGCACGCGGATCTGGTCCGCCAAGCCCGAGGGCGCGCCCAGCGACCGCTATCTCGCGCTGTTCAACACCACCGACAAACCCCTGGAGGTCGGCATCGCCCTGTCGCAGCTGGGCCTGTCGCGTGATGTCGAAGCGATCGACCTGTGGGAATGCAAGAGCCTGGGCCGGGCCACGCGCCGCTTCGCCCGACCCCTGCCGCCGCACGGATCGGGACTCTACCGCCTGCGCGCCTGAGGGAGGTGAACGAACCGTCCTCAACCGGACATGCCGTGGTGGGGATGAGGGTGGCAGGATGGGGCGCATGACGAACGCCCTGCCCCTGCGCCTCTGGCTTGCCCCGCTGCCGCTCCTCCTGCTGGTCGCCGCTCCGGCCAGAGCGCAGGACCGGCGACAGGTCCGCGAGCCTGCTTTGCCGACACAGGTCTGCACCAGCCTGGCTCCCGACGATGCCGCATGGCCGAAAGAGATGCGGCGGATACAGGCGGCGATCGACCATTGTCCGGCGGGTGCCGCCGTCCGACTGACCGGCGCGGGGCGCTTCGTCAGTGGGCCGCTGCGCATGAAATCGGGCGTGACGCTGTGGCTCGATCGCGGGACGATCCTGACCGCGGTCCCCGATCCGCGCGCCTATGACCGCGGGCAAGGGCTGTGCGGGACGATCGCGGCGAAGGGCAATGGCTGCCTGCCCTTCCTCTCCTTCACCGGCACGCGCGGCGGCGGGATCGTCGGCGACGGAGCGATCGACGGTTCGGGCGGCGCGGTCATGGCCGGACATGACGAAAGCTGGTGGCAGCTCGCCCGCCGTGCCCAGCGCGAGGGCGGCAAGCAGAACAATCCCCGGCTGATCGAGGCGGACGACGCCCGCGACCTGACCTTCTATCGCGTGACCCTGCGCGATGCGGCCAACTTCCATCTCGTGCTGAACGGGGTGCAGGGTGCGACCATCTGGGGCATCCGGATCGATACACCCGCCGACGCGCGCAACACCGACGGTATCGACCCGGGCGCGTCGCAGGACGTGACCATCGCCGACAGCGCCATCCGCACCGGCGACGACAATATCGCGATCAAGGCCGGGCATGGGCCGACCCGCTACATCTCGATCCTCGACAGCCATTTCTATGCGGGCCACGGCCTGTCGATCGGCAGCGAGACCAATGCCGGGGTCAGCGATATCCTGGTCCGCAACGTGACGATGGACGGCACGACCTCGGGCCTGCGGATCAAGAGCGATGCCAGCCGGGGCGGGCTGGTGACGCAGGTTCGTTACGAGGGCGTCTGCCTGCGCGGCAATCAGCGGCCGATCGACTTCGACACCCGTTATGATCCGGGGGCGGGAGGAATGGATATCCCGGTCTATCGCGACATCCTGCTGAAGGATGTGACCGGAGAAGATGGCACCCTCGTGCTGCGGGGCCATGACCCGCATCATCCGATGCAGGTGACGCTGGACGGCGTGCGCTTCGCCGCGACCGCGCGGTGGCAGGTCGAGAATGCGGCGCTGTCGGCCGGTCCGGGCGGCGTATCGCCGACCCCGCCGGGCCTGACCCTGCCGCCCGACACCGGCCCGGCGCCCGATTGCGCCGCGCGCTGGATGCCGTTTCCGGCGGGCGACTAACGCACCACCGGCACCACGCCCTTGGGCGCGGCGGAAAGGCGGCGGATCAGGTCGGTTTCCGCCGCACGATAGGGCGTGCCGTCGCGGCGAAAAACCTCGTGGAACCAGATGGTCGGCTCGTCCAGCACATAGGGCCGTTTCCAACTGTCCCAGGGCAAGCGCGTCTGCGTCTTCCCGTCGACAAAACCCCAATTCATCATCGCGACATTGTACCGCTTGGCGATGGGCAGCGAGCCGTCGAAGGTCGATCCGTTGCCGCGCGCCATATATTCGGTGCACAGGATCGGGCGGTGATAGGGCAGCAACTGCTTCACCCGTCGCTCGAACGTCTCGGGCCAGCTATAGTCGTGAAAGGTGATGACGTCGGACTGCGACAATTGCAGCCGGTCCATTGCCGAGGCCTTTCCGTCCGGCGTCCAGTCGTCGCCCTGCCACACGCCGGAGGTCAGCGGCTGCGACGGATCGGCGGCGCGTGCCCAGTTGAACACCTGTGCCAGCATCGCGCGGACCAGCGGTTCCTTGCCCTCCTGCCCCGGATATTGATCGGCTCCATTGTCGGGCTCATTCCACAGGTCCCAGCCCAGGACGCGCGGATCGTCCTTGAACGCGCCGATCACCCCCTGGACATAGGCCCGGTATGTCGGCCAGTTCGCCCGGTCGCGCAGGCCCGCCATGCCCGGCCCCTGCACCCAGCCGGAATTGTGGACGCCGGGGATCGGCGGATGCTGCGGCCCCAGTTTCGGGTTCGGGTCCCAGCAGCTGTCGAACAGCACGAACAGCGGGCGGATGCCATGCGCCTTCGCGATGGTCAGGAATGCGTCGATCCGCCGTCGAAAGCCGTCCGGGTCTTGCGTCCAGAGCTGATCGTGCAGGAACACCCGCATCGTGTTCATGCCGATGCCCTGCGCCAGGCCCAGTTCGCGGTCGATCCGCTGGGGGGCCCAGGTCTCGGCCTGCCACATCTCCAGCTGGTTGATCGCACTGGCCGGGGTGTAGTTCGCCCCGACCAGCCAGGGCTGGCGGTCATACCAGGCCTTGGCCTGCGCCTCGGTCCAGCGGGGTCGCGCCTCGGCGGGCAGCAGCGGCACCATCGCGACGATCGCCGCCGCCAACCATAGGCGCATCCTCATCCCCGTTTCTCCCGCTTCGATGCCAAAGGTCTTTTGCCCAGGCCGATGTCCGACCGAATGTCCTTGAAAAAGTCCGACTTATCAAGTCATGTCCGTCATCGAACGAGGCCGCCACCCGACACAGAGCGCCTGTTAGCCAAGGAGAGGATCAGGATGAGGCCGTTCGCCCCTATCGCCGCCGCGCTTGTTCTGGCGCTGATTGTCGCCGGTTCGGTCGCGGCGAAGAACCCGCAATTCGAGGGAGCCGACCCCCATGCGATGATGATCGACGGCGAAATGTGGATCTTCCCGACCGGCGGGCCGGGCGGAAGCTGGGCGGCGGACCGGTTCGGGGCCTTTTCCAGCCGCGACCTGAAGACCTGGCGGCCGCGCGGCGAGCTGATCCGGCGCGATCAGATACGCTGGATCAAGGACGACGGTGCGCCCGAGCATTTCCTGTGGGCGCCCGGTGTCGCGACGCGCAGGGGCAAATATTATCTCTATTACTCGGTCGGCCCGCAGAACCCGACGCCCAGCCGGATCGGCATCGCGGTCGCCGATCGGCCGGAGGGACCCTATCGCGACAGCGGTCGTCCGCTCGTCACCGGGGGACAGAGTTTCGAGGCAATCGACCCGATGGTCTTCCAGGATGCCCGATCGGGGAAAATCTATCTCTATGCGGGTGGCAGCGCGGGCGCGAAGCTGCGCGTATGGGAACTCAAGCCCGACATGGTGACCCTCGCGCGCGAAGTGCCGGTCGCCACCCCGCCGCACTTCACCGAGGGCGCGTTCCTGCACGAACGGAACGGCACCTATTATCTGTCCTACAGCCATGGCCGGTTCAACGGGCCGGACTATTCGGTGCACTACGCCACCGCCCCCTCGCCCATCGGCCCGTGGCGCTATCGCGGCGCGATCCTGACCAGCGACAAGACGCATCAGGGCCCCGGCCATCACAGCTTTGTCGAAATGCCGGACGGTCGCTGGCTGATCGTCTATCACCGATGGGACCGCGCGCCCGGCCCCGGCCCCTTCCAGGGCGAGCGCGTGGTGGCGATCGACCGCATCACCTACGCCCCGGACGGCACCATCCGTCCGGTCCGCATGACCGACCAAGACGCCCCGGTCCTGCCGAGGGCGCGGCAACGCTAAGCAGGCCGCGTTACGAAGCGGCGACGCCGTTGTCGGGACGGTAGCCAAGCTGCTGCGAGATGCGCGCGGTGGCCTCGGCCAGGATCAGTCGTGCCTCGGGGATCGTCACCGACTGCGATCCGTCGATCGTCTCCAGGAACGGGATGGTCAGCGCCGCCATGCAGTCGCCGCCAAAGCCGAACACCGGATAGCTGATATCGGTCACGCCGCGCGTGATCGGGCTTTCACGCAGTTCATAGCCTTGCGCACGCACCCGCTCCAGATCCTCGGCCAGCCGCACCCGGCCGATCGGCCGCCCCTGCGCCAGCTCGGCCCGGTCGATGATCCGTCCCAGCTGTGCCGGAGGCGCGAAGGCCAGCAGCACCTTGCCCGAACAGCTCGCCACGATGTCGATCGACGCGCCCATGCGCAGCGCGAAGCCCCGTGTGCCGGGATTCTCCTCGCGTGCGATGACCAGGCCCGCACCGCCCTCGATCACCACTAGGTGACAGGACTGCCCGACGGTCAGCGCCAGCGACTGCATCTCGGGCAGGGCGGCGGCGGTCAGCTGGCGAGCCGGGGTCGCGCGATAGGCGATGTCGAGGAATTTGTAGGTGACGCGATACCGGTCGTCGATCGGCGACTTTTCCAGGTAGCGTGCCTCTTCCATCACCACGACGATGCGGAACAGCTCGCCCAGCGATCGGCCGAGCGCGGTCGCCATCTCGCTGACCAACATGCCCTGCGGATGGTTGGCGAGCAGTTCGATGATGAGGAACGCCTTGTCGAGCGCCGGGGCGGCATAGCTGCCCTTGCGGATACGTCCCTCGCCCGTCTTGCCGCCCTCGACCGTCATACCGTCCCCCAGAACCAGTCCTATCGATTAGGACGCCGCCGGGCATCGGGCAAGGCGCGACGCCTTAAGCGGTCACGCGATGGTGACGATCGCCTTCAGGACCGAATCCGCCTCGGCGATCAGCTCGGGCAGGCGCTGCGGCGCTTCGTCCAGCGTCAGCGTGTGGGTCTGGATCGCATCGGTCGGAATGGCACCCGACCGGATGCTGGCGATGACATGATCGAAATCGACCGACAACGCGTTGCGGCTGGCGGTCAACGTCGTCTCGCGCTTGTGGAATTCGGGATCGGCAAAGACCAGATCGTCCTTGCACACGCCGACCAGCGTATAGCTGCCGCCATGCGCGACCCAGCCGAGCCCGGCGCGCATCGCATGGATATTGCCGGTGGCGTCGAACACATGGTCGAACATCTCGCCCTTGCTGATCGTCGTCAGTGCCTCGGCCAGGCCCTCGTCCGCGACGACGCCCTCGTCCAGCCCGAGGTGATCGCGGGCATAGGCCAGGCGTGGCGCGCGCGTATCGACCAGCACGATGCGCCCCGCCCCGGCGATCCGCGCGAACAGTGCGACCGCCACGCCGATCGGCCCCGCGCCGACGACCACCGCATCCTCGCCCACGGACAGGCCCGAGCGCCGCACCGCATGCGCACCGATCGCCAGGAACTCGACCATCGCCGCCTGGTCCAGTGACAGGCCCGTCGCGTCGATCACCGCGCTTTCGGGCACGGACAGCCATTCGCACATGCCGCCATCGGCATGGACGCCCAGCACGCTGATCCGGGCGCAGCAATTGGGCTTGCCCCGGCGACAGGCGCGGCACGTCCCGCAGGAAATATAGGGATTGATCGTCACGACCTGCCCCACCGTCAGCGACGAACCCGCCGGCGCCTCGGCCACTTCGCCCGCCAGTTCATGGCCGATCAGGCGGGGATATTCAAGGAACGGATGCTTGCCGCCATAGATATGATAGTCGGTGCCGCAAATGCCCGCTCGCCGCATCCGCAGCAGGACTTCGCCGTTACCGCGCACCGGGCGGGGGCGTTGCTCGACCCGGATTTCCTCCGGCTGCACACAGACCAGCGCCTTCATTTCCGCCTCTCCCGAATTCCTATATGCGATCATGCTCTCACATATGCCATTGAAGGCCATGAGAGGGAACGCTAAAACGACAGGATGACGCCATGGGCAATCAACAGCCCAAGCGCACCGACAAGAGAGGAGGCCCCTATATGGCCCGACGCGTATGTTTCGCCCTGGATCTGGTCGCCGATGCCGCGCTGATCGCGGAATATGAACGCGCCCATGCGCCCGGCGCGGCCTGGCCGGAAGTGACTGACGCGATCCGGGCCAAGGGCTTCACCGCGATGGAAATCTGGCGCACCGGCGACCGGCTGTTCATGATCGCCGAAGTTGCAGACGACTGGCCCCGCGCCATCCCGGCCGAACTGGCGGCGACCGATGCGAAATGGGAGGCGGCGATGGATCGCTTCCAAAAGCCCCTGCCCCATGCTGCGCCGGGCGAGAAATGGGTGGCGATGGACCGTATCTTCGCGCTGGACGACCAGTAACGATGACCGCCCCCGTGATCCTGCAATTCGGCACCAGCCGTTTCCTCCAGGCGCATGTCGATCTGTTCGCCGAGGAGGCCCGCGCCGCCGGACAGGAGGTCCCGCCAATCGTCATCGTCCAGACGACCCGCGATCCCGAACGGGCGCGGCGCCTGGCGGGCTTTACCGATCCGGCGGGTTTTTCGGTGATCCTGCGCGGCTTGCGCGATGGCGTGCGGGACGAACGCACGGTCCAGGTGCGCAGCGTACGTGAGGGCCTGAGCGCCGCGGCCGACTGGGACCGGCTGGTCGCGCTGGCGGTCGAGGCGGCGAGCCATATCGTCTCCAACACCGGCGACACCGGCTACGCCGTTCCCGATGGCGACCGTGTCGCGCCGCGAGCGGATCAGGTTCCGGCCAGCTTCTGCGGGATGCTGACCGAGTTGCTCCATCGCCGCTGGCAGGCGGGGCGTCCGGGGGTGACGATGCTCCCGTGCGAATTGGTCGTGCGCAACGGCGACATGCTGCGCGCCGCGATCACCGGCCTGGCGCGCGAACAAGGGCGCGAGGCGGCGTTCGTCTTATGGCTGGATGAGGCCTGCGTCTGGGCCAACACGCTGGTCGACCGGATCGTCAGCGAACCGCTATCACCCGCCGGGGCGGTGGCCGAACCCTATGCGCTCTGGGCGATCGAGCGGCAGCCAAAGCTGACCCTGCCGTTTACCCATCCCGCCATCGTGCTGACCGACGATCTGGACCGCTATGAGCGGCTGAAGCTGCATATCCTCAATCTGGGGCATAGCTGGCTGGCGGCCCGCTGGCATGAGGAAGGCGGCGCGGCGGACCAGACGGTCCGCGCCGCGCTAGCCGACCCGGCGACGCGCGCCACGCTCGACCGGGTGATGGCCGAGGAGGTGCTGCCCGGCTTTGCCGCGCACGGCATGACGGACGAAGCGAAGGCCTATATCGCCACCACGCTGGAGCGGTTCGCCAACCCGTTTCTCGACCACCGGCTGGCGGATATTTTCGGCGGCCATACCGCCAAGGTCGACAAGCGGATCGGCGGGTTCATCCGCTGGGTGGAAGGCTCCGGGGCGACGGTCGCCATGCCGGAGTTGCGGGCCTTGGCGGCGCGGCCAAGCTGATCGGCGCGTCGGGTTCGGTAGCTACATCCTCCCCGTCTTCGAGGATCAGCGGGCGCGTAACCCAAAGGCCAATCCACATCCAGATACGCCCCCTTCCCCTCGCCCCTCACTGAGGGGAGAGGGGAAAGTACCCTACGCCGCCCTGGGCAGGCAGGCCGGGCCCTTGGCGCCCGCCGCCTTATAGGTCAGCACGAATTCCTGATGCCCCAGCGCCTCCGACTTGGTCTGTGCGCCGCCCGACACCGCGACGATCAGGTCGACGATCTCTGCGCCCACCTCGTCCAGCGTCGCTTCCCCATAGAGGATGCGACCGGCGTTCACGTCCATGTCGCCTTCCATGCGCGCATACATTTCCGGATTGGCGGCGATCTTCACGACCGGCGAGATGGCCGAGCCGACCACCGATCCGCGCCCCGTCACGAACAGGTTGATATGCGCGCCGCACGCGATCAGCTCGCCGATCTCGGCATTGTCGACGATGTTGGGAAAGCCGAACTTCGGGTCACCCGCTGGCACCACATCCAGCAGATACAGCCCCGGTCCCGGCGCCTGCTCGGCGGGCAGTATGACGCCGGTGATCGGACGGCTGCCCGACTTGGCATAGGCACCCGCCGACTTCTCTTCCTGGCTGGTCAGGCCGCCCTCCGCATTGCCGGGCGCGAAGCTGCCATAGCCCATGGCGCGGTAATAACGCTCGGCCTGCGCGACCGAGGCGATCAGCGCCTCCGCCACCTCCGGCGTCGCGGCCCGCTCGGCCATATGGCCCTCGCAGCCGATCATCTCGCCGGTCTCCTCGAAGATGCAGATCGCACCCGCATCGTACAGCGTGTCGAAGGCGCGGCCGACCGCCGGGTTGCCGGTGATACCGCTGGTCCCGTCCGACCCGCCACAGATCGTACCGATCACCAGTTCGGACATCGTCATCGGTACGCGCACCGCTTGCGCATCGGCCGCTGCCCGGACGCGCTCGACGGCGGCGATCCCCGCCTCCATCGCGCCGCGCGTGCCGCCCGACTGCTGGATGACGATCGTCTCGACCGGGCGACCCTGCTCGCGGGCATTGGCCGCCAGCGCCTCGCGGTTGAAGCTCTCGCAACCCAGCGACAACAGGACGACGCCGCCGACATTGGGATGCGTGGTCAGCGCCTTCATCATCGCCAGCGCATAGTCATTGGGATAGCAGCCGGGAAAACCGATCAGCTGCACGCGCGGATCGTCCATCCGGTCGACGATCCGCCGCGCGACATGGTGCGCGCATTCGACCAGATAAACGACGACGATGGCGTCGCGAATGCCCTTGCGCCCGTCGGGGCGGGCCCAGGCCTGCCAGGTCCGCTCGGCCGTCATGCGTGATCTCCATGGGCGTCGCGCAGATGCGCGGGGATATAGTCGCTTTGCATATTGTGCATATGGACCCAGCCTCCTGCCGGGGCATCATGGGTCATCGACCCGATCGGCATGCCATATTTGATGACCTTGTCGCCGGTCGCCAGCGGCACCACCGCCAGCTTGTGGCCCAGCGCCACCCGCTCGGTGATCGACAGGTCGTAACCATCGACGGTGATACGCTCGCCCGGCTCGACCGTGCGACAGCAGACCGCGACATTGTCGGTCGGGGTCAGGCGGATCGCGGCGACGCTCATGCGCCCTCTCCCGGCAGGGGCGCGTCGGGGCGGACCAGCCCCTCGGCACGCAACTCCGCCCAGAAGGCGGCGGGAATGGGTTCGGCGTAAAGTTGCATCGTATCGGATACCTGTCGGGGATTGGCTATGCCCGGAATGACGCTGGCAATCTGGGGATGGGCGAGCACAAAAGCGAGGGCCGCGGCGGGCAACGTCACGCCGTGCCGCGCCGCCACCGCCTCCAGCGCGCGGACCCTGCCCAACACGGTTTCCGGCGCGGGGGCGTAATTGTAGCGCGCCGCTGCCTCGCTGCCTGTCGCCAGGATGCCGCTATTGTAAGGGCCACCGATCACGATGGCGGTATCCGCCGCCGCGCAGGCCGGGAAAAAGCCGTCCAGCGCGCCCTGCTCCAGCAGCGTGTAGCGACCGGCGAGCAGGATGACGTCGAACCGCGCCGCCTCCATTAGGTCCAGGCAAACCTCGACCTCGTTCACGCCCAGGCCGAATCCGGCGATACTGCCCTCGTCGCGCAACCGCTCCAGCGCCTTGAACCCGCCGCCCGTCGTCAGTTGCTCGCGATATTTCGCATCCGCCTCGCCATGCGTGACGCGGCCGATATCGTGGATGAACAGCAGGTCGACCCGCGCCAGGCCCAGCCGCTGCAGGCTGTGCTCATGGCTGCGCAGGATGCCGTCATGTGTGTAGTCGTAGCGCGCGTGGAACGGCATGGCGGTGTGGAAGCCATCGCGTTCGCGGTCGTCGGTGATGCCGGTGTCGGGCTCCATCAACCGGCCGACCTTGGTCGAGACGATCACATCCTGCCGTCCGCGCAGGGCATCACCCAGACGTCGTTCGCTCAGCCCCCGCCCATAATGCGGCGCAGTGTCGAAATAGCGGAAGCCGGCCGCCAGCGCGGCGTCGAGCGTCGCCTCGGCCTGCGCGTCGTCCATGGCGGCATAGAGATTGCCCATCGCCGCCGCGCCAAAGCCCAGTTCGGGCAGCGTGCAGTCGGTCTTGCCCACCCGGCGGCGGGGAACGTCGGTCATAGGTTCAGGCCCAGTCGATAGATACGATTGGCGTTGCGCCCCCACAGGTCGCGCCGCTCCTCGTCGGAGAAACCGGTCAGCAGCGCTTCATAGGCGCCCAGCGTCCGGTCGAGATCGGCCGCCAGCCGGTCGGTCGGGACATTGGTCGCGACCATCACCCGGTCCGTGCCGAACCGGTCGATGACCTCGGCAACGATATCGGCGAATCCGGCGGGGTCGAAGCGCGGGCCGACGAAACCCGCGCCCGACAGCTTGATCGCGGCGTGCGGCATGGCGGCAAAGGCGATCAGCCCGGCGCGCCATTCCTCCAACCCGTCCGCCACGATGGGCAGCGCCAGATGGTTGAGGATCACCGGCACGTCCGGGTGCCGCGCGGCAACCTCGGCCAGCCCCGCCAATTGCGGCGGGAAGCCGTGAAAGTCGTAGCTCAGGCCATAGCGCCCCAGCAGCGCATAACCCGCCCGCCAGTCGGGATTGCGGGTCAGGTCCATGTCATAGGCGCGCCGCGACGGGTCGGTCGGATGCCAGTTGATCAGGTGGCGGATGCCCTTCACGCGAGGGTGGCCCGCCTGCCAGGCCAGTTGCGGCTCGACCGCCGGATGGTTCAGCTCGACCCGCGCGACGATACCGCTGGGCAGGCCATCGTCCTGCGCAACGCGATTCAGCCAGACCGTCTCATCCGCGCCCTGGGATGGATCGGCGCCCGCATCGACATGCACCGCCCCGACCAGGTTCCAGGCGGACAGCTCCGCCCGATAGTCGGCGATGCGATAGTCGGGCGCGATGGCCGCATTCTCGGCCGCGTCCAGCCAGGGATAGCGCAGCACGCCGTGGTCCCACAGGTGGAAATGCGCATCGACAAAGGGCGGCCGCGCGGCGCTCACGCCATCGTCCATCCGCCATCGATGACGTGCATCTGCCCGGTCGTGTACGCGCTCTCGTCCGAGGCGAGATACAAAGCGAGCGCGGCGATCTCCTCGGCGCGGCCGAGCCGTCCCATGGGCTGGCGGGCAACAAAGGCCGCGCGGGCCGCCTCCGCATCGCCGGTCGCGGCCAGGCGCTCGTCCAGGCTCGGCGACTGGACGGTGCCGGGGCAGATCGCGTTACAGCGAATGCCTTGGCCGACATAATCGAGCGCGACCGAACGGGTGATCCCGGCCACCGCGCCCTTGGACGCGCAATAGGCATAGCGGTTGCCGACCCCGATGATCGCCCCCGCGACCGACGCCATGTTCACGATCGCCCCACCCCCTTGCGCGATCATGGCGGGCAGGAACGCCTGCAGCATATGGGTGATGGCATGGACGTTCAAATCGAAGGACAGGCGATAGCCCGCATCCTTCGTCGCCAGCAGATCGCCCGCATCGACATAACCCGCGCAGTTGAACAGCACGTCGACCGCACCCGTCCGCTCACCGAACGCAGCAATCGCGGCCGGGTCGAGCAGGTCGAGCGTCTCGGTCGTGCAGCCCTGAAGGCTCGCCAGAGCCTCGGCATTGCGATCGACGGCGATTACCTGAGCGCCCTCGGCCGCGAACAATTCGGCGGCGGCGCGGCCGATACCCTGGCCAGCACCGGTCACGATCGCCCGCTTGCCCGACAGACGGTTCATCCATTCTTCTCCTTGTGGCGTCCGATCAGGACCGCAAAACCCAAAACAACCGCGAAGCTGAGCGTGGGGACGAGCATCGCGAAGGTGATTCCGGCGCGATCGGACACCAGCCCCATCAGCGCGGTCAGGCCCGCGCCGCCGATGATCGCCATCACGATCAGTGAGGCCCCCGCACGGCGCAGCGGCCCCAGCCCCTCGATCCCCAGCGCGAAGATGGTCGGGAACTGGATCGACATGAAGAAGCTCGCCGCGACCAGCGCGATCAGCCCCGGCCAGCCGCCCAGCACACCCGCCACCGCGGTCAGCGCGATCGACAGGCCCGCGAACAGCGCCAGCAGCCTGACCGGTGCGGCACGCCCCATCAGCGCGCTGCCCAGGAAGCGCCCGGCGGCGAACAGCACCAGCGAGACGAACAGCGCATCCGCGCCGCTCCGCTCGTTCAGGCCCGCATTGGCCTGCGCATAGCGGATGGTGTAGCTCCACACACCGACCTGCGCGCCCACGTAAAAGAACTGCGCGACCACCGCGCCGAGCAGGCGCTTCTGCCGGAACACATCGACGAAGCGACCGCCCGAGGACGGGCCGTCGCTCGCCCGGTGCGGCGTGCCGCTGGGGAAGCGAACCAGCGCGGCGGCCAGCGCGAAGAGCAGCACGACGATGGCGATGGCGACATAGGGCGGCGCGATCGCCTGTACCTCGGCCTTGTAGAAGGCGGTACGCGCGGCAGCGTCCATCGTGGCAAGCGCGCGTTCGTCATGCTCGATGCCCGACAGGATGAAGTTGCGCCCGATCAGGATGCCGGTGATCGCGCCCAGCGGATTGGCCGCCTGCGCCCAGTTCAGTCGCCGCGTCGCACCCGCCGGATCGCCCAGCTCGCCCATCAGCGGGTTGGCCGAGGTCTCCAGGAACGCCAGACCCGCCGCGATCACGAACAGGCCGAGCAGGAACAGCTGGTACAGGCTGGCCGCCGCCGCCGGATAGAAGAGCAGCGCGCCGGTGCCGTATAGCGTCAACCCCAGCACGATCGCCGCCTTATAGCCGAAGCGGCGCATCACCATCGAGGCGGGCACGGCGAGCAGGAAATAGCCGAGATAGAAGACCTGCTGGACAAAGCTGGTCCCGAAGTCGCTGAGCGTGAACGCCTTGCGAAACTGCGCGATCAGGATGTCGTTCAGGTTGTTGGCCATGCCCCACAGGAAGAACAGGCTGACCGTGATGATGAGCGCGGGCAGATAGCCACGCGCCACGGTGCCCTGCCCGGCGGATGCGGCATGACCCGACTCTCCCGGTTGCGGGTCAACGGTCAGATCGGCGGGAATGGCCATCAGTCCTGCCCTCCTTCACACTGGGCCGCTCGATTGGCCGCCATGGCTGCGCTCCTTCTCCATGAAATCTATATTTTATATGCGTAACCTTATGGTGGCCGGTGCTCGCTTGGCAAGCCTTAACGGGAGCGACGCGAACCCTGCGTCGCTCCCCGACCGCTTCATTTTACGCCAGCGTGACCGTCACGCGGCGTCGACGAAGCGCTGCGTCTGCTCGCCCAGACCGTCGATGCCCAGCCGCACCGTCTGCCCGGCGCGCAAATAGACCGGCGGCTTCTGGCCCATGCCGACGCCCTTGGGTGTGCCGGTGGTGATGATGTCGCCGGGCTCCAGTGTGCAGAACTGGCTGACATAGGAGACGATTTCGGCGATGGTGAAGATCATGTCGGCGGTGTTGCCGTCCTGATAGCGCTGGCCATCGACATCCAGCCACAGGCGCAGCGCTTGGGGATCGCCCACTTCGTCGGCGGTGACCAGCCAGGGGCCGGTCGGGCCGAACGTGTCGCAGCCCTTGCCCTTGTCCCAGGTGCCGCCGCGCTCCAGCTGGTAGGCGCGCTCGCTGACGTCATGCACGACGCAATAGCCCGCGACATGGGCCAGAGCATCGTCCTGCGAGACATAGCGCGCGCGGCTGCCGATCACGACGCCCAGTTCGACCTCCCAATCGGTCTTTTCGGAGCCGCGTGGGATTTCGACATCGTCGTTCGGGCCGACAATCGCGCTCGACCATTTGCCGAACACCACCGGCTCGGCCGGGATCGGCAGATTGCTCTCGGCGGCATGGTCGCGATAGTTGAGGCCGATACACACGAACTTGCCCGGCCGCGCGATGCACGACCCCAGGCGCCGGTTCCCCTCGACCAGCGGCAGCGTGGCGGGATCGAGCGCGGCGATCTCGGCCAGGCCTTGCGGCGTCAGGCGGTCGCCGCCCAGATCGCCCAGCGCCTCTGGCAAGGCGCGGATGTGACCGTCGGCATCCAGCAACCCGGCGCGCTCCTGCCCGATTTCTCCATAACGCAGCAGCTTCATCGACCCGGACTCCTGTAAAAAGGTATGTCCGCCCCTCTTATCCAGCCGGGCCGCGTCCTGTCACTTGCAAATATGATAGCCGGGTCGCCCGGGACGATCAGGCGTGGCCGCGCACCGATTCGCCCATCAGCGAGAAGAAACCCTGCGCCACGCCGCAGGTCGCAATGTCCCATTCGGGATGCCATTGCACCGCCAGCACATCGGCGTCGCACCCCGGCGCGCGGAACGCCTCGATCAGCCCGTCCTCGGCATCGCGCGCCTCGACGACCAACCCATAGCCCAGCCGGTCGACGCCCTGCTGGTGCACCGAATTGACCTGTACCCGCCGCTGTGTGCTGCGCCCCGCCAGCACGCCGCCAGCCATCAGGTCGACCGCGTGGTGGTGATCGAACAGCGACTCATAATCCGAATCCCAGCTCCCGCGATGATGGCGCGGCAGGCCGCCCAGGCAGGTCAGCGAACCGCCGAACAGCACGTTGATCTCCTGCATCCCCCGGCAGATGCCGAACACCGTCTTGCCGCGATCGATCATCCGCCCGGCCAATGCCAGCGCCACCGAGTCGCGCTGCGGATCGCAGGCGGAGGGGGCGAGCGTGGCCCCATCGCCATATTGCGCGGGCGCGACATGCGAACGGCCGCCGGTCAGCAGCAGGCCGTCGAGCATGTCGGCCATCATCACGGTATCGACCGCCTCGGGAATGGCGGGGACGATGACGACGCTGGCGCCGCACAGCCGGACCAGCGGATCGATGAAGCGAGTCGCCACCGCCTGGATCGGGCGGTTCGCCACTTCGTTGCCGCACATCAGGCCGATGATCGGCTTGCGTCCCCCCGTCATGCCGTTCCCTCCAATTCCTGACGCAGCGCCCTCCCCTCGGCGCGCGGCAGATGCAAAGCCTCGGGCTGGACGAGCACACTCTCGGGCGCGACATCGGTCAGCAGCCAGACATTGCCCCCGATCACCGAGCGCGCGCCGATGGTGACACGACCCAATATGGTCGCGCCAGCGTAAATGATGACGTCATCCTCGACGATCGGATGCCGGGCGAAACGGTCGCGCGGCGAACGCGGCGCGGTGCCCAGCGCGGACCGCGCGCCCAGCGTCACATGCTGATAGACGCGAACCCGCTCGCCGATGATCGCGGTTTCGCCGACGACGACGCCGGTGCCATGGTCTACGAAGAAATGCCGCCCGATGGTCGCGCCGGGATGGATGTCGATCCCGGTCCGCTCATTGGCGAGTTCGGAAATCATGCGCGCGACGATCGGCGCGCCCAGCGCGTTCAGCTCATGCGCGATGCGGTGGTGCAGGCTGGCGACCGCGCCCGGATAGCAGAGCAGAATCTCGTCCACGCTGCGCGCCGCCGGGTCGGCCAGGAACGCGGCCTCGACATCGCTGTCGATCAACTCGCGCACCTGCGGCAGGGTCGCGCCGAACAAACGCGCGACCAGCGCAGCCTGTTCGGGCGGGAAGGTCTCGTCCGCATCCTTCTGCCAATAGGCCAGCTCCGCGCCGATCTCGCGTTCCAGCGCGGTCAGCGCGGCGAGCAGCTTGGCCGCGACGAAGCGGTCCTCCTCCTGCGCGGGCCCCCTGAAATGGCCCAGGCGACGCGGATAGAGTGCAGCGGCGACCAGGGCGACGACGTCCTCGACCCCGGCGCGCGAGGGAAAACGCTCGACGTCGCGCGTCCCGTCCTGCCGCACCCGCCATCCCTGCCGCGCGGCACGCAGCGCCGAGACGATTCCGTCGATCCCGGTCGCGGAAACATCCTCGCGAGAGGTGGCAGCAGTGAACGGCTTGGTCGACATGGACGATCCTCCGACCCCCATCATATCCCACTTGGCAAATGGGATATAACAGAAATGCTACGCCTCAATAAAGCACGACCTGCCTTAACAGCCGATTGCGAAGCGGTGCGCCCCGGTCCATGGGTAGCGCCGCCACCATGGCGCGGTCCGGCGGGAGGGAGCCCGCAGGGCCGATCATCCCCATGCCCTTCCCGGAGCATTCGTGACGATGACGACCCCGCGCCAGACGACGCTCACCCGTTTCCTGATCGAGGAGCAGCGTCGCTCCGAAGAAACCTGCCCGGCCGAACTGCGCCTGCTGATCGAAACCGTCGCGCGGGCGTGCAAGGCGGTGAACCAGGCGATCTCCAAGGGCGCGCTGGGCGATGTGCTGGGCAGCCTGGGCAGCGAGAATGTGCAGGGCGAGGTCCAGAAGAAGCTGGACGTGATCGCCAACGACCTGCTGCTCGACGCCAATGAATGGGGCGGACACTTGGCCGCCATGGCATCGGAGGAGATGGAGACGATCCACCGCATCCCGAACCGCTTCCCGCGCGGCGAATATCTGCTGCTGTTCGATCCCATCGACGGGTCGAGCAATGTCGATGTCGACCTGTCGGTCGGCACCATCTTCTCGGTCCTGAAGGCGCCCGAGGATTGCGCAGGCCGCGAAGTGACCGAGGAGGATTTCCTCCAGACCGGCCGGTCGCAGGTGGCGGCGGGCTATGCCATATACGGCCCGCAGACGCTGCTGGTCCTGACCGTCGGCACCGGCGTCTACGAATTCACGCTGGACCGCGAGATCGGGTCGTGGCGGCTGACCGACGGGCCGATGCGCATCCCCACCGGCACCAAGGAATTCGCGATCAACATGGCGCGCCGCCGCCAATGGTCGCCAGGTGTCGCCCGCTATGTCGAAGAGCGTATCCTGGGTACCGAGGGGCCGTGCGGCGTCGACTATAACATGCGCTGGACCGCCTCGATGGTCGCGGACGTGCATCGCATCCTGAAGCGCGGCGGCGTGTTCCTCTATCCGGGCGACCACCGCAAGGACGGCAAGGCCAAGCTGCGCCTGCTCTATGAGGCGAACCCGATGAGCTTCCTGATCGAACAGGCGGGCGGCGCGTCGATCGACGGGGCCATCCCGATCATGGACGTCGCCGCGATCGGCCTCCACCAGCGCGTCGGCGTGGTGCTGGGCGATCCCGAGGAAGTGGCGACGATCGCGGAATATGGGCGAACGGGGTGAGGTGATCGCTTCACCCCGGCGAAGGCCGGGGCCCAGTTGCGGTGAACCATCGAAGGCGGGGTTTCATGGCCTCCCCCTCACCGGTTGGCGCGCCACGCGCTTGCTGGAGCCTGGGCCCCGGCCTTCGCCGGGGTACGGGAGGTGTTTTTTGGGCGCGAGCTTTTCTCCACCCGCGATTTGCCTGAACGAAAAGCCGAGCCCTACCCCCGCCCCACCGACTCCCTCGCGACCAGCTCGAAATCGAGCACCCGGTCCTGCACCATCCGCGAGCGGAGCGAGGCCAGCACCTGCTCGACCGCGCGGAACGCCATATCGCCCACCGGCTGACGGATGACGGTCAGCGGCGGCCAGAGCCGCGCCGCGATCGCGGTATCGTCGAACCCCGTCACCGCCAGGCCATCGGGCAGCCGCAGCCCCATGCGATGCGCCTCACCGATCAACCCGGCCGCCATATCGTCGCTGCTGCACAGGATCGCGCTCGGCCGCTCCGCCAGCGTCAACAATGCGCGCCCCGCCTGCGCCCCCGATACCGGATCGAAACCGCACCGGACGACCAACGCCGGATCATAGGCCATCCCGCTCGCAGCCAGCCCGTCGCAAAACCCCGCCAACCGCTCTGCGGCGACCGAAAAGCTTTCCGGCCCGGCGAGGAAACCGATCCGCCGATGTCCCTGCCCCGCGACATGCGCGGTCACCGCCGCCATCGCCGCGCGATTGTCGATCCGCACGGTCGAGATATCGGCCATGGGCAGCCCGGTCGCGATCGCCGCCGCCGCCACGCCCAGATCGGCGAACAGCCCCGATCCGCTGAGCAATTCGGCGAAGGGCGGCACCAGCAGCACGCCCGACGCACCGCCCTGCACCAGCGCGCGAACCGCCGCCTCCGCCGCCTCGCGGGTCAGCGCCTCTTCGGCCTGGGCGATGAACTGCAACCCGCGCGCATTGGTCGCCCGCAGCGCGCCGAGCAGGATCGAGTCGATGAACGGCGTCCCCCGGTCGCTGTAGAGCAGGCCCAGCGTCGTCACTTTCGCCTTGGCCAGGCGGCGCGCAGCGATGTTGGGGCGGTATCCCAGTTCGTCGATCGCGGCGAGCACGGCGGCGCGCGTCGCCGGGCCGACCTTGCCAGCGCCGTTGATGACGTTGGAGACGGTCATCGCCGACACGCCCGCGCGCTCGCCGACCGCGCGGATGGTGACGCCTTCGGGGCGTTTGCCGACGTTAGTAGCCATTCCCTATTCCTCCCCTTGCAGGGGAAGGCAACCATCCGAAGGATGGTGGAGGGGTATCCCCCTCTCGATAGCGGGACACCCCTCCGTCAGGCCTTCGGCCTGCTACCTCCCCTTGGAGGGGAGGAACAAAGGTTACGCTTCTTCTCAAACCGCCCCCGCCTTCAGCCCCTTAACCGCATGGTCCGCCGCCCGCGCGGTCAGCGCCATGAAGGTCAGCGAGGGATTCACGCACGACACCGACGCCATCTGCGCGCCGTCGGTGACATAGAGGTTCGACGCGTCATGCGCTTGGCTCCATTTGTTGAGCACCGACTGGCGGGGGTCCGCGCCCATGCGCGCGCCGCCCATTTCGTGTATCGCGTCGCCGGGGACATGCTCGGACTCGCCGCTGGTCACGTTCTTCAGCCCCGCCGCGCGCAGCATCGCCTCGCCCTCGCGCCGGGCATCGGCCATCATCTTCAGCTCATTGTCGCGGAAGGTCACGTCGAACTTCATCAGCGGCATGCCGAAGCGATCGACCTTGCTGGAGTGCAGCGACACGCGATTATCCTCATAGGGCAGGCATTCGCCGAACGCGCCCATGCTGAACTGCCAGGGGCCATAACGGCGCATCCCATGCTTCATCTCCGCGCCGAAGCCAACCGGCTTGGCGGCGTTGCGATAGGCCGAGCCCTGGTAGCCATAGCCGCGCCGGAAGCCGAGCCCCTCATCGCCCTTCAGGTTGCGGAAGCGCGGCACGTACACCCCACCCGGACGACGGCCATATTCGATCAGGTCGTCCATGCCCGGAATCTCGCCCGACACGCCGACCCGGAAGATATGGTCCATGACATAGCGGCCCAGCGTCCCGCTGCTGTCGAAATGGCTGCGCTCCGAACCCGGCGCCCGCGAGTTCATCAGGATCTGCACCGACCCCATGGCCGAGGCGCAGACGAAGACCAGATTGGCGCTGACCGTCTGCGCCTGCCCCGTCTTGGCATCGACATAACGGACGCCGGTGACCTTCTTCTTCGCCGGATCATAGTCGATCCCCGTCACCACCGCATCGGATTGCAGCGTCAGCCGCCCGGTCGCGCGCGCCGCAGGTAAGGTCACCGCCTGGGTCGAGAAATAGGCGCCGAAGGAGCAGCCATTGCCGCACTGGTTGCGGAACTGGCATTTGGTGCGGTTCTGGTCGGGCTTATCCTCGGTCATGTTGGACAGGCGACTGTGGATCAGCTTGCGCCCCGGAAACTGGCCCTCCAGCCGTTCCTTCAGCCACTTTTCCGCGACATTCATCGGCATCGGCGGCTGGAACTCGCTATCGGGCAGATAGGGCAGGTTCTCGCGCGAGCCCGAGACGCCGATATACTTCTCGACATAGCTATACCAGGGCGCGACATCGTCGTAGCGGATCGGCCAGTCGGCGGCGACGCCCTCGCGCTTGTTCGCCTCGAAATCGCCCTCGCTCCAGCGGAACGACCAGCGCCCCCAGATCAGCGACTTGCCGCCGACCGCAGCTGGCCTGATCCAGTAGAATTTGCTGCCCTCGTCATAGGCATAGGGATTCAGCCGGTCGTCATTGTAGAATTTCTGGTTGCTGGGCGCGACATAGCCGTGCTTGGCAATGAAATAATCGCTCTCGACCAGCGGCTTGGGCATGATGTTGCGCGCCGGCACTTCGAAGGCGGGCTTGCCGTCATAGGGATAGCCCTCGCCATGTTCGACCATGACGCCCCGGTCGAGCATCAGGACGCGCAGGCCCTTTTCGGTCAGTTCCTTGGCGGCGAAACCGCCGCTGATGCCCGACCCGATCACGATCGCGTCGAAACGGTTCGTCGCCGCCATGGCTGTCCTCCCTATGATCTCGTTATGATTTCAGAACCGCAAGCCGCGCAGCGTGCGGAAGCTGGTGGTGATGTCGGGCAGATAGGGCGCGGGCGCCTGATCGTTCTCGACATAGAAATGCTTCACGCCCGCGAGGCGGTTGAGCCTGAAGATCGAGGCAAAGTCGATCTGCCCCGCGCCGACCGCCGTCATGCTGCCATCGGCGCGCGCATCCTTGACGTGATAGGCATAGATTCGGCCCGCCAGCCGCCGGATCAGCGCCGCTGCATCCTCGCCCGCATGGATTGCCCAATAGAGATCGATCTCCAGCTTCACGAGCGCGGGGTTCGTTTCCTTGAGCAGCCGGTCATACAGGCTGACACCGCCGGGCTTGGTGGTGAACTCGAAGTCGTGATTGTGATAGGCAAAGCCCAGCCCCGCCTTCTTCAACTGCTCGGCGAAGCGGTTGATGTTGGGCAGCGCCGCGTTCCAGCCCGCCTCGGTGCGATGCTCGTCGGTCATGTACGGCAGGATGACGGTATCGGCGCCCAGCGTCTTGGCCATGGTCACGCACGCATCGAACTTGCCGAGCAGCGAGTCGTAAGGGACGTGGATCGACGGCGCCTTCAGCCCCAGCCGGTCCTGCGTGCGGCGGAGCATGGCATGATCCATCGCGTCATAGCCGCCCCCGCCATATTCGACCTCGCGGTAACCGATCTTCGCCACCGCCTCCAAAGTCTTGACCGGATCGGCGGCGAACAGCTCGCGGATCGTATAGAGTTGCAGCCCGATCGCCCCGAGCTGCGCGGCCTGCGCCGTGCCCGGCACCAGCGCGGCGGCACCCAGGCCCAGCCCTGCGCCCATCAACGAACGACGATCGATCATGCCGAATACACCTTGTTGACCTGAGAATAAGGGAAAGCGCCGTTATATTCGCCGGGCACGGGCAGATATTCGCGCTCCTGCGTGATGCCGATTTCCGACGTGTAATAACCGGTGATGACCAGCTGTCGGAACGGCTCGAAGAACGCCCTACCCTCCGGCAGCACGCCTTCCATCGCTTCGGTCAGCAGCGTGTCCTGTTGCGCCGCGGTTGCCTTGGCGGCGGACAGCTTGTTGACGCTCAGGCTGCGCGCCTCGATCGCGTTCAGCCCGGCGATGATCGGAGTCTTGTCCTCGGGGCTGGCCCAATCGGCGAGCATCTTCTCGATGAACTCGGGCACCTTGGCCGCGATGGCGCCGGGGGTGTCGGTGGTCGGGATCACCCGCTCGGACAGGGCGACCATCGTCGCGCGCTGGGTAGGCGTGAAGACGGCCATGCTGGGCGGTCCGTCCGAGATGACGGGAATAGTGCCGCGCGCTTGCTCCACTGCACCCGCCGCACGAGCGATGGGCGCGAACAGGGCGGAGCCGAACATGGCGGTGATGCCCGCCAAAGCATGTCTGCGGTCGATATGGGGGGTCATCGGGCATCCTCCGGCAGGTCCTGCGCGATCGCCTCGGGCGGCAACGGGCGGACCCAGATGTTGCGGAATGAAACGGGCGAATCATGGTCCTGAAGCTGGATCGGCGCGGCATCACCATGCGCCTGGTATTTTTCGACCTGCCGCCAGATGGTGGTACCCAACATCGCCTGATGATTCTGGACGACGACGCCGTTCAGCAGCGCGGTGACATAGGCCGGGCGCAGCAGCTTGCCGTCTGCGCCAAAGCGCGGCCGCTCGAAGATGATGTCGTAGTTCTGCCACTCGCCGGGTTTCCGCGCCGCATTCACCAGCGGCGGCTTCCAGGCATAGACCGCGCCGACCTGCCCATCGGCATAGGTCGGGTTGTTATAGCCATCGAGGATCTGCACCTCGTAGCGCTGCATGAACCAGATGCCGCTATTGCCCCGGTCCTGCGACGATTTCTGCGGTGGATTGGGCGAGCGGAATTCGAGGTGAAGCTGCACGTCGCCGAAGCTCTGCTTGCTGACCAGCACGCTCTCGGCCTTGCCGTCGCGCGGCGGCACGGTCATCGCGCCGTCCTTCAGCAGCCAGGACTTACCGCTGGGGGTCCAGGCGTCCATGGAGCGGCCGTTGAACAGCACCACCGCATCGGACGGCGCGCCACCGGCTTGCGCGGCAGGCGTCACCACCTTGGGCGCTGGCCGGTCGGGATCATGGACATGCCATTTTCCGCCCGGCAGCATCGGCGTGTCGCGAAATCCCAAACCCGGCTTGTCCTGCGCCATGGCGCTTCCGGCCATCATCAGTGCGATCAACGGTAGCATCCGCATCGCTCCCCTCCTCATGCTGTCGGATCGATCGCGCGGTACGCCGCGATCAGTGTGTCTTCGCCGGCCCGGCCCTGGACCGAATTGCCGTGCTCCATGCCGATCACGCCCCGGTAGCCGCGCTCCTTCAGATAGCGGCAGACATTGGCATAGTTGATCTCACCGCTGCCCGGCTCGTTGCGGCCCGGATTGTCGCCGAACTGGATATAGCCGATCTCGTCCCAGCAGAGCTTCAGCGTGGGGATCAGGTTCCCCGACTGAATCTGCTCGTGATACAGGTCGGCCAGCACCTTGACGCCGGGACTGTTCACCCCGCGCGCCACGGCATAGCCCTCTGCGATCGACTGCATGAACACACCCGGATGGTTGGTCCGCGTGTTGAGCGGCTCCATCACCAGGATCAGGCCGTGCGGCGCGACGATATCGGCGGCGCGGCGCATCGTGTCGATGATCCGGCCCTGCTGGATCGCGGGATGGAGCTTCTTGTCCATGAAGCCGGTGACGACCGTCGCGCATCTGGCATTCACGCGTTTGGCGACTTCGACCGCGTTTCGCACATCGGCGAGGAAGGCCTGGCGCTCGCCCTCGTCCTCGCCGCCCAGCAAGGGCCGGGACTCCGCCCATTTGGGCATGGAGGCGACGAAGACGCCCATCGTCATGTTCCGCTGGCGCAGCGCCTTGGCGATGGCCTCCTGCTCGGGGACCGGGCGGAGGGCATATTCATTGTCCTCCCACGCCCAGAAGCCCTGGTCGGCAGCAAAAGCGATCTGCTCGACCGAACTCGCGCCCCGGCTGGCGAAGCTGCCCAGATGCGGCGCGAAGCCCAGGGTAAAGCGCGCGGCGTTGGACGGCTTGTCAGCCTTCTGCCCACCCAGTGCGGCGGCGGGCACGGCAGCGGCCAGCCCGCCCATCACGGTGCGGCGCGAGGGGGTCACGCGACCCGCTCGCCGATGATCACCCGGCGCGGATTGCGGCGCTCGGCCAGCCAGATGCCGCCGAACACGAACAGCAGGATCACCGGCACGATGGCGAGCCGCGCAAAGGACTGCGACGCCGCCGCATCCTCGACCTGGCGCAACGCTTCGCCGGTCAGCCGCTTGAACGCCTCCGGCCCACCGGCCAGTTCGACCTTGGCGGCGTCGAACATCGCGCCCAGCTGTGGCAGGACGAAGAAGCTCGACAGCGCGCCCGCCGATCCGACCAGACCCAACGCCCAGGCCCCGCCGCGCGGATAGCGCTCCGCGACCGAGGCCAGCATGGTCGGCCACATCGCACAGACGCCCAGCCCCCAGACGGTCGAGGCCAGGATCGCCGCCACCGGCGACTGCGCCCGTGACAACAGGAACAGGCCGATGCCCGCCATCAGGCTCGACACCCAGAGCAGCCCCGGATTGGACAGCCGCCCCGCGATCCGCCCGGCAAAGTGGCGGAACACGAACATCAAGGCGCTGACATAGACCAGCAGCAGGATGCCACGCATGCCGACCCGGCTGCTCAGCGCCACATCCAGCCATTGGCCCGGCGCCAGTTCGGACGCGGCGGTCAGGAACATCGCGGCGAACCAGACGAAGAAGCTCGGCCGCTTAAAGACTTCCGCGATCATGCCGCCGAAGCCGACGTCACGTACTTCGCGCGGCACCGGCGGGAATTGGGTGGTCGCCGCCATCACCAGCACGCCCAGCGCCGGGACCAGGACCAGCGCCATGATCGCCTGCCACGACAACAGCTCGGCCAGCAGCACGCCCGCCAGCCCGCCGACGATCAGCCCGCCGGGATACCAGGCGTGGAGCACGTTCAGCCGGTGCGTCGTCTCTTCCGGGTAGAGCCGCGCGGTCAGCGGGTTGATCGACGCCTCGGCCAGCCCCCAGCCGATGCCGCTGAGCAGCATCCCGCCCCAGACGATGTGATAGACACCCATGCCCGTCGCGACATGGCCCGCCCCGATGATCGCGGTGGTACCGACCAGGAAACACAGGCCGCACCCGATCAGCATTTGCCGCGCGCCGATCCGGTCGAGCAGCGCACTCGCCACGAACAGGGTCGCGGCAAAGCCCAGAAAGGCCGAGCCCAACGCCGAGCCGATCAGCTCGCCCGCCTGCACCGGCGCGATGGGATCGATCCACTGTGCCTTCAGGCTGCTCGCCACCGCCGCCCGCAACGCCGCGCTCGCCGCCGCCGTGAACAACGCCAGCACGCTCAGCCAGAACAGACGCGACCGATTGTCCGGTATCGCTTCCATGCCCCTCTCCCGCTTATGTTTTCTTGTCAGACTTTACCTTCCGGGGCGGATGGTCAAGTCCTTGCAATCGTTAAATTCCCAACCAGCGCCGATTGGCCGCTGGGTCGCCACCACCGGCAAAATCGTCAAAGGCCCGCTCGGCCCGGCGGATCATGTGCGCCGCGATGAAGGGTGCGCCCTCACGCGCGCCGTCCTCCGGATGCTTCAGGCAGCATTCCCATTCCAGCACCGCCCAACCGGCATAGCCATATTGGGTGAGCTTCGAGAAAATGCCGCCGAAATCGACCTGCCCGTCGCCCAGCGAACGGAACCGCCCCGGCCGATCCACCCAGTCGCTATAGCTGCCATAGACGCCCGCCCGGCCGGTCGGATTGAACTCGGCATCCTTGACGTGGAACATGCGGATGCGGTCATGGTAAAAGTCGATGAATTGCAGATAGTCCATCGCCTGCAGCACGAAATGGCTGGGGTCGTAGAGTATGGCGGCGCGCTGATGGCCGCCGACGGAATCCAGGAACCGCTCGAACGTCGTGCCGTCGTGCAGGTCCTCGCCCGGATGCAGCTCGTAGCAGAGGTCGACGCCCTCCCCCTCGAACGCATCCAGGATCGGGTGCCATCGCTTGCCCAGTTCGGCGAACCCTTCCGCGACCAGCCCGGCGGGCCGCTGCGGCCAGGGATAGACGAAGGGCCAGAGCAACGCGCCCGAGAAGGTCGCATGCGCGCTCAAGCCCAGCCGTCGGCTGGCCTTGGCGGCATAGAGAAGCTGCTGGACCGCCCATTGCTGCCGCTCGGCGGGCTTGCCTCGCACCGCCTCCGGCGCGAAACCGTCAAAGGCGGCGTCATAGGCCGGGTGAACGGCAACGAGCTGGCCCTGCAAATGGGTCGACAATTCGGTGATCGCGACGCCCGCTTCGGCACAGCGCCCGGCCAGGTCGTCGCAATAATCCTGGCTTTCGGCCGCCAGCTTCAGGTCGATACAGCGCGCATCCCAGGTCGGGATCTGCACGCCCTCGTAGCCCGCCTCCGCCATCCAGCGCGCCGCCGAGTCCAGCGTGTCGAACGGTGCTGCGTCGCCCATGAACTGCGCCAGGAAGATGCCCGGGCCGCGCATGGCGGGAGCAGCACTCATTTCGCCGTCTCGGCCTTGAGATAGGCGATGAGCGCGGCGCGCTTGGCGGGATCGGCGACGCCGATCGGCATCCGCGTACCCGGCACCTTCTTCATCGGTGCGGCGATGAACTCATTGAGTGTTTTGTCGTCCCATTTCAGCCCCGACGCCTTCATCGCGGGCGAATAGTTGAACCCCGCGACCGAGCCCGCCGGACGCCCGAACACACCGTTCAGATTGGGACCGACACCATTGCGCCCGCCCTTGTTCAGCGTGTGGCAGGCCCGGCACGCGGCAAAGGCCTGCGCGCCCGCGGCGGGCGCGGTCTGTGCGGTGGACGGTGCCTGTATGGCCACGATACCCGCGACCAGGGCCGGTATGGCGGCGGCCAGCCCGATGAGCTGCCTCATCCTCTCTCTCCCGAAATTTTCTTGCCCAGACTCGCTGGTTCTTGCCTGAGTTTACCGTTAAACCGATGCCATGCAAGCACCGAATATCGCGTTATAAGCGATTGGGATGACAGGAGAGAGGGTGATGGCGGGACGAAAGTTGCGGCTGGCCATGGCAGGCGGCGGTGAGGGCGCGTTCATCGGCGGCGTGCACCGGATGGCGGCGGCGCTGGACGGCGACTGGGAGTTGGTCGCGGGGACGTTCAGCAGCGATGTCGAGCGCAATCGGCGTAGCGGCGAGGCGCTGGGCCTTGATCCATCCCGCGTCCATGCCACCATCGACGCCCTGCTCGCCGACGAGCGCGCACGGCCCGAGGGAGAGCGGATCGACGCGGTGGCGATCGTTACCCCCAATCACCTCCACGCACCGATGGCGATTGCGGCATTGAACGCTGGCTTTCCGGTGTTCAGCGAAAAGCCGATGGCGATGAACCTCGCCGAGGCGCGCGCCATCGCCGACGCGGCGCGGGCGTCGGGGCAGCTCTATGCGCTGGCCTTCACCTATAGCGGCTATCCTATGGTCGAGGAGGCGCGAGCCCGCGTCGCGCGCGGCGATTTCGGCCGCATCCGACTGGTCCATGTCGAATATGTCCAAGGCTGGCTCAGCACCGCGCTCGACCGCGAGGGCAACAAGCAGGCCGAATGGCGCACCGACCCAAGCCGCGCCGGGCTCGGCGGCGCGCTGGGCGATATTGGCACCCATGCCTTTCAGCTGGCCGAGCATATCTCCGGCCTGACGGTCGAGGCGCTGTCGGCGGACGTGACGACCCATGTCGCGGGCCGGGTGCTCGACGATGACGTCAACGTCCTGCTCCGCTTCGCCGAGGGTGCACGCGGCACGCTGCGCGCGACCCAGGTGGCGGCGGGCGAGGAAAATGGCCTGCGCATCCGCATCCATGGCGAGAAAGGCGGCCTGGAATGGTCGCAGATGGAGCCCAACACGCTGACCCTGCGCTGGCTCGACCGCCCCGCCGAGATCGTCCGTGCCGGCGGTCCGGGCCTCAGCCCCTCTACCCTACCCCGCCTGCGCACGCCTTCGGGCCACCCGGAAGGCTATATCGAGGCGTTCGGCAACCTCTATCGCGCGGTGGCGGAGTCGTTGCGCAACGGCGGCCCGGCGGACGGCGGTGCTCCGGGTGAGGCGGAATGGTATCCGGGGCTGGAATCGGGCCTGCGGACGATGGCGTTCGTCGAGGCGGTGCTGGACAGCGCACAGTCCCAGGAGAAATGGACGGCGTTTCCGGCTTTAGGTACCAGAGGCTGAAGAACATTCCTCACCTGCGGAATAACAACGCTCGCTTTCCACGAAGTCGCTTGACGCAATTCCCACCGGATCGATACGCTTTGAGAATGATCTGACGGGAGTATGATCATGCGGTGGTTGGGTGTCGCAATGGCTCTGTTGGTGCTTGCAGGTTGTAGCAAGGCACCGGACCATGGTGAGGCAGGCAACACAGCCAGCAATGCGAGCGGCCTCGCCTTTTCCTATCGCTATGATCTGCGACTGCCCTCGCAACAGATCGCCGACGCGCAGGAGGCACAAGCCCAAGCCTGCGAAAAACTGGGGCCGCAGTGTCGGATCACCGGCATGGCCTATCACGTCGACGAAGCCGGTAACGCCTCGGCTAGCCTCGACATGGCCGTAGCTTCCCCTATCGCCCGCACTTTCGGTCGCGATGGCGTCAAACGGGTCGAGGCGGGCGGCGGAGCCCTGACGGGGGCGGAAATCCTTGGCACCGACACTGCACCGACGATCCAGGGGGCCGATACCAATATGGCGGACTCGACGCAGGACCGCGCCGCGATTGACAAGCGGCTGGCGCTGCCCGGCCTGTCCACTTCGGAGCGCAACGAATTGCTGGCGCGCCGGGCCGAACTGGATCGTCAACGTCGCGACAGTATCGCGGCGGCCGCCACGGCTCGGGCGAGCGTCCTCGTTACGCCGATCAGCTTCCAATATACCGCGGGCAGCGGTGTCGGCCTTCAGGCTCGGTTGGCCGAAGCAGGGAACACCGCCTATGCGTCGTTTACGTGGACAGTCACGACCCTGCTCACCCTGATCGCCTATATGGGGCCGCCGCTACTGCTCGCCCTCGCCATGGCCTTGCTCTGGCATAGGCTTGGGCGGCGCTGGTGGGCGCGATTATTTCCGACCCCACCAAGCGCCTGAGCGAGGCGATCAGCCTCGCCGCCCCCGCACGATCCCCACCGCGCTGGCCAAGACCGCGACATCCTCCGCAAAGCCGGTCTTGGTCTGGCCATAGCGCCCCAGTGCCGCCATCCGGCCGCGCCAGCCCGGATAGGAGGCGACGACCGCCGTCACGCCGCCGATCGCCGCGCCCAGCCAGCGACGCTTCGGTGACGCCAGCGCCGCGCCCGCGATGGCCGAGGTCGCGAAGCGTGCCGCCAATCCGACAGGCACGATCCGGTCGGGCGCGGTCTTCTGCTTGTCGCCCGCCATCTCGCCGATCGCGAGGGCCAGCGTACCCGCCGCTATGATCGGATTCGCCAGCCAGCGCAGCACGCCCTTGCCGAGCGGCAGCTGCCCGCGCGCGGCGGCGATCGACACGGCGGCCAGCGGCGTCATCGCGCGCTGCCCACCGACCAGACCCATTTTGAACGATGCGAGCATGACGTCGACCTCACGGATAGGAAACAAGAGCCGCATCAACGCATCCGGCCGCCGTGCCGGTTCCCCCTTTTCCTTTCATCTGGGCTTTTGCCATGATGGCACGATGAAACGCCTTGCCCTTGCCGCCGCGCTCCTGCCGCTCGCCGCCTGTTCCTCGCATGACCAGCCCCAGGGGCTGAGCGCGGAGGAGAATCGCCAGCTCAACGAAGCCGCCGCCATGCTCGATGCCAATGCGGTCGATCTGAACGCGATGGCCCCTTCGGACGTTGAGGCGGAGAATCCCACCGACAACGAAAGCTGATCCCGCCATGACCGACCTGCCGCTTCGCCGCCTGGGCTCGACCGACCTGATGATCGCGCCGCTGGTGCTGGGCGGCAATGTCTTTGGCTGGACCGCCGACCGCGCGGCGAGCTTTGCGGTGCTCGACGCCTTTGTCGACCAAGGCGGCACGATGATCGACACGGCGGACGTCTATTCCGCCTGGGTCGACAGCCATCGGGGCGGCGAATCCGAGACAATGATCGGCGAATGGCTGAAGGCCAGCGGCAAGCGCGACCGGGTGCTGATCGCGACCAAGGTCGGGATGCTGCCCGGCGAAGGCGGCGAAAAGCTGGCGCCCGCCCGGATCGCGGCGGCGGCCGAAGCCTCGCTGAAACGGCTCGGCACTGATCGGATCGACCTGTATTTCGCGCATCAGGATGACGAAGACCAGCCGCAGGACGCGGTGATGGAAGCCTTTGGCCGTCTGGTCGAAGCGGGGAAGGTCCGGGTGATCGGCGCGTCCAACTTCCATGCCGCCCGGCTGAAATCGGCAAACGAGGCCGCGCGCGATGCGGGGCTGCCGCGCTACCACGTCCTGCAACCCGAATATAATCTGGTCAGCCGCCACGCATTCGAGGGTGAGTTGCAGGATTATTGCGTCACCGAGAATATCGGCGTCGTCCCTTATTTCGGTCTCGCCGCCGGGTTCCTGACCGGCAAGTATCGCAGCGAGGCCGACCTGTCGCAAAGCGTGCGCGGCGCGAAGATGGGCGAATTGCTGCACGGCAAGGGCGGCGCGGTACTGGCGGCATTGGACGCGGTGGCGGCGGAAACCGGCGCGACCCCGGCTCAGGTCGCGCTCGCCTGGCTGATGGCACAACCCGGTGTCAGCGCACCGATCGCCAGCGCGACCAGCGTGACGCAGCTGTCCGAGCTGACCCCCGCCATGCGGCTGACCCTGTCCGAGGACCAGCTCACCGGCCTGACCGACAGCGGCGCATGAAACCGGATAGACGTAATTTTAATCAATTTCGGAACGTATGCAGAATGGTGGGCTTTTAGCGGGACCATGGATGTCCAGCCCCCCACCATTCTTGTCGTTGAAGATCAGCCCCTGCTTCTCATCCACGTCCAGTTCGCGTTCGAGGATGCGGGATACCGGGTCGTTCAGGCGAGCAGTGCCGACGAGGCGCTGGTCGCGCTGGACCGGCATCCCGAAATACGGGTGATCTTCACCGATGTGACCATGCCCGGAACGCTTGATGGCGCGGCCTTGGCGACACGGGTGAGCGAGACGCATCCGCACGTCGCGGTCCTCGTGACGTCGGGCGACCAGAGCTATGTCCCCGACAATCTTCCGGCCGGGGTTCGCTTCGTGCCCAAACCCTATTCGGGGCATATGATCGTGCGGATGATCTCCGAAGAAGTCGCCTGACCGACGACAGCCCCTGCCCCTGATCGGATCAGGCCGCCTGGGCGTGGGAAATCGCGGGACGCCCGATCAGATAGCCCTGGATCTGGTCGCAACCCAGGTCGCGCAGCATCGCATATTGATACTCGGTTTCGACGCCCTCGGCGACGATCGGAATGTTTAAGCTGCGCCCTAGGCCCAGCGAGGCGCGCACGATGGACAGGGCGGGGCCCTGCGCATCCATCGCGCGAATGAAGCTCCGGTCGATCTTGATCTTGTCGAACGGGAATTGCTGGAGGCTGCTGAGCGAGGAATAGCCGGTGCCGAAATCGTCCATCACGATGCGCACCCCCGCCCCGCGCAACGTGCGCAAATTGGCCGTGGCGGTTTCGCGCCGGTCGATCAGCACACCTTCGGTCACTTCCACCTCCACCCGGCGGGGGTGCATGCCATGGTCCGCGATGGTCGCCAGCATCTCGTCCGCCAACAACGGGTCACGCAACTGTACAGGGGACAGGTTGATCGCCAGCATCCAGTCGCGGGGCCAGTCGCGCGCGGCGACCAGCGCCTCGACCAGCAGGAACCGGCCAATCTCCGCGATCAGCCCATTTTCCTCGGCCAGTGCGATGAAGATATCGGGGCTGACGGGTCCCAAAACCGGATGGGTCCAGCGCGCCAGCGCCTCCTGCCCGATGATGCGGCGGGAGGGACAATCGGCGATCGGCTGGAACGCCAGGCTCAACTCGCCCCGCACGCTGGCATCGCGCAGCTCATGGGCCAGCCAGTGGCGCTGCCGCCGTTCCTCGTCCATCGCCGCGTCATAGTGGCGTGCGCGGTGGCGGCCATCGGCCTTCGCCCGGTAGAGTGCGATATCGGCACAGGCCTGCAGTTCGTCGCACTCGATGCCGTGATGCTGGGACAGGGCGATGCCGATGCTCAGGCGGACCGACGGTGTCGCCGGATCGGCCGCGGCCACGCCATAGATGCGATCCGCGACCGCCTGGGCATCGCGCTCGGTCTCCGAAAGATAGTGGATGATCGCGAATTCGTCGCCGCCGATGCGCGCGACGACATCCCCCTCGTCCACCGCCGCGAGCAGCATGGCGCTGGCCCGCTGCAACATCGCGTCGCCGGTGGCATGGCCCAATGTGTCGTTGACGCTCTTGAACCCGTCCAGATCGATCGCCAGCAACGCGATCCGCCGCCCCGCCTGAAGCGCCTTTTCCAACCGCTCGGCAAAGACCAGCCGGTTGGCGAGACCGGTCAGCGGATCGTGATGCGCCAGATATTCGACCTGGCGCTGAATACGCTCGCGCTCCTCGGCCTCCTGCGCGAACGCCTGCAACGCGCGGGTCAACTCGCCCAGTTCATCGACGCGCTGTGCATAGGGCAAGGGTTGCAGCGCCCGCCCGCCTTTCATCGCGCGCACGGCCGCGACGATCGTCATCAGCGGTTCGATGATGCGCCAGCGCAGCCACAGGATCAGTGCACCAACCAGTATCAGCATCAACACGGCGGCCAGCGTCATTTGCATCAGTCCATGACGCGCCAGCAGAGCGGCCTCACGCGTGCGCCGGGTCAGTTCCCGCCGCATCATCCGGCGCATATCGTCCCGCCAATATTCCACCGAGCGCAGCGAGCGCTGAAACCGGGGAAGCGCGGCTTGGAGCGTCCGGGGATCGGCCCGCGCGTCCCGCAGGATCGCCCGGGTTTCGCGGAAGAAGCGTTGCTCGGCCTTCCGCAGCCGTATCTCTACGTCTTGGCCGCGGGGCGTCAGGGCCAGCGCCCCCGCTTGCCGCTGCGCCAACTGCGCGGCGAGCATTTGCTCCATCGCCGCCCAATCCGCCTCTCTATTCCCGTCATGCCGGTCTAAGCGGCGTTTCACATCCATCAAGTGAATACGCAGGACCCGCAACTGGGTATCGGCGGCCGCAAAATCGTCCAGGTTCATGGCGATGCGCCCGGTCGCCTCGGTGGTCGAAACCAGTTGCCGATGGAACGATACGCCCGTCAGGCCCAACGCAGTCGAAATGCACAGGACGGTCGACAGCATGACCGCAAAACGGAATTCCAATGAACGGAGACGGAGGAAGAGCCAATTCATCGGGATCGAACGCTACACGATGACTCCTTACAACTGGTGAAAGCCGATCAAATTCCTTTAAGGACTTGGCAAATAGGTTGAAATCTTTGCCGATCGCTCCACAAGTCCGGCGCTCAGTCGCCCGCACAGGGCAGCGAAGCCACCGTCCGTTCGCGCTCGTTGACCATCAACGGACGGCCGATCGCCGGGAGCGAGCGTTGCGGACAATCGGGTCGGGGGCATCGACGGCATCCTGGGCCGATCGGCGTCGCGGGCCGCGCCGTCTCTCCCCCCAGCCTCTCCGACAGCTGACCCGACAAGGCCGCTGCCAGCCCCAATAGGATGGCGAACTGCGCAGAAGCGCCAGACGCCGATCGCCCGGCCCGATCGACCCGCTGCGCCACGGTCAGGAAGGCCGCGCCATCGGGCATGACGACGCTTTGCGATATCGGCTCCCCCGCCCGGTCGAACGCGCCCAGCGCATTCCAGAGCGGGCACAAGGCTTCGGCCTCGGCCAGACCGGGATCAGCGGCCCCGACCAGCCGCTTCGACACCTGCCCCGCGCGGTCGATCCGCAACATGAAAAAGGGCAGCCCTCGCGCGCCGACCCGGTGCAGCGTGGTCAGCCTGTGCGCCAGCTGCTCATGCGACACCCCGAAGCGGCGACGCAGCACGGCCAGGTCATAGCCGGTCGCCTCGCACGCGCGCAGGAACCGGGCATAGGGCATGACCAAAGCGGCGGCGAAATACTGTGCCAGATAGCGGCGGAAGAGCCGTTCGGCGATGCGGTCGCCAAAGGCTGCGCCGCGCGCCAGCGCCTCGATCTCGGCCCGCGCCTCCGACTGGGCCAGTTGGACCGCCAGCGCAAAGACGCGGCCCGGCGCCTCGAGCATTTCGGACAGCTGCAATTGCCGGGCGTGCAGGTCCAGCCGCACCAGCCGGTCGGGCATGATGTCGACCGGCAGCACCCGGATGGACAGCGCATGACGCACCCGCAAACGCTCGGCCAGCGCGCCGTACAGGTCGCCCGCCATCAGGCGCAATTCGTCCGCGAGCAGCTCGGCGGCGGCGTCGAGGTCGGGGAAATGGTTGCGCCACCGCTCGATCTCGCGGCGCACCTGCACGGTCGGGTCGGGTGTCGCGGCCACCTCCGCCACGCCGCCGCCCAGCCGGTCAAAGGCGCGGGCAAACGCCTCCGCACCGCCCGGCGCCGCCGCCAGCCATTCCTCCAGCTCGCTGCGGTCGATCTCCAGATCGGCGAACATCGGATCGGCCAGCCGCCGCCGCATCGCCGCCGCCCCGCCCCCCGGTGCCGCCGCCGTCAAGGCGCGCGGATCGAAGTCGAATGTCTCGACCAGCCGGACCAGCAACGCGGCCGATACCGGCCGCTGGTTGCGCTCGATCAGGTTCAGATAGCTGGGCGAGATGTCGAGCATCTCCGCCATCGCGGCTTGCGACAGCCCGTTCTGGCGACGCACCCGTCGCACCGCGTGTCCGGCGATCAGCTTGGTTGCGCTCATGCTCCACCCTCCTGCGGACAGGCTGCGCGTCCGTTTCCACGCTGTCAATTCTTTACAACACAACCTGCAAGGGACGACGTGGCAGCGACCCGGAGACGCGGTAGCAAAACGACAGAGCCTTCATCAGCGGTCCGACACCCGGCAAAGTCCTCGTCAACAAGCCCCTATTTGTAAAGGACGACGCGATGCCGAACTTCCAGGACCTCATCCCCGCCCCCACCGGACGGTTCGACGGCATCACCCGCCCCTACACCCCGGCAGATGTCGCGCGGCTGCGCGGATCGATCGCGATCGAACATACGCTGGCCCGGCGTGGCGCGCTGAAGCTGTGGGAGCTGCTGAAGACCGAGGATTATGTCCATGCGCTGGGTGCGCTGTCGGGCAATCAAGCGATGCAGATGGTGCGTGCCGGGCTGAAGGCGATCTATCTGTCGGGTTGGCAGGTCGCGGCGGACGCCAACACCGCCGGACAGATGTATCCCGACCAGTCGCTCTACCCCGCCAATGCCGGGCCGGAGCTCGCCCGCCGGATCAACGCGACGCTGGCCCGCGCCGACCAGATCGAACATGCGGAGGGCGCGGTGTCGCGCGACTGGTTCGCACCGATCATCGCCGATGCCGAGGCCGGATTCGGCGGCCCGCTCAACTGCTATGAGATCATGAAGGCCTATATCGCGGCGGGTGCGGCGGGTGTGCATTTCGAGGACCAGCTCGCCTCGGAAAAGAAATGCGGCCATCTGGGCGGCAAGGTGCTGATCCCGACGGCGGCACATATCCGCAACCTGAATGCGGCGCGGCTGGCGGCGGATGTGGCGGGCGTACCGACGGTGATCTGCGCGCGCACCGATGCCGAGAGCGCACGGCTCATCACCTCGGACGTGGACGAGCGCGACCGGGCGTTCCTGACCGGCGAGCGGACGGCGGAGGGTTTTTTCCGGCTGAAGGACGGCACCGGCGTCGACCATTGCATCCAGCGCGGCCTGGCCTTCGCGCCCCATGCCGACCTGTTGTGGTGGGAGACGTCCAAGCCCAATCTCGCCGACGCGCGCCGCTTCGCCGAGGCGATCCAGCGCGAATATCCGGGCAAGATGCTGGCCTATAACTGCTCACCCAGCTTCAACTGGGAGGCCAATCTCGACCGCGACGACATCGCCCGCTTCCAGCGGGAGATCGGGGCGATGGGATACAAGTTCCAGTTCGTCACGCTCGCCGGCTTTCACCAGCTCAACTACGGCATGTTCGAGCTGGCGCGCGGATATCGGGATCGCGGCATGGCGGCCTATTCGGTGCTGCAACAGGCCGAGTTCGCCGCCGAAGCGAACGGCTATACCGCGACCCGTCACCAGCGTGAGGTGGGGACCGGCTATTTCGACCTGATCGCGCAAGTCGCGGCGGGTGGGAACAGCTCCACCACCGCGCTCGCCGAATCCACCGAGGCGGCCCAGTTCGTCCAGGCCGCCTGATAACCACCGTTTCAGAGGAGAAAATGCCATGCCGACCGAACCGCAACGCAGCCGCGCCGTCTTCTCCACCGAAGACTTCGCCCTGATGAAGGAAGCCATCGCCGAACACGTCAAGCGCGTCGCCGACGACCCCCGCTCAATCAAGTTCGCGCATCTGTACCACCGGCTGGGGCGTATCGCGTCGTGATGTGATCCTCGGGGCGTCGACCCCGGTGCCACCCCTCTTCCTTGGGGAAGGAAGCGACCCCGCCGATCCGTATCGGCGGGGGTT
>NZ_BCTY01000004.1 GCF_001591005.1 Sphingomonas sanguinis NBRC 13937
GGGGGGGGGGGGGCGTGCCACACGGGTCATCCTTCGCGGCAAGCCCCCTCCACCATGCTTCGCATGGTCCCCCTCCCCGTGCCGGGGAGGATCAAGGTCCCTCCCAATCAATCGCGCTCGTCGCCGCCCGGTGGGTTGGCCTTGGCTTCCTTCGCCTCGATCGGCTTGCGCTCCTCATAGATTTCCGCGAGCTTTTCTTCGGTCGCGTCGTCGAGTTCCTTCTCGGCGGCGGGGAACATCTCTTCCTCTTCCTCGTCGATATGATGCTCGTAGCGATGGCGCATATGGAAGAATTTCGACTCCCACTCGTCCGACGCGAAGTCGAGGTCCATCATCTCGCCGAGCAGATCGTCGATCTCCTTATGCTCGGACACCGAATGGCGCGCATCGTCGCGCAGTTCGGGTTCGCCCAGCATGGTGGCGTAGAGCGATTCCTCCTCGGCAGCGGCGTGGCTCTGCACCTCGACGCGGAACGTCTCGAACAGCTTCTTGCGCTTGGCGCTGTCGCCCTTCAGCTCGGCGAGCTGCTTCAGCATGTCGCGCTGCTTGTCGTGGTCGCGCTTCAGGTCGGCATAGATGTCGGCGGTGGCCATGATCGTCTCCTTCGCGGAGCGTAACGGCGCACGATGACGCCCGTTTCACCCGCGAATCACTCTCATTCAGGCAAAGAGTTCGAGCTGCTTGTGCGCAGGCTTGACCAGCGGCCTCAGGTCCGCCCGCTCGGCCAGCGCGACCGGACGCCAGTCCTCGGCGATCAGGAAGGGACGCAGCTTGGTGATCGACACGGTGAGCCGCCCGACATCCTCCAGCCGCAGCTTGCGCCATTTGCGGGTCGCGATGATCCGGTCCACCGCCTTCACGCCCAGCCCCGGCACGCGCAGCAGCATCTCGCGCGGGGCGCGGTTGACATCGACGGGAAAGTTCTGCCGGAATTTCAACGCCCAGGCGAGCTTGGGGTCGATGTCGAGCGGCAGCATCCCCGTCGCCTCGTCGGCCGCCGCCGCGACCTCGTTCGGCTGATAGTCATAGAAGCGCATCAGCCAGTCGGACTGGTACAGCCGATGCTCGCGCATCAACGGCGGGCGCTGCAACGGCAGGACGGCGGAGGCATCGGGGATCGGGCTGAACGCCGAATAATAGACACGGCGCAACCGGAACCGGTCGTACAGCGTCGCCGCTCGCCCGACGATGTCGCGGTCGGTGGCGGCATCCGCGCCGACGATCATCTGGGTCGACTGTCCGGCGGGAGCAAAGCCGGGGGCGGACTTGTACTTCTTGGCCGCATCCGTCCGATCCTCGATCGCGGTCTTCACATCCGCCATCGCACCCTCGATCCGACCCGCGTCCTTTTCCGGCGCAAGGCGACGTAGACCGCCGACGGTCGGCAGCTCGACATTGATCGACACGCGGTCGGCATGGACCCCGGCCAGGCGCACCAGCTCGGGATCGGCATCGGGAATGGTCTTCAGGTGGATATAGCCGCGAAAGCCGTGATCCTCCCGCAGGCTGCGTGCGACCTCGACGATCTGCTCCATGGTATAGTCGGACGATTTGATGATGCCCGAGGAGAGAAATAGCCCCTCGATATAATTGCGCCGATAAAAGGCGAGCGTCAGGTTCACCACCTCCTGCGCCGTGAAGCGCGCGCGGCGGACGTTCGACGACTTGCGGTTGATACAATAATGGCAGTCGAAGATGCAGCTGTTGGTCAGCAGGATCTTGAGCAGCGAGATACAGCGGCCATCGGGCGCATAAGCATGGCAGATGCCCATGCCCTCGGTCGATCCGATCCCCTTGCCGTCGCGGCTGTTACGCTTCGACGTGCCGGATGACGCGCAGGAGGCGTCATATTTCGCGGCATCCGCGAGGATCGCCAGCTTTTCACGGGTGTCGAGTTGCGCCATCCGTTCTATATACGTTCCCTGATTGTCGCTCTCAAGAGGAACCGTGCCGCTCATCGCCCGTACAGCGCGTTTGATACAGGAATGAGCCTTTTTGGGGAGATCGGTGATGCGGAACGGATGGATCGCGCTGGCCTTGGTCGGGTGTGCAAGCCCGGTGCTGGCGCAGGACGAAGTGCCGACGGTAAAGACCGCCGATTATGAATTCGGCTATGCCTATCCCGCCGCCGCAGGCCGGGTACCGGGGCTGAAGGCGTGGCTGGAGGCCGATCGCGCGCGGCTTCGTGCCAAGACCATGCGGGACGGCGCGGCCGCGCGGCGCGAGGCGGCGAAGTCGGGCTTTCCTTATCGCCGCTATTCCTATGTGCAGAGCTGGAAGCTGGTGACGCAGACGCCGCGTTTCGTCAGCCTGTCGGGTGACAGCTATGACTATACCGGCGGCGCGCATGGCCAGCCCGCATCCTATGGTCTGGTCTGGGACAAGGCGACGGGGCGGCCGTTGCAGCCCAGGGCGCTCTTCACCTCCGAAGCGGCGCTTCAATCGGTGACACGGACCAGCTATTGTGCGCGGCTGAAGGCCGAGCAGATGCGGCGCACTCAGGGAACGGTGTCGTCCATGAACAGCTGTCCGTCGATCAAGGAGCTGACGCTGTTGCTGGGATCGAGCAACGGCCGGGCGATTGACCGGATCGGGCTGATTGCCGATCCTTATGTCGCGGGCTCCTATGCCGAGGGGACTTATGAGGTGACCTTGCCCGTGACGCCCGCGATCCTGAAAACGGTTAAGCCCGCCTATCGCGCCGCCTTTGCGGTGCGGCCGTGACCGCCCCGCATCGCGAACGCCACCGGATCGACCGGGTCGGCTGGCTGCGCGCGTCGGTTCTGGGGGCCAATGACGGGCTGTTGTCGACCGCCAGCCTGGTGGTCGGTGTGACGGCCAGCGGCGCGGACCGCCCGGCAATCCTAGTCGCGGGGCTGGCCGGACTGGTCGCGGGCGCCTTTTCGATGGCGGCGGGCGAATATGTCTCGGTCAGCTCGCAGGCCGATCTGGAAGCCGCCGACCTGGCCCGCGAGAAGGCCGAGCTGGCCGCCGATCCGGTTGCGGAGGAGGCGGAACTGGCCGCCATCTATCACGCGCGGGGTCTGAGCGAGGCGACCGCCCGGCTGGTCGCGCGGGAGCTGATGGCGGGCGATCCGCTGGCCGCGCATGCGCGCGACGAACTGGGCATCACCGACGAAGGGGCGGCACGACCGGTGCAGGCGGCGCTGGCCTCGGCGGCGTCCTTCTCGGTGGGGGCGGCGGTGCCGTTGCTGCTGGCGATCCTGGTGCCGCACAGCGCGGCTTTGTGGGGAATCGTGGCGGGCGTGCTGGTCTGCCTGGCCGCACTCGGGGCGGTCAGCGCGACGGCGGGCGGGGCGAGCCAGTCGAGAGGCGCGGTGCGCGTGCTGATCTGGGGCGTGCTGGCCATGTCGGCGACGGCGGCGATCGGGCATCTGGCGGGGACGGCGTTGTAGGGGAACGATGATGGATGCGGGGAAGGTGCGCATTTCTGGTCAATGCCATTGCGGCAGGGTGCGCTTTCAGGCGACACTAAGCGATGGTTTCCGAACAGTGCGTCGCTGCACCTGTTCCTACTGCCGGATGCGAGGTGCCGTTGCCGTTTCGGCGGATATGGGGGGTGTCGTCGTCACGGAGGGCGAAGAGTTTCTCACCCGATATCGCTTCAACACGGGTCAGGCAGAGCACTTCTTCTGCTCAGCCTGCGGTATTTACACCCATCACCAGAGGCGCTCGAACCAAAATCAATATGGGGTCAACGTGGCATGCCTGGAGGGCATATCGCCATTCGACTTTACGGATGTGCCGGTCAATGACGGGATCAATCATCCAAGTGATACCAACGCCCCGGCGCGACAGGTCGGGGTACTTCGCTTCATCCCGTCGAACGGCTAGTCGCAATACCGGCGGGGTAGGAAATACTCCTCGGCAGGCCGTAGGCCACCGCTAACCCTGCCGCCGCCCGCGCCCCTTGGTCATCGGGTCGGGCTTTTTCGGTGGGACCCAGCCTTCCGGGCGTTCGGGACGCGACTGGCTGGTGCCCAGGCCCATGGTGCCGGGTTGCTGGCGAGTCAGGCCGCTGGTGTCGACGTGCGCATCCGCCGCACCACCGCGCAGCAGGTTGATGCGGTCACGCAGGCGCTTGGCCTCCTCGAAGTCGAGGCGTTCGGCGGCCGCTTCCATCTGGCGGCGCAGGTCTTCGATGCTGGGGCCGGTCATGAGGCGGGAAACGCCTCAGGCGGCGATCCGTGCCGCCTCGGTCTCGGCGATCCAGCCGCCGCCCAGCACCCGGTCGCCGTCATACAGCACCGCTGCCTGGCCCGGCGACACGCCATATTCGGGCGCGTCGAAGACCAGCCGGTCGCCGACCATGCGCGCGGGCACCGGCTTGGCCATCGAGCGGACCTTGGCGAAGAGCGGTCCGTCGAGCGGGCCGAGCACATTCATGCCGGTCAGCCGCGCTGCCTCCACCGCCAGCGCGGTGCGCGGGCCGACGACGACGCGCTTCGTATCCGGCTCCAGCCGGACGACGTAGAGCGGCTCGGGACTGCCGCCGATCTCCAGCCCGCGCCGCTGGCCGACCGTGTAGTGGATCAGGCCACGATGCTCGCCGAGCTTGGCGCCCGACAGATCGACGATGTCGCCGCGCGTATCCGCCTCGGGGCGCAGCTTGCGGACCAGCCCGGCATAGTCGCCATCGGGCACGAAGCAGATATCCTGGCTGTCGGGCTTGGCCGCGACCCCCAGGCCGAGTTCGGCGGCGATCTCGCGCACCCGCGCCTTGGGCAGCGCGCCGAGCGGGAAGCGCAGAAAGTCGAGCTGACCTTGCGTCGTGGCGAACAGGAAATAGCTTTGGTCACGCGCCGGATCGGCGCCGCGATGCAACTCCGCTCGTGCCGCCCCCTCGACCCGGCGGACATAATGGCCCGTCGCCAGGCAATCCGCGCCCAGGTCGCGCGCCAACTTCAGCAGGTCGGTGAACTTGGGGCCCATATTGCACTGGACGCACGGGATGGGGGTACGCCCCGCCAGATATTCGTCGGCAAAGCGGTCGACCACCTGCGTCCGAAAACTGTCTTCATGGTCAAAGACATAATGCGCGATGCCCAGCCGGTCGCAGACCGCGCGCGCGTCGCGAATGTCGCGCCCGGCGCAGCAGGCACCCGCCCGCCCGACCGCTTCGCCATGGTCATAGAGTTGCAGGGTGACGCCGATCGTCTCGGCCCCTGTGGCATGGGCGAGCGCCGCCACGACCGAGCTGTCGACGCCGCCCGACATCGCGACCACGATCCGCTTGGCTCGCGGGTCGCCCCCAAGCTGGAAATCCACCATCTGCTCCATGGTCGCGTCCATACGCCTTTCGCGCCGTGCATGCAAAAAAGGCAAAAAAGACGGGCGGCCCCGTGAATAAGGCGTGCGAAAAAGTGGACATGCTTTCCGGCCTTTACCCGGCTTTCATATCCACCCGATAACAGGGGGCTTCACCAGTCGGGATGGATTGCGCTTTTGGACCTCAGCTTCAACCGGTTTGATCGGGATACCGAACTGACGGTGCTACCGCCCGACCTGGCGGTGCTAATGGTCGGCGCGACCACGCGGCAGGCCGCCAGCCGGACCGCCGCGGTCCAGGCCGGATTCACGCGCGGGGCCCCCGATCCGAGCCTGTTCGCCCCCTTGGACGGGGCGTTCAACGGACCTATGGCACGGGCCCTCGCACGCTGGGGCAGGAATGAATGACACGTTAACCTTTCGATTTTAGGTGATGTTCAAGGGCCCGGGTTATGCAGGGCCAACAGACGACATGGGGTGGGGAGCCCCAGTGAGGTTGCATGATGATCGAGAACCAAAAGATCCGCCCTGCCAAGGTAATCGGGCCACTCGGCGAACCGCTGACGCTCGAAAATCTGCCGCCGCCCAGCACCACACGCTGGGTCGTCCGTCGCAAGGCGGAGGTGGTCGCGGCCGTCAATGGCGGGCTGCTCTCGGTCGACGAGGTCTGCGACCGCTATGGCCTGACCGTCGAGGAATTCGCCGGATGGCAGCGCGCCATCGATCGATCGGGAATGCCCGGCCTGCGCGTGACCCGCATCCAGCATTATCGCTCGCTCTACGAACGCCAGCAGAAATATTGATCGCGGCACCGCTTGGGAGCGAAGCGGCATAAAAACGATCGCATCATTGACTTCTTGAAAACGGTTCATCGAATCGCCGGTACGGGGACGGAACAATAACCGGCATTCGCACGTCTTCCCCCCGTGTCCCGCTCGCGGGCCCAACGGAGGGAAAGACAATGGGTATTATCCTGTGGCTTATCGTCGGTGGTGTCATTGGCTGGCTGGCCAGCATCATCATGCGTACCGATGCTCAGCAGGGCATCTTCCTGAACATCGTCGTCGGTGTCGTCGGCGCGTTCATCGGCGGCCTGATTTTCGCAGGTGGCTCGATCAACAATGCCGGTCTGACGCTGACCTCGTTCCTCGTTTCGCTGCTGGGCGCTGTCGTCCTGCTGGCGATCGTGAACCTGGTTCGTCGCGGTCGGGTGCGTTAAACAACGCATCTGCTCGTTGAGCCAGAAAAAGCCGTCCGGGCGACCGGGCGGCTTTTTTCGTGTGTCGGGTATGGCGCGGACCTTGATCTGCCCACCGGAACGGTCGCCCCCATGCCGTCAAGGCGATGGGGGCGTCATCACTCAGTTCAGCAGGAAGCGGACCGAGACATTGACGGTCACGTCGCGCTCGCCGGGGGCGATGCTGGTTTTTTCCATCGCGTCGGAGCGCATCGCCATCGTGCGGATCATCATCGGCGGCTGCGGGCCACCCGCATCCGCGCCGTTCTCGGTGATCGAGACGATCCGCGTCACCCGCATCCCCGCCGCCTTGGCATAGAGCTCGGCGCGGGCGCGGGCGCGCTGGACCGCATCGGCCCGGGCCTCGTCCAGCGCGGCATCGGGCTTGTCGATCGACAGGTTGGGCCCCTCGATCTGGTTCGACCCTTGCGCGACCAGGGCGTCCAGGATGCTGCCCGACTTGGCGATGTCGCGGAAGCGGATGCTGAGTGTGTTGGTCGCCTGATAGCCGGTGATGGCCGGCGGCACATTATCACCATAGCGATATTGCGGCTGGAGCTGGACGATCGCGGTCTGAATGTCGCGGTCGGCGACTCCGGCACGCTTCACCGCCGCCAGCACACGAGCCATGCGCTGGGCATTGTCGCTGAGCGCGGCGGCGGCGGTCGCGCCCTGGCTGACCACACCGGCGCGAATGGTCGCGATGTCGGGCACGCGCGTCGTGCGCCCCTCGGCCGAGATGTCGAGCACGGTGCCGGCGGCGGGGACCAGCGGTTCGACGGTGGTCGGCGCGGACGCGCTTTGCGCCTGTGCCATGCCGGGAATCAGCGCGGCGGGGGCCAGCGCGGCGGCAAGCAGGATCTTGTTCATCATCATCTCCCTTTGATGCGGCCAAGGCTTTGGCGGACATCGGCAAAACGTGCGATGAACGCGTCGGAATCATCTTTGAGCCAGCTTGATCCAGACATGTGCAAAGATGCTTGTACAGGGTGCTATATTTCTATAACACAGCCGTTAATGGCGCCTTCTGCGTAGGTTGCACGCAATGGGAATGCGGGTCGGGGATCGGTGACAAACATGAATTACGAGACGGGGGCGATTGGTGGCGGCCAGCATCTGGGTCTGGAAGGGCCCGCGCCCCGGCGGCGCGGACGCTGGATCTGGGTGGTCGTGGCGATCGTTGCCGTGGCGCTGCTCGGCTGGGTCCTGTTCGCGCCCAAGAAGCATGAGGCGGGCCAGGGAGCGGGTGCGGGAACGCAGGTGCCCAACATCACCGTGGTCGTGCCGGGCCAGCAGTCGGTCAGTCGCGAAATCTCCGCGACCGGCACACTGGCGGCGCGGCGCGAGATGCCGGTCGGCGTCGCGGGCGAGGGCGGCATGATCACCCGCGTCCTGGTCGAGCCGGGCCAGTGGGTCCGCGCCGGACAGGTGCTGGCGACTGTCGATCGCTCCGTGCAGACCCAGACCGCCTCGGCGCTGAATGCGCAGATCGCGGTGGCCCAGTCGGACCAGAAGATCGCGCAGGCCGAACTCGACCGCGCCCAGCAGCTGGTCGATCGCGGTTTTATCTCCAAGGCGGACCTCCAGCGCCGCGCCGCGACCCGCGATGCCGCCGCCGCGCGCGTCCGGCAGGCGCAGGCCTCCTATAAGGAAGCCCTGGCGCGCAACGGCCGCCTTGACATCCGTGCGCCCGCCGAAGGGCTGATCCTGACCCGCGCCGCCGAGCCGGGCCAGATCGTCAGCTCGGGTTCGGGCGTGCTGTTCCGCATGGCGATGGGCGGCCAGATGGAGCTGCGGGCCCAGTTGGCCGAATCCGACCTAGTCGGCCTGGCCGTGGGCGCCCCCGCGACCGTCACGCCGGTCGGCGGCGCCAAGAGCTTCAAGGGCGAGGTGTGGCAGGTGTCGCCGGTCATCGACCCGCAGACCCGCCAGGGCGTGGCGCGCATCGCGCTGTCCTATGACCCCGCGCTGCGTCCCGGTGGTTTTGCCGCCGCCACGATCCGCGGCGGCACGGCGCGTGCGCCGGTCCTGCCGGACTCGGCGATCCAGAGCGATGACAAGGGCAGCTTCGTCTACATCGTCGGACCCGACGACAAGGTGGCGCGCCGCAACATCAAGATCGGGCAGGTCTCGGACAACGGTGTGACCATCGCCTCGGGCCTGAAGGGCGATGAGCGGGTGGTGCGTTCGGCGGGCGGCTTCCTGGCGGCGGGCCAGCTGGTTCATCCCATCGTGGCAGGCCAGGGGGCCCAGTAAGATGAGTTTCCGCAACATCTCGGCCTGGGCGATCCGGAACCCCGTTCCGCCGATCGTCCTGTTTGTCGCGCTGACGCTGGCGGGCATCGTCAGCTTCATGCGGATGGACGTGAACAACGACCCCGACATCGATTTCCCGATCGTCGTGGTCGTCGTGAACCAGCCGGGTGCGGCCCCGACCGAACTGGAGACGCAAGTCACCCAGCGGGTCGAGGCGGCGTTGCGGAACCTGCAGGGCGTCGACCAGATCACCTCGACCGTGACCGAGGGCACGTCGCAGACGCTGGTCCAGCTCGACATCGGCACCCCCATCGACCGCGCGGTTAGCGATGCGCGCGATGCGATCACCCAGATCCGCTCGATGCTGCCCGACGGTATTCTCGAGCCGCAGGTGATCCGCGTCGATTCGACCGATAACGACCTCGCCAGTTACTCGGCGGTGGCGTCCAACATGACGCCCGAACAGCTCAGCTGGTATATCGACAACAACGTCACCAAGGAGCTGTTGTCGGTTCCCGGCCTGTCCAAGGTCATCCGCAATGGCGGCGTGACGCGCGAGATTCGCGTCATCCTCGATCCACTGAAGCTCCAGGCCCAGGGGCTGACCGCCAGCGAGGTCAACGCCCAGCTGCGCATGACCAACCTGAACGCGGCGGGCGGCCGGGCCGAGATTGCGGGCACCGAGCAGGCGGTGCGCGTGCTGGGCAATGCGCGCAACGCCTATGACCTGGGCCAGACCCAGATCAACGTGCGCGGCGGCCGTACCGTGCGGCTGGCCGACATCGCCACCGTGCGCGACCTTTATGCCGAGCAGCGTTCGCAGGCTGCGGTCGACGGGCGGCAGGTCATCAGCTTCGACTTCCAGCGCGCCAAGGGCGCCTCGGACGTCAGCGTCTATAACGGCGCGGTCGAGAAGCTGAAGGCGCTGGAAAAGCGCAACCCGGAGGTGAAGTTCGTCCTCCGCTCGAACAGCGTGAAATATACCGAGGCGCAATATGAAAGCGCCATCCATGCGATGATCGAAGGCGCGGTGCTGGCCGTCATCGTCGTCTTCATCTTCCTGCGCGACTGGCGCGCGACGGTGATCTCGGCGCTGGCGATACCGCTGTCGGCGATTCCGGCCTTCTGGTTCATGGACCTGCTGGGCTTCACGCTGAACCAGATGACGCTGCTTGCGCTCAGCCTGGTGGCGGGTGTGCTGGTCGACGATGCGATCGTGGAGATCGAGAATATCGTCCGGCACATGCGCATGGGCAAATCCGCCTATCAGGCGTCGATCGACGCGGCGGACGAGATCGGTCTCGCCGTGCTGGCGACCACCATGGCGATCGTCGCGGTGTTCCTGCCGGTCGCGCTGATGCCGGGCGTGCCGGGCCAGTATTTCAAGAATTTCGGTCTGACCGTCGTCGTCTCGGTGCTGATGAGCCTGGCGGTGGCGCGCATGATCACGCCGATGATCGCGGCCTATTTCCTGAAGTCGGCGGGCCATGCCAGCCATGGCGAAGGCAGGCTGATGGACGCCTATATGGCGACGTTGCGCTGGTCGCTGCGGTTCGACCGGCCGACCGATGGGGTGAAGCGGGGGCTGTTCCGGCGCATCCTGGGCCGGTTCCGCGACCATCGCCTGTGGGTGATCGGCATCGGCGTCGGCGCGTTCGTGCTGACCGTGGTGATGTTCGCCATCATCCCCAAGACCTTCCAGCCGCCGCAGGACAATGACCAGGCGGTCGCCAAGATCGAGATGGTGCCCGGCACGACGCTGGCCCAGACCGATGCTGTCGTAAAAAAGGTTGCGACCTTCCTGAAGAAGCAGCCCGACGTCGAATCGGTCTATTCGCGCACGAGTGTCGGCAATGGCCGGGTGGTCGCGACGCTGAAGGAGGATCGCTCGATGAAGAGCACCGACTTCGAGCGTTCGCTGGCTCCCCAACTGGCGGCGATCCCCGACGCGCGCGTGACCTTCCAGTCGCAGTTCGGCTGGGGATCGAGCGGGCGTGACCTGACCATCACGCTGGGCGGCGACGACCCCGCCGTGCTGCGCGATACCGCCAACAAGATCGTGCAGCAGATGGGCACGCTGCCCGGCCTTGTCGCGCCGCGCATCGTCGGCAATCTCGACCGGCCGGAAATCGTCATCCGTCCGCGCCTCGACCTCGCGGCCAATCTGGGCGTGACGACTCAGGCGCTGTCGAGTGCGATCCGCATCGCGACGCTGGGCGATATCGACCAGAATTCGGCGCGCTTCTCGCTGTCGGACCGCCAGGTGCCGATCCGCGTCGCGCTCGACCAGAATGCCCGCGCCCGGCTGTCGACCATCCAGAACCTGCCGGTGCAGACCCAGACCGGCGGCTCGGTGCCCTTGAGCGTCGTCGCCGATATCGGCCTGGGCGCAGGGCCGACCCAGATCGACCGCGTGAACCAGCGGCGTCAGGTGACGGTCGGCGCGGACCTCGCCAAGGGCGTCATCAGCGGCGACGCGATGAAGAAGGTCCATGACCTGCCCATCATGAAGAACCTGCCCATGGGGGTCAGCGAGATGGTGCTGGGCCAGGCCAAGATGCAGGCGGAGATGATGAAGAACTTCTTCACCGCCATCATCTCGGCGATCTTCCTGGTCTTCGCGGTGCTGGTGCTGCTCTATCGCCGCTTCCTGCCGCCCTTCGTCAACATGGCCTCGCTGCTGCTGGCACCGCTGGGCGGGTTGCTGGCGCTGTATTTCAGCGGCAATCCGCTGTCGCTGCCGGTCTATATCGGCCTGCTGATGCTGCTGGGTATCGTCGCCAAGAACTCGATCCTGCTGATCGACTTCGCGCTGGAGGAGATCGCCAAGGGCGTGCCGATCCGCGAGGCGGTGCTGGACGCCGGGCACAAGCGCGCCCAGCCGATCGTGATGACCACGGTCGCGATGGTCGCGGGCATGATCCCGACCGCGCTGTCGCTGGGCGGTGACGGATCGTGGCGCAGCCCGATGGGCGTGACGGTGATCGGCGGCCTTGCCATGTCGACCATCCTCACCCTGTTGATCGTGCCCGCCGCGTTCAGCCTGGCGGTCGGTGTCGAACGCTGGATCGGCCCGCGCCTGGGCCGGCGATTGCTGACCTATACGCCCGGTGATGAACTGGGAAGCGGTGGCCCGGTGATCGAGGGGCCTGCGGGCGGCCCCGCGTTGCCGCCCGCGACCGGCAAGCTGGGATATGATCCGGCGGAGTGAGTTGTGATCTTCCTCCCCTGCAAGGGGAGGTGGCGCGCGTAGCGCGTCGGAGGGGTGTAGCCGGTCGTGATGGAGACGATCGCTGGCCGTGACACCCCTCCACCAGCTTCGCTGGTCCCCCTCCCCTTGCAGGGGAGGAATGAAGAACCGCCCCGTTTCGTTACGCTCGGGAAAGATTCCTCTTGAACAAAGTCGCGTCCCACGAATTGTCCTGAATGATGGAAGTCGCCATGCGATCGGGGGGTAGCCAGACCGTTCCACCCGCCCTGCGGAAGATGCGGGTCGTGGCGACGGGGCTGCTGGTCCTAATGGCAGCACTGTTCCTTTTGTCGCGCGCGATGCAGCCGGTCCATCCGGCCTGGGGTTTCGTCCGCGCCTTTGCCGAGGCGGCGATGGTCGGCGGACTGGCCGACTGGTTCGCCGTTACCGCGCTGTTCCGCCATCCGCTCGGCCTGCCCATTCCGCATACCGCGATCGTGCCGCGCAACAAGGACCGGATCGGCGACACGCTTGCCAATTTCCTGCGCACCAATTTCCTGATCCCGCGCGTGGTCGCACGGCGGATGCACAGGTTGGACGTGGCGGGCGCGGCGGGGCGTTGGCTGGCGCAGCCGCCGCAGGAGGGCGGGCGTATCCGGCGCGGGGCCTCGCGCCTGTTCGCCGAGATGCTGACCGCCTTCGATCCTCAGCGGCTGGGCGGCATGGTGAAGGCAGGGATCGCCGGGCGGCTGCGCGCGACCGAGGTCTCGCCGATCCTGGGCCAGTTGCTCAGGGCCAGCATCGCCGAGGGCCGGCATCTGCCGCTGCTCGACTCCGTCCTGCGCTGGGCTGCTTCCGCGCTGGAAGCGAACGAGACGATCGTTCGCACGATGGTGCACGAGCGGGCTGGGGCCATCCTGCGCTGGACCGGTCTGGACGAGACGCTGGCCGACAAGCTGATCGACGGGCTGCACAAGCTGCTCCACGATGTCGCGGAAGATCGTGACCACCCGCTGCGTCAGAAGATCGAGGAGGGGCTGGATCGTCTTGCCTGGGACCTGCAGTATGATCCGCGCACCCGCGAGCGGGTCGAGGCGATGAAGGCGGACCTCATCGTGAACCCGGCGATGCAGCGCTGGCTCGACGGACTGTGGGAACAGGCGCGCGAAGCCCTGCTGCGCATGGCCCGCGATCCGCAGGCGGTGACCGCCGGGAAGCTGGGCGAGACGCTGCGTCAGCTGGGCCAGACATTGCAGGACGATCCCCGGCTGTCGGCCACCATCAACCGCTTCGTGCGCCGCGCAGTGGCGGGCGTCGCGGCCGATTATGGCAACGGTATCGTCCGGCTGGTGTCGGAGACGGTGCGCGGCTGGGACGCCGATACCGTTACCTCGCGACTGGAAAACGCGGTGGGGCGCGACCTGCAATATATCCGTATCAACGGCACGCTGGTGGGTGGCAGTGTCGGCCTGATCCTGCATGTCGTGGATCGGCTGCTATGAAAACGTCACTCAATCGTCTAATTACCGCGAATAGTCGATTCGTCGCTGCTATGAAGCGCCTTGTCGATGCTCCCGCTTTCCCGCAAAGAGGCAGGTGATGAACGCCAAGGCCGATTATCAGCATGATGCGGGGGATGGGGGCGCGCTGCGCTTTTCCGGCAGCCTGTCGCTGGCGACGCTGGGCGACCTGCCCGAACGGCTTGACCGGGAGGAGGGGAGGGTCCGGCGGATCGACCTGTCCCAGGTCGACCGTATCGACACGGTCGGCGCGTGGCTGATCCACCGGTTCGCCGCCCGCAATGATGCCCAGATCGAAGGGCTGGACGACGACCAGCAGCATCTGTTCGCCAAGGTGGTCGAGGCGGACCAGCCGGTCGCGATGCGGCCCAAGCCGGTCAGCCCCTTTTCGCGGGTCGCGGGCGAGGTCGGCGATGCGGTCGTCGCGGCCTTCCAGACGCTTTACGGCCTGCTGGGCTTCATGGGCGCGACGGTGCTGGCCGGGCTGGCGGTGATCCGCCATCCGCGCCGTTTCCGGTTCAACGCGGTGGTGCATGAGTTCGAGACGGTCGGCGTCTCCGCGCTGGCCATCATCGGACTGATGAGCTTCCTGATCGGCATCGTCATCGCGCAACAGGGGGCGGTGCAGCTCCGCCAGTTCGGCGCGGAGGTCTTCACGATCAATCTGGTCGGTCGCCTGACGCTGCGGGAGCTGGGCGTGCTGATGACCGCGATCATGGTCGCGGGGCGCTCGGGCTCGGCCTTTGCCGCGCAACTGGGCACGATGAAGCTGACCGAAGAGATCGACGCGATGCGCGTCATCGGCGTGTCACCGATGGAGGCGCTGGTCGTGCCGCGCACGCTGGCGGCGGTGACGCTGATGCCGCTGCTCGGTTTCTACTCCTCGCTGATCGCGATCATCGGCGGTGGTTTCCTGGCGGCGGTGTCGCTGGGCATTCCGCCCGTCACTTTCGTGTCGCGCATTCGCGAAGTGGTGCCGATCACCGACCTATATGTCGGCCTAATCAAGGCCCCCGTCTTCGGCGCGATCATCGCGATCGCGGGCTGTTTCCAGGGGATGCAGGTCAAGTCGGATGCCGAGCAGGTCGGCCTGCGCACCACGGCGGCGGTGGTGCAGGCGATCTTCTTGGTGATCGTGCTCGACGCGTTCTTCGCGGTCTTCTTCACCTGGATCGGATGGGATTGATGGCCGAGCAGGACGATATCCTCATCCACATCCGGGGCCTGCGCAACAGCTTTGGCGAGCAGGTCATCCATGATGGCCTCGACCTCGACGTGCATCGCGGTGAGATTCTGGGCGTGGTCGGCGGGTCGGGCACCGGCAAGTCGGTGCTGATGCGCACGATCATCGGCCTCCAAAATCCCGATGCGGGCGACATCACCGTCTTCGGCGAGCAGACCATCGGCCGTGACGCGACCGAGGCGATCGATGTCCGCAAGCGCTGGGGCGTGCTGTTCCAAGGCGGTGCGCTGTTTTCGACACTGACCGTGGCGGAGAATGTCGCGGTGCCGCTGAAGGAATTTTACCGCGATCTGCCCCAGGCGTTGATGGACGAGATCGCGTCCTACAAGGTCGTGATGACCGGCCTGCCCGCCGATGCGGGACCCAAATACCCGGCCGAACTGTCCGGCGGCATGAAGAAGCGCGCCGGGCTGGCCCGGGCGCTGGCGCTCGACCCTGAACTGCTGTTCCTGGACGAACCGACGGCGGGCCTCGACCCGATCGGCGCGGCGGCGTTCGACCAGTTGATCGCCTCGCTCCAGAAGACATTGGGGCTGACCGTCTTCCTCATCACCCATGACCTGGATACGCTCTATGCGATCTGTGACCGGGTGGCGGTGCTGGCCGACAAGAAGGTGATCGCGGTCGGGACGATTGACGAGCTGATCGCGCTCGACCATCCGTGGATCGAGGAATATTTCAAGGGCCCGCGCGGTCGCGCCGCCATCGCCGCCAAGGACGAAGTGGCCGATATCCGGCCCCGTTCGGCGGACACGGATGCCGCGCGCCACCCCACCGAAGTCGACGCCGATGCCACGGGACACCATTCCCAAGGCAGTGCGGCCGATGCCCATGCGAGAGGCGAAGCAGGGACACGCTGATGGAAACCCGTTCAAACCACGTCCTCGTCGGCTCTGTCGTGCTGATCCTGCTCGCAGTGCTGGCCATCTTCACCGTCTGGATCGCCCGTCTGGGCGGCACGACGGAGAAGGAATATGACATCTTCTTCCGCCAGTCGGTGGACGGCCTGGCCAAGGGCTCGGCGGTCACCTATTCGGGCGTGCCGTCGGGCCAGGTGAAGGAAATCGCGCTCTGGCGCCCCGATCCGCAGTTCGTGCGCGTCCGCGTCTCCGTCAATGACCAGACGCCGATCCTGCAGGGCACGACCGCGTCGATCTCGGCCAGCTTCACCGGCACCAGCACCATCTCGCTGGATGGCGCGCGCAAGGGCGCGCCGCCGATCGCCTGTCCGGTGCCGGAGAACAAGACCGTCTGCCCATACGGCGTGCCGGTTATCCCGACCAAGCAGGGCGGCATCGGGGCGATCCTGAACTCCGCGCCGCAGCTGCTCGAGCGGCTGTCGACGCTGACCGAGCGTCTGACCGGCCTGCTATCGGATCGTAACCAAGCGTCGATCGCGGGCATTCTGGACAACACCAACCGTCTGACCGACGCGCTGGCCGATCGCGGGCCGGAGATCGCCGCGACGCTGGCGCAGACCCGCGTGGCGATCCAGCAGGCGGGTGACGCAGCCCAGTCGATCGGCCAGCTGGCGGCGACCACCAACGGCCTGCTCGCCGAAGAGGTCAAGCCGACCATGACCAATCTGAACAAGGCGATCGCCTCGGCACAGAAGAGCGCGGACACGCTGAATTCGGCGATCGGCGATGCGCAGCCGGGCCTGCAGACCTTCTCGAAGCAGACCGTGCCGGAGGTGGATCGTCTGGTGCGCGACCTGCGCGTGATGACCCAGTCGCTGTCGGCGGTCGCCGAAAAGGTCGACCAGCAGGGCGCGGGGTCGCTGATCGGGCAGCAGAAGCTGCCGGACTATAAGGGCAAGTGAGGAAGCCGATGAGGACCGTCATAAAGACTCCGCTGATCGTTCTGATGGCATCGCTTCCGCTGGCGGGCTGCATCAGCTTCGGCGCCAAGCCGCCGCCCTCGCTATTGACGCTCCAGGCGCAGTCGGCGCCGACCGTCGGCCAGACGCAGGATTCGGCGCGCGCCAAGTCGATCACCATCCAAGTGCCGACCACGCCGCAGGAACTGGCGACCGCTCGCGTGCCGGTGCAGGAGGATGCGACCAGCATCGCCTATGTGAAGGATGCGCAATGGGCTGAGCCGCCCGCGCGCCTTTTCGCGCGGCTGATGGCCGACACGCTGACCGCGCGGGTGAACCGCGTCGTGCTGTCGGCGCGGGACTCGGTGAGCGATCCGGGCGATCGGCTGGCGGGTGAGCTGCGCCAGTTCGGCATGGACGCGACGCGGCGCGATGCGGTGGTGATATTCGATGCGGCGCTCCAGCGTGACGGCCAGACCGGCGTCGAAAAGCGTCGGTTCGAGGCGCGCGTGCCGGTTGGCAAGATCGACGCGGCAAGCGTCGGCCCCGCGCTGAACCAGGCGGCAAACCAGGTGGCGCAGCAAGTGTCCGACTGGGTAGGGCGGTAAACCTCTTTTCCTTCCCTGATAAGGGGGGGGTGGCGGGCCGCAGGCCTGACGGAGGGGTTTCCCGGTTGGCGTCGAGCGCCACTGGTAGCGGCGACACCCCTCCACCAGCTTCGCTGGTTCCCCTCCCCTTGCAGGGGAGGAATTTGTTTTTCTTCGGAACTTTCGCCTTTCCAAAACGTGTGCGGCGAGATGAAGGAAATCTGCCCTATCCGTCACACTTTGCGACAGAAACGCACTGGACGGGGCCGTAACGGCACGGCACGTTCCTGCGCATGAAGCCTCGCGCCCGCGTCCTTCTTCTCGTCACCGCCGCCTTGTCCGGCTGTACGGTCGGCCCCGATTACCGCCCCGCGGCTCCGCAAGTGCTGGGGGTGCCCGCGAACTGGTCGGTGCCCGCCGCCAATGCGCAGGCGCAGGACCTCAGCCGATGGTGGCGCTCATTCGACGATCCGCTGCTGGCCGAACTGGTCGAGCGGGCGGTGGTCGCCAATACCGATGTGGCGCAGGCCATCGCCCGGCTGCGGCAGGCGCGCGAAAGCCTGATCCAGAGCCGCGCCTCGCTGCTGCCCAATGTGTCGGGCTCGACCGGCTATCAGCGCAACGAGAATCTGCGCGGTGGTGGACGCAGCTTCACGCTGCCCGACGGCACGGTGGTCGATACCGGCGGGGGCGGGAGCAACAGCTTCACGGTCGGGCTGTCGGCCAGCTATCAAGTCGGCCTGTTCGGCGAAGTCCGCCGCACCGTCGAGGCGACACGCGCCACGTACGAAGGGGCCGGGTTCAGCTATGCCGCGACGCTACTGACCGTCGAGAGCGAGCTGGCGCGCAACTACGTGCTGGCGCGCGCCTATCAGGCACAGCTCGCCAATGCGCGCGCCAGCCTGGCCCTGCAGGACGACAATCTGGAGATTGCCGGGTTCCGCGTCCAGGCAGGCCTGGTGTCCTCGCTCGATTCCGAACAGGCGCGCAGCCAGCGGGCGCAGACCGCCGCGACCATCCCCTCGATCGAGCAGCAATATAACGCTGCCGTCTCGCGCCTGGGCGTGCTGACCGCCCAGGCCCCCGGTGCGGTCAAGGCACGGATGGAGGCCGTGCGGCCCATTCCGCAAGGTCCGGCGGTGATCGGCGTCGGTATTCCGGCCGATATCCTGCGTCGTCGCCCCGATGTCCGCGCGGCCGAGCGCAACCTGGCCGCCGCGACCGCCCGGATCGGCGTGGCGCAGGCCGCGCTTTACCCGGCGCTTGCGATCTCCGGGAATATCAACACGGCGGCGACCAGCCTCGGTTCGCTGGGTGACGCGATCACCGGCAGCCTGTTCGCGGGGCTGACCCAGGCGATCTTCAACGGCGGGCGGCTGCGGTCCCAGGTCCGCAACGCCCAGGCGCTGACCGATCAGGCCTATGCCGCCTATCAGGGCACCGTTCTCCTCGCGCTGGAGGATGTCGAGAACGCGATCGTCGCGCTCAACACCGCCCGCGAGCGGGAGCGGCAGTTCGCCATCCAACTCGACGCCGCGCGCAACTCGGCGATCCTGGCGCGCAGCCAGTATCGCAGCGGCCTGACCGACTTCACCACCCTGTCGCAACAGGAGGCCGCGCTGCTCAGCGCGCAGAACGGGCTGGTGCAGGCCCGCTCGGACGCCGCGACCGCGCAGGTGCAGTTGTTCGCCGCGCTGGGTGGCGGCTGGGACGACACCACCACACCCGAAGCGCCGCCGCGCTCCACCCCAACCCCGGACAACCGCTGATGGCCGACCAGACTCTCGACGATTTCCTGGGCGTGAAGCCGCAGCCGCGCTGGCGCAAATGGGTGCAGTGGGGCGTCGTGATCGTCGGCGTGGTGCTGCTGGCGCTGCTCCTGAAAAGCTGTTTCGGGGGCAATAAGGATGCCGGATATGCGACTGCCCCCGTCACGCGCGGCAACCTGACGGTCACCGTCTCGGCGACCGGCAAGCTGGCGCCGACCAACCAGGTGACGGTCGGCTCGCAGCTGTCGGGCCTGGTGACCAAGGTGGTGGTCGACGTCAACGACCGTGTGAAGGCGGGCGAGGCGCTGGCGCTGATCGATCCCGAACAGATCGACGACCAGATTCGCGCCGCACAGGCAACGCTGGCCGCCAACACCGCGCAGGTGGCGCAGGCGCGCGCGACCGTGGCGGAGGCGCAGGCGCAGCTCGCGCGACTGGAGCAGGTCTATAAGCTGTCCAACGGCCGCGTCCCCTCGGCCACCGAGCTTCAAGCCGGACGCGCCGATGCGCAGCGCGCGGTCGCCGCGCTCCGGGTCGCGGAGGCCAATGTCGCCGCCGCGCGCGCCCAGCTCGCCCAGTCGCAGACCCAGCGCCAGCGTGCGATCATCCGCTCGCCCGTGTCGGGCGTGGTGCTGGCGCGGCAGGTCGATCCGGGCCAGACGGTCGCGGCATCGTTCAACACGCCGACCCTGTTCGTCATCGCCGAAGACCTGACCAAGATGAAGCTGGAGGTCGCGATCGACGAGGCCGATGTCGGCCAGGTGAAGATCGGGCAGAAGGCGAACTTCACCGTCGACGCCTTTCCGGGACGGACCTTTCCGGCCACGATCACCCGCGTCGATCTGGGCTCGAACCTGACGGTCAGCGCGGCCACGTCGTCTGCCTCCTCGACCGCCAGCGCGGCGTCGACCACGGGGCAGGTGGTCAGCTATGCCGCCGACCTGACGGTCGCCAATCCCGACCTGCAACTGCGCCCTGGCATGACCGCGACCGCCGATATCGTGACGTCGGACAAGCGCAACGTCATGCTGATCCCCAATGCGGCGCTTCGCTTCCAGCCCTCCGATGGGGCGGGCCAGGGCGGTGGCGGTATCGCGGGTTCGTTGACCTTCCGCCCGCGTCGGGATCGCGCGGCGCGCACCGCCACCGTACAGCGCGGCGCGACCCAGACCATCTATGTGCGCGGGGGCGACGGTAAGCCGCAGCCGATCCAGATCGTCACCGGCGACACCAATGGTTCGATGACCGAGGTGCTGTCGGGCGACCTGAAGCCCGGCATGGAGGTCATCACCGGCCAGCTTGCGGCGGGCCAGGACGCCAAGGCGGGCGGTGGCGGCCAGCGGCGTCAGGGGCGCTCCGGCGGTGGGCAGGGAGCAGGCGGTGGCCGCTGAGGCACCCCTGATCCAGCTTCGCGGCGTCACCAAGAGCTATGGCATGGGGGCGACCCAGTTCCAGGCGCTGAAAGGCGTCGACCTGGATATCGCGGGCGGGGATTTCGTCGCGGTCATGGGACCGTCGGGTTCGGGCAAGTCGACGACGATGAATATCCTGGGCTGTCTCGACGTGCCCAGCGGCGGCAGCTTCCTGTTTCGGGGGCACCATGTCGAGACGCTGGACCGCGACCAGCGCGCGATGCTGCGGCGGCGCTATCTGGGCTTCGTGTTCCAGGGGTTCAACCTGCTGTCGCGCACGACTGCGCTGGAGAATGTCGAGCTGCCTCTGCTCTATCGCGGCGAAGACAAGAAGACACGGCGCGAACTGGGCATGGCGGCGCTGGAGAAGGTCGGGCTCGACAAATGGTGGGACCATACCCCCGCCGAACTGTCGGGCGGGCAGCAGCAGCGCGTGGCGATCGCGCGCGCCATCGTCACCAGCCCCGACGTGCTGCTGGCCGACGAGCCGACCGGCAATCTCGATTCCGAACGTTCGGTAGAGATCATGGAGTTGCTGACCGGGCTGAACCGGGACAGCGGCATCACCGTCCTGATGGTCACGCATGAGCCCGACATGGCGGCGTTCGCGCGCACCGTCATCCACTTCAAGGACGGGCTGGTCGATCGGATCGAGGCACAGCACCGGCCGGGTGAAACCCCGACGATGGACATGAACTGATGTTCGGCACCACGCTCATTCTCGCGATCCGATCGATCCGGCGGCATGTGCTGCGCTCGTTCCTGACGACGCTTGGCATCATCATCGGTGTCGGTGCGGTCGTGACCATGGTGACGCTGGGCAAGGCGACGACCGCCGCCGTGCAGCAGTCCATTTCGTCGCTGGGCACCAACATCCTGCAGGTCCGCCCCGGCCAGGGCTTCGGACGCGGCGGCGGCGGTCCGCGGCCGCCCGACTTCAAGCCCGAGGACGTATCCGCCATCGCCGAGCAGATCGCAGGCGTGACGGCGGTGGCGCCCCAGGCCCAGGCCAGCGCGACCGCCATTTATGAGGGCGCGAACTGGTCGACCACGGTCACCGGCACGACGCTCGCCTATTTCACCGTCCAGCCCTGGCCGCTGGCTTCCGGGCGGCTGTGGACCCCGGCCGAACAGGCGTCGGGCAAGGCGGTGTGCATCATCGGCAATACGGTCCGCAAGAACCTGTTCCCCAGTACCGATGCGGTCGGCCAGCGCTTTCGGATCGGTGCGATCAGCTGCGACGTGATCGGTGTGCTGACGACGCGCGGGCAGGGTGGCTTTGGCGATCAGGACGATGTGGTGCTGATGCCGATCAAGGCGGTGCAGCGGCGCTTTACCGGCAATCGCGACATCCGCCTGATGCTGGTCGGCGTCGATCAGGCCTATCAGACCAGCGCGGTGCAGGCCTCGCTGACCTCGCTGCTGCGCGAACGGCGCAACATTACCGGCGACAAGGCCGAGGACTTCAACATCTTCGACACCAAGCAGATCAGCGACACGCTGACCAGCACGACGACGATGCTGACCCGCATCGTCGCGGCGGTGGCGGCGATCAGCCTGGTGGTGGGCGGCATCGGCATCATGAACATCATGCTGGTGTCCGTCACCGAACGCACGCGCGAGATCGGTATTCGCCTGGCGATCGGCGCGGTCGCGCGCGAAGTGCTGATGCAGTTCCTGGTCGAGGCGGTGGTGCTGTCCTGCCTGGGCGGGATCATCGGCCTGCTCCTGGCGCAGGCGATCATCGCCCTGCTCGTGCCCGTGATGCAGGTGCCCTGGACCTTCGACCTTCAGATCAACGTCATCGCCTTTGCCATTTCGGCGGTGATTGGCGTGGTATTCGGTTATTTCCCGGCACGGCGGGCGGCGGCGCTCAATCCGATCGACGCGCTTCGGCACGAGTGATGGTGCGCTCGGGCGCGTGGACGAGCTGACGCAGCCGCTCCAGATCCTCGGGCGTGTCGATGTCGATCAGCTCGGCGGGCGCGGTCACGACATGCCGCCCGCCCGCGACCAGCTTGCGGCCGCCCTCGTCGCCCTCCAGCTTCAGCAGCGCCTCGAACCGGCCTGATCCGAAGACACCCGGCGGGGTGGGGTGCTCGCCATTGCTCGATACCACCACCGAATCCGGGCCCTCGAAAGCGTCGAACAGGCGATAGATGTGCGCCGCCGTCACACGCGGCATATCGGCCAGCGCGATCAGGATCGCCTGGGGCGAGGCCTTCATCGCCTCGCGCACGCCGAGGTGCATCGAGTGGGACATGCCCTGGCCGACATTCTCATTGTGGATCACGCGATAGCCGCGCGAGGCGAAGTCCAACTGACAGCCGTCCGTCACCACAATCCGGTCGGCAAAGGGAATGCTCTCCAGCGCGGTGGTGACGTGGAAACCCACTGGTTTGCCGAGAAATTCGGCCTCCAGCTTGTTCTCCATCCCGAAGCGGCTCAACTGCCCCGCGGCAAGCAGGACCAGCACCACATCCTTAGCGTCGATCATGAAAGGCTCCTATCATCGCCGCCGCGATCGACAGTGCGATCTCGGACGGACCGATCGCCCCGATGTCGAGGCCTACGGGGCCATCGATCCGGTCGATCGCTGACAGGGGAACGCCCATCGAACCGAGACGCTCCCGCCGCGCGGCATGGCTGCGGCGGCTGCCCAGCGCGCCGACATAAGCGGTGTCGTGCGCCAGCGCGGCGACCAGCGCGGGGTCGTCGATCTTGGTGTCGTGGCTCAGCGTCACGACGGCGGTGGCGGGGCCGGGCGCATAGGCGGCCACCGCCTCATCGGGCCAGCGGTCGTCCAGCGTCACGCCGGGAAAGCGTTCTTCGGTCAGAAAACGCGCGCGCGGATCGATGACGGTGGTGGCGATACCCAGCGTCTGGGCAAGCTGCGCCAGGCTCTGCGCGATCTGCACCGCGCCGACGATCAGCAACCGGCGCGGCGGGTCGTAGCGGTTGGCGAAGACCTCGCCCGTCTCGATCGGGCGCAGGTCCGAATGGCCGGTGGTCAGGTCGGTGGTGACGGTCAGCGCCTGGCCTCGTTCGCGCGCCTCGGCGATCCGGTCGAACAGCTCGGGGTCGAAGCCGTCCGCCGACACCGGCTGGACCATCACCGCGATCTCGCCGCCACAGGGCAGGCCGACTTCCCAGGCCGAGGCGTCGGCGACACCATAGCGTTTCACTTGGAACGGCGCGCCCGCGATGACCTCGGCGGCGGTGTGGAGGATGTCGTTCTCGACACAGCCGCCCGACACCGATCCCTCGAACCGGCCATCGGCATGGACCAGCATATGGCTGCCACGCGGGCGCGGTGCCGACCCCCAGGTCGACACCACGGTCGCGATCGCCATCGGCTCGCCGCGCCATGTCCGGGCTGCGGCGAGAATACCGTCATGGTCGCTCATCAAAGCGCCGGGAGATGGTCGAGCAGCTTGTCGAGCGTCACCGGCATATCGCGCACCCGCACGCCGGTGGCGTTGTAGATGGCGTTGACCACCGCCGGAGCCGCGCCGGAAATGCCCAGCTCGCCGATCCCCTTGGCATGGATCGGATTGGCATGGATGTCCCGTTCGTCGAGGAAGTGGACTTCCAGCTGGGGCACGTCGGCGTTCACCGGCACATGATATTCGGCGAGGTCGTGATTGACCAGCTTGCCGGTGCGCGGGTCGTGGATCAGATCCTCGGTCAGCGCGGTGCCGATGCCGAAGGTCATGCCGCCCAGGCATTGCGAGCGTGCGGTCTTCGCGTTGAGCACGCGCCCCGCCGCGAACACGCCCAGCATCCGCCGCACGCGAACCTCGCCGGTAACGACGTTGACGCCAACCTCGGCGAAGTGCGCGCCGTAACTCGCCTGGTTGAACTGCTTTTCCTGTTGGCCGGGCTTGATCGTGCCCACTGCAGACAGGCTTTCCTTGCCGACCAGTTCGCCGATCGGGACCGAGCGGTTGTCGCCGATCGCCATGCCGTCCTTAAGCGTCAGGCTGTCCGTGTTGACGCCCATCGCCTTGGCCAGCTTCTCTCGCACCCGTTCGGCCGCCAGATAGACCGCCGAACCTGCCGAGCCCGCGCCCCAGGACCCGCCCGAACCGGCGGCGGGGGGATCGTTGGTGTCGCCCAGCGCCATGGTGATCTTCTCGACCGGCAGGCCCAGAATCTCGGCAGCGATCTGCGCCATGATCGTATAGCTGCCCGTGCCGATATCGGTCATCGCCGAGCTGACGGTCGCGGTGCCGTCGGGGTGGAGTTCCACCTTCGCGGACGACTGCTGGAGCATGTTGGACCGCGCGGCCGAGGCCACGCCCATGCCGATCAGCCAATCGCCCTCCCGCCGGGTGCCCGGCGCCTGGCGCTGGTCCCAGCCGAAATGCTTGGCTCCTTCTTCCAGTGCGCGGGTCAACTGCCGCGAGGAATAAGGGACCTTCAACTCGGGGTCCTGTTCGGGATCGTTGATCTTGCGCAGGGCGATCGGATCGATGCCGACCGCTTCGGCCAGTTCGTCCATCGCGCATTCCAGCCCGACCATGCCGACCGCCTCGCCCGGCGCGCGCATCGAGCCGGAGAGCAGCCAGTTCAGCCGCACCACGTCATGGTTGATCCGCCGATTCTCGCCCGCATAGAGGAAGTGCGTGCCGATCCCCACGGGCTCGAAGAAATCCTCGTCGGGCAGGTTGGAGGTGATGGATTCATGGCCCAGCGCCACGATCCGACCGCCCGCCTCGGCGCCCAGGCGCATCCGCTGTTCGGTATTGGAGCGGCGGACGGTGGCGTCGAACACTTGCTGGCGCAGCATCACCGCCTTGACCGGGCGGTTCGACCGCTTGGCCGCAATGGCGGCGGCGACGCTTTCGGGCGCGATGCCCAGCTTCGATCCGAAGCCGCCGCCGATATAGCGCGAGATGATCCGCACCTTGGACGGCGAGACACCCAGCGACTTGGCGAGCTGCTGCGCATCCGAAGTCGGCATCTGGTATGCGCCGTAGAGCGTCAGCGCGCCGTCCTCCCATACTGCGATCGAGGCATGCGGCTCCATCGCGGCGGAGTTCTGGCTGGGGGTGGTATAGGTCACGTCGACCTTGACCGCCGCACCATCGAACGCCCGGTCGAAATCGCCCTGGTCGTAATGGCCCTTGATCAGGCCATCGGGGGCGGGTTCGGCCTCGGCCTTGTTCGCCTCGTAATCGAAGGTCCCGTCGAGCGGTTCGTACTCGACCTTCAGGCGCTTGGCCGCATCGCGGGCGATCTCGAAGCTCTCGGCAACGACGATGGCGATGATCTCGCCGAAATAGTCGACCGTGCGTACCCCTTGCGTGGGTGCGCTCGTTTCACCGCCCTGCTGCGAATTGCGGATGAAGGTGTCGTAATCGGTGATGACGTCGATGACGCCGGGGATGGCCTTCACGGCGTCGGCGTCGATCGATTTGATCTTCGCATGACCCTTGGTCGCGCTGACCAGCACGCCATGCGCGCAGTTCTCGATGGCATATTCGGCGGCATAGGTGGCGGTGCCGGTCACCTTTTTCGGGCCGTCCACGCGGTCGAGCGGTTTGGAAATGACGCCTTGCACACCGGTGTCGAGCAGGCTGTCGGGATGCGGCTGATTCATGGTCAGCGCGTTGGTATCGTCCTTGCCGAATCCGAGCATGGGATCAGCCCTCCTGCGTCAGTTCACGGAGCGTCGCGATCAGCGTGCGGCGCGTCAGCGGAATCTTGAAGTCGTTCGAGCCATGGCCCTTGGCCTCGGCCAGCAGCGCATCGGCGGCGGCGTGAAAGGCCGCGTCGGTCGGGGCCTGGCCGACCAGTGCGGCCTCCACCGCTTCGTCACGCCACGGCATCGGGCCTAGGCCGCCAAAGGCCAAACGCGCCGAGGCGATCTTGCCATCCTCGACCGCGACGATGCCGGCCACCGATACCAGCGCAAACGCATAGGAGGCCCGGTCGCGCACTTTGCGATAGGTCTGGCGGCCCTTGGGCGGGGGCGGCAGCTCGACATGGGTGATCAACTCACCCGGCTCCAGCACATTCTCGACCTCGGGCGTGGTGCCGGGCAGGCGATAGAATTCGCCGATCGCGATCCGGCGGCGGTCGCCGTCGGGCTTTTGGGTGACGATGACGGCCTCCAGCGCGCGCATGGCGACCGCCATGTCGCTGGGGTGCGTCGCGATGCACTGGTCCGAGGTGCCGAGGATCGCCAGGATGCGGTTCTCGCCACCGATCGCCGAACAGCCGCTTCCCGGCTCGCGCTTGTTGCACGGGGTGGCGGGGTCGTAGAAATAATAGCAGCGTGTCCGCTGGAGCAGGTTGCCGCCGGTCGAGGCCTTGTTACGCAACTGCCCCGACGCACCCGCCAACAGCGCGCGGGAGAGGACCGGATAGCGCTCGATGACGCGAGCATCGGCGGCCAAGTCGCTGTTGGGGACGAGCGCGCCGATGGTCAGCCCGCCATCCTCGCGCTCCTCGATCGCGCCCAGGTCCAGGCGGCTGATGTCGATCAGCGTTTCGGGCGTCTCGACCTGCAGCTTCATCAGGTCGAGCAGATTGGTCCCGCCTGCGATGAAGCGCGCACCCGGCAGCGCGCCGCTGCGGGTGGCGGTGTCGATCGAGTCGGCGCGGGCATAGTCGAACGGTTTCATGCCGCGACCTCCTTGCCTACATCATCATTGGGATTGCGGTTGCCCTGCCCGGCCACTTCGCGAATGGCATCGACGATATTGGGATAGGCGGCGCAGCGGCACAGATTGCCGCTCATCCGTTCCGAAATTTCCTCGACCGTCAGCTCGGCATGGCCCAGATCCTCGGTGACATGGCTCGGCCAGCCCTTGGCGACCTCGGCCAGCATTCCCACTGCCGAGCAAATCTGCCCCGGCGTGCAATAACCGCACTGATAGCCGTCGTGGCGGACAAAGGCGTCCTGCATGGGATGGAGGTTGCCCGGCTGGCCCAGCCCCTCGATCGTGGTGATCTCGTCATCCTGATGCATCACCGCCAGCGTCAGGCAGCTATTGATGCGGCGGCCATCGACCAGCATGGTGCACGCACCGCACTGGCCATGGTCGCAGCCCTTTTTGGAGCCGGTCAGCCCCAGATGCTCGCGGCACAGGTCGAGCAGCGACGTTCGGACATCGACCTCGATGTCATGCGATTGACCATTGATTGTGAAATGCATCGCGCCATCCCCTTGGGATTACAATTGGATGAACAAACGCCATGAATCTGTTGGGTTTCCCGTTGCGAACCACTCTCATTGCCGCGTCGCTCGTGATCGGGCAGGGTGAGGCCATGTCCGCCGAACCTGCCAAGCCGCTGTCCTCGCCCATCGTCATCGCGCATCGCGGGGCGAGTGGAGAGCGCCCAGAACACACGCTAGCCGCCTATGATCTCGCGATCCGGGAGGGCGCGGACGTGATCGAGCCCGATCTGGTGCCGACCAAGGACGGCCATCTGGTCGCCCGGCACGAGAACGAGATTTCGGGCACCACCGATGTCGCGTCGCATCCCGAATTCGCCGACCGCAAGACGACGAAGACGATCGACGGCCAGACCGAAACCGGCTGGTTTACCGAGGATTTCACGCTGGCCGAGCTGAAGACACTGCGCGCGCGGGAACGCCTGCCGCAGCTGCGCTCGACCGCCTATGACGGCCAGTTCGCCATTCCGACGCTGGAGGAGATCATCGCGCTCGCCAAGCAGCGGACGAAGGAGACCGGGCGGACCATCTCCATCTATCCCGAAACCAAGCACCCGACCTATTTTGCGAGCATCGGCAAAGGCACCGACGCCCCGCTGGTCGCCGCGCTGGCCAAGGCGGGTTGGACGACCGCCGAGGCACCGGTCTTCATCCAGTCGTTCGAGGTGAACAACCTCAAGCATCTGAAGACGATGACCGGTATCCGCCTGATCCAGCTGGTCGCGGGCGAGGCCGGTCCGGCGGACAAGGCCGCGCCCAGCTATGCCGCGATGATGACGCCGGAAGGATTGAAGCAGGTCGCCACCTATGCCTGGGGCATCGGGCCCGACAAGGCGATGCTGTGGAACGGCGATGCGCCGACGACGCTGGTGGCCGATGCCCATGCGGCGGGCCTGCGCGTCCATCCCTGGACCTATCGCGCGGAAAACTACTTCGTGCGGCCTGCCTTCCGAAAGGGCACCGATCCCAAGGCGCATGGCGATGTCGCGGGCGAAATTCGCGCCGCGCTGGGCCAGGGTATCGACGGTTTCTTCACCGATTTCCCGCACATCGGGGTAGAAACGCGCAACGCTTTTTTGCGCGCCCGCTGAAAGACCCTGTGACCATGCGTAACCTCGTCCTGAAACTCGCCGTCCTGACCCTGCCGCTGGCGACCGGAGGGTGCGTCAAGACGGTCGCCAGCGTGGTGAAGGCGCCGTTCCAGGCGGCGGGGCAGGTGGTCGACTGGACGACGACCAGCCAGGACGAGGCGGACCGCAATTACGGCCGCAAGATGCGCAAGCAGGAGGCCAAGGAAGGCCGCGCTCGCCGTGACTATGAGAGGCAGTGCCGCAAGCACCCCGAGCAATGCCAGCAGAACCCGCAGGGCCGGCCCAGCCAGCAGGGCTATGACGGTTACCGGGCCGGTTATTGAGCGCTGACGGGCGGCGGCCATCCGGCGAGGATGGTTGCCACCGCCGCCAGCACCTGTGGTCGATGCTGAACCCATAAATGGCTGGAGCGGACCTCGATCGACGGGGTCGCATCGTCGCGACAGATGATCCCGGCGACCAGCCCGTCGCTTCGGCTCCAGATCGCGGCCGAGGGGCAGGGTAGCGGCCCCGCGATCGCCGCGGAGCGGGCCAGGACGGCGGGATCGTCGACCTGCTCGCCGGTCAGCCGCTCGAACGCTTTCCACACATTGGTCGCGCGTGGTGGCCCGGCATAGGGCGAGGATATGGTGACCACGCCCGCGACCAGATCGGGACGCGCCTGGGCCGCCATTCGCGCCATGATCCCGCCCAGGCTGATACCGATCAACGTTACCGGTCCGTTGTAGGCCAGCGACTCGATGCGCGCGATCAATCGCTCGGCCTCCGCTCCGACGCTGCGCACCCCCCGGTTGCGGCCCAGCCTCCAGCCATGGACGCGATAGCCCTTGGCGGCGAGATAGCGGCGCAGCACGATGTTCGAGCCGTCGGTGTTGAACAGGCCGGGCAGCACCATGACCGTCCGCCCATCGCCAGGCGGCGCGGCGGCGAGTTCCGCGCGATACCGCCACCATGTCGCGCCCATCCACAAGGCGCGCGGCAGTTCGGCGGCCCACAGCGCCTTGGAGGGCGGCGGGATCACAGCCATGCCATCACCGATGCGGGGAAGGGCGTCCACCACCCCATTCGTACCCCGGCCGCCGCCAGCGCATCGCCGGTCCAGCTGTTACAGGTATGGGCGGCGCTGTATCGCCCGTTCGCCTCGTAAAAGGCATCGTACACGTCATAACCCGGATAATGCGGCCCGCCGCGTTTCCAGCTTGTCTGGATGAAGCCGACCAGGCGGCGATAGGCTTGCGGCGACAGGCGCACCGCGCGGACATCGTCGCCATTGGCATGAGGGAGCGGCAGATGGTCGACATGGATCAGCGTCCGGTCGCTGCCGAATGCGGCGCGCAGGATCGTACCGGCTTTCACATCACGCCAGTGCGGCGTCTCGTGAAAGAAGCCCGCCTCGCCCCAGCCGATGGCGAGGAAGGGAAAGCCCGCATAGCGCGGGTCGCGCAAATCCTGCCCCGGTGCCCAGTCGCGCCAGTCCACCCCCGCCGCCTGTTTGGGCACGATGATCGCGGTGTGAATCGCGCTCGACTCGACGAAGATGGTGACGGCATCCGCGCCGGCAGCAGGCAGGGGGGCGGTCGTGCGGGGGATCGCGCCCAGCGCCAGTCCCAAGCCAAAATAACCGAACAGGATCAGGCCGATCGCGGCCGCCAACCCCCTTGCAACGTGCCCCAGCCGTCGCCACGATATGGTTTCATTTGTCACCATCATCATGATAGGCTCTCCGCATGGCACAGGATACCCATGTTCTCGCTGCCCCGCCCGAAGGGGCCGGAGCCGATTGGACCATCCCGCAGGGGTGGGAGCATTACACGGCGCAAGAGCATGCGACCTGGGATACGCTGTTCGCGCGCCAGTCCAAATTGCTGCCCGGACGTGCATCCGAAGCGTATCTTCGCGGGCTGGACGTGCTCAAGCTGTCGCGGCCGGGCATTCCCGATTTCGAGGAACTGTCCGACCGGCTGATGAAACTGACCGGGTGGCAGGTCGTGGCGGTGCCGGGGCTGGTGCCCGACGATGTGTTCTTCGACCATATGGCCAATCGCCGTTTCGTCGCGGGCAATTTCATCCGGCGGCCTGATCAGCTGGATTACCTGCAGGAGCCCGACGTCTTCCATGACGTGTTCGGTCATGTGCCGATGCTCGCCGATCCGGTCTTCGCCGATTATCTCGCCGCCTATGGGCGCGGCGGGCAGCGCGCGCTGGGCATGGACGCGCTGAAATATCTGGGGCGGCTCTATTGGTATACGGTCGAGTTCGGGCTGGTGCGCGAGGATGGCGACCTGCGCATTTACGGGGCGGGGATCGTGTCGAGCTATTCGGAAAGCCGTTTCGCGCTGGAAGACCCGAGCCCCAACCGGATCGGCTTCGACCTCGCCCGCGTGATGCGAACGGAATATCGCATCGACGATTTCCAGCAGAATTACTTCGTCATCCCGAGTTACGAGGACCTGCTCAAGACCACGCTGGAGACGGATTTCGCGCCGCTCTATGCGGAGATCAAGGCGTTGCCGGACATTCCTGTCGCCGAGATCGTGGAGGGGGACGCGGTGGTGACGCACGGAACCCAGGACTATGCGAAGGCGAGACTGGGATAGGGTTCCCCCGATTGGCGGAACCTTATCCCGCACCCCCGGTTCGCCACCCCATGCACGACCTGCCCAACAAAGCGGTGAAATACCCGCTGCTCGCCCGCCCGCACATCCAGCTTTACGGCACGGTGGACGAGGTGATGTATGCCGGTTTCAAGGACCAGCTCGCCGCCGCACCGACCGACGGGCCGCTGGTCGTGTCGATCACCACCTTGGGCGGCGACCCGGAAATGGCGCGGGCGATGGGCGACTCGATCCGCCTACTGCGCGACTATACCGGCCGAGAGACGCTGTTCCTGGGCAAGGTCGCCGTCTATTCGGCGGGGGCGACCTTCATGTCGGCCTTTCCGGTCGAGACGCGGTTTCTGACGCGCGGCACCCGGCTCATGCTCCACGAACGACAGATGTCGGGCTCGATCGACCTGACCGGCCCGCTGACCAGCCTGCCCGCGATCCTGAAGGCCAAGCTGCATGAGATCGAGCAGTCGGTTCTGATCCAGGAAGAGGGCTTCCGCGCCATCGTCAACGGCTCGCAGGTGTCGTTCGAGACGCTGCGCGAAAAGGCGGTCAGCAACTGGTATGTCGATGCCGAGGAGGCGCGCGATCTGGGTCTCGTTCTTGATGTGATCTGAACCCGCGCCTAAATCGGTCAAGACATTTGCGACAAGCGCCCCTGTCATGTATCGGCGGGGGCGATCCTTTGCCGACAGCCTGTCGGCCCATCCAGCGGGTTTGTGACCATGGCCGAATTTGCCCTGCCGAAGAACAGTGTCATCAAGAAGGGCGAAACGCACAAGGCGACCACCGGCGGCCGCCTGAAGAAGTTCAAGGTGTACCGCTACGACCCCGATTCGGGTCAGAACCCGCGTTACGACACGTTCGAGATCGATCTGGACGAATGCGGCCCGATGGTCCTCGACGCGCTGATCAAGATGAAGGCCGAGCAGGACAGCTCGCTGACCTTCCGCCGTTCGTGCCGCGAGGGCATTTGCGGATCGTGCGCGATGAACATCGATGGTCGCAACGGCTTGGCTTGCACCACCGCGATCGAAGATGTGAAGGGCACCGTCCAGATCACGCCCTTGCCGCATATGGACGTGGTCAAGGATCTGGTCCCCGACTTCACGCACTTCTACGCGCAATACGCCTCGATCAAGCCGTGGCTGCAGACCGTGTCGCCCGCCCCCTCGGGCAAGGAGCGGCTCCAGTCGCCGGACGACCGCGCCAAGCTCGATGGTCTGTACGAGTGCATCCTGTGCGCCTGCTGCTCGACCTCGTGCCCCAGCTATTGGTGGAACAGTGACAAGTTCCTGGGCCCGGCGATCCTGCTCCAGGCCTATCGCTGGCTGGCCGACAGTCGCGACGAGATGACCGGCGAGCGTCTGGACGAGCTGGAAGACCCCTTCCGCCTGTATCGCTGCCACACGATCATGAACTGCGCGAATGTCTGCCCCAAGGGTCTGAACCCGGCCAAGGCGATCGCCGAGATCAAGAAAATGGAAGCCGAGCGGGTCATCTGATCCGGTTCGTTTCTATCTGGTCTCTTAGCCACCCTCACCCTTCCGGCGCTGACGCGCCTCCCTCCCTCTCCCACTGGGAGAGGGAAGGGGCCCGCCCGCGTTCGCGGGTGGGAAGGGTGAGGGTGGAGAGGGGTTGACGCCAGCCACCCCAGGGCAGACATCGCCCCCAACATGCCCGACATCCTCAATGCCTATCGCCGCCTGGTCTCCGCCGAAGAGCTCCGCCCCGATCCCGAACAGGCCGCCGCCGCCGCGCGACTTGAAGAGCTAGCCAAAACGCTCGAAGCGAGAGAAAATCGCAAGAAGCCCAGCTTTCTGGAGCGCTGGCTCACAACCAGTCCAGTGATCCTGTCGCGCGGCGTCTATCTCTGGGGCGATGTCGGGCGCGGCAAGTCGATGCTGATGGACCTGTTCTTCGATCACGTCGCGGTCGAGGCCAAGCGCCGCGTCCACTTCGCCGAGTTCATGCTGGAGGTGCACGCCCGCATCGCGACCGAGCGCGCCAAGCAGGCCGGCGACCCGATCGCCCCCGTCGCCACCGCGCTGGCCGAGGAAGTGCGGCTGCTGGCATTCGACGAGATGATGGTGACCAACAGTCCCGACGCGATGATCCTGTCGCGGCTGTTTACCGCGCTGATAGAAGCGGGGGTGACGATCGTCACCACCTCCAACCGGCCGCCCAAGGACCTCTACAAGAACGGGCTCAACCGCGAGCATTTCCTGCCCTTCATCGCGCTGATCGAGGCGCGGCTGGACGTGCTGGCGCTGAACGGGCCGACCGATTACCGGCGTGACCGGCTGGGGCGGCTCGACACATGGCTGGTGCCCAATGGGCCGAAGGCGACGATGACGCTGTCGGCGGCGTTCTTTCGCCTGACCGACTATCCGGTCGAGGATGCGGCTCATGTGCCCTCCGAGGACCTGAAGGTCGGCGGGCGGGTGCTGCATGTTCCCAAGGCGTTGAAGGGCGTCGCGGTCTTCTCATTCAAGCGACTGTGCGGCGAGGCGCGCGGGGCGGCGGACTATCTGGCGGTCGCGCGGCGCTTCCACACCGTGATTCTGGTCGGCATCCCCAAGCTGGGCCCGGAGAACCGCAACGAGGCGGCGCGCTTCGTCCAGCTGATCGACGCGCTGTACGAACACAAGGTCAAGCTGCTCGCCGCAGCCGACGCCCAACCCGCCGATCTCTATGAAACTGGTGACGGCCGTTTCGAGTTTGAGCGTACGATCAGCCGGTTGGAAGAGATGCGTTCCGAGGACTATCTGGCCCAGGGTCATGGTCCCGATGAAGGGCTAATGAACGCTTAATGCACTTGCGAACCATTATCGTTTAAAATCTTAAACTCTGCGGATTAACGGTTGCCCCGACGCCCATATGGGCGTAGGCCGCGTGACCAATCACGTACGTCCACTACGGAGTAGGATTGGAATGGCTCGCAAGAAGATCGCGCTGATCGGCGCCGGTAACATCGGCGGCACGCTGGCGCACCTCGCCGCGCTCAAGGGGCTGGGCGATATCGTCCTGTTCGACGTCGTCGAGGGTGTTCCCCAGGGCAAGGCGCTCGACCTGTCGCAGTGCGGCCCGGTCGAGGGTTTCGACGCGAACATCAAGGGTTCCAACGACTACGCCGATATCGCGGGCGCCGATGTGATCATCGTCACCGCCGGTGTCGCGCGCAAGCCCGGCATGAGCCGTGACGACCTGCTCGGCATCAACCTGAAGGTGATGAAGGCGGTCGGCGAGGGTATCGCCGCCAACGCACCCGACGCCTTCGTGATCTGCATCACCAACCCGCTCGACGCGATGGTCTGGGCGCTGCGTGAGTTCTCGGGTCTGCCCGCGAACAAGGTTGTCGGCATGGCGGGCGTGCTCGACTCGGCGCGCTTCTCGCACTTCCTCGCCGAAGAGTTCGGCGTGTCGGTGAAGGACGTGAACACCTTCGTGCTCGGCGGCCACGGCGACACCATGGTCCCGGTCCTGGAATATTCGACCGTCAGCGGCATCCCGGTCAGCGACCTGATCGAGATGGGCTTCTCGACCCAGGAAAAGGTCGACGAAATCATCAAGCGCACCCGCGGCGGCGGCGGCGAGATCGTCGCGCTGCTCAAGACCGGCTCGGCCTATTATGCGCCCGCCACCAGCGGCATCGCGATGGCCGAGGCGTATCTCTACGACCAGAAGCGCATCCTGCCTGCCGCGGCGCACCTGTCGGGTGAGTATGGCATCGATAACCTCTATGTCGGCGTCCCCGTCGTGATCGGCGCCGGTGGCGTCGAGAAGGTCGTCGAGGTCAAGCTGTCGGACGAGGCGAAGGCCAACCTTCAGGTTTCGGTCGACGCGGTCAAGGAACTGCTCGTCGCCTGCAAGGGTATCGACGAGAGCCTGGCGTAATCAAGGAGTGAGCACCCACCCCGGCGAAAGCCGGGGTCCAGTTGGGAGTGTCCCCGACCATGGACGGTCCGGCCCATGTTTACATCATGGCCAACCGCCGGAACGGGACGCTCTATCTCGGGTCGACGATCAATCTGCCAAAGCGTGCCTGGGAGCATCGCAACGGCGTGGTCGAGGGGTTCACGAAACGATATGGCTGTCATCTGCTCGTCTGGTACGAGGTGCATGAGAGCCTGGAATTTGCACGGCAGCGCGAGCTGCAGATGAAAGAATGGAGACGGGGCTGGAAGTTGCAGGAGATCGAAGGGCTCAATCCCGACTGGGATGATCTTTACGATCGGATCGCGCTTCCATGACCGTCTTCCCAACTGGACCCCGGCGTACGCCGGGGTGGAAGGGCGATTAGCAGATGAGCATCCTCGTCAACAAGAACACCAAGGTCATCACCCAGGGCATGACGGGTGAAACCGGCACGTTCCACACCCAGCAGGCGTTGGCCTACGGGACGCAGATGGTCGGCGGCGTGACGCCGGGCAAGGGCGGCACCGAGCATATCGGCCTGCCGGTCTTCAACACCGTCGCCGAAGCCAAGTCGAAGACGGGCGCCGATGCGTCGGTCATCTATGTGCCGCCGCCCTTCGCGGCCGACTCGATCCTGGAAGCGATCGACGCGGAAATCCCGCTAATCGTCGCGATCACCGAAGGCATTCCGGTCCTCGACATGGTAAAGGTCAAGCGCGCCCTGTCGGGCTCCAAGTCGCGCCTGATCGGTCCGAACTGTCCGGGCGTGCTGACGCCGGGTGAGTGCAAGATCGGCATCATGCCGGGTTCGATCTTCAAGAAGGGCTCGGTCGGCGTCGTGTCGCGTTCGGGCACGCTGACCTATGAGGCGGTGTTCCAGACCTCGAACGCTGGCCTGGGCCAGACGACCGCGGTCGGCATCGGCGGCGACCCCGTCAACGGCACCAACTTCATCGACGTGCTGGAGCTGTTCCTGGCCGATGACGAGACCCAGTCGATCATCATGATCGGCGAGATCGGCGGCTCGGCCGAAGAGGAAGCCGCGCAGTTCCTGCGTGACGAAGCCAAGCGTGGTCGCAGCAAGCCGATGGCCGGCTTCATCGCGGGCCGCACCGCGCCTCCGGGCCGTCGCATGGGCCATGCCGGTGCGATCGTGTCGGGCGGCCAGGGCGGCGCCGAGGACAAGATCGCGGCGATGGAAGCGGCCGGGATCAAGGTCGCGGCCAGCCCGTCGGAACTCGGCTCGACCCTGTTGTCGGTGCTGAACAAGTAAGGCGTATCGCGTCACCCCGGCACAACCGCCGGGGTCCGTGGCGGCAGGCGGGCCGCTCGCGGCTGCGGACCCCAGGCGGATGTGCCGGGGTGGCGATCACAAAGAAGTCGGGCGGTCGAGGAAGCGTCTCATGGGCTACGAAGGCCAGGAATTCAGCGACATCGCGGCGGGCGTCAGCCCCGCTTTCATCGAAACGCTCTATGCCAAGTATCAGGCCGACCAGTCGTCGGTCGATGCGGGCTGGCGGACCTTCTTCGAGGGTCTGGAGCAGGGCGTGGGCGCCCCCAGCTGGCAGAATAAGCGCTGGCCGCTGACCTCGACCGACGATCTGACGGCGGGCCTCGACCCGACCCAGATGGAACCGGCCCCCAAGCCCGGCCGTGATGGCAAGGGGGGCGGCAAGCCCGCCGCCGCTGCACCGGCCGCTGCGGCACCCTCGACCGCCGACATCGTGAAGGCGGCGGGTGACGCGATCCGGGCGCAGATGCTGATCCGCACCTACCGGGTGCGCGGCCATCTCGCGGCGAACCTCGACCCGCTCGGCCTGTCGGGCCTTCGCGAGCTGCCCGAGGACCTGAAGACCGAATATCACGGCTTCACCGACGCCGATATCGACCGCAAGGTGTATCTTGGCGGCACGATGGGCTTTGAATGGGCGACCGTTCGGGAGCTGGTCGACACGCTGCGCAAGAATTACTGCGGCAATATCGGCCTCGAATATATGCACATCGCCGACGTGGAGGAGCGCCGCTTCCTTCAGGACCGGATGGAAGGCCAGGACAAGGCGATCGACTTCACCGTCGATGGCAAGAAGGCGATCCTGAACAAGGTGATCGAGGCCGAGCAGTGGGAAAAGTTCCTCGGCAAGAAATATGTCGGCACCAAGCGCTTCGGCCTGGACGGCGGCGAGTCGATGATCCCCGCGCTCGAATCGGTCATCAAGTACGGTGGCCAGATGGGCGTGCGCGAGATCGTGTTCGGCATGGCGCATCGCGGCCGTCTGAACGTGCTGGCCAATGTCATGGCCAAGCCGCTGCGCGTGATCTTCCACGAATTCGCCGGTGGTTCGGCCAACCCCGATGACATCGGCGGTTCTGGCGACGTGAAGTATCACCTGGGCACCTCGACCGACCGCGAGTTCGATGGCCACAAGGTCCATATGTCGCTGGTTGCCAACCCCTCGCACCTCGAGGCGGTGAACCCGGTCGTGCTGGGCAAGACCCGCGCGATCCAGACGATCGCGGGCGACCTGGAGGACCACACCGCTTCGGTGCCGGTGCTGATCCATGGCGACGCAGCGTTCGCTGGCCAGGGCATCGTGTGGGAATGCCTCGGCTTCTCCGGCATCCGTGGCTATAACACGGGTGGTTGCGTCCACTTCATCATCAACAACCAGGTGGGCTTCACCACCTCGCCGCAGTTCGCGCGCTCCTCGCCCTATCCGTCGGATGTGGCCAAGGGCGTTCAGGCACCGGTCTTCCACGTCAATGGCGACGATCCCGAAGCGGTGACCTTCGCCACCAAGATGGCGATCGAGTTCCGTCAGAAGTTCCACCGCGACATCGTGATCGACATGTGGTGCTATCGCCGCTTCGGTCACAATGAGGGCGACGAGCCGGGCTTCACCCAGCCGCTGATGTACAACAAGATCCGCTCGCACCCCGGTGTCGCCGAAACCTATGCGAAGCGCCTTGTGTCCGAAGGCGTGGTCGATCAGGCCTGGGTCGACGAGAACATCAAGCAGTACACCACCCGCTGCGAAGGCGAGTTCGAGGCGGGCGCGAGCTACAAGCCCAACAAGGCGGACTGGTTCGCCGGTCGTTGGTCGGGTCTGTCGGCACCGAAGGAAAGCGATCAGGGTCGCCGCAACGTGGAGACCGGCCTCGACAAGAAGCTGTTCGACGCGATCGGCCGTACGCTGACGACGATCCCCGAGGGGCTTCAGGTCCACAAGACGCTGAACCGCGTGCTCGACGCCAAGCGCCAGATGTTCACGACGGGCGAGAATTTCGACTGGGCGACCGGTGAGGCCTTGGCCTTCGGTTCGCTGCTGTCGGAAGGGTATGGCGTCCGTCTGTCGGGCCAGGATTCGGGTCGCGGCACCTTCTCGCAGCGTCACGCGGTCTGGGTCGACCAGACCGACGAGCATAAGTATGTGCCGCTGAAGACCGTCGAGCATGGCAGCTTCGAGGTGCTGGACAGCCCGCTGTCCGAATATGGCGTGCTCGGCTTCGAGTACGGCTACGCACTGGCCGATCCGAAGACGCTGGTGCTGTGGGAGGCGCAGTTCGGCGACTTCGTCAACGGCGCGCAGATCATGATCGACCAGTTCATCACGAGCGGCGAGTCCAAGTGGCTGCGCGCCAACGGCCTCGTGATGCTGCTGCCGCATGGTTATGAAGGGCAGGGTCCGGAGCACTCGTCGGCCCGTCCCGAGCGCTTCCTCCAGTCCTGCGCCAACGACAATATCCAGGTTGCGAACTGCACCACCCCGGCCAACTATTTCCACCTGTTGCGCCGCCAGATGCACCGCAATTTCCGCAAGCCCCTGATCGTGATGACGCCCAAGTCGCTGCTACGTCACAAGCTGGCGGTGTCGAAGGCCGAGGACTTCCAGGGCGAGAGCCACTTCCGTCGCCTGCTGTCGGACACCAATGGTGCCGCCGACGAGGCCACGACGCGGCTGGTCCTGTGCACCGGCAAGGTCGCCTACGACCTGATCGAGGCACGCGACGCGGCGGGCGATACCACGACCCAGATCGTGCGTGTCGAGCAGCTCTATCCGTTCCCGAGCGATGCGCTCGCCAAGCGGATCGCGCGGATGCCGAACCTGCAGGACGTGGTCTGGGCGCAGGAAGAGCCGAAGAACAACGGTTACTGGTTCTTCGTCGAGCCGCTGATCGAGGAGTCGCTGGCAGCCGCCGGTGCGAGCGTGAAGCGGGCGCGTTATGCGGGTCGTGCGGCGGCGGCATCGCCCGCCACCGGCCTGATGAAGCGCCACACCGCCGAGCAGGGCGCGCTGGTCGCCGATGCGCTGGGCCATAATGTCCGCGAGGAAATCCGCCGGACGCGCGCCGAGGGCAGCAACACCACCGCCAAGCCGACCACGGCGGCGGCGGACTGACTTACCGAGTTCCCCGGTTCGTGATCGAGCCGGGGAGGGATGAAATCTGGCGCGGGCGTTTTGCCCGCCCGCGTAAGAGCCCCGGTCGATGGACCGGGCGGAGGAAATGGAAATGGCGACTGAAGTTCTGGTCCCGGTACTGGGCGAATCGATCTCCGAAGCGACGCTGGGCGAATGGCTGAAGCAGCCGGGTGACGCGGTGGCGGTGGACGAGCCGATCGCGAGCCTGGAGACCGACAAGGTCTCGGTCGAAGTGCCCTCGCCGGTGGCGGGTGTCATGGGTGAGCATGCCGTCAAGGTCGGCGACACGGTGCAGGTCGGCGCGCTGCTGGCGACCGTCGATGCCGGTGGCTCGGCCCCGGCCAAGACCGAAGCGGCGACCCCGGCCGTGACCGCAGCCCCGGCGGCGGCTCCGGCTCCCGCCGCGGCGCCTGCCGCTGACGAGGCGAGCGACTCGCCTGCCGCGCTGTCGCCTTCGGTGCGTCGTGCGGTGCTCGAGCACGGCCTCGACCCCGCGACGATCAAGGGCACCGGCAAGGACGGCCGCATCACCAAGGAAGACGTCGCCGCCGCCGCCGCCAACAAGTCGAGCGCCCCGGCCCCGGCCGCCGCTGCTCCGGCCGCTGCGCCTGCCGGTTCGGCGCGCAAGGAAGAGCGCGTGAAGATGACGCGCCTGCGTCAGACGATCGCCAAGCGCCTGAAGGAAGCGCAGAACACCGCCGCGATGCTGACGACGTTCAACGACGTCGACATGACCGCGGTGATCGAGGCGCGCGCCAAGTATAAGGACCTGTTCGAGAAGAAGCACGGCGTCCGCCTGGGCTTCATGGGCTTCTTCGTGAAGGCCGCGACGATGGCGCTGAAGGACATTCCTTCGGTCAACGCCTCGATCGAGGGCGATGAGATCGTCTATCACGACTATGCCGATATCTCGGTCGCCGTCTCGGCCCCGAACGGCCTGGTCGTGCCGGTCATTCGCGATGCGCAGGACCTGACGGTCGCGGGCATCGAAAAGACGATCGGCGACTTCGGCAAGCGCGCCAAGGACGGCACGCTCAAGATGGACGAGATGAAGGGCGGCACCTTCACCATCTCGAACGGCGGCGTGTTCGGCTCGCTGATGTCGACCCCGATCATCAATCCGCCCCAGTCGGCAGTGCTGGGCCTTCACCGTATCGAGGAGCGCCCCGTGGTCGTCGACGGCCAGATCGTCATCCGCCCGATGATGTACTTGGCGCTGTCCTACGACCACCGCATCATCGACGGCCGCGAGGCGGTGACCTTCCTCGTCGCGCTGAAGAACGCGATCCAGGACCCGACCCGCATCCTGATCGACCTCTGATCGCTTTGTGACCTATACGGACCCTCGCAACCGCGGGGGTCCGTTCCTATTGTGTGAAGGCGGGCGCGCCCGCGAGGCTGGACCCCGAACGCCGGGGAACGGGAGAGACAAATGGCTGAGTATGACTATGACGTCCTGGTGATCGGCGCTGGCCCCGGCGGCTATGTCGCGGCGATCCGCGCGGCGCAGCTGGGCCTGAAGACCGCATGCGCCGAAGCGCGCGAGACGCTGGGCGGCACCTGCCTCAATGTCGGCTGCATCCCGTCCAAGGCGCTGCTCCACGCCTCCGAGCTGTTCGAGGAAGCATCGCACGGTGCCCTCGCCAAGTTCGGTGTCGAGATCGAGGGCGCGAAGCTCAACCTCGACCAGATGCACGCCGAAAAGGCCAAGGCGGTCGGCGAGCTGACCGGCGGCATCGAATATCTCTTCAAGAAGAACAAGGTCACCTGGCTGAAGGGCAAGGCCGCGTTCCAGGATTCGAGCACGGTCCAGGTCGGCGACCAGACCGTCACCGCGCGCGACATCGTGATCGCGACCGGCTCGGTCGTGACTCCGCTGCCCGGCGTGGAGATCGACCAGAAGGTCGTCGTCGACTCGACCGGCGCACTGGCGCTGCCCAAGGTTCCCGAGCATCTCGTCGTCATCGGCGGCGGCGTGATCGGGCTGGAGCTGGGCTCGGTCTGGCGTCGTCTGGGGGCCAAGGTCACGGTCGTCGAATATCTCGACCAGATCCTCCCCGGCTTCGACGGCGAGGTCCGCAAGGAATCGGCCAAGCTGTTCAAGAAGCAGGGCATGGAGCTGAAGACCTCGACCAAGGTGACCGGCGTCACCGTCGAGGGCGACCGCGCGACCGTGTCGGTCGAACCGGCGGCTGGCGGTGCGGCGGAAACGCTGTCGGCCGACGCCGTGCTGGTCGCGATCGGCCGCAAGCCGAATACCGACGGGCTGAATCTGGAAGCGGCGGGCGTGAAGCTGAACGGCCGTGGCCAAGTCGAGATCGACCATGACTTCGCGACCAATGTCGACGGCGTCTGGGCGATCGGCGACGTGGCACCCGGCCTGATGCTCGCGCACAAGGCCGAGGACGAAGGCGTCGCGGTGGCGGAGAACATCGCGGGCCAGACCGGCATCGTGAACCACGATGTCATCCCCAGCGTGGTCTACACCATGCCCGAGATCGCCGGTGTCGGCCTGTCGGAAGAGGCCGCCAAGGAGCGCGGCGAGGTGAAGGTCGGTAAGTTCCCCTTCATGGCCAACAGCCGCGCCAAGACCAACCGCGACACCGACGGCTTCGTGAAGGTCATCGCCGACGCCAAGACCGACCGCGTGCTGGGCGTGTGGATCATCTCGAGCCTTGCGGGCACGATGATCGCCCAGGCCGCGCAGGCGATGGAGTTCGGCGCGACGTCGGAAGACATCGCCTATACCTGCCACGCCCATCCGACCCATGCCGAGGCGCTCAAGGAAGCCGCCATGGCGGTGCAGGGCAAGCCGATCCACATTTGATCGGCTCTCACTGGACGAACGAAGGGGGGCGGGCATCGCGAGGTGCTCGCCCCTTTTGTTATGAGCAAAGCGCAAGATCGGTCGAGAGCCGGTGGTTGGGTAGCGTCTAACTAGACCGGCCACGGAGGACAGGATGATGACGGCGGCGCTTTGCCACTATCAGGACCGGATGCAGCGGGTGCTCGATCATATCGATCGGCATCTCGACGATGATCTTGACCTGGATACGCTCAGCGGCGTCGCGGCCTTCTCGAAATATCATTTCCACCGGCAATTCGCGGCGACCTTTGGGCTCACGGTGCATCGCTATGTCCAGCTCGCCCGGATGAAACGGGCATCCTATCGGCTGGTCTATCGGGATGCGCAAAGCGTGACGGAAATCGCGATGGATGCCGGTTACGAAGCGCCCGATGCCTTTGCCCGCGCCTTTCGACAAAGGTTCGGGCAATCGCCGTCATCCTTCCGGACAGCGCCCGACTGGGCGCCGTGGCTCGCGGCCTTCGGGCCTCTCGACAAAGCGAGGAGCACGTACATGCAGAACGCATATACCCCTGACGATGTGACGATCCGCGAGGTGAGTCCGACCCCGGTGGCGATCATGGAGCATCACGGCGATCCGGCAACGATCGGTGCGACCGTCCAGCGCTTCATCGCCTGGCGCAAGGCGGCGGGCCTGTCGCTGAAGGTCAGTTCGACCTTCAACATCTTTCACTCGGACCCCCGCACCACGCCACCGGCCGATTATCGGATCGATCTGTGCGTCGGCACCGACCGCCCCATCGATGTCGAGGAGCAGGGAATCAAACCCGGCACGATCCCCGGCGGTCGGTGCGCGGTCCTGCGAGTCGTCGGCCATGCCGACAGTCTCGAGCCCGCCGCGCTCTATCTCTATCGCGAATGGCTGCCCGCCAGCGGTGAGGAGGCGCGAGACTTCCCGCTCTATTGCCAGCGCCTGAGCATGTTCCCGGAGGTGCCGGAGCATGAGACGGTCGCAGAACTGTTCCTGCCGGTGAAGTGAGGGGCGTGTCTGTCAGAACGATCAAGAAAGGCCCATATCCGCCATCGACCGATGAAAGCCATCTGCCGGCGCGTCGATCCTAACGATTGCAGCGGGCCAGCTGGGCTGCATCGCGGACATTAGTTCAGCCGCGATCATCGTCGATCGGCGGACTGCTGACCATCGTCCCGAACAAGATGGGGGCTGCTAACGCGTTCGCGCTGCCGCCCCCATTCCAGTCATTCGACGGGTCAGAGAGGCTCAAGCCTCGCTACGATCCCCGTAATTGGCCAGTTCGTCGCCCATGATGCGGGTGACATGGAGCACGTTGGTCGAACCCGGCGTGCGGAAGGGAACGCCGGCCATCAGCACGACCTGGTTGCCCGCCTCGGCGATGCCGTGGCGCAGCGCCATGCGCTTGGACTTAGCGACCATTTCCTCGAATGACTCGACGTCGCGAGTGTGGACCGCATGTGCGCCCCAGAGCAGGCCCAGCCGACGGGCCGTCTCCAGTTGCGGCGTCAGGACCAGCAGCGGCACCGACGGACGCTCGCGCGCGATGCGGCGCGCGGTCGAGCCGCTGGTGGTGAAACAGATGATCGCCTTGGCCGACACGGTGTCGGTGATCCGGGCCGCCGCCTCGGCCAGTGCGTCGGCGGTGGTCGGATCGGGGGTCATCGCGGTAAAGTGGACGCGGTCGCCGTGGCCGGGGTCGTTCTCCACCGACACGCCGATCGCATTCATCATTGCGACCGATTCGACCGGCCAGGCACCTGCCGCCGACTCGGCCGACAGCATGATCGCGTCGGCGCCGTCATAGATGGCCGTCGCCACGTCCGACACCTCGGCGCGGGTCGGCGACGGGCTCTGGATCATCGATTCGAGCATCTGCGTCGCCACGACCACCGGGCGGCCCATGCGGCGCGACACCTCGACGATGCGCTTCTGGAGCGGCGGCACGGCCTGGGGCGGCAGTTCGACGCCCAGGTCGCCGCGCGCGACCATCACGCCGTCGCACTGCTCGACGATTTCCTCCAGCCGGTCGATCGCCTGCGGCTTCTCGATCTTGGCGAGAAGCGCGGCGCGTCCCTTGATCAGGCCGCGCGCCTCCATCAGGTCCTCGGGGCGCTGCACGAACGACAGGGCGATCCAGTCCACGCCCTGTTCGACCGCAAAGGCCAGGTCCGAACGATCCTTCTCGGTCAGCGCGGCCATCGGTAGCACGACGTCGGGAACGTTCAGCCCCTTGTTGTTCGACAGCGCGCCGCCGACCTCGACCAGCGTGGTGATCTTGTCCGCGTCATGGAAGGCGACGCGCAGCACCAGCTTGCCGTCGTCGAGCAACAGGCGCGCACCCGGCTCGATCGCGGCGAAGATTTCCTTGTGCGGCAGCTCGACACGGGTCGCGTCGCCCGGCGTTGGATCGCGATCGAGGATGAAGGTGCTGCCGGTCTCCAGCATGACCTTGCCCTCGGCGAATTTGCCGACGCGCAGCTTCGGCCCCTGAAGATCGGCCAGGATCGTGGTGGGACGGCCGAACCGCTCTTCCAGCCCGCGGATCGCCTGGATGAGCGGGATCTTCGACTGCTGATCGCCATGGCTCATATTGATTCGGAAGGCGTCGGCGCCCGCCTGGAACAGGGTGGCGATCGTCTCGGGATCGCTGCTGGCCGGGCCGAGCGTGGCGAGGACGCGGACTTTGCGCGAACGAGGTGGGAGGGCCTTGGTCATGTTCACATCCTGCTTCTTTGCGGCCAGTGTCCTAAAGCCTAATGCGTTACGATCAACCTAGGAGCGACGAATATGAGCGATACGCTGGATGCGTTGAATGCAATCGATGACGCGGCGGCCGCAGCGGCTTTTCGTCGCTTGGTGATGCACTTGCGTCATCGGACCGATGCGCAGAATGTCGACCTGATGGGGCTGGCGGGCTTTTGCCGCAACTGCCTGTCCGACTGGGTGGGCGAGGCGGCGGGCGTCGACAAGGCGACCGCGCGGGCCGCGATCTACGGCATGCCGTACGACCAGTGGAAGGCCGAGCATCAGGCCGAGGCGACGCCGGAGCAGCTGGCGCGCATGGCCGAGAGTGTGAAGAAGAACCGTTAACCCCCGCTTGAGCGACGGCGCGGAAGCGCCTAGACCGCACCCCGATCCCGACATCCGCGCCGGACCGACCTTGCCCATGGGCGGGGCCCGTGTCGTGGCGGCGGGTTCGTGGGGGCGGACAGGATTTCAAGAAGGTTAGAAGACCATGGCGGACGAGAATTTCGACAGCAGCGGCAATGTCACGGCCGACGAGCTGCGCCTGCTGATCGAGCGGGCCGAGCGGCTGGAAGAAGAGAAGAAGGGCATTTCGGACGACATCAAGGATGTCTTCGCCGAAGCCAAGGCACGCGGGTACGATCCGAAGGCGATCAAGAAGATTATGGCGATCCGCAAGAAGAAGCGCGAAGAATATCAGGAAGAGGAAGCGATCCTCGAAGTCTATATGAAGGCGCTGGGCATGATCTGATCCCGGTTTCGGGATTCGATAGGCGAAGGGCGGCGGGGCTGGTGGCTCCGTCGCCCTTTTTGTTTGTGGCGGGCGGTGGTGCGTGGCCTTCGACTTCGCTCAGGTTGAGTAGGGGGAGGGGGTAGGGGCCGCTTGATGGCTCTCAGTCGATCGGGCATGTCCGTTCATCATGCTGATCTTCCCTCTCGCCTTGCTCGCTGCCGCCATCGAGAAGCCCTTTCCAGAGCAGGTGCCTGTTCTCATGGAAGCCTGTCTGGGCGAGGCCATCGATGCAGGTCGGGTCCGCGACACGGAGGAAAGCCACAAATACATTTGTGCTGGCGAGGCAGCGGACAAGCTATGGGCGTTTCTGGAGCGTCATAAGGTTCAATCTTATGAGCAGGACACACCCGAGGGGAAGTGGCTGAGCCGTGAATTTCCGCTGGGAGGCTGATTCAAGCGCGTTCGGATGCCGGATGGCGGGCCATTGGTCGAAGGACTCTCCTGTACGATCTGGGTGCCGAGGCTTAAGGGCAAGGCAGAGTCGGAGGTTCAATGACTTGGCTGGGCGCTATTCTGGCCGTTCCCGCCATCATCGCGCTCTGCTGGTCAGATCAATTGCTTGCGATGCTGTTGGATCGGAAAATGCGCCGTGATGACGACAAGGTCGCAAAGCGTCGAGAGAAATAGGGCGTTGGTTCGCGCCATAACTGTGGCGCTGCTTTTCACCGGCATAAAATCCCTAACCTCCGTTCTCATCAAGCGAAGTCGAAGGCCAAGGGAAACCCTCACCCCATCTCTGCCGCCTGGGTTGTCCACCCCAGCCGCGGAATCGTGATCGACCGCTTGCCCGTCAAATCCGTCCGGCACACGAACAGGTCGCGGCTTTCGATATAGGCGATCAGCCGCTTTACCCGACCGAGTGAGCTGGTCCCGTACGTCTCGGCGATCTTGGTATCCGGCGGGCAGGGCAGGCCCTCTCGCGCCGCGCGCGCAACCAGCAGGAACGCGCCCAGCATGTCGTCGGGCAGCATCGCGGCCAGCGCCAGCGCTTCCTGCCAGTCGGGATCGTTGACGTCGAAAATGCCCGCCCGCGCGCAGGACAGTCGTCGCGCAAAGCCGTTCAGGTCGAGCGGCGGCCGGGCGAGGCCCGCCATCCGGCAGCGCACCTGGAAATCCTGGAACAGCACAGAGGCGGGGCGGAAGGTCGATTCGGGGTCCTCGACGATCGCGCGCAGCACCTGTTCATAGATCGCCTCGACCTCGGCCTCGTCCATCTCGGGCGGCGGCGGCGCGGCGGTGGTCGGCAAGGGCGGGCGGCCGAGATCGGCCATCAGTTCCTCGGCGGGCACGCGGCGCGGGCGCGGGTCGAAGGTCATGGGCAGGGTCGGCGCTTCCTCGACCGGCGCGAAGAGCAGTTCCTGCAAGTCGGGCGGCGGCGCGTCGGGCAGGGGGGTCAGCTTGGGGCTGCCCGAACGGGCCGAGGTTTCGACCGCGCCGATCTTCACCGTGATCGGCCGCCGCGAGACGGCGGGCCCCAGCGCCAGGAACGTGCCGCGCGCCAAGTCGCGGATCGAATCGGCCTGCCGCCGCTCCATGCCGAGCAGATCGGCCGCGCGCGCCATGTCGATGTCGAGGAAGGTGCGGCCCATCAGGAAGTTGGACGCCTCCGCTGCGACATTCTTGGCCAGCTTGGCGAGTCGCTGGGTCGCGATCACGCCCGCGAGGCCTCGCTTGCGCCCGCGACACATCAGATTGGTCATCGCGGACAGCGAGGCGCGACGGACCTCCTCGGTCACTTCGCCGCCGGTGGTGGGGGCGAAGAGCTGGGCTTCGTCCACCACCACGAGCGCGGGATACCAATGCTCGCGCGGGGCATCGAACAGGGCGTTCAGGAAGGTCGCGGCGCAGCGCATCTGACCCTCGATCTCCAGCCCCTCCAGGCTGAGCACCACCGAGGCGCGGTGCTCGCGGATGCGGCTGGCGAAGCGCCCGACCTCGCGCTCGGCATAGTCGCCCGCCTCGATCACCACATGGCCGTAAGCCTTGGACAGGGTGACGAAATCGCCTTCGGGGTCGATGACCACCTGTTGCACTTGGCCCGCCGACTTTTCCAGCAGGCGGCGCAGCAGATGCGACTTTCCCGACCCCGAATTGCCCTGCACCAGCAGGCGGGTCGCCAGCAGTTCCTCAAGATCGATCGGCACCGACGAGCCACGCTCGTCGGTTCCCATATCCACGCGTACCGTCATGACTCTGGCGTTTGGCCGATCAACGCCCCAAGGAGCAAGGCATTTGATTCCTTACGAGGAGCGCCAAGCCCATGGCCCTGTCGACCGCTGCCGAAATCGCCCGCCGCACGCTGGGCAAGCCCGCGCATGAGCTGGACGAGGAGGAAGTCCAGGTCATCGCTGATATCGAGTCGGGCCAGCTCAGCGCACGCGATGCCGCCGATGTCGCGGACGAGACCTCGACCTGGGGTGAGAAGCTGGCCGATCGGGTGGCGGCGGTCGGGGGCAGCTGGGGCTTCATCATCACCTTTTCGGTGATCCTGCTCGGGTGGATGCTGCTCAACTCGGACGTGCTCAGCCATTTCGGCATGGCGTTCGATCCGTACCCGTACATCTTCCTGAACCTGATGCTCTCGACACTGGCGGCGATCCAGGCGCCGGTCATCATGATGAGCCAGAACCGGCAATCGGCGAAGGACCGGCTGGCCGCCAGCCTCGACTATCGCACCAATTTGCGCGCCGAGATCGACATATTGCGGCTGCACCACAAGCTGGACAACGCCGTCACCGAACGGCTCGATAGCCTGGAGGCGAAGATCGACGGGTTGGCAAAGGCCCTTGGGCAGTCGTAAAGAGCCCGATCATCTCGAGAGGCACCGATGGCAGGCCACAGCAAATTCAAGAACATCATGCACCGCAAGGGCGCGCAGGATAAGAAGCGCTCGGCAGCATTTTCCAAGCTCTCCCGCGAAATCACCGTCGCGGCGAAGATGGGCACGCCCGACCCGGACATGAACCCGCGTCTGCGCGCCGCCGTCAACGCGGCCAAGGCGGCCTCGATGCCCAAGGATAATATCGCGCGGGCGATCGACAAGGCCTCGCGCGGTGACGGGGAAAATTACGAAGAGGTCCGGTACGAGGGCTTCGGCCCCGGCGGCGTCAGCCTGATCATCGAGGCGCTGACCGACAATCGCAACCGCACCGCGACGAACGTACGTACTGCGGTGTCGAAGAATGGCGGCAATCTGGGTGCGGGCGGCTCGGTCAGCCACGGTTTCGACCGGATGGGCCTGATCAACTATCCCGCCAGCGCCGGTGACGCCGAAAAGGTGTTCGAGGCCGCACTGGAAGCAGGCGCCGAGGACGTGACCTCGTCGGAAGACGGCCACGAGATCTGGACCGCGCAGGGCGACCTGCACGAAGTCGCCAAGGCACTGGAGCCGGTGCTGGGTGAGGCGGAAGGTGCCAAGCTCGCCTGGCGTCCGCAGACCATGGTCTCGGTCGATGAAGCGGCGGCGGCGACTTTGTTCAAGCTGATCGATACGTTGGACGATGACGACGACGTCCAGACCGTCTGGGGCAATTACGAAGTCTCCGACGAAGTGATGGAAAAGCTCGGCTGATCCTGATGCCTCCCCGGTTTCGTGCCGGGGAGGGCAGGCGGGCGCGGAAGACCCTATGACCCCACCCCCCGCCATCATCCTCGGGCTCGACCCCGGCCTGGGCACCACCGGCTGGGGGGTTATCGCGGTGGAGGGCAACCGCCTGCGCCACGTCGCCAACGGTCAGATCAAGACCGAGCCGTCGATGGTGCTGCCGCGCCGCCTCGCGAACCTGCACGCCGCGCTTTACGATGTGATCCGCCAGCAACAGCCCGACGGCGCGGCGGTGGAAGAGGTGCTGGGCAACAGCAACGCGCAGTCCACGCTGAAGCTGGGCCAGGCGCGCGGGATCGTCCTGCTGGCGGCGGCGCAGGCCGGGCTGGTCGTCGGCGAATATCACCCCAGCATCGTCAAGAAGGCGACCGTCGGCACCGGCGGCGCGGACAAGAAGCAGGTGCAGGCCATGGTCGGGCATTTGCTGCCGGGCGTGAAGCTGACCGGGCCGGATGCCGCGGATGCGCTGGCGGTGGCGATTACGCATGCGCATCATCTGGCGAGTGCGCGGGCTATGTCCCGGCGGGTGGGGGCGGTTTAACGAGCCAGCTGGGTTGTGGCGGAGCCCTCCCCCATCCCCTCCCGCCTGCGGGAGGGGTGCGTTACCGGGCTATCCGCAAGCTCAGCTTCGAGAGATTCCCGCAACGGAACCTTGGCACGCCCCTCCCGCAGGCGGGAGGGGATGGGGGAGGGCAGGCCACAGGCGACGAACCCAACGATAACCCTCGTGACGTCCACCCCCTTTTGTTCTAACCCATATCCATGATCGCGCATCTCAAGGGACGTTTGGACTCCACCGGTATCGACCATGCGGTGATCGATGTCGGCGGTGTCGGCTATCTGGTCGGTGCCTCGGCACGCACCTTGTCGTCCATCGGCCCGGTGGGCGAGGCGGCGATGCTGCATACCGAGATGCTGGTGTCCGAGGACTCAATCCGCCTGGTCGGCTTTGCCAGCGCGGACGAACGAGACTGGTTCCGGTTGTTGACCGGCGTGCAGGGCGTGGGCTCGCGCGTGGCACTGGCGATCCTGTCGGCGCTGGAGCCCGCCGACCTGATGCGCGCGATCGCCAGCGGCGACAAGGCGATGGTAGCGCGGGCGAATGGGGTGGGGCCGAAGCTCGCCCAGCGGATCGTGATGGAGTTGAAGGACAAGGTCGGCGGCATCGTGCTCGCGCCGGGGTCCGGCGGCGGAGTCGCCGCGTCGGCGGGGGCTGGCGCGGACGCGGTATCCGCGCTGCTCAACCTGGGCTTTCGTCCGGCCGAGGCCAATGCCGCGGTCGCGGCCGCCGAAGAGGAATTGGGGGCGGGCGCGTCGCTCGATGCGCTGGTGCGGCTGGCGTTGCGGAAAGCCGCCAAGTAACGCGCGCCGGAGGCACGGGAAAACCCTACCCCAGCAATCCCGGCACCGCGTGCCCGGCGAAATGCGCCTCCAGATTCGCCACCACCATCTCCGTCATGGCGGCGCGTGCTTCGCGGGTGGCGCTGCCCTGGTGCGGGGCGAGCACGACATGGTTCATCCGGCGCAGCGCATAGGGCACGTCGGGCTCGTCGGCGAACACGTCCAGCCCCGCCCCGGCCAGCCTGTGCGACTCCAGCGCGGCGATCAGCGCGTCTTCCTCGACCAGGCTGCCGCGTGCGACATTGACAAGGACGCCATCCGCGCCCAGCCGCTCCAGCACCTCGGCATCGACCACGCCTCGCGTCTCTTCGCCGCCCGGCGCGGCGAGGAACAATACGTCGCTCTCCGCCGCCAGCGTCGCCAGATCGGGGACGAAGCGCCACGCCACCGGCTTCTCCGACCGTGCGGTATAGAGGATCTCGCCGTCGAACGGCTCGGCGCGGCGGGCGATGGCCTGGCCGATCCGGCCCAGTCCGAAAATCCCGATCCGCCGCCCGCTTGCCCGACGGCCGAGCGGCACCGCCCAATTTCCCATGCGCACCGCCCGGTCGTTCGCCGCCACCCGCCGATCGACCGCCAGCCACAGCGCGATGGCGAGGTCGGCGACATCGTCGGTCAGCACGTCGGGCGTGATCGCGATGCGGATACCGCGTGCCGCCACCGCGTCATGGTCGATCCCGTCATGACCGACGCCGTGCACCGCGATGATCTCCAGTTCGGGCAGTCGCTCCAGCAGCGCGGCGTCGACCGTCATCTGGCCGCCCCCGACGATCGCCTTGGTGCCGGGCGGCGGCGTGTCGCGGTGGAGCGTAAAGCGTTCGGCGAGCATCACCTCCAGGGCGGGCGAGACGGCGGTGGCCAGATAGACATCGTGCGGCATGACCCCGATCATAGCGCGTTTCCGTGTGCGAGTCCGCTATCCGGGGTTAAGCCGTGGCATGGGCGATTGGCGCGGACCCGCCTGGGCTGCTATGTTCGTGCAATGTTCGCTTGGCTCCTCGACAGCCATGCCCCCCAGCCGCTAGGGCTAGCCGCGTGACCGACCAAGACCGCCTTTTGTCCGCCAGCCGCCGTCCCGAGGATGTCGACGCCGCGCTCCGCCCGAAAAGCCTGGACGAGTTCGTCGGCCAGCAGGCGGCGCGCGATAACCTTCGCGTCTTCATCCAGGCGGCGCGCGGACGTGGTGACGCGCTGGACCATGTGCTGTTCTTCGGCCCGCCGGGTCTGGGCAAGACGACACTGGCGCAGATCATCGCGCGCGAGATGGGCGTGGGGTTCCGTGCCACCTCCGGCCCGGTCATCGCCAAGTCGGGTGACCTGGCCGCGCTGCTGACCAACCTCGAAGACGGCGACGTCCTGTTCATCGACGAAATCCACCGCCTGCAACCGGCGGTCGAGGAAGTCCTGTATCCGGCGATGGAGGACCGGGTCCTCGACCTGATGATCGGCGAGGGGCCGTCGGCGCGCTCGGTGCGGATCGACCTGCCGCGCTTCACCCTGGTCGGCGCAACGACGCGGCAGGGGTTGCTGACCACCCCCTTGCGCGATCGCTTCGGTATTCCGGTTCGTCTGCAATTCTACACGATCGAGGAGCTGACCCGAGTCGTCACCCGCGCCGCCCGCCTGCTCGACCTGCCCATCGCCGAGGATGGCGCGATCGAGGTCGCGCGCCGCTCGCGCGGGACGCCGCGTATCGCGGGCCGCTTGCTGCGCCGGGTGCGTGATTTCGCCAGCGTGGCGGGACATGAGATCGTCCATGCCGCCGCCGCCGATCAGGCGCTCAACCGGCTGGAGGTCGATGCACTGGGGCTCGACGCGATGGACCGGCGCTATCTGACGATGATCGCCGATGTCTATCGCGGGGGGCCGGTGGGGGTGGAGACGCTGGCCGCCGGGCTGTCCGAGCCGCGCGACACGATCGAGGAGGTGATCGAGCCGTTCCTCATCCAGCTCGGCCTGCTGGCACGCACCGCGCGGGGGCGTATCCTCAATCCGGGCGGTTGGAAGCATCTGGGGCTGAACCCGCCGATCGGGTCGCAGGACGGTCTGTTCGACGCCTGACAGACCCAAAAAAGCCCCCTGACGGCGTTAAACCGGCAAGGGGGCAGGCGGGTGTCTCTGTCTGCTGCGATTCGGCCCGGCTTCTTCGGTCGGGGCTCGATCGCCGTTCCGTAACCGCATGATCCGCCACGCAAAAGCATGGGAGCCCAGGGCTTTGGGGGACGATCGAACCGCTCGGAGAGGCAAGGTCGAGGTCGGGTAACGAACCCCCGGCGCTTCGGTTGCGCGTCCGCGTCATCAAATCGACGTATAGTATTATCCCCATAATACACTTGAACCGGGTCGCCATCCCCTCCACACTAGGTGCCAGGGCATTTGGAGACTTTGAGCATGGCCACGACCGCCGATACCGTGACCCAGGAAAAGGGGCTGACGCTGACGCCGCCCGATCCCGTGCCGACGGTGGCGCCCGCCCAGGCCGCGGGGCTGGTCCCCGTCGACGACAAGACGCGCACGCAGCTGGAGCAGAAGGTCGACGGCTTCGTCGCCGAACTGATCGCGCAGGACGTGAACAGCCCCGAATTCGGCCGCCGCGTCGATGCGATCACCGCCATGGGGCAGAAGGAAATCCGCGAGGCCGCCAGCCAGTCCAACCGCTTCCTCGATCGCCCCGTCAAGGCGATGGATGGCGAGACGGGTGTCGGCAAGGACCTGACCGAGCTGCGCCGCGTCGTCGAAAGCCTCGATCCCGGCCGCCAGGGCAATCTCTCCGCGCCGCGCAAGCTGCTCGGCATTTTGCCCTTCGGCAACAAGATGCGCGACTATTTCGACGGCTATCGCTCGTCGCAGACGCATATCGCGGCGATCCTGAAGAGCCTGTCCTCGGGCCGCGACGAATTGCTGATGGACAATGCCGCGATCGATACCGAGCGCGCGAACCTCTGGTCGGCGATGGGTCGGCTGGAGCAGATGATCCATCTGTCCAAGACGATGGACGCCAAGCTGGAGGATACGGCGAACGAGCTGGATCATACTGATCCCGCCAAGGCCAAGGCGATCCGCGAGACGGCGCTCTTCTACACCCGTCAGCGCACCCAGGACCTGCTGACCCAGATGGCGGTCACGGTGCAGGGTTATCTGGCGCTCGATCTGGTCAAGAAGAACAATGTCGAGCTGGTGAAGGGCGTCGACCGCGCCTCGACCACCACCGTCTCGGCGTTGCGCACCGCCGTCACCGTGGCGCAGGCGCTGGCCAACCAGAAGCTGGTGCTCGACCAGATCACCGCGCTCAACTCGACCACCGCCAACATCATCGATTCGACCGGCAAGCTGCTGCGCAGCCAGACCGCGCAGATCCATGAGCAGGCGGCGGCCTCGACCATCCCGCTCGAGACGCTGCAGCGCGCCTTCCAGAATATCTATGACACGATGGACGCGATCGACAGCTTCAAGATGAAGGCGCTCGATTCGATGAAGACCACGGTCACGACGCTGGGTAACGAGGTTGAGAAGTCGAAGGGCTATATCGCCCGGGCCGAAGGGGCGCAGAATCCGCAGCTGACCAGCGGATCGTCCGCGTCGGCCTTCAAGCTGGAGGCGCTGTAAGCCTGTGACCACCCCTCGCTCGAACGAGGTCGATGCCCAGATCGAACGGGCGCGCGAAGTGATGGCGCGTATCTCGCAGGATTACAGGGGGCAGGCGGGGCAGACCGTCAAGCGGGTGCGCCGCCGGGCACGCTCGGCCTTGCAACGCCTGATCCTGATCGCGGTCGCCAATGCGGTCATCCTGATTGCGGCGATGGTGACGGGCCTGATCCTGCCCGGCGGGATCGGCATTTTCGGGGCATTGGCCGCGATAATGCTGATGCTGGCGGCCACACTCGCCATCGCGCTCGCTCCGGCGGCGCGCGCGCCGACCCCGGCCAAGCTGGCGCAGGTCGATATCAAGGCGCTGCCCGCCCAGACCGAACGCTGGCTGGACGCACAGCGCCCGTTGCTGCCTGCGCCCGCCGTCCAGCTGGTCGACCGGATCGGGCGGCGGCTCGACACGCTGTCACCGCAACTGGCCGGTGTCGACAACGACACCGCCGAGGCGATGGAAGTCCGCCGCCTGATCGGCGAACAGCTCCCCGCCTTCCTGCGCGATTACGAACGCGTGCCCGAACCGCTGCGCCGGGTCGAGCGCAACGGACAGACGCCGGACACGCAATTGGTCGACGGTCTGAAGCTGATCGAGAAGGAAATCGGCGACATGACCCAGCGACTTGCCCAGGCCGATCTCGACAGTCTGTCGACGCGCGGGCGGTTCCTGGAAATGAAGTATCGGGACGAGAAGGCGGAGTAAGCGGCGGAATTGCCAAAACTGTGTATGAGGCACGCCTGATTTTCTTACCCCGCTACCACCCCGGCGAAGGCCGGGGTCTAGTTTCTATGGACTGTGATTGGAAGGCATAGCCCATCCCACCGGCTGCGGCGCAGCTGGACCCCGGCCTTCGCCGGGGTGGTGGCAAGGCATGACGTGTGAGGCCAAAAGATGCCTTGGCCGGCTGAGCTGAGGCTGCGGGCAAAAAACCGCTTCCCCAAAAATGAAAAGAGGCTGCCGGGACGTCATCGCGACGGCCCCGGCAACCCCTAAACATGGTCAGCGGCCGGAGAGCTCCAGCCCGGGAGACCATGCGGGCCTCAAGACATCAGGCACGACCGTTGATTGGGGGAAAATACCCCCCGAACCGCGCCTATCGATGTCAGAGACCGGCCCCCCGAACGAACTGAACCGACCCCCTTGCTGAACCATGAGACATCGGATCACCTCCTTTCGCTAGTTAAAGCCAATGCACCCTTTCAAAGGGCGCAATGGCAATGTGCGTAGTCGCGGAGCGATAAACAAGACTTGTTTTGCGACGATGTTTGACCGAACATCCTGCGCCCGCGAACGGACGCGGGATTCAGCCCCGGCAATCCTCGATCACCCGCCCGATTTCGGCATAGGCGGGAATGACGAGCGGTGGCTGGCCCGCCTGCTCCACGGTGAATCGTCCCCGGCTGAATGCCATCGCGTCGAGCAAGGAGTCGGCGGCAGGCAGGCTGAGCTCCGAGCCCGCAGCGACGGCGTGAGTCGTCACATTGCGTGTCGTGCTGGAGGTGCGGATGGTGACCGCTCCGGCGATCGAGCCGGGCCGTCCAAGCCGAACCTGCCGCGCCCGGGGATCGCAGGTCAGCGTCAGGCGCGTGACACCGCCCGTGCCGAACGTCGCGACCGATCCTTGCGCGGTCCGCTGGTAATGCCAGTCCCCCGGCGTCAGCGGCCAGTCGCGCCAGTCCTGGCCCAGCACCGGGCGCGGGGCGGGTGGGACCGGGCGGGGCGCCTGGCGCACCGGCGGCGCGGCTTCCGGATGAGGGGCGGCGGGGATACAGCCCGACAGGGCGGCGGCCGCGACCATCGTCGGGGCGAGACAGGATAGGGACAAGCGACGCATCGGGGCCAGCCTATGCGGGAGGGGGGCGGGATGCTCAACCCCGTGGTGCGACGGAGCGTGCCGATGCGGCGGGCGTCGGAACCGGGCCCGCCTCCGGCGGTTCATCCGGCTAAACGGAGGTTAATATGGCCGAACACGACACACCGACCCTGATCCTGGTTCAGTCCACCGTCTCGGGCACGCTGAAGCTGGAAAGCCGCGATGGGGACTCCATCGGCAGCGTCCATGCCTTCATGGTCCACAAGCGGTCTGGCCGCGCGACCCACGCGGTGCTGGCGCTGGGTGGGTTCCTGGGCATGGGCAAGAGCTTCTACCCCGTGCCGTTCAGCCTGTTGCAGTTCGATCCGGTGGGTGACCAGTATGTCATCACCGTGGATCGCCGTTTGCTGGAGGGCGGGCCGAGCTGGTCCAACAATGCGCCGGTGTTCGATCAGGCTTATGCCGACCGCGTGGCGGGTTATTATGGGGTGGGGACCGAGAACTTGGATTTGGGGTGAGATTTTGGAGGGTGGCCCTTGGGGCGATGCCCTCCCCCATCCCCTCCCGCTTGCGGGAGGGGCGTGCCCTTGGCAGCGGCAAGATTTCCTCAGACGTAGCGCCTTAGCGCTGGCCCGGTAGCGCACCCTTCCCCCAGGCGGGAGGGGATGGGGGAGGGCAAAGGCCAAGCAGCCCACCCCCAACGATCAATTCGCCTTCCGCCCGCTCGCGAACTTCTTGCTCTTCCCGAACCGCGTCTTGCGCGTCCCCGGCTTGCCTTCGTTGGAGCGGCCCATGATCGGGGCCTTCTGCTCATGGACGGGCAAGCCCAACTCCTCATTCTCCAACTGCCGGATTTCATCACGTAACCGGCCCGCTTCCTCGAATTCGAGGTCGGCGGCGGCCTTGCGCATCTTCTTCTCGAGTTCCTCGATATAGGCGCGCAGGTTATGGCCAACCATGTGCGGACGGTCCTCGTCGATCGGCACCGTCACCTGGTCGCCCGACGCCACATGCGCGATGATGTCGCCGATCTGGCGGCGGATCGTCTGCGGCGTGATGCCGTGTTCGGTGTTGTACGCCATCTGCTTCTCGCGACGCCGCGAGGTTTCCAACATGGCGCGCTCCATCGATCCGGTGATCCGGTCGGCATAGAGGATCACGCGACCGTCGACGTTGCGCGCCGCGCGCCCGATCGTCTGGATCAGCGAGGTCTCGGACCTCAGGAAGCCTTCCTTGTCCGCATCGAGGATCGCGACCAGCCCGCATTCCGGGATGTCCAACCCTTCGCGCAGCAGGTTGATGCCGATCAGCACGTCATACACGCCTAAGCGAAGGTCGCGGATCAGCTCGATACGCTCCAGCGTCTCGACGTCGGAGTGCATGTAGCGGACCTTGATTCCCGCCTCATGCATATATTCGGTCAGGTCCTCGGCCATGCGCTTGGTCAGCGTGGTGACCAGGGTGCGGTAACCGAGTTCGGTGGTCTTGCGCGCCTCGATGATCAGGTCCTGCACCTGCTCTTCGACCGGCTTGATCTCGACGGGCGGGTCGATGAGGCCGGTGGGGCGGATGACCTGTTCGACGAAGACGCCGCCGGTCTGCTCCATCTCCCAATTGCCGGGCGTGGCCGAGACGCTGACCGTCTGCGGGCGCATCGCGTCCCATTCGTTAAAGCGCAGCGGCCGGTTGTCGATCGCCGAGGGCAGGCGGAAGCCATATTCGGCCAGCGTGATCTTGCGCCGATGGTCGCCGCGCGACATGCCGTTGATCTGGCCGATGGTGACATGGCTCTCGTCGACGAACAGCACCGCGTTTTCCGGCAGATACTCGAACAGCGTGGGCGGCGGCTCGCCGGGCAGGCGGCCGGTCAGGAATCGGCTGTAATTCTCGATGCCGTTGCAGCTGCCGGTCGCCGCGATCATCTCCAGGTCGAAATTGGTGCGCTGCTCCAGCCGCTGGCGCTCCAGCAGCTTGCCCTCGATCTCCAGTTCTTTCAGCCGCTCGGTCAGCTCGAATTTGATCGCCTCCGTGGCCTGCTTCATCGTCGGGCCGGGCGTGACATAGTGCGAATTGGCGTAAATGCGGATCGAGTTGAGGCTGGCGACCTTCTTGCCGGTCAACGGATCGAACTCGACGATCTCCTCGATCTCGTCACCGAAGAAGGACACGCGCCAGGCCGAGTCTTCATAGTGCGAGGGGAAGATTTCGAGATTGTCGCCGCGCACCCGGAAATTGCCCCGCATGAAGGCGGCGTCGTTGCGCTTATACTGGAGCGCGACGAGCTTGCGGATGATCTCACGCTGGTCGACGCTCTGGCCCTTCTTCAGGTCGAAGATCATCGCCGAATAGGTTTCGACCGAGCCGATACCATAGAGGCACGACACCGAGGCGACGATGATGACGTCGTCGCGCTCCAGCAGCGCGCGCGTCGCCGAGTGGCGCATCCGGTCGATCGACTCGTTGATCGAGCTTTCCTTCTCGATGTACGTGTCGGAACGCGGCACATAGGCCTCTGGCTGGTAATAGTCGTAATAGCTGACGAAATATTCGACCGCGTTGTTGGGGAAGAAGTTCTTGAACTCCCCGTACAACTGCGCCGCCAGGATCTTGTTGGGCGCAAGGATCAGGGCGGGGCGCTGCAACTCCTCGATCACCTTGGCCATGGTGAAGGTCTTGCCCGAGCCGGTGACGCCCAGCAGCACCTGATCCTTGTCGCCCGCGCGCGCGGCGGCGGTCAGTTCCTTGATTGCAGCGGGCTGGTCGCCGCTGGCGGTATATTCTGTGACGAGCTCGAACCGCTTGCCGCCTTCCGCCTTTTCGGGGCGCGACGGGCGGTGGGGGATGAAGCTGACCCCGGTTTCGGGCTCGTCGAGGGTGGTGCGGATCTGGATCGCCATGAAAGGGAATATGGGTATCTGTTCCCGTTTCGTCACCCCGCCTTCGGCATTTCCGGCCAAGGAAACCGGCCGGACCCTGTGGGACCGGCCGGTCGGCGATTCAGCAGCTGCCGAACACCTTGGTGATGACCGTGATGCCCGCGATCGAAATGGTGACCTTCACGCCACGCGGAATCCCGAATATCGTGCAAATGCTCAAGCAGGCCTGGGCGGCGGTGCCGTCGGGAAACTTGACCGGGATCGGGATGCAGAACTGCTTGCTGATGGGCTTGGGCAGCTCGAGGCAGATCTTGTGATCCTTCACCGTCACGCTGATACAGTGGGCAAGCACCGCCATTTCGCCTGCCTGCGAAAGATCGAAATGGTCTCCGGCCTGATTGACCATGAATTCATGGCTATACTTGGCATAGGCAAGTGCGTTGGCCACTTCGGTTTCGTCGAACTTATGATAGCTCATCGATTCTCTCCCTGTACCGAATCTTTTTGGCCTGGGGGGATGTGCTACCATTCGGTGTTGGGAGTCTTGGTCGTCAAAAATCTATTGCATCTGAAATATAGTCCCTTTCGGATGTTGCGCGACGGAAAAACTAAACTGGATAAAGTCTTTATCTCAAGGCGCGAACCTGTGGCGTATTCAGGCAGCGGCGCATTTCCGCATCATCCGTCCGTCCTGCGACTGGCCGCGTAACGACCGGGCCGATCACGATGGGCTGGCCCAGGGGGGCGGCCGCGAACGTCGCGCCCGGCCGCGCTTGCGAACACCGCATCGCTGCGTCGAGCAGGCGCGGGGGCGTGTCATAGCCCTCGTAGGACAAGCGGAACGTGCCCCAGTGAATGGGAATGGCGGTCGAGGCACCCAGCCGCTCGAAAATCTGCACCGCCTGGGCTGGGCCGATATGGCTGCCCGACGCCATCTGGCCGGGCTCGAAGCGGAACGCCCCGATCGGCAATAACGCCAAGCGGACCGGCCCCAGCCTCACGGCCTCTTCCGGCCAGCGTCCGTCGCCCATGCCCGTGTCCCCGGCGAAGAATATGTTGCCGCCGGGCAGCTTTACCACGAAGCTGGACCACAGCGCGCGGTTGCGGTCGGCGAACCAGCGGCTGCCCCAATGATGGTTGCGCGTGACCACCACCGACACGCCCGGCCGGATCGCCTTTTCTCGGCCCCAGTCGAGTGCGGTGGCGGGCACGCCGACCTGTCCGATCACGCTGTCATTGCCCAGGCTGGTCACGATCAGCGGGCGGTCGCGTTGCCATAGTTTCTTTAGCACCGCCTGGTCGAGATGATCGTAGTGATTGTGGCTGATGACGACCAGATTGATCCTGGGCAGGTCGTCGAACGCGACGCCCGGCTTTGCCACGCGTTTCGGGCCGACGCCGAAGGGGCCCGCGCGCTCGGCATAGATCGGGTCGGTCAGGATATTGAGGCCCTGGGTCTGGACCAACACGGTCGCATGGCCGATCCAGGTCGCGACCATGCGCTGTCCGTCGACGCGCGGCTCCGGCTTGCTCTGGCGCACGGAAACCGTCTCGGGCCAGGCGGGGCGTCCATCGTCGCCGGTCAACTGGCTCCACAGGAAACCACGACGCCCGCCGCGCTTGGGCATGCGGAAGGTATCGGCATCACCATCGGGATTGAAGAAACGTGCGCCATCATAATGGCCGCTCTCCGGTCCTTCGTAATAAAGCCGGTCGAGATAATGCGGCACGATCGTCGCGGCCAAGCCGACCAGGATCAGGATCAGCGCCAGGCTCTTGGCGATCCATCTGATGATCGTTATGCCTCCATTCGTCATGCCCCCATTCGTCATGCCATGGTGAGCCCGCCATCGACCCGGTATTCCGAGCCGGTGACATAGGCGGCATCGTCGGACAGCAGGAAGCAGGCGACGCCCGCGACATCCTCGGGCTTGCCCAGGCGGCCGAGCGGCACCGCCTTCGACACCTTGGCCTTGTATGCGGACAAGTCGGCATCACTCATGCCGCCGCGCGTGTGGAAGCGGGTTTCGGTCGCGCCGGGGGCGACGACGTTGACGCGAATCCCACGCGGCGCGAACTGAGTGGCCAAGCTGCGCGCGGCCTGGCGGATGGCGGACTTGCTGGCGGCATAGACCAAAGCATCGGCGCGTCCGCCGCCGACCGTACCCGATCCGATCAACAGGATCGCGCCGCCATCCTTGATCACGGGGCTCAGCGCCTGCGCTTGTAGCATGGGCGCGCGGACGTTCAGGTCGAAATGCGCGTCGAATTCGTCCGCATCGATCGCATCGAGCGTCTTGAACCGGCCGATCCCGGCATTGAGGAAGGCACCGTCCAGCCCTTGCGGGGCGAAATCGCGTACCGCGTCGATCAGGGTCGCCGTCGCATCGGGGTCGGCGGCGTCATGCGTGAGGATCGTCGCGCCGGGCAGCGCGGCCTGAGCCTCCGCGATATGGTCCGGGCTGCGTCCGGTGGCGAGCACCCGTCCGCCTTCGGCGATCAGCCGCTGCGCGGTCGCGAGGCCGATGCCGGAGGTGCCGCCGGTGACGATAAAATGCCGGTCGGAAAAGCGCATCGCGGTGCTCCTGAATTCAGCGGGTCGCCCGCGCGACGCGGGCCTGCCACAGCATAAGAAGCGGGACGACGCCCAGTTCCATTACCAGCCCGAAGCGGTGGCCCACCGACGGCGCGCCGATGCTGGCCCAGGACAGCATCCGCGCCAGCCCGCCGACGACGACCAATAGCCCGAGCAGCCGGAACCGCGCGCCCTTGCGCTCGATCGCGGGCACGCAGCTGGTGAAGGCGAGGCCCAGCGCGAAGAAGATGCCGGAGACATAGCGGAACTGGCTGTCCAGATCGGTCGGGATGACGGGGGCATGACCCAGCCAGTCTGGTCCGCGTACCACGCTGATCCCGCCGATGCCCAGCGGCACCAGGCAGGCGATGGCGACGACGACCTGGAGCGCGCGCCGTTCGGCCTGCGAAGACATCAATCCAGGATTTCCTTGCGGACGTGAATGGCGCGCAGCGAAATGCGCACCTCGATCATGAAGGCGACCAGGCACAGGGTCAGCAGGCAGACCGACAGGATGAAGGCCAGTGCGATCCAGGTGCCGATATGGAATTTGCCCAGGTTGGCGATGAACAGCACCGCGATGACGATGCAGGCCATGACCGCGCTCGACACCGCCAGGAACAGGGCGGCGTTGATTATCGACATGCGCCGGTCGAGCAGCCGCAGCTCCCATTTGTGGCGCAGGCGCTCTGGCCCGTCATCGACCTTGTGGATCATCATCTCCAGCCCGCGCGCCCGGTCGATCACCCGGGCCAGCCGCCCGGCCAGCACGTTCAGCAACTGGCCGATCGCGGCGAGAAGGAAAACCGGCGCCAGCGACAGCTGGATGGTCTGGGCGATGGTGGTGACGGCGGGCAATGTGGGCATCGCCGCAAATGGTGGCGGTTCGGGCCCGGTGGGGCAAGGGGGAATGCGGCTTCGGCGGTGGGGGCTATCAGGGAGTGGTGCCTTGGGAAGCCAATCCTTTTCCTCCCCTTGCAGGGGAGGTGGCAGGCCGGAGGCCTGACGGAGGGGTGTCCCGGTCGGCGAAGAAAGACCGTTCACGCGTGCGGTGACACCCCTCCACCAAGCCGAGCATGGTCCCCTCCCCTTACAGGGGCGGAATGAGAGGAAGGCCAGACGTCGTCGCGTCGTTACGCCCGGGCGAGCATCTTCTCGGCGCTGGTCTTCACGAAGTCGCCGATCGGTCCGGCCATCATCGACAGCATCATGGGGATCGCCACCGTACCGCGCAGAGAATCGTCGGCGATGTTCATGTCAGCCTTCACCGTCTGGCCCATGGCGATGATGGTCAGCATCAGCCGGTCATCGGCGGGCCATTCGGAGGTCACCTGGCCACCGCCGGGGATCTTGGATTCCAGCTTGGGCAGGCCCTGTTCGATGCGGCGCCGCGCTTCGGCATGACCCAGGGTGTGGGGGATGTCGAAATTGACCGATGCCATGACGCGCAACTCTTTCCTGAACGGGAACAATCGCGGGCGGAGTGGCGCGTGCTGACGTAAGCGTCAAGCGTTGTGCGACGAATGACGTGGCGGGAAGGGGTGCTGATCGCGTTGGGGGGATGGAGCGGGTAACGGGAATCGAACCCGTGTATTCAGCTTGGAAGGCTGCTGCACTACCATTGTGCTATACCCGCTCAGATCCGGCGCCGTGGTCGACCCTAGCCGATCGGCGGGGATGGTGGAAGGGACTGGATTCGAACCAGTGTACGCTCACGCGGGCAGATTTACAGTCTGCTGCCTTTAACCACTCGGCCACCCTTCCGGGGTGTCACTCCATCGGAGCGAGGCGGGCCCAATGCCGAAGCTGGCGCGGCCTGTCAACGCCGATTTGTGCATTTTGCATGGATGACGCTTGATCCGCTTGCTTGCATCGCCAGGCGATGGGCCATAGCCTTTGACCCAATCAGGACAAATGACCGGGGGAATGATCGATATGCGCCCATCCTTGCTCGCCGCGGTGGCGGCGGCTGCCTTGCTGCCTGTCGCCATGGCCTCCGCGCAGGACCGCACCGTCGCCAACCGGCTGATCGACGAGGGGATGAACCACAGCCAGGTCATGCAGACCGCGCAGCATCTGACCGACGTGATCGGCCCGCGCATGACCAACAGCCCGGCGATGCGCACCGCTGAAGGCTGGACCGCCGAACAGTTCGCGAAATGGGGTCTAAAGAACGTCCACAAGGAAGGCTTCGCGTTCGGGCGCGGCTGGTCGATCGAGCGGGCGAGCGTGCGCATGGTGTCGCCCCGCCCGCTGCAGCTGACCGCGATCCCCATCGCCTGGACGCCGGGCACCAACGGCACGGTGACCGCGCCGGTCATCGTCGCGCCGATGAAGCGCGAGCGGGATTTCGACAAGTTCCGGGGCCAGCTGCGCGGCAAGATCGTCATGGTGTCGATGCCTGGCACCGGCGACGAGCAGACCGGCGCGCCCTTCCGCCGCCTGACCGGCGAGGACATCGCCAAGCTCGACGTCTATGTGCAGCCCGAGCATGATCCCGACAGTGCCGACCGCCGATTGAAGCGGCTCGACTTCGCGCAGAAGCTGGATGCGTTCCTGAAGGCCGAGGGCGCGGTCGCCTATGTCACGCAGAGCTACCGCGACGGCAAGCTGGTGCATGGCGAAGGCTATCTGTTCGGGCGCGGCGAGACGCCCGCCGTCCCCGGCATCGAGCTGGCCGCAGAGGATTATCGCCGCCTCGCGCGCCTGACCAAGACCGGCCCCGCGCCGACGATCGAGGTGCTGAGCGACGTCCGCTACGACGATAGCGACGTCAACGCCTACAACATCATCGCCGAAATCCCCGGCACCGACCCCAAGGCGGGTTATGTGATGGCGGGTGCGCATCTCGACAGCTGGGTCGCGGGCGACGGCGCTTCCGACAATGCGGCGGGCAGCGCGATGATCATGGAGGCCGCGCGTATCCTGGCCGCGACTGGCCAGCGTCCCAAGCGCACCATCCGCTTCGCGCTGTGGTCGGGCGAGGAGCAGGGCATCCTCGGCTCCATGGCCTATGTCGAACAGCATCTGGCGTCGCGCGGTCGCCCCGACGATGCGCCGCAATCGGGCCTGAAGCGCTATTATGGCTGGACCAATCGCTGGCCGATCACGCCCAAGCCGGGCTACGATGAACTGGCGGCCTATTTCAACATCGACAATGGTTCGGGCAAGCTGCGCGGGATCTATGCCGAGAACAACCCGGCGGCGGTGCCGCTGCTGAAGGAATGGCTGTCGCCCTATGCCGCAATGGGCGCGGGTAACGTCGTGCAGCGGACGACCGGCGGCACCGACCATGTCTTCATGCAGGCGGTCGGGGTGCAGGGTTTCCAGTTCATCCAGGACCCGCTGGATTATGGCAGCCGGACGCATCACAGCTCGGCCGATACCTTCGACCATCTGAAGGCCGACGACATGCGCCAGGCCTCGGTCGTGCTCGCCGGGGTCTTGCTCGCGGCGGCGAATGCGGACAAGGCGTTGCCGCGCCCGCCGGTGCCGACGCAGCCGGCGACGACCAAGCCCTTTGACTACACGGACAACGACGACTGATGGCACGCCGAGGACATCGCCCCAGCCAGGCTTCATCCAACCGCCCCCGCTTCTGGGGACGGCATGCGGTGACGGCGGCGCTCGCCAACCCCAACCGGACGGTGCGCAAGATCTGGGGCACGCGCGAGGCGCTGGCCGCGCTCGACCTGCCGCCGATCCTGCCGGTCACCTTTGCCGATGCGGCGGACCTGGGTCGCCTGGTCCCGGCCGACGCGCCGCACCAGGGCCTGGTGGCCGAGGTCGATCCGCTAGAGGATATCTGGCTGGGCGACCTGCTGCATGAGGTGCAGGATAACCAGCGGCCGCTGGTGGTGCTGGATCAGGTGACCGACCCGCACAATGTCGGCGCGATCCTGCGCTCGGCCGCCGCTTTCGACGCGGTGGGCATCGTGACCCAGGACCGCCACGCGCCGCCCGAATCGGGCACGGTCGCCCGTTCGGCCAGCGGCGCGCTGGAGACGGTGCCGTGGGTGCGTGTGGTGAACCTGGCGCGCGCGCTGGAGGAGATCGCGGAAGCGGGCTTCTGGCGCATCGGCCTGACCGGCCATGCCAACCAGACGCTGGCCCAGGCGATGGGTACGCAACGCATCTGCATCGTGCTGGGCGCCGAGGGCGAAGGCATGCGCCAGAATACCGAGGCGCATTGCGACGAACTCGCCAAGCTGCCGATCAGCTCGAAGGTGGAAAGCCTGAACGTCTCGAACGCAGCGGCGATCGCGCTGTACGCGGTGGCGGCGCGGTGATTTGGCGGGCGGCGGGGGTGGACCCTGCCGCCTTTTTTTGCGCGCAGAGGCGCGGAGGGCGCAGAGAGTAGAAGTGGCAAGCGCCGGGCGTGCGCTTCGATTTCGCTCAGCGTGGACGGCTGTTGGTACGCGCGGCCACCATTCCCTAACTCCGTTCAGCCTGAGCGAAGTCGAAGGCCACGGGATGAGGGTTCGCGCGGAGACGCGGAGGCGCGGAGATGGTGTGTCTGGCCGCAAGGCCCCTCTATCCTCGCGAGCCGCCGCAAAAGTCTGCCGGTCGTGATGGCAGGCTCCGCTTGCCCCGCGCCGGACATCTCCGCGCCTCCGCGTCTCCGCGCGAACACAATCTCTTGGATAAGCCGGAATGCCACCCAACAGGACGGCACCTCTGCGCCCTCCGCGCCTCTGCGCGCAAAAAAAGAGGCGGGGCCGAAACCCCGCCTCCGACGTTCCGACGCAATGCGCCGTCAGTCTTCCGCCGCGATCCGTACCCGCATCCCGTCCTGCGCCGCGCCGAAGGGCAGCTGGCACGACAGGCGCGAGGTTGCGTCCCGGTCGCTGGTCGAATCGAGCAGGTCGTCCTCGTCCGGGCCGATCGCTGGCAGCGTGTCGGCAAAGGCCGGATCGACATGCACATGGCAGGTCGCGCAGGAACAGCATCCGCCGCACAGCGCCAGCAGTTCGTCGACACCGGCGTCGCGAATGACTTCCATCACCGACAGTCCGGCCTCGCCGTCGATTTCGCGTTCTTCCCCGTCGCGGGTCACGACGATAAGCTTGGGCATGTCCATTCTCCTTGTCGGACCTGATGTTGCAAGCGCCTCTGCCGGGCCTGAACGCACGGATCAAGCATCATGGGCCTGAGTGCCGAACAGATTCGCGACAGCATGGATGCGCTCGCCGCCGCCGAGCCCGCCATCGCGGCGGCGTTGCAGCGGATCGGCTATCCCGCGCCGCGCATCCGAGCGCGCGGTTATGCGACCCTGGTCCGCACGATCCTGGGCCAGCAGGTCTCGGTCGCCTCGGCCGATGCGCATTGGCGGCGGCTGCATGAGCTGCTTGGCGATGCGAGTGATCCGACCCGGCTCCACGGCGTCACCGATGAAGAACTGCGCGGTGCTGGCATCTCGCGGCAAAAGGCGGGCTATCTGCGCAGCCTGGCGGAGGAGGTGACGAGCGGCCGCCTGAACCTGTCCGACCTGCCCGAGGATGATGAGGAAGCGATCGCCAAGCTGGTCGCGGTCAAGGGTATCGGCCGCTGGTCGGCGGAGGTCTATCTGCTGTTCGCGGAAGGGCGCACCGATATCTGGCCAGCAGGCGACCTGGCGGTGCAGATCGAGATGGGGCGCATCCTGGGACATGATACGCGCCCGTCAGAGAAGCAGGTCCGCGCGCTGGCCGAAGCCTTCCGCCCCCACCGCAGCGCGCTCGCGATCTTTACCTGGCACCATTACGGCGCCGGGGCCGATGCCGCCCCGGTGTAAGAATCAGTGGCGGTCGGGCGTGTGACGCGTCGCCACGCCGACCAGGATGGCCGTCGACAGCAGGATCGACGATACGAGCCCGCCGATCGCCAACAAGCCCACCGGTGTCACTTGAATCTTGGCGCGAAGGGAGACGTGGCGGCCGAGCGTCACGCGCAGCATGGCGATATTGGACTGGGGCATGGCCGATCAACGCGTCATTGGCCCAGCCGTTCATTTATACGGGCCGTACCTTTGCGCGATGCGGGAGGCGGCTTGCGGGATCGGCCGGTCGGGGTTGAGCTGCACGAGCCTGACGCCGGTCGGTGCCATCGCCTGGCGTACGTCCGGCCAGACATCGGCCCGCGCCGCGACATAGAGCGTGACTTTGCTCAGTGAGCCTCGGGGAACTGACGCGGCGAGCTTGCGCAAGACGGGGACCAGATTGGACGAAGAGAGGGACGCCAGCGCGACATGGTCGGCATAAGTCTTGGTCACGGCTTCACGCAGCCATGTCTCGGTGATGGCATAATCCGCCGCCTTGGGATCGCGAAGGACCTTGGTGGCGGGAAACGCCGCGCCGTGGGTCACGCGCTCCACTGCTTCGAGCAGATAGCCGTGCCATTCGCCCTGTTCATTCTTAGCGGGGCCCAGCAATGGGGCGAGGAAAGCAGCCTTTTCCTGTGCTGCTTCCGCCACCTGTTCGGCATGGATTTGGCGGCCGGTCGCCAGGGCCTGCTCCCATGCCAGGCCGCTGGCGGGCGACGTGACGCCGGTCGATGGATCGATGATCATCTCGACATAGGCCCGTTCGCCTAAGGACTCGATCGCTGGAATGATGATGGGGATGACGACCCGGCCATCGGACGCGAAGCGTGGCTGTCCCCGCCACCGGATCGAGCTGGTTGAATGGGGGAGTGCGTCGATATAATATTGCGGCATCATGTCGGACAGGGCCAGCGCCCGAACCTTATCACCCCTCTCATCATAAATGACCACGGCATGCGGACCATAGCCCGTAGTATGCCAGTTATCGAAGGTGACGGTGTAGCGGCCGTCATCGCGCACGATCACCTCGACAGGCGCGACGAAATTGATGATCGGCTTGTCCCACACCTTGCGCCAAGTGTTGTCCCTCCACGTTTCGACCCGCGCGGTCGCCTGGGTAGGCCCGGTTTCCGCCTGCCCCGCAGGTTCGACGCCTTTCACCTTGTCCTCGAAATAGGCGAGCTGGCTTTCCAGGTCGCGCGGAACGACGATGACACGTGCTTGCCCATGGCAGGACGTGAAGGTCCGAGTCGTCGGTAACGCCCAGCTATCGGCGCAGGACGGCGACGGAATGAACGAGGTGCCGAGGATGGCGAGGCCGGTCAGAACCGCTATGCGTGCAAATCTCATCATCTCTCTGCCCGACCCCAGACTGTGCGCCGTCATTGGGACATCAGTGAGCCCTGTTTGGCAATGCCGTTGCAAGCGGGTCTGGCATCCCGCCGCCCGCGCCCCTAAGTCCCTAACCATGCTGACTCCCGAACAGGCCCGCGACCGGGCCGCCGATATCGTTGCCCGTGCCCGTGCTGCCGGTGCCGACGCCGCCGATGCGGTCTTTGCCGCCGATGCCGCGCTGGAGGTGTCGGTGCGCCTCGGCGCTCTCGAGGATGTCGGGCGGTCGGAGAGCGAGGAACTGGGACTGCGCGTGTTCGTCGGGCGGCGTTCGGCCAGCGTCTCGACCTCGGACCTGTCGGGCGATGCGATGGCCCTCGCGGTCGAGCGTGCCGTCGCTATGGCGCGCGAGGCGCCCGAGGATCGCTGGGCGGGGCTGGCCCCCGAAGAGCGGCTCCTGCACGGCGCCCCGCCGATGCTCGACCTGGACGATGGCGGCGAGGTCGAGCCCGAAGCCTTGCGCACCGCCGCCTTGGCGGCCGAGGAAGCCGCGCGGGCCGTGGCAGGCGTCACCAATTCCGAAGGCGGCGGTGCGTCCGCTTCGCGTGTCGTCTCGGCGCTGGCGACCAGCCATGGCTTTGCGGCGGGTTATGGCGCCACCGGATACGGCCTGTCGGTCAGCGTGGTGGCGGGCGAGGGCGCGAACATGCAGCGCGACTATGCCCATCACGGCGCACGTCTGCGTCGCCTGCTCGAAAGCCCCGAGGCGATCGGGACGCGGGCGGGCGAGCGGACCGTGGCGCGGCTGAATCCCGGCAAGCTGGCGAGCGGAGCGATGCCGGTCGTCTATGACCCGCGCGTGGGATCGTCGCTGATCGGCCATCTCGTCTCGGCGATCGCGGGGGCGGCAATTACGCGGCGGACCAGCTTCCTGCTCGACCGGATCGGCGAGCGGGTGATGGCGGAGGGTATCCGGGTCGAGGACGATCCCCATCGCCCCCATGGCCTGCGCTCGCGACCCTTCGACGGCGAGGGGCTGGCGGTGTCGCCGACCGCCATCGTCGAGGACGGCGTGCTGGAGACCTGGCTGCTCGACTCCGCGTCGGCGCGGCAGCTGGGGCTGGAGCCGACCGGCCATGCCGCGCGCGGGACGGCGGGGGCGCCGGGCGTGTCGACCAGCAACCTGTTCATGGCGGCGGGCCGTATACCGGTCGAAACGATGATCGCCTACATCGCCGATGGCGTCTATGTCACCGAGCTGATCGGCAGCGGCGTCAATCCCGTGACCGGCGACTATAGTCGGGGCGCGGCGGGGTTCCGCATCGTGAACGGGCAAATCGCCGAGCCGGTTGCGGAGTTCACCGTGGCGGGTAACCTGAAGGACATGTTCCTCGCCATGACCCCGGCCAACGACCTGGAATTCCGCTACGGCGTCAACGTGCCGACCCTGCGCATTGATGGAATGACGGTTGCCAGCAGCTGAGCTGATCCCGGCTGTCGTCGCGGCGGCGCGTGAGGCGGCGGCGATGGCGCTCGCCCGCTGGCGTACCGATTTCCGCCAATGGGAAAAGACGCCGGGAAGCCCGGTGTGCGAGGTCGATCTGGACGTCGACCGGATGCTTTACGCCCGGCTCCACGCATTGATTCCCGAGGCGGGCTGGCTGTCCGAGGAGACGGCGGACAAGCCCGACCGGCTGGCCGCGCGCCGTGTCTGGGTGGTCGATCCGATCGACGGCACGCGCGACTATATTCGCGGGCGCGAGGGCTGGGCGGTGTCGGTCGCCCTGGTCGAGGATGGTCGGCCGGTGATCGGCGTGCTGGCCGCGCCCGCACGCGGGGAGCTGTGGCTGGCGGAGGCGGGCGGCGGCGCGACCCGTAACGGCCGCACGCTGAGCGCGGGCTATTGTCACCAGATGCCCGGCGCGCGTGTGCCGGTCGATGCGCTGCCCAAGGCCGACCGCGATCTGGTGGCAGTGTTCAAGCCCAACTCGATCGCGCTGCGTATCGCGATGGTCGCCGCCGACGAGGCCGATCTGGTCGCCACGCTGCGCTGGGGCAATGAGTGGGACATCGCCGCCGCCGCGCTGATCGCGTCCGAGGCCGGGGCAGGGGTCGCCGATGCGTTGGGCCAGCCGCTGCTGTTCAACAAGCCCGATCCGCGTGCCTTTGGTGTGCTGGTGACTGCGCGCGCGCTTCAGGACTCGGCGCTCGAGCGGCTGACGCCCCGCGCCCGCGAAGTGATCGTGCCGGTTACCGGCTGAGCATCTGGTCGACCCATTCGGGCACCAGCTGCCCGGCGGGACCCAGGCGGCTTTCATCGAACCAGCCGCTGCCCTCCGATCGATCGAGATTGAGCTCCAGTGTTGCCGCGCCATAGGCGCTCGCCATCCGCACGAACCCGGCGGCCGGATAGACCGCGCCCGAGGTGCCGATCGACACGAACAGATCGGCCTGCGCCAAGGCCGCCTCGATCCGGTCCATGTGATAGGGAATCTCGCCGAAGAACACGATGTCGGGCCGCAGGCGCGGTGCGGCACAGGCGGGACAGGATGTGCCGGGCGGCAGGTCGTCCGCCCAGTCGAACCGCGCCCCGCACGCCGCGCACAAGGCCGACTTCAACGCTCCATGCATATGCAGCATCCGCGTCGCCCCCGCTCGCTCGTGCAGGTCGTCGACATTCTGCGTGACGATCAGCAACTCGCCCGACCATTCCCGATCCAGCCGCGCCAGCGCCTCATGCGCCGCATTGGGAGACACACCGGCCAGCGCCGCCCGCCGCAGGTCATAGAAGCGATGCACCAGCTCGGGATCGGCGGCGAGGGCTTCGGGTGTGCAGACATCCTCGACCCGGTGCCCCTCCCACAGCCCGCCGGGCCCGCGAAAGGTGGCAATACCGGACTCGGCGGAGATACCCGCGCCGGTCAGGATGATGATGTTGTGGGTGGCGCCTATCCGCATCAGTCTTTCGCTTTGCTTATTCCTGATCATTCGCGTGCTTCGCGTATCGCTTCCAACTCTGCCAGCCTTACAGGATCGTCCGCTGCGAGTACCTCTTCAAGATAGAAGCTGTACGGGATGTCGCGCACCACCTGTTGGGCTTCACCGCTATAATCGGCGGCAATGACCGCAAATGCGTCGACCAGCTGACGGAGAAATCCTGGGTCCAGTTCTTCGAGTTGACTCGCAAGGCTTTCCATCATCTTTACGGCGATATCCGGATCGAGTTCATCGTCATCAGTGAGGTCGAGGAACACGACGTAATCCGCTATGATATGGGCAATCTGTACGGCTATCATGGTTTCACAACCTTTACGTGAATGTTGGTAACATTCATCTTCTTGAGCAGTTTGAGTGCTTTGGTCTTTTGAGCAGATGTCGGAACTTCCCATAATCCAATCAGACGATGCTGCGCCAACACCTCCGACTGCCGCAAGATCTGAGCGCGGGCACGCGGTGCGTCTCGGACGCTCCACTTGCGGTCGATGACGTAATCGCCTTGGATGCCATCGAACTTCACAGGCCGTTTCGAGCCGTCCGGCATGGTTCGCATCAATGTCGGCGCTTGGCTGGGGCGTGAGCCGGTTGCCGCGTCGTTATAGGCTTTCCAAGGCTTGTCGGACCTAACCGTTTCCTTCACCCAGCCGATCTGAGGCGGATCAAAATTCGGCCGGGGTGTTGCCATGCGAAGCCGGCGCACGGCGGCAACCTTGGCGAGCGCGGCGCCGGGTGCTGCGGACAGCGCTACGTTCCCGACGACCGTTCCAGTAGCATGACCGACATCCCGTGCAGAGGCGTTGCCAATCGCGCTGGTCGCGCGCGAAATTTGAATTCGCGCTGGCGTACTCTCTGCAGCGATTGCAGCGTCGATCACGTTCGCAATCCCGCGACCAGTCTCCCGAATCGTCGTCATCGGATTCGTCGTCAATGTGGCCTGAACAGCAGCAACTGTCCCTTTCCCGACATCATAAATTCCTTCGCCAACACCTCCGATGAATTCCGTGACGGGGTTCGGCTGACGAGGTCGGTTGGATCGCTGTTTGAGCGTCCCCGGCTGCGGTGATGGCGTGACTGGCGACTTACCCGTCGGGAGTGTGTGCCGAATTCGCCTAGATATGCGACCGCCCGCCGCGTCACTGCCGCCTGTGCCGTGCTGACGTCCCGTCCCTGCGAAGGTGAATCGACCATTCGCGGGATCGTGCCAGGGATTGAATTTGAGTTCGATACCATCAGGACCAAGCACCGACGGCAACCTGCCTGTACGGAGCCAAAACGAAAATGCTTGATCTGGCTTATCGCGAAACGCCTCCGTCATATGGACCCCATCCCCAAATCGACAATGGAACATAACATGAACATTAGGGTGAAGTCAATGTTGAGCTGATTTGGCGCGCATTGATTTTTCCTCGGGCCTGTCCCTCATTCAGGTAATTCTTTGCGTGATCGGCCCTGCTGCGACGTATTGAACATGCCGCGCGTGAAACCCGTAGCCATTTGCCTCGGATATCAAATCCATATCGATCGCCCGAGAATGGATGCCCAAACCTTGCACTTCCCTCGCGCAATCTGTTCCCCCCGGCAGGCACCTGTGCCAAGGAACGCCGCATGACTTTTTCGCTTTTTGCAACCTGGATCATCGCATGACAGCCATCGGTATCTACGGCAGCGCGGGACGCATGGGCCGTGCCATCGCGGACCTGATCGAGGGCGAGGGCGCGACCTTGGCGGGTGGCTGCGATTCGCGTGACGATCCGGACGCGCTGGCCAAGTCCGCCGACGTGCTGGTCGACTTCTCGATCGCGGGAGCGCTCGACGTGCATCTCGCGGCCGCCCGTGCGGCGCGGACCCCCATCGTGATCGGCACCACCGGCCTTTCCCCTGCGCAGCACGCCGCGATCGACGCCGCCGCGACCGACATCGCGGTGCTCCAGACCGGCAACACCTCGCTCGGCATCACGCTGCTCGCCAATCTGGTGCGCGAGGCGGCGGCGCGGCTGGGGAGCGACTGGGATATCGAGATCACCGAGATGCACCACCGGCACAAGGTGGACGCGCCCTCGGGCACCGCGCTGCTGCTGGGCGAGGCGGCGGCAGCGGGGCGGGGGCATCCGCTGTCCGAGCTGCGCGTCGATGGCCGCGCCGGGCTGGTGGGCGCGCGCACCGAAGGGACGATCGGGCTGGCGGCCCTGCGCGGCGGTTCGGTGATCGGCGACCATGAGGTGATCTTCGCGGGCGAGGGCGAGCGGCTGACGCTCGGCCATTTCGCGCAGGACCGGACGATCTTCGCGCGCGGCGCGGTGCGTGCGGCGCTGTGGTTGGCGGGGCAGGCGCCGGGGCGCTATCGCATGGGCGACGTGCTGGGCCTGTAAGCACCATGAAGAAGGCTGACGTCGTCGAATTCTACCACCGGCTGGCGGAGGCGAACCCGCATCCCGAGACCGAGCTGGAATATCGCAACCCCTATACGCTGGTCGTCGCGGTCGCTCTGTCGGCGCAGGCGACCGATATCGGCGTGAACAAGGCGACGCGCGCTCTGTTTGCCGAGGTCGATACGCCGCAAAAGATGCTCGACCTGGGCGAGGAAGGGCTCAAAGCCCACATCAAGACGATCGGCCTGTTCAACACCAAGGCCAAGAACGTCATCGCCCTGTCCCAGATGCTGGTCGACGATTATGGTGGCGAGGTGCCGCAGGCGCGGGCCGATCTGGAGCGATTGCCCGGTGTCGGGCGCAAGACCGCCAATGTCGTGCTCAATACCGCCTTTGGTCACGAGACCTTCGCGGTCGACACGCACATCTTCCGTGTCTGCAACCGCACCGGCCTGGCCAAGGGCAAGACGGTGCTGGCGGTCGAGCTGAAGCTGGACAAGGCGACACCCGCCCCATTCCGGCTGCACGCGCATCACTGGCTGATCCTGCACGGCCGCTATATCTGCAAGGCCCGGCGCCCCGAATGCTGGCGCTGCCCGGTCGAGGATCTGTGCGCCTATCGCCCCAAGACGCCCGCGCCTGCACCCAAGGCCGGAAAAGCCGCGCCTGCGTAAAAAGGGCTGGCGCGCCCGGGCCCGCAATGCTAGTCGGCCAGCCCACGCACCCGTAGCTCAGCTGGATAGAGCGCTGCCCTCCGAAGGCAGAGGCCACAGGTTCGAATCCTGTCGGGTGCGCCAAATACCGCCGATTGCCCTCTATGCCGCGATATTGCCGCCGATCACCGCACACCTACCAACCGGAATGCGAAACGGCCGATTCCACGCTAAAGCCCGATAAAACTCGACTGCCATAAAACGGTAACTTTCGACTCAACGCGGCCGCTCGCTGGCATTTCAGGCGCTCTCGAAAGCAGCCATTGGAGCGCTTGGCGTCCCTCGTCGTGAGACACCAACCTTCCTCCTCCAAACGGGTTCGGGCGCGTTCGGAATGATGTTCCCGACGTGAGCGATCAGATCAGCGTTCCAAACTCCATGCTTTCCGGCTCGATCAGTGCGAGGAAGCGATCGCATTCAGGCGTGCCGACCCATGTCGCGCAGATCGCTTCGGAGCGCGCCTGGTCTTGGGCAAAGGCCAGATCAACGAAGGTGCCGTCCTTCAACCTCACGAGATGCTGGTGCCGCCATCCGGGCTGCAAGGCCAGATGGCTCGCCAGCATCTCGTTGTAGGCGGCGCGCATGTTGAGCTCCTCGACACCCGGCCTCAATCGGAACCGCCCGATTTCCAAGCCGGCTCCGACAGCCACAGGTCGAGGCTCCAGATGGGGCGCGCGGTAATGGCTCATGCTGACGAGATTGGCGACCGAGGATCGAAATTCGGCGAACTCGGACGCCGTGCCCACTGCCCGTGCCGCCGCCTGCGCGCTGTCGAGGTCGGCCCATGCGACGAGGTCGACGCGCGCGTTCGGATCGTGCCATCCCGTGAACGGCGTCCATCCGAGGAACCCGGGAAAGCTTCGGAGCAACGTCTCGGCCTGACGGCGAGCGTGGTTCGCGGCCTCGTCGTCTCCGATCTTGTAGCAGGGACCCGGCATGGCAACCTCTCTAGTTGTTGTGTTCGACAGCCGAGGCGATACACGCTTGACCCTGACAGTTTCCGTCAGGAACCGTGTGATACCGATGTTCCATGCGCTCCCTTCGCCTCCTTGCTCTTCTCGACCACCTGCGTGGATGCTCGGCACCGATTTCGGCCGATACGCTCGCCGTCGCCTTGAGCGTTTCGGCCCGCACCATCTATCGGGACATGGTCACGCTACAGGCCATGGGGGCGCCCGTGCGGGGCGAGCCGGGGATCGGCTATCAGCTCGAACCGGGCTACTTCCTGCCGCCGCTCCATCTCGATCCGGACGAGATGGACGCTGTCATGCTGGGAATGCGGTTGATCGCGGCGCGCGGTGATGAAGCGCTCGCCGCCGCCGCCCATCGCGTTTCGGCCAAGCTCGGGGCCTCGATGGAAGCGGAGAAGGCGCAAGCCTACAAGCGTCTGCCGCTGCGCGCTGTGTCCAGACGGACCCCGACGGGCGCCGCGTCGAACGCGCATCTTGCCCCGCTGCGAACGGCCATCCGCCGACGCTCCATGCTGGAGATCGAGTATGTGGATCTATTGGAGCGCCGCAGCACGAGGATCGTCCGTCCGCTCGGGCTGACGCTGTTCGACGCCGCGTGGCTCCTGACCGCCTGGTGCGAAAGCCGCGATGCGTTCCGCAATTTTCGGATCGACCGACTGATCGCCGCCCGAGGAACTGGCGGAACCTTCCGGCACGAGCGCGGCAAACGGTTCGAGGATTATCTGGAAACGCTCTGACCACTGAGTTCGAAGGCCACCACGACCGGCGCATGTTCCGATAGTCGCATGAGGTCCATCCGGTTTCGACCCGTCCAGAACATGGGCACGGCATGGACGATGTCCCGCAAGCGGACAGCGTCCTTTCCGAGGGAATGGACGCTTTGGTATCCCTCGCCGGCTCAGGCGTTCGAGTAGCGAGTTCCCGACCGAAACGCTGTCAGGAGCCGTCGGCCTTCCGGCCACGATCCCAGACCGCTCGCCCCATTGATATGGCCCAGCGCTCCCACTTCGACGATGCCGGCCTTCCAATCGCGGGCGCGACCTTCGGCATACGTGAGTGAGGCATATTCGCCTTCGCGGTCTGCGCGATCACGCAGGCCATGATGGTCGCGGCCGCACGCAAGGCCCCGAACCTCGCCTCGCCGCTGAACATCAGGGCCTTCAATCTCGGCAACGCCCTCGGCGCCGGCCTGAGCGCGGCGGCTTTGTCGGCCGGCGTGGGTCTGGATGCGATACCGCTATTGGCCGCTGCCGTGGCTGTGCTAGCCGCCGTCGCGGCTCTGTTTTCCACGTCGGTTACGCCATTTCGGTCGGGCGACCGCAAACGAGAAAATTAAGCACCTGCGTCTCCGCCAGCATTTGAAATCGGGAGAACCCATAGCCGGAGGGCTATGGGTCTTATTCCTCGCAAAAGGAGGGCGTTAGAGCGCTACAGCGTAGACATAGTTCTCGTCTTCACCCGGCGCGGCGCGCCATTTCCTTTTCTTTACGCATCAGCCGAGCCGTGATGTTGTTGCCTCCCTAAATGCCTGACGGAGGCCTCGCGGATTTGATTGATGTACTTGCGGGGCGGGCGGTAGCCCAGCAGCGCCTTGTCCGGGTGAACCTCAGTGTCGTGGTCCAGCCTGGCGGGCAACTGCTCGATGACGGTTGCTCGGGTCAGGCGCAGGGTTCACCCGGACATATTCGTGCTTAAGAGTGCGGACGCGCCTCTGCCATTCCGTTGTATTGCGGGCTGCTGACCGGGATAGTGTGCGCGACAAGGCCGATGTGTCGCGCGAAGCGCTTGGTGTCGTTGGCGACATAAAGGCTGCCATTGTCGGTAAGCTCGGCCACGCGGTCCGCGAGTCCGAAGCTGTGCTCGACGCTCGCGACCATCAGATTGCGCACCTCCTCTGCGGCGATGCCGCCAGTGGTGGCGACCTGTCCCATGCCCCCGGATCATGTCCCGTTCGGCACGCGCTTGTCGCGTCCCGGGAAACGCCGCTGATATTTGGCAACCAACTGCTGGGCGAAGCTGGCCTGCCGGTCTCCCGGTCAGGGCTCGACAACGATGCCGTTTGCGTCCGATCGCACCTTCAGACCGTAAGCGGAGTGGAGAAGAGCGAGAAATCCGGCACTGTTATCAATCTGGAATGTTCCGCCGATCCGGATGTCGGCGGTGGTCGGATCGGCGATACGGATCGGGCGATTGGTGTAACGGTTGAAGTCCGCCACCGCGTCCCCCAGTCGCTGGTTGTCGAACACCAGCACGCCGTCACGCCATCCGGTCATCGCTTCGACCCGCGCCGGCGCGGCCAGCGCGACCAGCGTGCCGTGCGATTGGGCATAAGCGATGTCACCCTGGCCGATGACGGCGGAGCGCGTGCCCGCGTCGGACGTCGAATCCTCGATCCGCACACGGCCCGACAGCACCGCCACGGTCACTTTGTCCCCATCGCGGCGAACGGTGAAGCGCGTGCCGAGAACGGTCACCGTCCGTGGCCCCGCATGCACGACGAAGGGATGGTCGGGGCGGTGAACGATGTCGAAATAGGCCTCCCCCTTATCCAGCCAGACCTCGCGACCCAGATCGCTGGCCGCCGTGCGCACAATGGTCGCGGTGTTCAGTTCCACCCGGCTGCCATCGCGCAGCGCAATGGTGTGGCGGATGCCGACCGGCGTCTGCACCCGCACCGGCGTGGACGCCGAAGGCGATGCCTTGCCGCGCGTCAAGCGTCCGGCATCGAAGCCCGTCGGCGATTGCAGCACCATCGTGCCGATTCCCATCGTCACCGCAAGCGCGGCGGCGACCGCTCCGATCGCGCGGGGGCGGGCCCGCAGCATCCTATGCCAACCGCGCCGCGCGCGCGACCGCGGCGTGGCGGTCTGGAACCCCAGGGCCCCGACGCGATCCGACGCCGCCCAGCCGTGGCGCAGACGCCAGAACGCGGCCTTGTGCGCCATCTGCTCGTCCAGCCACGCGGTCAGCGCGGCGTCGTCCTCGGCGGACCAGTCGCCGCTTTCCTGGCGGACGATCCAACGCGCGGCCGTTTCTTCGATCATCGTCGCGCGATTCATTGGCGGCGAGCCTTGCCAGTGCTGGCCGCGCCGCCACGACGGATCTTGCCCGCACCGCCCAGCATCGCATCGGCCATCGCGCGGATGCCCAACACTAGCTGGCGTTCGATCGTGTCGATGCCGACGCCCATGCGTGCCGCCGCCTCGCGGGTCGACAATCCTTCGATCTTGCGCAGGCGCACGACCTCGCGGCAGCGCGGAGGCAGCCGCTCAATCCCTTCCTGCGCCCGGCGCAGCGCGTCGCGCGCATCGAGATGGCGGTCGGTTGCGGACAGATCAACGCCCTGTTCGACGCTTTCCATATCGGCATAATGCTCGAATTGGACGATCCGTTCGCGCTTCGACCGATTGACCAGGATGTTGCGCGCGATCGTGAAGATATAGCCCGCGGTGTGGGACGGCAATTCCTGCCGCCCGCCGGTCAGCGCCGCCTCGTATATGTCCTGCCGGATATCCATGATCTGCTCGGCCGTCCGCCAGTTACGACGCAGATAGCGGGTCAGCGACGCCTCCAGGGGAAGCACCTCTTCGCAAAACCACCGCTCCAACTGCCTGTCGTCTACCATCGTCCGCTCGAGACACTCCTTCGTCCAAGGGGTTCGACCGTCATGACAATCGACCGCGCCAAAACCGTAACGCAGAAACGGCATTAATCCCCTTTTTGCCGTTTTGGTGAAAAGTTCCACATCTGCAAACTTTTTTGAAATCTGATGTTACGGGTCTGTTGCCGTCGAATGACAATCTTACCGGGCGGCGCAGTGGGAGCGACCGCAACGAGGGGGCATCAGATGAAGAAAAGGGATGTGGCGATCGCGTTGGGGGCGACCATGTTGACGGCCTTCGTGCCGAGCCATGTTGCGGCGCAGAGCGTGCAGGGGGCACGCACGGTGCAGCGGTTCGACATCCCGGCCGGGGGCTTGGCAGCGGCCCTGCAAAGCTGGAGCAAGATCACCAAACGCGAGATCCTGTATCGGATGGACGATGTCGGCCGCAAGCGGACGAACGGCATTCACGGCGACTATGCCCCGATCCTCGCGCTCCAGGGCCTGCTGATCGACACCGGTTTGAAGATCGTCACGACGGAGGATGGTGCGGTCGCCATCCGCCCTTTGGCCGGCGACGAGGTCGACACGAGCGCCACGCCTGACATCCTCGTCACGGGCAGGGTCAACTGGTCGCTCAACACCGGCATCGAACGCACGCAAGACGACAGCCAGCCGTTCATCGTCCTCGGCCGCAAGGAGATCGAGCGCAGCGGCGCGCCCAACCTCGAAACGTTCCTGCGCAACCAGTTGAACGTCAACACCTCGCCGATCGTCGGGGATCAGGCGATCGGCGGCGACAACGAATTCAATCCCCGCCGCCCCGTCGGCGTCAGCGCGATCAACCTGCGCGGCATCGGCCTGCGCGACACGCTGATCCTGGTCGACGGTCGGCGCCAGCCCGGCATCAACCTGGGCAATGGCGATATCACCCAGCCGTCGATCACCGGCATCCCGATCGCGGCGGTGGAGCGGGTCGAGGTGCTCGCCTCGTCGGCATCGGGCATCTATGGCAGCGGCGCGTCGGGCGGCGTCATCAACATCGTGCTGCGCCGCGACTTCAAGGGCGCCGAGCTGTCGGCGAATTACGACAATACCGGCGATTTCAAACAAGGTCGCGGGTCGATCGACCTCACCGGCGGCCTGCCGCTGGAAGGGGGGCGTACCCGCCTGACCTTCACCGGCAACTGGACCAAGCAACTGGCGCTACGCTACGGCGACCGCGACAACCTGCGCCGCCGCGGTCTGAACGAAATCCTCGCCAACGACCCCGGCTCGTTTTACGGCGGCTTCACCAATCCACCACAGGGTTCGCTGGTCAACTTCAAGACACAGGACGGCACGCCGCTTCAGCTGAAGCCCGAATATGGCGGTCAGACGCTGTCGAGCAGTCTGGGGACCATTCCCAAGGGCTATGCGGGGATCACGAACGCCGGGTTGGCTCCGCTTCTTTCGTCGCTCGGTACCTTCAACCTCGACCAGGCCAATACCGCCGCGGGCACCGGCGCCCGCGCGCCGCTGCTCTATCCGGTGAATCAGTATAGCGGTTCGGTCGCGGTGCGGCGCACGTTCAACAACTGGCTGACCGGCTATGCCGAAATCGGCATGTCGCATTCGTCGGCGACCAACACATTTTCCAACACGCTCAACTCCGTCTTCCTGAACGCGTCGGCCATCGGCAATCCGTTTACGCAGGATCTCGCGATCGCGTTTCCGGCCAATCCCGCCTATGATGCCCCGATCAAGCAGGTGTCGTCGACGCTGCGCACGCTGGGCGGTGCCATCATCCGGCTACCGGCGGACTGGCAGGCGGTAGCCGAAGTCGCCTATTCCAAGTCTAATTATTCGGTCGCGAACAGCCCGCCGTCGATCAGCGCCTTCGCCTCCAACGATCTCCAGTCCGGGGTTCTGAACGCGCTCGTCGATACCTCGACCTATCCGATTCCCTTCACCTACAACAAGACGCCCTATTATCAGCGCCAGCAGGACGGCAAATCGAGCAACGTCGCGCCCTCGCTACGCCTCGCCGGGCCGCTGCCGTTCTCGCTGCCGGGCGGCAAGCCGCAATTGACCGTCAACGCCGAGATCAACACCCAGAGGCTGAATTCGCGCCTCCTCACGCTGCTGACCGATGATGGCGCGGTCACCACCTTCACGCCGACCGCGCACCAGACGACCAAGTCTGTCTATGGCGAAGTCGTCTTCCCGATCCTGGGCAACCAGCATCAACTGCCGCTGATCCGACTGCTGGAACTGCGCCTGTCGGCCCGGCATGAATCGTACAAGGGCGACGGCACCGATACGTCGGACCCAGTGTCCTGCATGACGCCGCTCGTGGCGGGGCAATATGACTATTTCGGCAACTGTCCGCCGGCGGGAACCGTCATCCCGCGGTCGACCACCACCAATGCGCACACCGATCCCAGCATCAGCCTGCTCTGGTCGCCGATCGATGGCGTCATGCTGCGCGGCTCGTACACGACCGGCTATCTGCCGCCGCAGCTCAGCCAGTTGGTCAAGATCCCCCGCCCGCAGATCACCCTCCAGATGCGCGATCCGCAGCGCGGCAACGAGTTGATCGGCATGCAGGTGTTCGGCCTTGGCATCATCTCGGGGTTCTCGGGCGGCAATCCGGACGTTCGGCCGGAATCGTCCAAGACGTGGACGGCCGGCCTGATCCTGAAGCCGCATTTCATCGACGGCCTGCGCTTCTCGGTCGACTGGACGCGCATCCACAAGCGGGACATGTATTTCGATCCGGTGCTGCTGCTCGCTTCGTTCTTCGGCGGCACACAGACGCAGTTCAACCAGTTCATCGCCTCCAACCCCGACCGCGTCACGCGCGGCCCGGCATCGGGTGGCTTTGCGGTCGGGCCGATCACCGCGCTGGACGTATCGCTGATCAACCTGAAGTCGCTGGTCACCTCGGCCTATGACTTCACGCTCAACTACGACACGAACCTGTTCGGCGGTCAGCTGTCGGCCGTCGGCCGTGCGACCTATGTCGATCAATTGGTGATCCAGCCGTTCGCCGACGCGCCCGCGCAGAATTATGCAGGTGTCGTCACAGCCGGGTTCGCGGCCGGCTCCGGTGCATCCGGTTCGCTGCGCTTCCGGGGCAGCGGGTCGCTGCAATGGACGAAGGACGAGCTCAGCCTCGGCTGGCAGACACGCTACCTCAGCAGCTATTACCTGACGCTGGATCGCAGCTTCGTGGCCGCGCAGGGGTCGGCAAAGGTCGCCAGCCAGATGTATCACGATATGAACATCAGCTACCGCCTGCCGCAGAAGATGACGGTGCGCTTCGGCATCAACAACATCTTCAACAAGATGCCGCCGCTCGATGTGTCGCAGTTCCCGCTATACTACAGCGCATACGGGGACCCGCGCCTGCGCAACTTCTACCTGGGGGTCAGCAAGTCGTTCTGATCTCGGCCGCCGCATCCCACCCAATGACGGGATGCGGCGCGCCTGCCGGCCCCCTCGCCGGGCAGCCGGACACAGCCCCAGACGCGGTCCTCGCCATTACGGTTTTCCCGTCCCCGATTGTCCTGTCCCGCGATGTTTCCGCACCCGTGTCACTCTGCCGAACTGCCGTTCCACCCGTGCCTACCCCCACCGATCAAGGATAAGTCGATGAGCCTGCGTATGATGTTGATGGCCGGTACGGCACTGATCCTGGCCCCCGTCCCGGCGTTGGCCGGACACCCCGCGAAAGCCACAACGACCACGGCATCCCACCCGGACACCGCCCCGGCGGAACTCGTCAAACTGGTCCGCGACTTCACCATTCCCTATCAGACGTTCACGCTGCCCAACGGCCTGACGGTCATCGTCCTCACCGATCGCAGCGTGCCGATCGTCTATACCAGCATCAATTACGCCGTCGGCTCCACCTTCGAGCCTGCGGGGCGCAGCGGCTTTGCCCATCTGTTCGAGCATCTGATGTTCAACGGCAGCGAGAATGCGCCGGGCGACTATTTCAAATATCTGCGCGACGCCGGGTCGATCGGCGTCAACGGCAGCACCGGCTATGATTTCACCAACTATCACGAGGCAGTGCCGACCGGCAGCCTGGACCGCGTGCTGTTCGTGGAAAGCGACCGGATGGGGCATCTGCTCGGTGCGATCACCCAAAGCGTGCTCGACGAACAGCGCGGCGTCGTCCAGAACGAAAAGCGCAACAACGACAACAATCCCGCCAGCATCCTGGGCTATAGCCGCCGCAGCGCGATCTATCCCGCCTCGCACCCCTATGGTCACAGCGTCATCGGATCGATGAAGGATTTGAACGCGGCGTCACTCGCCGACGTGCATCAGTGGTTCAAGGATTATTACGGCCCCAACAACGCCACGCTCCTGCTGGCGGGTGACATCGACCTGGCGACCGCCAAGGCAAAGGCGATGCGCTATTTCGGCGACATCCCGCGCGGGCGCGCGATCACCGCGCCCGCCGCCGAGCCGCCGGTCCTGACCGCGCCGATCGACCAGTCCTTCACCGGCCCCGTCTCGACGGCACAGATCGCCCGCACTTGGCCCGTACCCGGCGGGCGCGACCCGGCGAACTTTTCGCTCGACGCGGTATCGGGCCTGATGACCGGCATCGACGGCGCGCCGCTGTTCGATAAGCTGGTGCGCCGGGACAAGCTGTTCAACAATCTCAGCGCCGACAACACGACCTATCGCGGCGTCGGGGAATTCACCATCTACGGCTCGGTCCGGCAGGGTGTCGATCCGCATGTCGCGGCAAAGGCGCTGGACGATGCCATCGCCGCATTCCTGCACAGCACGCCGTCCGCCGATGCGCTGGCGCGCTACCAGGCGACGCGGATCATCCCTGCGGTCCGCAACAACGAGACGATCGAGGCGCGCGGCGGCTTGTTGATGCAGGCCAATTCGGTGCTCGGCTCGCCCGCCAAATATAAGGACGACCTGATGGCGTATCTGGCCCTGACCCCGGCAAAGGTCATGGCCGACGCGCGCAAGTGGCTGGGCCGTCCGGGCTATCGCGGCATGATCGTCCCGGGACCGCGCATGACCGCGGCAGGCGACGAAAGCGTCGCAGGGACCGAAGTGCCCGACGCACCCAAGACCGCCGTCGTCGCCCCGCAAAGCGGTACGCGCGGCCCCATCCCCGGCGTCGGCGAGCCCCAGGCCGCCCGCTTCCCGCCGGTGCAGCACGCCACTTTGGCGAACGGCATTCCCGTCCTCTACGTCCAGCACGACGCGGTGCCCTTCACCACCGCCGAACTGTCGTTCGACGTGGGCAGCGTCGACGATCCCGCCGGCAAGCCCGGCACGATCCGTGCGATGTTCCAGATGTTGGACGAAGGTGCGGGCGGCCATGACGACCATTGGTTCAAGCAGCTGCGCGAACGCACCGGCGCCGCCATCTTCGGCAGCGCGCAGAACACCGACTCCGGCGTCTCGTTCGCAGCACCCAGCGCCAGCCTGGACACGACGCTGAACACGATGATGCTGATGCTGACCCGTCCCGACTTTCCGCAGGATCGGCTGGAGGAATATCGGCGGCAGGAATTGTCGCGCGTCACGGCCGCGCCGACCAGCCCCGGCACGCTGTTGAGCACAGCCTTCACCCAAGCGCTCGCGCCCGGGACACTGCTCGCCAAGGCGTCGCAGGTGCCCAGCGTGGCCGAGGTCGACGCCATCACGCGCTCCGATCTGGAAGCGGCCTTCCGTCGCTGGGTCCGCCCCGAAGAGGCCAAGCTGGTCATCGTCTCGAACGAGCCGCTCGCCACGCTCCTGCCAAAGCTGAATGCGACGCTGGGCCATTGGAGCGTGCCAGGGCGCGGCCCGGCCCCCATCGCGCTCGACCCGCGTCCGGCGCTGGTTACCGGCCCACCCAAGATCGTGCTGGTCGACATGCCCGGCCAGGTCCAGGCGTTCCTGGGGGGCGGGCAACTGGTCGACATGCCGCGCACCTATGAGGGCGTCGCACCGCGTCTCGCCAATATCGCGCTGGGCGGCGAGTTCACCTCGCGCATCAACATGAACCTGCGCGAGGACAAGCACTGGACCTACGGCGCGTCGGGCAATTTCGACGTCAACGACCTGGGGTCGAGCTATCAGGTCGAGGTGCAGCTGCAGCCGGACAAGGTCGGCCCCGCGATCAAGGAGGTGCAGAAGGAGCTGAACGCGATCGTCACCGACCGGCCGATCACGCAGGAGGAGTTTGACGAGGCCGTCGCCAACACGCTGCGCAAGAACGTCGCCTCGTTCCGCTTCGGCGGACAGGTGATGGCTGCTGCCGCCATGCTCCAACGCAACGGCTGGCCGGACGACTTCTTCAGCACCTTCGACGCGCGCATCCGCGCGGTGGCGCTGCGGGACGCGAACGCCGCGATGCGGCAGTATCTGCAACCGGCCAAATGGGTCTGGACCGTCGTGGGTGATGCCAAGACAATCCGCCCGCAGCTGGAAGGACTGGGCCTGCCGGTCGAGGTGGTGACCCCGGCCCAGGTGCTGGCCAAGCATTGAGCCGCACCGGGGCGGGGCCGATCATGCCCCGCCCCGGGCGGCCCTCGGCGCAGACGCGCTCCTCTTTTGACATGGGACAGGCCATGGACATCGACCATACGCCGCGCTTGCGCCTTTGCGGCATCATGGGGCAGGCGCTGTTCGCCGCCTGGCTATCGGCCAGCGTCGGCGCACCCGCCGCTGGCCAGACCGCGCCACGGCCGATCGGCAACGCCGTCGTCGACCTGAGCCCGCCGCTGCCCCGCCCCAGCGGCCCATCCTGCACCGTCACCCTGTTCGACCGGCGCGAGTTCCAGGGCGACGGACCCTTGCCACTGGCCTACCGCCCACCCGCCGACTGTCCCGGCCCGTGGCGCCAGGTGGTGCTGGAGGCGGACTTCGACGTCACCACGGGTACGCAATTCGACCGCTCCGCCGACCTGACGCTGGGCGGTGCCACCCTCTTCCTCGGCACGACGATGGAGCCCGGCGAAACCTATGCCCCGCACTGGCATGTCGCCCGCGACGTGACGGATTATGCCGCGCTGCTCCGCACGCCGACCGAGGGCCGGGCGATCCTGGTCAACTATCTCGACAAGGACCATGATGCGCATGTCCATTGGGGCGCCCGTCTGGTCTTCTACGCCGGGGAAGCGCCCCGGCCGGACGGCGTGGTCCTGCCGGTGACATCGGGGCTGTCACGGCTCGACCCGCAAAAGCCGGTGGTGTCACGCACGATCCGTTTCCCGCGCAACCTGACGCGACTGGCCATCGACCTGTTCGCCATCGGACAGGAGCGCGAGGAATTCTGGTACGATTGCGCGCCCGGCGATCTTGCCCAGCGCAACATCTTCGGGCCGCCGCCCTGCGACGCACCGTATCGCGAGGTGGAGGTACGGATCGACGGACGGCTGGCGGGCGTCCGCTCGGTCCAGCCCGACATCTTCACCGGCGGCATCAATCCCGGCCTGTGGCGACGCGTGCCCGCCCTGCGCGCACTGAACCTGCCGCCCGCCCGGGTCGACCTCACGCCGTTCGCCGCGCTGCTCAACGACGGCAAGCCGCATGTGATCGCGCTTGCCATGCCGACCGCCGGCACGTTCTTCCGCGTGTCGGGCACGCTGATCGGGACGGTCGATCCCACCCGTCCGGTGGTGACCGGCGCGCTGACCGCCAACACGCTCGCCCCCGCGCGCGTCGTCACGCGACAGCTTCGCGCGCCACGAGGGCCGGGCGCGATCGGCACGGTGGAGACGGTCGCCACGCGCGCCGATCGTGTCGAGGGCTATGTCGACACTTCTCACGGTCGCGTGGTCACCCGCGTCGCCTATGACCTCGACCAGCGGCTGACCAACACCCGCGACACCGGCGTGTCGAGCAAGCGCTATGCCGCACGCCAGATGATGACCGTCACGACGCGCGGCGCGACGCCATCGCGGCGCCGCATCGCCGAACGCGACACGCTGGCGATCGATATCGGCATCCAGCCGCCGCTCTATGGGATACAAAACGGCACACAGATCGCGCAGGCGAGCGAGCGCACGATCAGCGGCGATGGCCCCGACAACGGGCGCACGGCACAAACGCTGACGACCTTCGCGCCCAGCTTCTCACTGTTCACCGCGCCCTTGCAGACGCCCAATCATGTCCGCGTCACCTCGCTGGTCGAGGATGCGACGGGACACCGACGCGACGTCGAAGCCGTCGTGACGGACGACAGCGTGACATATAGCGACACCGCCCACCCGACGGCGAATTAAGTACCGTCAGCAGTCGCGGGGCTGCCCCGGAACGATCATCTGCGGCATCGCGCAATCGACATCGCCCTTCAATCGCGGGGTCGCACCCGTGATATCCAGGGCATAGGGAAAGCGCGCGCCCGCCGTCGGCTTGACCTCGTCGCCGCCGGGGATGGGTTCGTAGACGCCGGGCGTTGCCGTCACCGCCAGAAAGAGGCGCGCATCGCGGGACACGCGATAGGTGATGACCGTGTTGCCTCGCCCCTCGACCGCGCCGAGCGGGGAATAGGTCGGCTCCGTCCCACCCCGCACCGCGACAAGGGCGAAGCGCCAGGCCGCGTCCTTGTCGGTCGTACCGCCGGTCAACCGGACCGAGACGCGGCCGTCCGCTCCGGTCACCGTCAAAGGGATCAGGTCGCTGCCGAACTGGTGCAGCAGCAGGCCGGGCTGCGGCACGTAGCGACCGGGCCGATCCCCCGGCAGCAGCGATGCCCAGCGGGTGCCGCCGAACAGGAACCGCATGACCGCAGCCGCATCGAGCATGGCGCGCTGGTTCAGGAAATCCAGCGTCACGAGGCGCGCGCCATACCAGCCCATGTCATCGGCGAACGATCGCATCCCCTGAGGGTAGGCGCCCGACGCCTGCCCCAGCCGCACGACCGCCGGCAGGAAATCCTCCGTCCCGTCGCCGGTCGGCAAGCGCCGATCGTGGCGCCACGCCCCCCAGACCAACGGCCGCGTCCGCGCATCCTCGAACAGCATGTCGATGAACGGATAGGCGCCATAGCGCGCCACCGGCCAGACCGGGCCGAGATACAGGTGGTTCCCGTAATGCGAGATCCAGGTCGTCTTTCCCGGCACCAGCAGATGCCCCAGCCAGTTTGCGACGCTTTCCCAGACCGGCCCGGCGGTCGTGCCGCCGCGAAAGCCGCCCGAATAGAATTGGATGACATGGCCGAATTCGTGCGCGAAGGTCTTCGACCCGAACGCCATGTCCTGCGCGCTGATCCAGACGCTGGGCGAGGCATTGGCGCCATGCACGGTCAGGTCGCCGCCATCGACATGCGGGCGACCCGTACCATAAAGGTAAATGGCGATACGCCGCCGCTCGCCCGCGGGGCTGTCGGCATAGGGCATGGGCGCGCCGGTCAGGTCGCGGCTCATCCGCCATACCCATTCGGCCCAGTCACCGGCACGCTTCAGAAACGTGGGCCAGTCCTGCCCGCTCGCCCTTACCCAGGCATAGCTTTCGCCCTGGGGATTGGTGCCATACCAGAAGACGAAATGCTGCGTCTCATAGGCGCCGATCCTGCCGCTCTCCCGGTCGCCGGGTTGGACCTGCGCGGGATCAGGCACCGTCGCATAGCGGTGTGGATCTGCGGCGTAAGGGTGGCGCGCCTGTTCCGCGCTGACGAAAGCGCGATCGACTGCCGAAAAGGAATCCGCCCGAAACGCGCGATAGCAGCCGGCCGCCGTCACCATCTCGACGATTTGCCGTGCGTCCCCATCATCCACGCCATAGGCCTGGACCAGCCGGGCACGAAACGGCGCGCCGATCGCCAGCCCCTCGCGATTGCCGCCATCATCGTCGATGGTCGCGGGCTGGCGGACAGGCCGGATCGGCGTCCAGCGTCGCAACGGATAGCGCCCCCACGGTGCCAGCATCGTGTGGCTACGACACCCGCCCGGCGCAGCGGCGAAGGCGGGACTGGCGTGCAACGACGCCGTACCGACCAGCACCGACACCAGCGTCATCCATCGCAATCCCGGCATCACGTGCATCGCTCCCCAGACCCCTCGCGCGCGCCGTCCCTCCATAACGAACGATAGCACGCGCGACCTTCCGACATGCGATAGGACAAGGCAGGTCGGAAAAGCCGTAACGCCGGCCAAGGGGCGTCCCGATTGCAGCAGGGCTCGATGGTCTATCAGGACGTCGCGACCGAGTACGCGCGGCACATTGATCAGGATGATCCTGCGCAGCTAGCTTCTTTGACATTTGCCGAAGCCTGCGCCGCCTGTTGCGGTCGACGACGACCATGTTGCTCAGCGCTCGTTGGTCAACCGCGCGAACCTGCGGCGCCGTGGTGGTGAATGGGTGATCGATGATCGTGTCGGCGATGATCGATCGCCCGTCATTATCCTATGGGAGGCCGGGAACAGGGGTAGATGGGGCAAAGCTTTGCCTGATGCGTACCCGGTATGATGGTCTTGCCGTTTCGGGCCCGGAATGTCAGCGTGGACCAGACGTCATGATAGCGGACCCGGCCGATCCTTCATGCCCAATGATCATAGTGATATCCATCGTCGCGAGCTGCCGCCCTTGCCCGCGCTCGCCAGTTTCCTGGCGGCGGTGGAGACCAGCAGCTTTTCGCGCGCGGCGCAGCGCATGGCGCTGACGCAGAGTGCGATCAGCCGACAGATCGCACTGCTGGAGGACTGGCTAGGCGTGCCGCTGTTCGAGCGGCGCGGGCGGCGGGTGACGCCGACCCCGGCGGCGCTGGCCTATGCCGAGGCGGTGGGACCAGCGGTCGAGCGGTTGCGCAGCGCCACGCGGCGGCTGCTGACCCCGGTGGCCGACCGCGCGCTGACCATCGCGACGCTGCCCAGTTTCGGCATGCGCTGGCTGGCCCCGCGCCTGCCGGGGCTGACCGCGCGGCACCCCGAATTACTGGTGAACTTTGCGGCGCGCTCCTATCCGTTCGACTTCGCCGAAGAGCGGTTCGACGCCGCCATCCATTTCGGCCTGCCCGACTGGCCGGGCGCAGACCATGCGCTGCTGTTCCATGAGGATGTCGTGGCCGTCTGTTCACCCGACTGGCTGGCGCGCCATCCGGTGGCGAGGCCCGCCGATCTGTTGCCGCATACGCTCTTGTCGCTGGAGGCGCGGCCGGATGCCTGGGCGCGGTGGTTCGCCGCCGCCGGCGTGGCCGATGCAGCGATCCGCGAAGGGCCGGTGTACGAGCATTTCCTGATGCTCGCCCATGCTGCGGCGGCGGGGATGGGCATGGCGTTGATCCCGTCCTTCCTGATCCGCCCGGAACTGGCGTCCGGCGCGCTGGTGACGCCGATCAATGTCACGCTCAGCGCGTCGGAGGCCTATTATCTAGTCTGGCCGCGCCGCAGCAGCCACAGCCCGCTGTTCGACCGCTTCCGCCACTGGCTGCTGGATGAAGCCAGGGCGGAGGCGTGAGCGGGCGCTGACGGGCTAGCGGCTTCACATCAAAGCGGCTTCCCGCCCATCTTCCAGGTCAACTGCACGGCATAGCTGCGGCCGATCCCGTCGAACCACGAAATGTCGTAATAGGGATAGGACGCATAGGTCGGATCGTGGATCGGTGCCTGATCGAACAGGTTGGTCACCGTCCCGGTCACGCGGAGGCGTTCGTTCAGGTCGTAACGCATCGACAGGTTGAACAGATAGCTGGCCTTGATGAAGCCGTCCTGATCATAGTTCGGCAGCTTGCCCAGCCGCATACCGGTGATCGTCGTGGAGAAATCGCCAAGGCTCCAGGTCAGGCTGGCCGTGCCCTTATCGCGCGGAATGTCGAAATTGCTGTCGACCGCGAACTTGTTGATGATCGGATCGCCCGGATATTGGCGCACCGTGTGGTTGAAGACATAGGTATAGCCGCCCGACAAGGCGAAGTCGCCGATTGCGGCGGTCGGCAGGCGGATATTGGCGGCGATGTCGATGCCGTCGGTGGTTTCCTCCGCGACGTTGATCGGATTGACCGCCACCGCCTGTAGCTGCCCGGCCAGCGCGCCGCTGGTATAGCGGATCACGCGGGCCAGCGCGTCGCGGCAGGTCGGCGACGACGGATCGGCACCGCCGCCCGCGCGACAACGCGATTCATCGCGCAGCACGGAATCGATGCTGATGTCGCGGACCTGATCCTTCATCTTCACCCGGAAATAATCGACGGACAGGTCGATGCGGCTCGACGGCTGCCACACCACACCGGCGTTGAGTGAGGTCGAGGTTTCGGGCTGAAGCTGACGATTGCCGGTCTTGCGGGCGATGATCGTCTGGTCCGAATAGCTGCAATCGCCGATCGTCTCGTTCGGCTCCTCCACGCGGCACAGGTAATAATCGGTGGCCGAGGGGTGGGTGTTGCCCGGGCCCCGGAAGACATAGTTCAGGTCGGGCGCGCGAAAGCCGGTGCCATAGGCGGCGCGCAAGAGCAGCCGCTTCGTCGGGCGCAGTTCGCTGCCGATATTATAGGTGAAACGACCGAACGTATTGCCTGCGATGTGGAACGAGTCGTACCGGCCGGCGGTGCTGAGTTGCAGGAACGACAGCACGGGCACACGGAATTCATATCCCAGGCCCCAGCGATTGCGCGACCCGCTGCCGTCCGAATCCACCAGCCCGACATAATAGTTGGTCAGCGTCAGCGGATCGGGGCGCAGATCATAGCCCTGCTTGCCCGCCTCCGCGACAAAGGCGAAGCCGACCGGACCGGCGGGCAGCTGGAACAGGTCGGTGGTGTTGAGCGAGGCGGCCAGCGTGTCGGTCCACGAGCGCGGGCGATACAGCGAGTCGACCGAGATCGAGCGATACTCGGCCGGTGTCAGCGGCGTGTAGAGGCGGCGGACATCGGCGTTGAAGATCGCATAGCCGGTGGCGGGATCGATCCCCTGCTGCTGTCCCAGGAACAGCGCGTTCGATTTCGAGATGACGATTTCGGGGAAGGTGACGCGCGAATCATACTGCGCATGGTTGAACGACACCTCATATTTCCACTTGTCGTTCGCGCCGAACTGGCCGCGAATGCCGGGCGTGATGTTGAAGGTGATCGACCGGTTGCGCGTCATCCCGTTCTGAAAACCGCCCATCTCCTCGGGCGTGAACTGGCGGGTCCAGTTGTCGAGCTGCAACCCGCTGTCGGTCGCGTCGGGCGCCAGGTTGGGGTTGAAGAAGGTGCCTTCCTCGTTGCCGTCGGGCGACACGTAATACCAACTCTTGACCCGACGGAAGAGCTTCAGCTTGGAATAGCTGAATTGCAGGTCGGCAAAGAGTTCGGTGCCGCCGCCCAGATCATAGCCCATCGAGCCGTAAGCGGTGATGGACTTACGGTCGGATAGCATCGTGCCGTAGGCGACCGATTCATTGCTGCCGCAAAACTGGCCATAGCGGCGACGATTGGCATAATAGATCGTGCCCTGGTTGAGCGAGGACAGCGCGCTGCACGTCGCCTGACCCGGATCGATATAGTTCGCGTCCTCGTCGGCGCGCAGGAAGGTGCGCTGCGCCAGCGGGGTGGCGGTGGTCGGGTTGTCGGCGGTCGAATCCTGCCGCTTGCGCTGATATTGCCATAAGGGGCGCTGGTTCAGGAATTCGATCCCGGCCACACCGTGGAAGCCACCGGTTTCCCAGCCGGTCGTCGCCATCAGCCGATACGCCGCGCCGCCGCCATGGTCGGTATCGCTGTAGCGCATGTCGATACGGGTGCCGTCGGCCTTGGTCTTCAGCTGGAAATTGACGACGCCCGCGATCGCGTCCGACCCATAGATGGCCGAGGCACTGCCGCTCAGCACCTCGACCCGGTCGATCAGGCCGACGGGAATGTTCGAGATGTCGGTGAAGTTGCTGTTGCCCTGAAACGGCAGCGGGAAGTCGGCGATACGGCGGCCATTGACCAGCACCAGCGTATGGTTGGGCCCCAGGCCGCGCAGGTCGACCTGCTGCGCGCCGGGGCTGAAGCTGGCGCCCGATGCGCTCTGCTGCCCCTGAGTCTCGCCGCTATTCTGGGTCAGGCTGCGCAACACGTCGGGGACGCTGAGAAAGCCGCCCTTCAGGATATCCTCCGACGTCACGACCGTGACCGGTGCGGGCCCTTCCTTCTGCACGCGCGGGATGCGTGATCCCAGGACGGTGATTTCATCCGACGCGTCCGCCGTCGGGGCGTCGGTCGGCAGGTCCTGCGCCATCGCGCTGCCCGCCATCGCCATCATCCCCACACCCGTCAGCCAATGAACGACCGAGGTCCCCCGCATTATAAAGCTCCCCATTTTTACCCCTAGGCGCAATCATAATGCCATGGACTTCTGTCATATTGAAACATAAAAACGCCATGTTGAACGTTCGTCTCTTTGATTTGATGGGGAGTGTGGCCTTGCGACACTATGGTCTGGGTATCGCATTGATATGCGTGGGGATTGGGTCGGCGGTGCCGGCGGCAGGGCAGCAGGCAGTGGGGCAGCAGGCGGCAGGACAACAGGCGGGGGCGACGGTCGCGGGCGCGCGCTTCTTCGTGACCGGCGATCCGGCCAAGCCCCGGCCCGCAACCCCGTCGCAGGGCCTGATGCTGATGGGGGGCGGCGACTGGGACAAGCAGGCGTTCCAGTGGTTTGCGAAAAAGGCGGGCTATGGCCACATCCTGATCCTTCGCGCATCGGGCGATGGCGAAGGCGGACGCGAGATGTTTGCGACGATGACAGGCGTCCAGTCGGTGTCGACCATCCTGTTCACCGATCGCGCCGCGTCAACCGACCCGCGCGTGCTGGCGGCGATCGCCAAGGCGGACGGCATCTTCCTGGCGGGCGGCGACCAGGCGAAATATGTCCGCTTCTGGCAGGGGACGCCGGTCGCCCGCGCGCTGGACGCACATGTCGCGGCGGGCAAGCCGATCGCGGGCACCAGCGCCGGCCTCGCCGTGCTGGGCGGGACGGCCTACGGCGCGATGGACGGCGGCAGCATCGATTCGTTCAAGGCGCTGTCCGATCCGCTGGGCGATGCGGTGACGCTGGTCCGCAATTTCCTGCACATGCCGCGCCTCGCGCATATCATCACCGACACGCACTTCAACGAGCGCGACCGGCTGGGGCGGCTGATCGCCTTCGTGGCCAAGGCGCGGGCGACCGGCGATCCGACCGCGATCGGGCTGGGCGTCGACGAAGCGGGTACGCTGTGCGTCGAGGCGGACGGACAAGCGACCTTTTATGGCCCGGCGAACACCCATGCCTGGCTGGTGCAGCCGCAAGGCATCCCGAAGCTGACGCCGGGCAAGCCGCTGGACTGGGCCGATATCCGCATCACCGGCGTCGCGCCAGGGAACCGGATCGACCTGAACACCATGGCCGTGTCGAAGCCTGCATTCGTCGGCACGGCAAAAGTCGTCGGGGGCAGGCTGATCGATGCCCCTTTGCCGCCCGGCGGCCACTGGTCGCTGGCGATCCATGGCGGGGCAGGCGTGATTCCGAAGGGGTCGCTGACGCCGGAACAGGAGCGGGCCTATCGCAACGGGCTGAACGCGGCGCTCGCCGCTGGTTCGGCGGTATTGGCGAAGGGCGGCAGCAGCCTTGATGCGGTGCAGGCGGCGGTGCGCGTGCTGGAAGACGATCCCCACTTCAACGCCGGGCGCGGCGCGGTGTTCGACGCAGAGGGCAAGAACCAGCTCGACGCGGCGATCATGGACGGGGCGACCCTGCGCGCCGGCGCGGTCGCCGGGGTCAGCGCCACGAAGAACCCCATCGTACTGGCCCGCGCGGTGATGGAGCATAGCCGCCATGTCCTGCTGACCGGCGCGGGTGCCGACCAGTTCGCGCGCGAACAGGGGGTGGAGCAGGTCGATCCCTCCTATTTCCGCACCGAGAAGCGCTGGCGCGAATATCTGGAGTGGAAGCGCGACGAGGAGCATGCCGCACTCGATCCGACGCATCGTTTTGGCACGGTCGGCGCGGTGGCGCGTGACCAGCGCGGGCACTTGGCCGCCGCGACCTCGACGGGCGGGTTGACCGGCAAGCGCTGGGGCCGGATCGGCGACTCACCGATCATCGGCGCGGGCACCTATGCGATGGACCAGACCTGCGCGGTGTCGGCGACCGGCACCGGGGAATTCTTCATTCGCCAGGTCGCGGCGCGCCAGATCTGCGACCGGGTGCAGTGGAAGGGACAGGACATCGCCACGGCGGCTAGCGACACGATCGAGGAGGTGGGCGAGATCGGCGGCGATGGTGGATTGATCGCGATGGACGGTCGCGGGCATATCGCCTTCGCCATGAATACCGACGGCATGTATCGTGGTAGCGTATCGGATGACCAATCCCCACGTACCGCCATCTATGCGGGAGAAATGGATGTCGGCCGATAACCCCCACCCGTCGAAGCGCGAGCTGGACGCGCGATTGCTGGCGCTGTTGCGGCAGGATTCGCGCGTTCCGGTGTCCGAACTGGCGCATGTGCTGAACGTGTCGCGCGCGCATGTCTATGCCAGCATCGCGCGCATGGAGCAGGACGGGACGATCGACGGCTATACCGTGCGGCTGGGCGAGGCACATGACCGCCGCATGGTGCGCGCGCATGTGATGATGACGACTCTGCCCAAGCTGCTGGACGAGACGAACGAGGCGCTGGCCGCGATCCCCGAGCTGACCGGCGTCTATGCCATTGCGGGCGAATATGACCTGATCGCCATGGTCGAGGCGCCCAGCCTGGAGCGGCTGAACGATGTGATCGACGCGATCGGGCGCATGGAAGGGATCGGACGGACGATGTCGGCGGTCGTGCTGGCGACCCGGTTGCGGCGGTAGCGGGTGCTACACCGCCAGCACCCGGTCGATCATTTCGACCGGGTGCAGCGGACGGCGGCCGGTCAGGCGCTTGGTCTGGCAGCGGCAGGAAAAGCCGGTGGCAAGCATCGCATCGTCCCGAGTCGCATCGGCCCAGCTAAGCGCGAAGATATCACGCGACAGTTTCTGGTTCTGCGCCTCATGCCCGAACAGCCCGGCCATGCCGCAGCAACCGGTCTTGGTCGGCTGGGCGGCGATGCCGAACCCGGCCAGCGCCTCCGCCCAAAGCGCCAGCGCCTGCGGGCGAAGCGCCTGTTCGGTGCAATGGCCCAGCAGGCGTTGCGGCGGAACCGCGTGGGCGGCGGCGGGCACGCGGCCTTGTCGAACCGCTTCGGCCAGCAGGGTCTCCAGCCCGGCGACCTCAACACTGTCGCCGGTCAGCTCGGTGAATTCCTGGGTGAACATCAGCGCGGTGGCGGCATCCAGGCCGACCAGTCGCACGCCCAGATCGGCAAACGCCTTCGCCTCCGCCATGCGCTTGGCGGCGATGCGGGCGAAGCGGTCGCGCAGTCCCAACAGGTGCAGCACCTTGCCATTGCTGCGCGGCGGCAGGCGCAACACGGTATAGCCGCAAGCCGTCAGTACGCGGCCAGCGGCGACGACCAGCGGGCCGTCGAAACTGGCAGTGAAGTTGTCCTCGACCAGGATGACGATGTTCGCTCGCGCCTCGGCGGGCAGTGCGTCGATCTTAGCCTTCGACACGACAGGCGGAAGGGTTTGCGGATCGGCCACCGCGAAGGCGGGCAGATCGACATAGCCGAGCGTGCGTTCCAGCACGGCTTTCGCGCGGTCGCTGCTGGCGACGCCATTGGCGATCCCGGGCATTTTCCGCGCGGTGGCGAGCATGGCTTCCATCTGCGCGACGACGCGGTGGCGCAGCGGGCGGGGGCGCTTGGCCCAGTAGCGCTCGGCGAAGCGCGACTTCATCGTCGGCACGTCGACCTTCACCGGGCACAATGTCGTACACGCCTTGCACGACAGGCAGGTGGCGAGCGACGCCTGCGTATCGGCGGCCAGCGCATCGCGTTCGGCGACTTCCGCCGGGGTCGGCTCGGCGATCGAATCCAGCCGGGCCCAGGCACGCAGCAGTGAAGCACGGCCCTTGGGCGATTGCGCGCGGTCGCGCGTCGCCTTGTAGGACGGGCACATCACGTCGAGCGAATCCCAGGCAAAGCACGCGCCATTGCCGTTGCACGCGACCGCCCGGTCGAAGTCCTTGGAGCGCGCCGGGTCGATCCGGCGGTCGGCCTCGCCGCGCAGGGGAACGCCGTCGATCCGGTCGATCGGCTGCCCGGCGGGCGCGGCGAGCTTGCCGGGGTTGAGCCGGTTATGCGGGTCGAACGCCGCTTTCAGCGCCTGGAGTTCGGGGTAGAGGCTGCCGAAGAATAAGGGCGAGAATTCACCGCGATAACCGCGACCATGTTCGCCCCACAGCAGCCCGCCATAGGATTTGGTCAGCCGCGCCACCTCGTCGGAGATCGGCCGGATCAGCGCGGCCTGTGCGGGATCGCGCAGGTCGAGAAACGGACGGACGTGCAGGCAGCCAACATCGGCATGACCGAACATGCCATAGTTGAGGCCATGCCCGTCGAGCAGCGCGCGAAACTCCGCGACGAAATCGGCCAGTTTCTCGGGCGGGACAGCGGTGTCCTCGACAAAGGGAATTCCCTGCCGCGCGCCACCCAGTCGGGCGAGCAGGCCAACCGACTTTTCCCGCAGGGTCCAAAGCTGGCCGATGGCGGCATCGTCGCGCACGATGCGCATGTCGCCCTGCGGTCCGATATCGGCGAGCGCGGTAAGCCCTGCGTCGATGGTCGAATCGTCGTCGGCGGTGAATTCGACGAAGTTCATCGCCGCCACCGGCGCATCGCTCGCTCCGCCCAGCAGCCCTTCGACGCTCGACCAGATGATGTCGCTGTGCGCGACGCCCAGCACCTTGTCGTCGAGGATCTCGATCGCGACCGGGTCGGCGGCGATCAGGCGCTGCACATCGCGCATCGCGGTGTCGAAGGCGGCATAGCGGATGACCGCCAGCGCGCGCTTCTTTGGGCGATGCGCGACCCGCAAGCTGATTGAGCGGGTGATCGCCAGCGTCCCCTCCGACCCCGCAAGCAGATAGCCGAGAAAGAACCGGTCGGCGGCGGCGTCCCAGGTCTTTTGCAGGTTATAGCCGGTCAGGCCGCGGTTCATCTCCGGGAAGATCGCGGCGATATCGTCGGCGCGCTCCGTCACGATGCGCAGCGCCTCGCGGTGGATATCGGCGACGATGCCGTCGCCCGCCGCGATTCTCTCGGCTTCTGCCCGCGTCATCGGCTCGGCGCGCCACGGCGTCCCGTCCGATAGGGTCAGGTCCATCGCGGCGATATAGTCCGACGTCTTGCCCCAGCGGCGCGACCCCTTGCCCGATGCATCGGTCGCCACCATCCCGCCGATCGTCGCGCGGCTGGCGGTCGACACCATCGGCGGGAAGAAGCGGCCATGGGGTTTGAGGAAGGCGTTGAGCTGGTCCAGCACGACGCCCGGTTCGACCGTGACGGTATTCGTCTCGTGATCGAACGCGCCGATGCCGCGCATATGACGGGCGAAATCGACGATGATCCCGTCGTTCAGCGACTGGCCGTTGGTGCCCGTATTGCCGCCCCGCGCGGTCAGCGACAGGCCGGTATCGGCGAGCGTCCGCACCAGCAGGGTCACATCGTCGCCGGTGCGCGGATAGACGATCGCCGCCGGGCGAACCTGATAGATGCTGTTGTCGGTCGATGCGACCTGCCGCGCGCCGACGCCGTCCTCGGCATCACCGGCAAAGCCCGCCTGGTCGAGGCGGCGCAGCAGGTTCGCGACTGCCACCATCAGGCCACCGCCATTCCGCGCAGAGCATCGCGTACCTGCTGCATCGACCGCGCCTGCGCATCGGCATAGAGCGCCAGTTCGTCCTGCACCGTGTCGCCCAGCGCTTCCTCGAACGCGGCCTGCGCAGCGGACGCGGCATAGCTGCGCTGCTCGGTGCCGCCCAGATTGGACTGGAAGATGCCCGCCGCGCTGACCGGCAGGAAATCCTCGTACACGATCGGCTGAGCGCGGACATAGCCCGCCGCCAGCCACGCATCGATATCGCCCGCCGGCTGCACACCGGTCGCGACCAGCCGCTGCCCGGCCTCGGTCAGGTCATAGCGGAACCAGGCCAGTTCCTGTTCGCGCAAGGCCTCCGGCGTATCGGGGAAGGTGGCGAAGGCGGTCGCCAGTTGTTCGGCATAGCTGTCGCCCTGCGACCCCTGTTCGCCACGCGCGGTCGCCAGCAGTTGGTCATACAGCGCGCGCCCCTTGGCGGTCAGCGCCGCGCCACGTTGTTCGATCTCGCCGAAGCGGGCGGTGTGATGGCCCTGTCGGTCGCCGGGGAAGGTCACGCCCTCCTCGATCGCCTTGAAGCTGGTCTGGCGCAGCAGGATTGGCACGGCGCGCGGCGGTGGTCCTTCGATCACCGCCTTCGCCGCGATCCCACGCGCCTGCATCGCCGCCTGCGCCGCATCGATGTCGAGCGTGCGGGGGGTCAGGTGGTTGATATGCGGTCCCCGGAACGACACCACATCGGCGATCAGCCGGTGCGCATCGTGGAGCCGGTCATAGGTCGCGGCATCGACCCGCGCATCGCCGTGCCAGCGGAAGGTTTCGAGCAGCGCGGCGACGAAGCGGTCGGCTTCGTCCTCGTCCAGTCCACCCTGCGCCTCGGCCCGTTCGATCAGGCGGACGGCTTCGTCCGTGAAGATCTGCCGCGTCGACAGGATCGATTCCGCCTCGGCGCGCAAGTCCGCATCCTCGATCAGTTCCAGGCGCAGCAGCGAGGTGAAGACGCGGAACGGATTGGCGTTCAGCGCGGCATCGTCGATCGGGCGGAAGGCGGTCGAATGGACCGGCACGCCCGCCACCGACAGGTCGTAATAGCCGACCGGATGCATCCCCATCACCGCAAAGGCACGGCGCATCATGTTGAGTTCCGCCGCGCTGCCCAGCCGGATCGCGCCGTGGCGTTCGACGTCCAGCCGGTCAAGTTCGCCCGCCGCCGCCATCACCGCCGCCAGTTCGGGGCGGTCGGCCAGCACCTGCGCATTCACTTCGGCCACGATCGACAGCAGGTCGCCGTACAGCGGCACCTCGGCGCGGTACATGGCCGACATGGCTTCGGAAAAGCGGGTGCGGATCGCGTCGGCGGGCGTGAAGCTGTGGGTCATGGTCACCTCGGACAGATAGGGTCAGCGCGGGGCATGGGTAAGGGGATCGCCGATCCCGACATCCAGCGCGTGGGCAGCGTCGGGGTCAAGCAGGATACCGTCGCCCTGGGGCGCGATGCGCGCGAAACAGGCGCGAAACCCAGCCAGCCGTCCGGCGGCGGCGATGGCGGGGGTGGCGGCGTCACTATGGCCGATCGCGCGGACGATGGCGGTGCGCGCCGATCGGATGGTGGCGATATCGTCGGTCGCGGCGGTCACGGTCGGGCCGCCGTCGAACAGGTCGACATAATGGTCATGGCGAAACCCCTCCTTCTCCAGCAGCCGTAGCGCGGGGCGGCCGGAGGGGTGGGGGACACCCAGCACGGCGCGGGCGCTGTCGGGCAGCATCGCCAGCAGCACCGGTGTCGTCGGCATCAGCCCGGCCAGGACATGGGTGCCATGCTCCGCATTGAACGCATCGGCGGCGGCAAAGCCCATGCCGAAGAAGCGCGCGGCGATCCCGTCCCAGAAGGGCGCCTCGCCCGCCTCGTCGACCACGCCGCGCAATTCGGCGATGGTCCGGTCGGCAAAGCGCGGGCGGTGCATCGCGATGAACAGATAGCGGCTGCGCGCCAGCAAGGTGCCCGCCCCGCCCGCCCGGGCATCGGCGCGCAGGAATAGCCCGCCCACCTCGCTGCACCCGGCATGGTCGGTGCAGATGGTCAGCTTCGTATGATCGACCGACCGGCCCAGTACGGCATGGTCCGCGCCATGCCGGTCGATGCGATAGCTGTAGAAGGGCGCGTCGGTGCCGATATGCGAGAAGATCTGGCAGGTGCCGTGGATCGCCTGGGTGCCCAAATCCTCCAGCACGAACAGGAAGCGGTCGACGCCGAAGCGGTCGGTGTCGCGCGCAAAGGCGGCATCGGCGGCGGCCAGTCGCTCGGCCAGCTTGGCCTTGTCCGGCGGCAGATTGACGAACCCGCCGCCGGTGGTCTGCGCCATGGCGTAGAGCGCCGACAGGTCGTGCCCGCCGGCGGCCCGCAGGACGATCGTCACGCCGCGCCGGCTCCCAATACCGGTTTCAGCGCGTCCCAATTGCCCGCCGCGCTGCCCGCCTCGAAGCTCGCCATCGGATAGGCGCAGTAGTCGGCGGCATAATAGGCGCTGGGGCGGTGGTTGCCTGAATCGCCGATCCCGCCGAAGGGCTGCGCCCCCGCCGCGCCCGTGGTCGGGCGGTTGCGGTTGACCACGCCCGCGCGCGCTTCGATGACGAAGCGCTCCCACAACGCATCGTCATCGGTCAGCAGTCCGGCGGACAGGCCGAAGCGGGTTTCGTTCGCGGCGGTGATGGCGGCATCGAAGTCCGCAACGCGGACGACCTGCAGCACCGGCGCGAAAATCTCCTCGTCGGGCACGACCACGCCGGTCACGTCGAGCAGTGCGGGGGTGACGAAGGCGGCGCTGCGCCCCTCAATCCCGCCGAACGGCACGATGGCGCGGGCCCCGGCCGCCTCCAATGCAGCGACCTGCGCATGGGCGGTCGTGGCGGCGGCGTCGGAGATCAGCGGACCGATATAGGGGTTCTCGTCCCAGCGCCCGATGGGCAGGCGCGGGATCAGCGCGGCGACCGCCTCCACCACCGCATCGCCGAACGCGCCCGCTGGCAGGATCAGGCGGCGTGCGCAGGAGCAACGCTGTCCGGTGGTGATATAGGCCGACTGGACGATCAGCGCGGCCACCTCGGTCACGTCGCCGTCCCACGCGATCAGCGGGTTGTTGCCGCCCAGTTCCAGCGCGAGGATCACGTCGGGCCGCTCGGCAAAAGCGCGGCGGAAATGTGCGCCGGTGGTTGCCGATCCGGTGAACAGCAGCCCATCGATATCCGCCGCCACCAGCGCGGCGCCGGTTTCGCGTGCGCCCTGTACGACCTGCAACACGTTTTCAGGCAGACCGGCTTCGCTCCAAGCATTCGCCATCGCCGCGCCGACCGCCGGGGTCAGTTCGGACGGCTTGAACACCACACTATTCCCGGCGAGCAGCGCGGGCACGATATGGCCGTTGGGCAGATGGCCGGGGAAGTTGTACGGCCCCAGCACCGCCATCACCCCGTGCGGGCGGTGGCGCAGGACGGATTCCCCAAACGGCATCGCGCTGCGCTTTTCGCCCGCGCGTTCGGCCTGGGCGGCGATCGACAGTTCGACCTTGCCGACCATCGTGCCGACCTCCTGCGTGGCCTCCCACAGCGGCTTGCCGGTTTCACGCGCGATCAGCTCGGCGAGGTCGGCGGTGCGCGCCTTCAGCACGGCGGCATAGGCGCGCGCGATGGCCACCCGTTCCTCGAGCGAGGTGCGCCGCCAGTCGCGAAACGCCACACTAGCGCGGGCGACCGCTGCATCGACATCCGCGCCGCTGGCGACCGGACCGGTCCAGACGGTGTCGCCCGTCGCCGGGCAGGTCGAGGTCAGCACGCTCATGCCGCCTTCGCCATCAGCCCACGCGCCGCGCCGCAGGCCGCTTCCAGCCGGGTGACCGCCTCGGCAATCTCTTGCGCAGAGATCAGCAGCGACGGCAGCAGGCGCACGCAATTCTCGCCGCCGCCCGCGACCAATATGCCATGGTCGCGGGCAATTCCCATGAACTCGCGATTGTTCGGGATCATCTTGAGGCCGATCAACAGCCCCTTGCCGCGCACTTCGGCGATCACATCGGGGAAACGGGCGCGCAGCGCCTCCAGCCGCTCGAAGAAATCGGCGCTCGCGGCACGGGCATGGGCGAGGGTTTCCTCGTTCGCGATGGTATCGAACGCGGCAATGCCGACCGCCATGGCCAGCGGATTGCCACCGAACGTCGTGCCATGAACGCCCGGCGTCATGCCCTTCGCCGCCTCGGTGGTGGCGAGGCAGGCACCGACCGGGAAACCCGACCCCAGCGCCTTGGCCAGTGCCATGATGTCGGGCGCCGCACCGTCGAACCACTGATGCGCGAAGAGCTTGCCGGTGCGGCCCATGCCGCTTTGCACCTCGTCATGGATCAGCAGCACGCCATGCTTGCGCGTCAATTCGCGCAGGCGCAGCAGCCATTCGCCCGACAGCGCGCGCGCACCGCCTTCGCCCTGCACCGGCTCGACGATCACCGCCGCCGTGGTCGGGCTGGCGATGGCCGCCTCGATCGCCGCCGTATCGTCGATCGACAGCTGGACGAAGCCCGGCAGGCGCGGGCCGCAGCCCTCCATATAGCCCGCATTGCCCGAGGCGTTGATCGCGGCATAGGTGCGGCCGTGGAACGACCCGGCAAAGCCGACGATATCGATCCGCTCCGGCTGGCCGTTCACATGATGATAGCGACGCGCGGTCTTGATCGCGCATTCGACCGCTTCGGTGCCGGTATTGGCGAAGAACACGCAATCGGCGAAGGACGCATCGACCAGCCGCTGCGCCAGCGCTTCCTGCCCCGGAATGCGGAAGATGTTCGAAACGTGCCACAGCTTGCCCGCCTGTTCGGTCAGCGCGGCGACCAGCGCGGGATGGGCATGGCCCAGCGCATCGGTGGCAATGCCCGCCACGCAGTCGAGATAGCGCCGCCCCTCGGTATCGATCAGCCACACGCCCTCGCCGCGATCCACCGCGATCGGTGCGCGGTTGTACAGGTTCATCAGGGGATCGGTCATGACGGCTCCTATTACGGATTCGGGAATGCACTGGCGGGTCAGGCTACCCCCTATTTGGCCCCTGGAACGGCCATGAACAAACGCATTGGCATCATCTATTGATGAGCAATGGGAATGAAGAAGACGGGCTTAGCGTGCCTTGATCGGGGTGACGGTCGACGGGCACCCGTCGCGCTTGCACGGAAGGCTGTCATCCCAGGACAGCAGGCGGACGACCATGTCGCCCGGCTGGGTCCGTGGATCGGTGCCCAAGCCCGCGACCCGCGCGTCGAGCGGCGCGGTCAGCGTGGCGATAGTCCGGCCGAACGGGTCGGTCACGACCGCCAGCACGTCGCCCTTCTTCACATATTGGTTCAACTTCACGCGCAGCTGCGCCCATCCCCCGCGCGGGCTGTCGACATTGGTCACGACATTGCCGAGAAAGGGTTCCGGATCGCGGATATCGGGCTTGCCCGGCAGCATCCCCCGGTCGATCATCACGTTGCGCACGCCGCGCAGGCCCCGCGCGATCATCGCATTGTCGAACACCTCCGCACCGCCCAGCTCATAGGTGACGGCCGGGATGGCGTTGGCATTCAGCATGTCCTCCACCGCGCCGTCGATGCCCGCATTCACATAGACGCTGTCTGGTCGCAGCATCATCGCGATCCGCTTGGCGACCGGGGTCGCGACGAAGACATAGGCCGGATAGGCACCCCCGCGCGACTGGGTATGCAGGTCGATGGCGAAATCGGTATTGCCGGTGAAGACACGCGACCATAGCCGCCGGGCATAACGCTGCGCCGCATTGCCTTCATCGCCCTGCACATGCGGATCGCGCGGAATCAGCCGGTTGAGATTGTCGCCCGAACCATTGTGGCCGCCGGTAAAAGCGCGCGTCGAATTGCGCAGGCCCGGCGCATTGAGGCCGGGCATGGCGATCAGCGTTCCCTTCATGGTCGCCGGGTCGAGCCCCTCGACCAACTGGTGGATCACGCCGATGCCGTTCAGTTCGTCGCCATGGATGCCGGCGGTGAGCAGGAAGCGGGGACCGGGCTGCGCCCCCTTCACTACGATGATCGGCACATAATAGCCCTGTCCGATCTCATTGTCGTCGACCCGCAGCCACAAACGCGTCTTGCCGGAAGGCATGGTGGCGACGTCCAGCTTCTCGATGACCGGCGATCCGTCGATCCGGTCCCCCGGCTCGCCCGCCATCACGGCGGTGGGGAGGGCGGCGAACAGCGCGACGGCCAGCAGGGGCCGGGCAAGAACGGGAAACAGACGGGACATGGCGGCTCTCCAGGACGACAAGAGCAAAGCGTGCCATGTCGTTACGGGGGCGGCCAAGCGATAATCCGTCATGTCTTGATGCGTCCCGCTCATTACCGAAGGGGTGAGCGATCATGTAAAAAAGGCGACGTGAAGGATTTCGCAATTCTGTCAGGGAGGTAGCAGCTTCAGGCACGGTCCGCGTGTCCATTGCTTCCATCCTGGGCGCGCCATTTCTCTGTCCAGCCTGTTGACGGATGGGCATTGGACTCAATTTTCTCGACCGCGACGCGATACCCTTCACGGCCTTTCGCCATCGTCCCGTGCCTGCTCTGCCACTTGCTGGCGCGTCAGGTGTCTGCCCCCCGATTGGACGGTGTGATCCCGAACGCCGCAGGGTGGTGGACTTGGGGTCAGTTGCCTTCGGTGTCGACCGTGAAGACCACCGGCTTGCCGCGCGACATGGGTTCCCAACCCGCTGCCAGAGCGGCCCGCACGCAGCGCGAAATCGTTGCATCATCAAGCTGCAGACGACCGGGCGGCAAACCCCTCAAGAGCCGCTTGGGTGCCGGAAACTCGACCCACGCCTCGCGCTTGGTGTTTTGCTGAACCAGGGAAATGGTCATTCCCTTCCAGCCTTCGTCATCGGAAAGATGCGGCTCACGCTGGAGCCGCCAATCATATTGGTCGCCATCGACGTTGACCGTACCGGTGTTGCTTTGGGATTTTGCCATGCGGCGGCCTCTAGCATGCCAGCTCGATCCACGCACAATTTCGCTGTCGCCGCAGCCCGGCAAGCCCGACCATGAGCGGCGATCGTCTCGTCTCCAGCATCGAAAAAGGCGGCATTGCGTATCGGGTTGGACAGCAAACCAGCGCCACGACCAGCGTTTCTCGACTTCTCTACCATCACGCGTCGCGCGCCGTTGCGGTAATTACCGCGCGGCGGGCGGCGCAGCGGGGACCGGTGGCTTGACGTAGCGGTCGAGCCAGTCGGTCATCTGCCACAGCGTCTCTTCGGTCGACTCCAGCGCGCGATAGCCATGCGGCTCGTTGGGGAGGACGACATAGCGCACCGTTGCGCCATTGCCCTTTAGCGCGGCGTACATCCGCTCCGACTGGATGGGGAAGGTGCCGCTATTGTCGTCGGCGCCGCCATGGATCAGCAGGATCGGCGCCTTGATCCGGTCGGCATAGGTGAAGGGGCTCATCTTCGTATAGGTGTCGGTCGCCTGCCAATAGGTGCGCTGTTCGGCCTGGAAGCCGAAGGGGGTGAGGGTGCGGTTGTATGCGCCCGACCGGGCGATTCCCGCGCGGAACAACTTGGTGTGGGCGAGCAGATTGGCGGTCATGAACGCGCCGTAGCTGTGGCCGCCCACCGCCATGCGGGCCCGGTCGGCGACGCCCAGCTTGACGACCGCGTCGACCGCTGCCTGGGCATCGGCCTGAAGCTGCTGGACATAGGTGTCGTTGGCCTCCGCGCCGCCCTCGCCGATAATCGGCATGGCGGGGTTGTCGAGGATCGCATAGCCCTGGGTCAGCAGGAACAGATGGCTGATCCCGCGCGGCCGCACGAAGCGATTGCCCTGATCGACGGTCTGCCCGGCGACCTTCGCATCGGTATATTCGGCCGGATAGGCCCAGAGCAGCGTCGGCAGCGGCCCGTCGCGCTTCGCATCATAACCGGCGGGCAGATAAAGCGAGCCCGACAACGGCAGCCCGTCGGCGCGGGTGTAGGTGATCGTCCGCTGGGTCACGCCCGCAAAGACCGGTGCGGGATCGGTGAAGCGGGTGACCGGCTTCACGCCGCCGCCCTTTACGGAGCGGATCATGTAATTGGGGACCAGCGTCGCACTTTCGCGCCGGGTCAGGATGCGCCGTCCCTGATCGTCGAGCATCGCGACGACGCTTTCGTAATAAGGTGGCTTGGCCGTCCACAGCCGGGTCTGCTCACTGCCGCTGAGGGGCATCGTCGCCAGGAAGGGGAAGGCCCCCGCCTTGGTCGCGCCTTCGCCGCTGACGTAGACGGCGTCGTGCTTGGGCGTGAAGCGCATCACCGACTTGCCCGCCGCATTCTCCTCCAGGACCGGGCGGCCGGGGTCGCCATATTGGTCCTGGTAATTGCGGGTCAGCAGCATGCGGGTCTCGCCGGGACGGGCAGGGGACACCGCCAGCCGATGTTCGGTGCGCGAGCGCCATTCGCGGTCGACGACCATCGCAAAGTCGTCATCGCCCCACATCGTCGTGGCATAGCGGGCAGGGGTCTTTGCCAGTTCGACCGGCTCGGCAGTGAAGGGGGCCGCCTGCATCATCACCTTGTCGTGAAAGGCGATCTTGGCCTTGGGGTTACCGCCATCGAGTGCCTCGGCCCAGACCAGCGTGGCGGGCGCGTCCGAGCGCCATACCGCGTCCCGCGGGCCCTTGACGGTCGCATCGAAATCGACCGGCAGATCATCGGCGAGCGGCCGGTCGACCAGCGTCTTCACCGGTTGCCCCTCGATCGTGGCAACCGCGATTTCCGTTGGGAAGAAGCGCGCAGGAAGAAGATAGGAATAGGGGCGCTTCAGCCGCTCGGTCAGCAGGTAGCGGCCATCGGGCGAAATGCTGAAGTCCGCAATCAGCCCCGGCGCGCCGATGGCTTGGGCGGCGCCGGACAGGTCGACCCGGACGAGTTGGCCTGTGAAATAATAGTCGAACAGCGCCTCGTCATGCGCATCGCCGAGCAGGTCCTCATAGGTTCGCGCCGCCGATGTGCGGCCATGGCTTTCCTGTACGATCGGGCCTGCCGGGGTCGGGTCGGCGGCGGGCGGAGCGCTACGGTTAGGCGCGACCATATAGGCGATCAACGCGCGGCTGTCGGGCGTCCACATGAAGGGCGTGCCGAAGGTGCCGTTCAGCCCCTTTGCGATCACCCGGGCCGATCCGTCGCGATCGGCGACCCAAAGCGAGAGGCCGTTCGGCTCCTGCACGTAAAAGGCCAAGTGGGCGCCATCGGGCGACCAGTCCGGCGCGGCGAAGCGGGTGCCCTGGGGCAGCTTGACCGCGACCGTCCGGCCGCTCGCTACATCCTGGAAGCTGAGCGCGTTCAGCCATGCGACGCGCACCTCGGCCTGGCCGTTGGTGGCGGGGTCGATGCGGTATCCGCCCAGCCGCAGGATCGGCTTCGACAGATTGGCGATGGAGGGCAGGTTCTCGCGGCCCAGGATCGCCAGGGTGCGATGATCGGGGCTGAGCACGACCGCCGGGGTCGGCGGCGTTTCCAGTGCCTTCGCGATGGCGTCGGGCGCGCGGTGATAGGGGGTGCCGGGTGTTTGCGCCTGTGCCAGGCCGGGGGCCGTGACGGCCGCGCTGGTTGCCAGAAAGACCGAGACCAAACGAGTTCCGACGCGCATTCCCAACCCCTTGTTATAACGTGCAAAGGGGGTGTGGCATGCCCGCGCCGCCCACGCCAGACCCCGGCCGGGGAAATATCGGCTCGACCAAATCCTGCGTCGGAAGTTTTGCGACAGTTTGAGACATTTTGATACAAATATAGCATGAGAATATAAGAGGGAGGTTTCGCCAAAAATTGACATGATGAAGATGTAATCTCCAGATGTAAAATATATCAGCCTTTTAATTTGACGATCTATCGCTGCGATACTTAGGGGCGGGAATTGGTCTGGCTGTGTGGCGGGCCTGTATTCTTTCCAGGCGGATCATCCGCCGCAACACTGGGGTTCCGCGTGGCGCAAAGGGCGATCCATTACCTCTCGACCGTGGCCTTTGGTCTGATCGCCACCCCGGCGCTGGCCGATACGACCGTGGGCGGCGCGACCACCACGCCGCTCGCGACCTCGACCGCGGGGAATGTGACGATCGCCAGCGGCGGGTCGATCACGCCGGGCGGGACGGGAGCGGCCGTCACCATCGACAGCAACGCCACCGTGTCCAATGCCGGTTCGATCACGTCGAAAGACATCAGCAACAGCATCGGCATCCTGGCCAATCCCAGCGTCACCAGCGGGATCACCAACAGCGGCTCGATCGCGTTGACCGAAAGCTATACGCGCACCGACACCAATGGCGACAGCGTGCTCGACGGGCCTTATGCGCAGGGCTCGGCCCGGTTCGGCATCCAGACGCTGGGCGCGTTCAACGGCACGATCACGAATAGCGGCACGATCACGGTCAACGGCAACACCAGCGCGGGCATCGCGCTCGGCGGACCGTTGAACGGCAGCTTGGTCCATAGCGGCACGACCACCGTGTACGGCGATGCCAGCTATGGCATCGTTACCGGCGCGGTGAACGGCGACGTGACGCTGGGCGGTTCGATCTCCGCCTACGGCACGGGCAGCAGTGCGACGGTGCTGAACGGGCCGGTGTCCGGCGCGGTGAACGTGACCGCGACGATGGCGACCAGCGGCTATAGCTCGGTGACACTGCCGACCAGCGTGGCCAGCCTGACCGCGCAGAATCTGGCGCTGGGCGGCCCGACCCTGTGGGTCGCGGGCAATGTCGGCGGCGGCGTCACCATCGCGGCGGCGACCAGCACGACGACCAACGGAACGACCACGACGACGACGGCGGGCACGCTGACCAATTATGGCAGTGCGCCCGCGCTCCAGATCGGGTTGGCCGGCAGCGCGACGACGATCGGCGCGATTGCGGGTGACACCGGCGGTTATAGCGTCGCGATCAATGGCACCGCGACCGGCTCGGGCGTCTATGCGGGCAATGCGACCAATGCGGTGCGTATCGGCGGCCTGGGCGGCGCCACCGCCCTGACCGGCGGCATGGTCGTACGCGGCAGCGTCAGCGCGGCGTCCAATGCCGCCAGCGCGACGGGTATCTGGATCGGCAGCGGCACGACCGCACCCGCGCTCGACAATAGCGGCATCGTCAATGCCAGCGGGGCGGGCGGCGCGGGGCAGGCATCGACGGCGGTGCTGATCGACACCGGCGCCTCGGTCGGGTCGATGACCAACAGCGGCTCGATCACCGCGCTGTCCGCCACCGGCGCGACCAGCTATGCGGTGCGCGACCTGTCGGGCACGCTGGCGTCGATCACGAACACCGGCACCATCCTTGCCAATGGCCAGGGCACCCCGATCGCGATGGACTTGTCGGCCAATGCGACCGGGACCAGCATCACCCAGAATTTCCCGACGACCGGCAGCATCGCCCCTTCGATCACCGGCGCGATCCTGTTCGGCAGCGGCCCCGACAGCCTGACGATCAATGCGGGCAAGGTGGTGGGCAATGTCACCTTCGGCGCGGGCAGCAATGCGATGACGCTGGCTGGGGCGGGGACCTATAACGGCATGGCCGATTTTGGCGGCGGTGCCTCGACGCTGGGCCTGTCGGGCACCTCCTCCTTTACCGGCGGGCTCGCCCATGCGGGCAACACCGCCGTCACGATCAATGGCGGCACGTTGAACCTGAGCGCCACGGGAACGACGACGATCGGCGCGTTGACGCTGAACGGCGGTACGCTGGGCGTGACGGTGAACGGAACGAGCGGCACCGCCAGCCTGCTCGACGTCACCGGCACCGCGACGATCGGCACGGGGGCGCAGGTCGCGGTGCTGGCGACCGCGCTGAACAATGCGGTCGGCAGCTATACCGTGCTGCAGGCGGGCACGCTGAACGGTGCGGCCAATCTGGGGCTGGCCGATCTCAGCCTGCCTTATCTGTTCACCGGGACGCTCGGCGCGGATGCCACCGGCCATGCCGTCATCGTCACCGTCGCGCGCAAGAGCGCCGCACAACTCGGCCTGACCGGAGCGTTGGCGAGCGTCTATGACCCTGCCTATGCCGCCGCGCTGGGCGACGCGGCGGTGGGCGATACCTTCCTGTCCTGGAGCAATGGCACGCAGGTCGCGGCGGGGCTTCGCCAGATGCTGCCCGACGATGGCGGTGGCAATTTCGATTCGGTCAGCCTGTCGTCGCGCGCGCTCAACCGCATCCTGGCCGATCCCGAAATGCCGCCGCTGCGCCACAATGGTTATGCGGGCTGGTTGCAGCAGGTCGCCTGGGCCGACCGCAAGGGTACGGGCGGCAGCGCGGGGTATGACGTCAGCGGCTGGGGCCTGACCGGCGGCGTGGAACATGGCCTGGGCGGCTTTGGCCGGGTGGGCGTATCGGTGGCCTATCTGATCGGCATCAATGACGCGGTCGACAATGCCGACGCAATGACCAGCCAGGAATATAAGGGCGGCTTGTACTGGCGCGGCCAGTGGGGCGGGCTGCACGCCTTTGCGACCGGCATGATCGGCGCGATCAGCTTCGACGGTAACCGGACCTTCAACGGGACCAGTGGGGGCAACGCCTTCAGCCGCACCGCCAATGGCCGTTCGCGCGGGCGGACCTATGACGCGGCGGGCGGCCTGTCCTATCAACTCGATATCGGTCGCCTGTACCTGCGGCCCCAGGCGACGATCGACTATGTCCGGCTGAACCAGAATGGCTATGCCGAAACCGGCGGCGGCGCGGGCTTCGACCTGATGCTGGCGGGGCGCAGCGCCTATGAGACGGGCGTCAACACGACGCTGGCGCTGGGCTATAACTTCCGCAAGCCCGATCCCGAGGACGGCGGCTTCCTGCGCGTCGAGGTCGAGGGCGGCGACCGCGCGCTGCTCAACAGCCATATGGATGCGACGGTGGCGAGCTTCGCCGGCGGCAGCGACTTCGCACTGACGCCCGAGGCGCGCAAGGCGGGCTGGCTGGGCAATGTCCGGCTAAAGGGCGGCAGCCGCTATTTCGCCGTCAATGTCGATGTCGGAGAAGAGCGCCAGCAGGACCATACCGGCGTGGCGGGCAAGATGGGGCTGACGCTCGCCTTTTGATGCGGCTCGTCCCGGCCCGCCCAGACGGCGGGCCGGGGGACCTTGTTACCAGACGTGGACGCGCTTTTCGGGCGGCAGGTACAGCGCCTGGCCTGGCTGGACGTGGAACGGCGCGTACCAGGCGTCGAGGTTGCGCACGGTCAGCACGCGCCACGGGGCGGGCGCGTGGACATCGGTGGCGATCCGCGCGCGCAGCGCCCGGTCGCGCATCTTGCTCCGCCAGCCTTGGGCAAAGGCCAGGAAGAAGCGCTGGTCGCCGGTCAGCCCGTCGATGACGGGGGCAGGCTTGCCGCCCAGCGAGGCCTTGTATGCTTCATAGGCGGCGGTAAGCCCCGCGACATCGGCGATATTCTCGCCCAGTTCCTGTTCGCCGTTCAGATGCAGGCCGGGCAGCGCCTCATAGGCGCTGTACTGCGCGACGAGCGCCTGGCCCGCTTCCTCGAACCGCTTCAGGTCGGCGGGCGTCCACCAATTGTGCAGGCGGCCCGTCGAGTCGAAATCGGCACCCAGATTGTCGAAGCTGTGGCTGATCTCATGCCCGATCACCGACCCGATCGCGCCGTAATTGGCGGCCGCGTCGAACTTCGGGTCGAAATAGGGGCTCTCCAGGATCGCGGCCGGGAAGTTCAGTGCGTTCTGCAGCGGCAGGTTGACCGCGTTCACCGTCTGCGGCGTCATCCACCATTCGCTGCGGTCGACCGGCTTGCCCAGCTTGCCGAGATGATAGCGGTACATGGCGAGGCGGGCGCGCTGGGCATTGCCGACGGGGTCGTCGGCGCGCACCGCGAACTTCGGGTAATTCCACCAATGATCGGGATAGCCGACGCCGACCTTCAGCACGGCCAGCTTGCGCCGCGCCTCCGCCTTGGTTGCGGGCGCCATCCAGTCGAGCGCGGCGACGCGCCGGTCGAAGGCACCGACGATGTTCTTCACCATCGTCTGGATCTCGGTCTTGGACGAGGCGGGGAAATAGCGCTGGGCATAGATCTTGCCCACCGCCTCGCCCAGCGCGCCGTTGACCGCCGCGATGCCGCGCTTCTCGCGCGGTTGCTGGGCGGGCGTGCCGGTCAGCGTGCGACCGTAAAAGCCGAACGAGGCGTCGTCGATCGCCTTGGGCAGGACGCTCGTGACCTGATTGATCGTGTGGAAGGCCAGCCAGTCCTGCCAGCTTTGCAGCGGCTCGCTGGCGACCAGCGCGGACAGCTTGGTGATCGCGTCCGGCTGCCACGCGATGAAGTCGCGCTGCCCGGCGGGAAGGCCCGCCGCCGTCCAGAAGGCGGTCCAGTCCAGCCCCGGCGCGCGGGCGTCGAAATCGGCGCGTGTCCAGGGATTGTCGCCCTTGTGCGCATCCTGGCTGGCGATGATGTCGGTCTGGGCGGCGGCGATCTTCGTCTCCAGCGCGAAGACGCGGGCGGCGCGCCCTTGCGGATCGGAAAGCCCCGCCAGCTGCATCAGCTGGGTAAGATAAGCCTGATAGGCGGTGCGGATCTCTGCCATTTCGGGCTTGTCGGACAGGTAATAATCGCGGTCGGGCAGGCCCAGGCCGCCCTGCATCAGATAGGGGACGTTGCGTGTCGGCTGGTTCAGGTCCTGGCTGACGAACAGGCCGAACAGGTCGTTGGTGCTGGCGTAATTGTTGTTGTTGAACGGGTCGGTATCCGACCGCATCGCCGCACCAATCGCGCGTGACAGGTCGCTTTTGTTCTTGATCGCGGCGATGGCGGAAAGGCTCGCCTGGATCGGCGTCAGCCCGCGCGCCTCGATACCGTTCGTGTCGGTATAGGCGGCGTAATAATCGGCGATCCGCTGCTGGTCGCTACCCGGCGCGCCTCTGGTCGCGGCGGCACCCTTGATGATCGCGGCGGTGCGGGCCTCGGCGCGCAGCGACACGTCCAGCCCGACGCCGATCGACGAGCGGTCGGCGGGGATTTCGGCGGTCTTGCGCCAGCCGCCATTGGCATAGGTGTCGAAATTGTCGCCCGGCTTTACGCTGGGGTCCATATAGGCCTTGTCCACGCCCGGCAGCGAACCGGTCTGGGCGATCGCGGCGGTGGTGACGAGTAGGGCGGCGGCAAAGGCGAAGCGCTTCATGAGTGTCCCGAAATCCTATGGTGCTGCCGGTGATGGAGAACCCGCGCTCGGATCAAGTCAAGTGACGGGCTTGTCATCAAAGCGCGAATGACGCTCTAACTCTTCCTCCCCTTCCAGGGGAGGCAGAAGTCCGAGACGTCGACCTATCCCGCATGGCGGGCGCGGAACAGCTGGCGGTCCTCGATGAGATAGACGAGCGTGAGCACGCCGAGCCCGATCGCCAGATAGCCGATCGCCAGCGGATAGGTGGTGCCGTTATAGGCCTGGCCGATCGCCGAGCCGACGATGACGGCGCCGACGCTGGTGATGAAGCCTTGGATCGACGAGGCAGTGCCCGCGATATGGCCGACCGGCTCCATCGCCATCGCCCCGAAATTCGATCCGCACAGGCCGATGCACGTCATGCTGAGCGCCTGGAACAGCATATAGGTGATCAGCGTCTCGTGTCCCGCCGCGATGACACCCAGATGCAGCACCGACAGCGCGATCAGCCCCAGCACCGCCGACTGCGAGATCAGCCGCGTGCCCAGCCGCTCGACCAACCGACTGTTAGCGAAGGACGCGCAGCCCATGGAAAAGGCGCACAGCGCGAACAGGATGGTGAAGCGGTCGCCTGCGCCGAACTCGTCGACGAAGATCTGCTGTGCCGAGGAGACGAAGGCAATGACCCCGCCAAAGGTCATCGACGCGCACACCGCATAGCCCGCCGAGAAGCGGTTGATCAGGGTCAGGCGATAGGCGTTCTTCAGCGACGCCAGCGACAAAGGCGAGCGTCGCGCGACGGGCAGGGACTCCGTCAGGCGCAGCGCCGACCAGGCCAGCACGAAGGCGGCGAAACCGGCCAGCGCGTAGAAGATGAACCGCCACGGCCCGAAGCCCAGCAGCACCTGGCCCAGGCTGGGCGCCATGATCGGCACCAGGAAGAAGATCATCTGCGCGATCGACAGGGTGCGCGCCATCTGGCGGCCCGAAAACCGGTCGCGCACGATCGCCACCGCCAGCACGCGGGTGGAGGCGGACATCAGCCCCTGCAACACCCGCGCACCGAGCAGCGCGGCAAAGGTCTGAGACCCCGCCGCAAAGATGCTGGCGCCCACGAACCCGGCCAGCGTCACCAGCAGGATCGGCCGCCGCCCATAGCGATCGGCGAGCGGGCCATAGACCAGCTGACCCGCGCCGAAGCCCAGCATATAGACGGTGATGATCCATTGCCGGTGGTTGGCGGTGGCGATCCCCAGCTGGCGACCCATATCGGCAAGCGCCGGGAGCATCAGGTCGACGCCCAGTGCGTTGACCGCCATCAAGGCCGCGATGAAGGCGACATATTCGCCCGCGCGCATGGGGGCGCGTTCAGTCTGATCCGTCATGATGGTCCGTCTAGGGATGCCAAGTGGCGGTGACCATGGCTAAATCCCGAAAGACGATCGACATTTATGCCCCCCCACTCCCCTTGATAGGGGAGTGGGTTAGCTGGGCTTCCTAAACGGCATTCGGGCCTTCGCCGGAAGGGGGTGATGCGTTCTGCGACGCCCCCTTCCGGCGGCGAATTTACTTCACCAACTCGAACGTCCCGTGCGCGCCGTCGGCCTGCGCCGAGGGCGCGATCCACACGTCGAAGGTGCCGGGCTCGACCGTCGGGCGCAGGTCGGTGCCCAGGAATTCGAGCTGCGCACGGGTCAGGGTGAAGCTGACCCGCTCGCTCTTGCCTGGCGCCAGCGCGACCTTGCGGAACGCCTTCATCTCGCGCACCGGCCGGGTGATGCTGGCCACCCGGTCGCGGATATAGAGCTGGACCAACTCCTCGCAGGCCCGCGTGCCGGTGTTGGTCACGGTCGCCGATACGGTAATCCGCCCGTCCCAGGCCAGGCTGGCGGGCACGTCGGCGGCGTCATAGGTAACCTTGCCGTAGGTCAGCCCGTGGCCGAACGGATAGAGCGCGGCATTGGGCGCGGTCCGCCACTGCGTCTTGTAGGGCACGCGCGTGCCAGCGGGGGCGGGGCGGCCGGTTTCCTTGTGCGCGTAATAATAGGGTTCCTGCCCGCTTTCATAGGGAAAGCTCAGCGGCAGACGGCCCGAGGGGCCGACCTTGCCGAACAGCACGTCGGCAATGGCATGGCCGGTTTCCGATCCCAGGAACCAAGTGACCAGGATCGCGGGCGCGTCCTTGACCGCGCCCTCCAGCGCCAGGCCGCGACCGTTCTTGAGGAGAACGACGATCGGCTTGCCCGTTTTCGCCACCGCCTCGGCCAGCGCCATTTGTGGCGCGGGCACGGTGATCGAGGTGCGCGACTGCGCCTCGCCCGACATGCTCTCGCTCTCGCCGATCGCCAGTACCACGACATCCGCGCCCTGCGCCGCCGCGACCGCCGCCTCGATCCCGCCGGGTAGCGCGTCCTCGACGCCCGAGCCCGGCGTGACGGTCACATTCTTCGCGCCAGCCGCGCGCAGGCCGGTCACCAGATCGATCGCCTGGTTGTTATCGCCATACACCACCCAGGGGCCGTTCAGGTCATGCTGGCCGCTGGCAAAGGGACCGATCAGCGCGATCTTGCGGGCGGGGTCGAGCGGCAACAGGTCGCCGTCATTCTTCAGCAGCACCATCGATTTCTGCGCCGCCTCGCGCGACAGGGCGATGGCGGCCTTGGTCCGCGACCGCGCGGTTTCGCGCTTGCGGTCGATGCGGCGGAAGGGATCGTCGAACAGGCCGAGCATCTGCTTGACCGCCAGCACGCGCCGGACCGAGCGGTCGAGCACCTCTTGCGGCACCGCGCCCTCACGCACCAGGCTGGGCAGGTGGAGCGCGTACAGGTTCGACTGCATGCTCATGTCGACACCCGCCAGGAAGGCGATGCGCGCCGCGTCCTTGCCATCCTTGGCGAAACCGGCGGCGATCATCTCTTCGTCGCCGGTATAGTCGGAGACGATGATGCCGGGGAATTTCCACTCGTCGCGCAGCAACTGCTTCATCAGCCAGGGATTGCCGGTCGAGGGGATGCCGTTGATCTCGTTGAACGAGGCCATGCCGCTCATCGCGCCCGCGTCGAACCCGGCCTTGTAGGGCGGCAGATAGACTTCGCGCAGCGTCCGCTCCGACATGTCGACGATGTTGTAGTCGAGGCCGCTCTCCGCCGCGCCATACGCCGCGAAATGCTTGATGCAGGCCATCACCGCATCGTCGGCGGCCAGGTTCTTGCCCTGGAAGCCCTTCACCCGGGCGATGGCGAACAGCTGGCCCAGCATCGGGTCCTCGCCCGCGCCCTCCATGGTGCGGCCCCAGCGCTGGTCGCGCGCGATGTCGACCATCGGGAAGAAGGTCCAGTCGATGCCCGCACCCGCCGCCTCATAGGCCGCCATGCGCGCGGTGCGCATCGCCAGGTCGGGGTCGAAGCTGGCGGCCTCGGCGACCGGCACCGGGAATATGGTGCGATGGCCGTGGATCACGTCGGCGGCGAAGATCAGCGGGATTTTCAGCCGCGAATCGCGCATCACCGCGCCCTGCATCCGCCGCGCCATCTCCGCGCCGTTGCCGTTAAATACGCCGGTCAGCTTGCCCGCGACGGCATCGGCCAGCTGCCCCTCGAAGCTGGGGCCGTTGGACGGCGGGTTGAGCGCGGTGGCGACGCCGCCGCCCCAGGCGGCTGCGTTCAGCTGCAACTGCCCGGCCTTTTCTTCCAGCGTCATCTTGGCCAGGATCGCCTCGACCGCAGGCGACAGGGTGGCGCCATCGGCCTGCGCCAGCAGCGCGCGGGCGGGGCTGGCCGCCCAGGCGGCGACGGTGCCCATGCCCAGCAGCGCGGCGCGGCGCGAAATGGTGTTGTCGGACATCGGCCTTCTACTCCCCTAAACCACGGCGAACGTTCGGACGTTTCGCATTACAGCATGGATGTTGACGCTATTGTGTAACCGGTTACACAGGCGATCGGCATCGCACAAGATGCGACACATGCTATAGCGGGTTTCCTCGCGCATTTTGCGGGGAAGGGGAGGAATGTGAGGCAGTCATCGGCCACGATCCGTGACGTGGCGCGCGAGGCGGCGGTATCGGTCGCCTCGGTGTCGCGGGCGATGAACGGACATAGCAGCGTGCATCCCGACACGCGCGAGCGGGTGATGGCCGCCGCGCGCTCGCTGGGCTATGTCCCCCATGCGGGCGCGCGCAGCCTGTCGCTGTCGCGCAGCCATGCGATCGGTGTCGTCCTGCCCGACCTGCACGGCGAGTTCTTTTCCGAGATCGTGCGCGGCATGGACCGCGAGGTGACGGCGCGCGGCTATCACCTGCTGCTGTCCAACATGCACGCCGATGCCGAACGGGCGGCGCAGGCGGTGCGGTCGATGCGGGGCCGCGTCGACGGGCTGATCGTTATGGCGCCGCAACTGGTCGCGGGCGGGCTGGACGAGGCGCTGCCGCTGGGCGTGCCCGCCGTCCTGATCAACTCCCAGCACGGCCCGGGGCGCGCGTCGTTCCACATCGACAATGCGGCGGGAATCGCGGCGAGCGTCGAACATCTGGTGGCGCAGGGGCGGCGACGGCTGGTCCATGTCTCGGGCCCGTTCGGCAATATCGATGCGGACGAGCGGCGGCAGGGCTATCTGTCCGCCATGGCGCGTCTGGCTCCCGAGGTGGAGCCGGTCGTGATCGAGGGCGATTTCCACGAAGATTCGGGCGCGGCGGCGATGGCCGAGATCGCAGAACGGGGCGTGCGCTATGACGGAATCGTCGCGGGCAACGACATGATGGCGCTGGGCGTCCTTAGCGTGCTGCGCGAGCGGCGGGTCGATGTGCCGGGTGCGGTCGCGGTCACCGGCTTCGACGACATCCCGCTGGCCCGTTATCTGGGCCTGACCACGATCCGCGCGCCGCTGGCCGAGATGGGCGAGCGCGCGGTCGCCCGGTTGGTCGATGCGCTGGAGGGCGGGACGCTGGCGCTGGAGACACAGACTATCGCGACCGAATTGGTGATCCGCGCGACCAGCCCGGCGGGGGCAGCATGACGGGGGCGGCGCATCCCAATTCGCCGATCAAGACCGTCACCATCGTCGGCGGCGGCACCGCCGGATGGATGGCGGCGGCCTTGCTGTCGCGGCTGCTGCTCGGCGCCTACACGATCCGGCTGATCGAGTCCGAGGAGATCGGCACGATCGGGGTGGGGGAGGCGACCATTCCCGCGATCCGCACCTTCAACGGATTGGCCGGGATCGACGAGTTCGAGATGGTCCGCGCGACCCAGGCGACCTTCAAGCTGGGCATCGAATTCCGCAACTGGCGGGTACCGGGGCACAGCTATATCCATGGCTTCGGCAAGATCGGGCAGGACCTCTACTGGCTGCACTGCCATCAATTCTGGCTGAAGGAAGCGGCGCGGGGTCGCGCGAAGCATTTCGACCATTATGCGCTGAACACGCTGGCGGCGCGGATGAACCGCTTCACCATGCCCGATCCGGCGCATCCGAACTCGCCCATCGCCGATATCGACTATGCCTATCATTTCGACGCCTCGCTCTATGCGCGCTATCTGCGCGGGCGGGCGGAGAAGGCGGGGGTCGAGCGGATCGAGGGGCGGATCGTCGCCGCCAATCGGCGGGCAAGCGATGGCCATCTCGATCATGTCGTGCTGGCCGATGGGCGGACCGTCGATGGCGACCTGTTCATCGACTGCTCGGGCATGCGCGGCCTGCTGATCGGCGAGGCGATGGGCGTCGGCTATGAGGATTGGAGCCAGTGGCTGCTCTGCGATCGGGCACTGGCGGTGCCGAGCGCGCGGGGGAGTGGGCCGCTGACCCCCTATACCCGCTCGATCGCGCATGGCGCAGGCTGGCAATGGCGCATTCCGTTGCAGCACCGGACCGGCAACGGCCATGTCTATAGCAGCCGGTTCATGTCGGACGACGAGGCGGCGACGACCCTGCTGGCGAATCTCGATACGCCAGCACTCGGCGACCCGCGTCCTGTGCGATTCCGTCCGGGCAAGCGGACCCGTGCCTGGGAAAAGAATGTCGTCGCGCTGGGGCTGGCGGGCGGTTTCCTGGAGCCGCTGGAATCGACCAGCATCCATCTGATCCAGACCGGACTGCTGCGGCTGCTGGCGCTGTTTCCGGGGCGCGGATTCCACGCGGCGGACATGGCCGAATATAATCGCCAGACTGATTTCGAATATCGCGATGTGCGCGACTTCATCATTGCGCATTACAAGGTGACGCTGCGCGAGGACACGCCCTTCTGGCAGTATTGCCGCCACATGGGAGTGCCCGACAGCCTGGCCGAGCGGATCGAGCTGTTCCGCTCCTCGGCACGCTTCTTCATGCACGGCAAGGCCGAGCTGTTCCGCGAGGAAAGCTGGGTGCAGGTGCTGCTGGGGCAGGGGCTCGACGCGCAGTACGACCCGATGGTCGACATGATCCCCGACGCGCAGACCACCGCCTTCCTGAGCGATGTGGAGGAGGTGATCGCCGAGGTGGCGAGCGGCCTGCCTACCCATGAGGCGTTCATCGCCCGCCATTGCCAGGCCCCGCCGCTCCAGGGCTGACCGATGCGTCACCTGTGACGTTTGCGCAACAGCCGTCACGATAGTGAAATGGAATGCACAACGACGGTTGTAACCGGTTACGCGCGCAAGTAACCGGTTTCATAAGCCTCTCCCAACTGGTCGGTCGGCGCGTGCGCGCCAGGTCGGCCGGGGGCAGGAAGAGGCGCCAAGGGATGACAAGGAGGGGACTGAAATGGCATCCACTATCGATCGCGCGCGCATGAGCCGTGGAATTTCGGCGCTGGCGATGGCCGCCGCACTGGTCGTCAGTGCACCGGCCTATGCCCAGGCGACGGGCACGTTGCGCGGCCATGTCGAGGGCGCCTCGGCAGGCACCTCCGTCAAGATCACCGATCTGACCACCGGCCAGGTCATCACCGTGCGCACCAATGCGTCGGGTGACTATACCATCCCCGGCATCCGCCCCAGCACCTATCGCGTCGAGGTTCAGGGCCAGCAGCCCGAACAGGTCGTGGTGCCGATCGGCCAGATCATCACCGCCGATATCGGTGAACCCGCTGCCGCTGCCGGTAGCGAGGTCGCCGCTGGTGGCGCCGCTTCGGGCGATGTCGTCGTGACCGGCCGCCGCACCCAGGAAGTGCGCACCGCCGAGGTCTCGACCAACGTCTCGCAGCAGCAGATCGAAAGCCTGCCGCAGAGCGACCGCAACTTCCTGAACTTCGCCGCCCTTGCACCGGGCGTCGCGGTGACGCCGGGTCGCGGCAACCGTCAGGTCCAGGCGGGCGGCGTCAGCGCCGATAACGTCAACGTCTTCATCGACGGCCTGTCGTTGAAGAATCAGGTCAATCACGGCGGCGTCGCGGGCCAGAATTTCAGCCAGGGCAATCCCTTCCCGCAGCTGGCGGTGCAGGAATTCAAGGTCGATACCCAGAATTACAAGGCCGAGTATGAGCAGGCCGGGTCGGCGATCATCACCGCGGTGACCAAGACCGGCGGTGACAGCTATCACGGCACGCTGTTTGGCGAGTGGCAGCCCAGCTCCTTCTACGGCACGAAATATTTCGACCGTCCGGGTCAGCGCAACAACCAGGACGGCACGCGCGATCTCGGCAAGTTCGACCGCAAGCAATATGGCGCCGATCTGGGCGGCCCGATCATCAAGGATGTGCTGCACATCTACGGCGCGTTCGAGGCGACCGACCAGAAGGCTCCCTCGGCGGCGGTGCTGCTCGGCCAGACGGTGTCTGCCGACCCGACCCAGAATGTCCCGCAGGCGATCGCCAATCAGTATAATGGCAGCTATCCGCAGGATTTCAGCCAGCGTCTCTATTTCGGCAAACTGACCGGCTATGTGTCGGCGGCCGATACGGTCAATCTCAGCGGCTTTTTCCGCCGCGAAAGCAATCTGGCTGATTTCGGCGGCACCTCGGTCCCGTCGCACGGCCATCTGCTCCAGTCGAAGATCGACCTCTATCAGCTCGAATGGAACCATCGCGGCGACCATTGGCTGAACGAGCTGACCATCGCCTATAACAGCGTGTTCAACGGCACGCCGCGCACCAGCTCCGGCCCCGAGATCAATCTCGGCAAGCCCGGCGCGGTCGTCGCGCAGCTTGGCACCAACGGGTTCGAGCAGTTCGACAACCAGAAGACTTGGACGTTCAAGAACAACGTCACCTTCTTCGGCGACCGCCATGTCGTTAAGGCGGGTGTGAAGGTCTCGCTGAACGACCTGTCGCGCGCCGAGGACAATCTGGGCAATGGCGGCTATTATTTCCAGCCGTCGACCTTCACGAGCTTCGACGCCTCGACCCCGCAGCAGGCGGCGGTTTCGGTTGTGCCGGTGCGCCCCGCGACCGCCAAGGATACGCAGATCGGTCTGTTCATTCAGGACGACTGGACGGTTGACGATCACCTGACCATCAACGCCGGTCTTCGTTGGGATTACGAGACCAACGCGAAGAACGAGAAGTTCGTCACGCCAACCGCCATCGCCAATGCGCTACGCAACTATCAGCCCTGGCAGGCGGCGGGGATCAACCCGAACGACTATATTTCCACCGGCACCAACCGGAAGCCCTATTGGAAGGCGTTCCAGCCGCGTCTCGGCATTTCCTATGACCTGAATGGCGATCGCGACACGATCTTCTTTGCGGGCGCCGGGCGCTATTATGACCGGCCGCTCTTCATCGCCTCGGGCATCGAGACGGTGAAGCAGCTTTATCAGCAGACCGTCACGCTCAGCTTCTGCGACGGCCCCGGCCAGCCGAGCTGCGCCAGCATCCGCGCGACCAACAATGGCGCGCTGCCCGCCGCGACGCTGGCCTGGAACAACAACTACAAGAATGTCGACGCGTTGCGCGCCGCGGCGACCGCCACGGGCGTGGGCGGCGAGGTCTGGCTGCTCAACAACGATACCAAGCTGCCCTATTCGGACCAGTTCAACATCGGCTTCCGCAAGCGGCTGGGCGTCGTCCAGACCTCGGTGACGTTCAGCCACATCCGCAGCTACAACATCTTCAAATATGTGCGCGGCAACCGCCTGCCCAGCGGGCAATATACCAGCCAGGGCGATCAGTGGATCGAGGACAACTTCCCCGCCCAGGGCATCCTGCCCGGCTATAGCGGCAAGCTGAACATCGGCTCGAACGCGGGCAAGGCGGTGTATAACGCACTCTACTTCACCGCCGAAAAGCCGTTCGTCACGGGCTCGAAATGGGGCTTCACCGCGACGCTCACCGTGCAGCAGGCCAAGAGCAATGTTGCCCAGGAACTGCAGGGTGACGAATTCTACAATGGTCCGCGCATGGATGCGTATGGTTGGAATTATGTCGCGGGCGTCGAGAAGTGGCGCTTCGTCGGCACCGGCATCGCCAAGGGGCCATGGGATACCAAGATCTCGGTCACCGGCACGTTCAGCTCGGGCCCGTCCTTCGGCCAGGTCATCTTCCCGGCCAACCCGCCGGAGAACGCCAATGCTTATGGCAATTTCGGCGGCGTGTTCTGGCCCGACCAGATCGTCGGTTATGCCTCGGTCGATCTGCGTATCGCGAAGAACTTCAAGATGCCCTGGGGGCATGACCTGGAGGTCAACTTCGCCGCGTTCAACCTGTTCGACTCGGTCAACCGGACCTATTCGGCCTGGGGTGCGGGCTCGGGCGTCAACCCGACCAAGCGCGAATTCGACACGACCGGCGTGCCGCGCTCGTTCCAGGTCGGGGCGCGTTACAAATTCTAAGGGGCGAGGGCGGCTTGCGTCGTCGCCCTCCTTTCAGAGGGGTAGAGCAAAATCTGTCGCTCCGCCCCGGCGACGGCCGGGGCCCAGTTGGGGAAGCATTGGTGATCTACGCCGATCGCATGGCAACTGGACCCCGGCCTGCGCCGGGGTGGTCCCGAATGAGCAAAAGACCGATGGGGCCATGTCGTCATTGGTATGCGGGGAGGGCGGCGTCGTGACGCCGCGCCTCCTGCGTGTCGGGCAATCACAAAGCCCGGTCGTGGTCGTCGACGATGTGCTGGGCGATGTCGCGGGCGTCGTCGCTCTGGCGGCGGCGCTCGCGCCCTTTCCCGAGGTGCCGGACAGCCATTATCCCGGCGTCCGGCGTGTCCTGTCGCCCGCCGACGGTCCCGCGCACGACTATGCGGCAACATTGCTCCAGATGGTCGCGCCGTTCATCGGCGGCGCGTTCGAGGTGGACGGCTTCGACTGGATCGAGGGCAGCTTCTCGATGGTCACCGCCGCCCCCGCCTCCCTGTCCCCGGCACAGCGCGCGCCGCATTTCGATTCGGCCGATCCCGGCTATCTGGCCGTCCTCCATTATCTGTCGGATACGCAGCGAAGCGGCACCGCCTTCTACCGCCAGCGCGCGACGGGCATCGAGCAGGTGACACCCGCCAATCGCGACGCCTTCATCGCCGCCGCCAGGCGGGATAGCGCGGGACTGGCGGGATATACCAACAGCAGCAACGCCGCCTTCGAGCAGATCGGCCTGGTCGAGGCGCGGGCCGACCGCGTCGTCATCTATCAGGGCAACCTGCTCCATTCGGGCATCATCCCGCCCGACATGCCGCTCAGCGACGATCCGCGAGCCGGCCGCCTCACCACCAACCTGTTCGTCCAGGCGCAACGATGATCCTGTCCCTTGCCCTCGCGGCGGCCGCCGTGCCCGCCCAGACCTATGCCAATCCCGTCGACATCGATTACCGCTATAATTTCGAGCAGGTGAACGAAGGTGTGTCCTATCGCACCGGCGCGGACCCGGTGATCGTGCGGTTCAAGGGGGCCTATTATCTCTTCCTGACGCTGGCCGATGGTTATTGGCGCTCGACCGATCTGGTCCATTGGCGCTTCGTCACGCCAAGCCGCTGGCCCGCGCAAGGCATCGTCGCACCCGCCGTCAGCTCGGACGGGAAGCGGCTGCTGATCATGCCGTCGATGACCGATCAGGGCACCATCTATTCGACCAGCGATCCGGCGAGCGGCAAGATCGACTATTTCGTTCGCCGGATGCCGCCCCTGCCCGGCGCGGTGCGTTCGGGGTTTGAGGACAGCATCAAGCCCGGCCAGGTGCCGCCCGGCCCCTGGGACCCCGACCTGTTCCAGGACGATGACAAAAGTTGGTATCTCTATTGGAACTCGTCCAACGTCTTTCCGATCTATGGCGCGCCCATCCGCTTCGTCGATGGCAAGATGGTCTATGGCGAGCCGCGCCGCTCGTTCATCCTGCTCGACCCGGCGCATCATGGCTGGGAGCGGTTCGGCCAGGATCATAGCGGCACGCTGCCGAATGGCACGCCGATCACCCCCTTCATGGAAGGGGCGTGGATGACCAAGGTCGCCGGGCGATATTATCTGCAATATGGCGCGCCGGGCACCGAGTATAATGCCTATGCCACCGGCACCTATGTCGGCACCTCGCCGATGGGGCCGTTCACCTATGCCCCGTACAACCCGGTCGGCTACAAGCCCGGTGGCTTCGTGCAGGGGGCGGGGCATGGCAACACCTTCCAGGATGCGCACGGCAATTGGTGGAACACCGGCACGCCCTGGATCGGCTATAATTGGACCTTCGAGCGGCGCATCGGCCTATGGCCCGCCGCGTTCGAGGCGGACGGGCAGATGCGCGTGTCGACCCGCTTCGGCGATTTCCCGCACCGGATGCCGACCACGCGCGTCACCGACCCGGAATCGCTGTTCACCGGCTGGATGCTGCTATCCTATCACAAGCGGGCGACGGCGAGCGGCGAGGTGGCGGGGCATCCGGCATCCGACGCGACGGACGAGAATCCGCGCAGCTTCTGGCTGTCGCCGACCAAAGCCCCGGGCGCGACGCTGACCCTCGATCTGGGCGCGGTGAAGACGGTGCGCGCGGTGCAGGTCAACTTCGCCGATTATAAAGCCGGCCGCTTCGGCGATGCGCCCGACATCTATACCGAGTTCCGGCTGGAGCAGTCGGTGGATGGCCGCCACTGGCGCCCACTCGCCCGGACCGAAGCGCCGCGTCGCGATCGACCCAACGCCTATTTCGCGCTGCCAGCGCCGGTACGGGCACGTTATGTCCGCTATGTCCACGGTCATATCGGGGGCGCGCATCTGGCGATTAGCGACCTGCGGGTGTTCGGCAATGCCGATGGTGTCGATCCCGCCGCCCCCGAGCTGACCGCCGCGACGCGCGAGGCGGACACGCGCAACGCCATGATCCGGTGGAAGCGCGTGCCGGGCGCGGTCGGCTATAATGTCCGCTGGGGCATTCGGCCCGATCGGCTGGCGCTGACCTATCAGGTCTTTGCCGACCGGGTGGCGGCAGGGGAGCAGGCCGCATTGCCGCTGCGCGCGCTGACCATGGGCCAGCGCTATTATGTCGCGGTCGAGGCGTTCGACGAACACGGCGTCTCGCGCCTTAGCCGCATTCAAGAGATGTAATCGGCCCTTTTCGGTTCTTTGGGAGCCAATTTGTCGGCGGATCGTCGTTCGGTTCAGCTTGGCGTAGGATTGCGCGGCGTAAGCGCGCTGCTGCGACGACAATAGGACGAATAGGGGCTATCATACCGACATGACCGCATCGCTTTTTTCCGTGAATCGCCCTTTTTTCGCCCGCTGCCTCGCCACCATGGCGGTCGGATCGCTGGTAACCACGCCGCTGATGGCGCAGGTCGCGCCGCCGCCGGTCATGGTGCCCCCCGCGCCGGGCGCGCAGACGCCGCCGCCCGCCATCATCACGACGCCCGTCGCTCCCTCCCTCGCTGCGCCAACAGCGATACCGACGCTGAGCGAGGCGCAAATCCGCCAGCTCGCCACGCTGATCGCACAGGCCGAGGTGGCGCAGGGGTTGCGCCAGGGGCCGCCGCGTGACCTGTCCACCCTGTCACCCGCCGCGCTGACGCGTGTCGCGCTCGACTATGCCCATGCGGTCCATGTCGGACGGCTCGATCCAAGTGACTTCACCAAGGACTGGGGCATCCGGCCGCAGCCCTTCGATGCTGCGCCGGGCTTTGCCGATGCGGTGCGCCGCGATCGGCTGGCGGATTGGGTCGCCTCGCTGCCGCCGCCCTATGCGGGCTATGACGCGCTGGTGAAGGGGCTGGCGCGCTATCGCGCGATGGCGGCGGCGGGCGGCTGGTCGTCGCTGCCCGCGACCACGATCAATTTCGGCGCGAGCGGGCCGCAGGTCCTGGCCTTGCGCAAGCGGCTGGCGATGGAGGACCCGGCGGTCAGCACGACCGGCGAGCGGTTCGACGACGACCTGCTCGCCGTGGTCCGCCGGGCGCAGCGCCGCTATGGCCTGAACCCGGTCGGTACGGTGGGCGGCCAGACCATCGCGATGCTGAACGTGCCGGTGGCGCAGCGCATCCGCCAGATCATGGCGAACATGGAACGCTGGCGCTGGCTGCCGCAGCAGCTGGAGGCCAAGCGGGTGCAGGTGAACATCGCCGCCGCCGTGCTGACCGTGTTCGACGGCGACAACCCGGTCATGTCGATGAAGGCGGTCACCGGCCGTCCGGGCAACGAGACGCCGATGCTGGTGTCGACGATCCGCAGCATCGTGCTGAACCCGCCATGGAACGTGCCCAGCTCGATCGCCAATAAGGAGCTGTGGCCCAAGGAACGGGCCAATCCAGGCTATCTGAAGCGTGCCGGTTTCCGCGTGATCGACAATGGCGACGGATCGAAGCGATTGCAGCAATCGTCGGAAAAGAGCGCGCTGGGGCGGTACAAGTTCGATTTCCCCAACGACTTCGCGGTCTATCTGCACGACACGCCCGCCCAGTCGGGCTTTTCCAAGTTTGACCGGCTCGCCAGCCATGGCTGCGTCCGGCTGGAAAAGCCCGCCGAGCTGGCGTCGCTGATGCTGAAGACCACGCCCGAATGGCAGCAGCCGCAGATCGATGCGACGATCGCCTCGGGCAAGACGGTACGCGCGACCATGGCGGAGCCGGTGGCGGTCTATCTGCTCTATTGGACCGCCTTCGCCAATGCCGATGGCCAAGTGGGGTTCCGTGAGGACCCCTATGGCTGGGACGCGCTGCTGGCGAGCAAGATCGAGGCACGCTCGGCCGAGCGGGCCCAGTCGACCAAGGATTAAAGGGGAAGCATGATGAAGATGATGAACAAGCGGGCGATGGCACTGGTCGCGGCGGGGCTGTTGCTCCCGGCGCTGGCAGGCTGCTCGCGCTCGTCCGAGGACCCGCCCGTGCCGGTCGAGAACGACACGTCGGTCGTGGAGGACAATATGTCGATGCCCGAAGAGGCCCCGGTCATGACCAACGATGCGGCGCCGGTCGCGCCGGTCAACATGGCCGCCGACACCGTACCGCCGCCGCCGCCCGAGCGTACCGTCGACCAGCAGATGCTGGACGATGCGTCCGCCACCGGCATGACTTCGCGCGTCCAGCGCACCCCGAGCAGCGATGCGCCCGCCGAGGGTGTCGAGCCCAAGGACGGGCAGTAACGCCTTATCATTCCTCCCCTGTAACGGGAGGGGGACCATGCGCAGCATGGTGGAGGGGTGTCCCCCTCTCGAAAGCGGGACACCCCTCCGTCAGTCCTTCGGACTGCCACCTCCCCTTGCAGGGGAGGAATTACAGTTCAATCGCTCGGACCAGCGCCTGACGCTGCACCTCGGTCGGCTGCCATAGGCCCGCCATCGAACCGCCAGCGCCGAACAGCGCATCCACGACCCGCCCCGCATCGCCCTGCGCCCACAGCCTGGCCAGCTCTGCCCGGCGTGGATCGGGTGAGGCGTCATTCCCGGTGCGGATGAAGCGCAGCCACGCCGCCAGCGCCGTCAGCGTGGCGGGCGCGTCCCCGCCATGCGCCGCCAGCGAGGATAGCCAGCGCGGGCCGACCTTTTGCGATCCGTCGCTGGCGATCTGCGACAACCGATGTTCCAGCGTGACATTGGCGAAGCGGGCAAGCAGCGCATCGGCATAGGGATCGAGCTGCTGCCCCTCGGCGGCCGTGAAGCTGGTCGCCGCCTCTTGGCGCATCAGCCTTTCCACCACCGGGCGGATCGCCGGATCGGCCACCGCCTCGTGCACGAAACGGTGGCCGCGCTCCAGCCCCAGATAGGCGAGCGCGGAATGCGCGCCGTTGAGCATACGGAGCTTGGCGGTCTCATAGGGCGCGACATCGGCGACGAACTGTGCGCCGCCTAATTCCCAGCGCGGACGGTCGCCCGCGAAATCATCCTCAATCACCCATTGGCGATAGGGCTCGGTGACGACCGCGGCCTCGTCACGCATCCCCAGCACCGCCTCGACCCGCGCGCGGTCGCCATCGGTGACGGCGGGGACGATGCGGTCGACCATGGTGTTGGGACAGCGCCAGTCGCGCTCGAACCAACCGCGCGCCGCCGTTTCGCCCTGATGGTTGAGGAACGCTGCGACACCGGCGCGCAGCACTCGGCCATTGTCGGGCAGATTGTCGCAGCTCACCAGCGTCAGCGGAGCCAGGCCCGCCGCCTGCCGCGCGACCACTGCCCGGGCGAGATGATGGTAGATGCTGTTCCCGTCCGCGACGATGCCCGCCAGATCGGTCGCGCCGTCCGGTCGCCGCCAATAGCCCTTCTCGGTCACGGTCAGCGTGACGATCCGCGTGTCTGCCGCCGCGAGCAATGCCGCCAGCCGCTCCGGGGCCTTGGCCGCCACGGTCACCTCGCGGATCGCACCGATCAGCCGGACCGACTCGCCTTCGCTCGACCGTTCGGTGACCGTATAGAGCCCGTCCTGCGGCGCCATCTGGTCATGCACGCCCGCCGACCGCAGCGATGCGCCCGCGATCGCCCAATCGCGATCCCCCGCCGCCATCGCGTCATCGGTATAAACCGCCTGATGCGCGCGGTGAAACGCGCCGAGCCCCAGATGCACGATGCCGATCCGCTGGCTCGCCCGATCGTAACCAGGGCGCGAGACACCGGCGGGCAGATGGGCGGCGGTCGCCTCGCTCAGCCGGGTCACAGCCGGTACGCCGTGCGGACCAGCCCGTTGGTCAGCGCATGGGCGAGGTCCACCGCCTCATCCTCTTCCAGCCGGTGCTCGGCGACGAGCCGCGCCAGAAAGCCGCAGTCGATCCGCCGCGCGACATCATGCCGTGCCGGGATCGACAGGAAGGCGCGGGTGTCGTCGTTGAACCCGACCGTGTTGTAGAAACCCGCCGTCTCGGTGGTCATCTCGCGGAAGCGGCGCATCCCTTCCGGGCTGTCGTGGAACCACCAGGCGGGCCCCAGCTTCAGGCAGGGATAATGCCCGGCCAGCGGTGCCAGCTCGCGCGCATAGACGCTTTCGTCCAGCGTGAAGAGGATGATGGTCAGGTCGCGCTCATTGCCGACGACATCGAGCATGGGTTTCAGCGCATGGACGTAATCGGTGCGCATCGGCATGTCCGCGCCCTTGTCGCGCCCATGGCTGGCGAAGAGCCCTGCATTGTGGTTGCGGAACGATCCGGGATGGATCTGCATCGTCATGCCGTCCGCGACGCTCATCTTCGCCATCTCGGTCAGCATCTGCGCGCGGAAGAGTTCGGCATCGGCGGGCGTCCAGTGGCCGCCGATGATGCGCGCAAACAGCGCCTCGCACTCGGCGGTCGACAGGTTCGCGGTCGCCGCCGTCGGATGGCCGTGATCGGTGGCGGTCGCACCCAGCGCGCGGAAGGCGGCGCGACGCTTGGCATGGGCGGCGAGATAGCCGGACCAGCTATGGACATCCTCGCCGGTCAGCTCGGCGAAACGCTGCATCGCGCCCGCGAATTGCTCATGCTCGACATCGATCACGCTGTCGGGGCGATAGGTGGTGATGACGCGGCCCTTCCAGCCGGAGGCCTGGATCGCCTGGTGATGGACCAGCGAATCGTCGGCGCCTTCGGTCGTCGCCAGGCACTCGATACGGAACCGCTCGAACAGCGCGCGCGGGCGGAAGGCGGGGGTGGCGAGCGCCTCGCCGATCGCGTCGAAATAACGGTCGGCGGTCGCTTCCTCCAACGCCTCGTCGAAGCCGAACACCTCGGCAAAGACATGGTCCAGCCACATGCGCGACGGCGTGCCGCGGAACAGGTGATAGTTCGACGCGAACAGCTTCCACGCCGCGCGCGGATCGGCCGCGGGGCGGCCACCACGATGCGGGATGCCCAGATCGTCGAGCGCAATGCCCTGGCTGTAGAGCATACGGAAGACATAATGATCGGGCGCGAGCAGCAGGTCGCTGGCGTCGGCCCAGGGTTCGTCGGTGGCGAACCAGCGCGGATCGGTGTGGCCGTGCGGACTGATGATCGGCAGGTCCGCAACCTCGGCATAAAGCGTCCGCGCGATGCCCCGCGTCGTCGGGTCGGCGGGCAGCAGCCGGTCGGGGTGAAGCTCCAGCTTGCGGGTCATGCGGTCAGCTCCAGTTCGGCCGGAGCGGCGTTTGCGTTCAAGCCCAGCATATGCACGATTCCCTGCTCCAGCCCACGCAGCTCGGCCAGCCCGCGCATCCGGCCGAGCAGCGAATAGCCGGGATTGGAGCTGCGATGAAGGTCGTCCATCATCCGGTGGCCATGGTCGGGCCGCATCACGATGGCGCGGTTCTGTGCATGCGAAATCTCGACCACCGCCTGCATCACCTGGGTCATGCGGGCATTGCCGCCCAGATGCTCGGCCTCATGGAAATTGCGCTCGCCTTCTTCCCAGCCGACCGAGCGGAGGTGGAGGAAGTCGATCCGGTCGGCAAAGCGCCGGACCATCGCGGGCAGGTCGTTGTCCGGCCGTGCGCCGAATGAGCCGGTGCAGAAGCACAGCCCGTTCGCCAGCGACGGCACGGCGGCGTAGAGATGCTCCAGATCCTCCGCCGTGCTGACCACGCGCGGCAGGCCGAAGATCGGGAAGGGGGGATCGTCGGGATGGACGACCAGTTTGATGCCGACCTCCTCGGCGATCGGGCAGACCGCGCGTAGGAAGGCGATGTGGTTCGCTCGCAGCGCCTCGGCATCGATCCCGGCATAGCTGTCGATCGCGCGCAAGAAGGCCGGCGAGTCGAAACTCTCCTCGCTACCCGGCAGCCCTGCGATGATCGTGCGTTCGAGCTTGTGGCGCTCCTCGGGCGTCATCGCGGCAAACCGCTCAGCGGCGGCGGCGCGGACTCCTTGCGAATAATCCGCCTCGGCCCCCGGGCGCTTCAGGATATGGATGTCATAGGCCGCCACCGCCGCCCATTCGAAGCGCAGCGCGGTCGCGCCGTCGGGAAGCTCCCAGTCCAGGTCGGTCCGGGTCCAGTCGAGCAGCGGCATGAAGTTATAGGTGACGGTCCGCACACCCTCGGCCGCCAGATGGCGCAGGCTGTCGCCATAAGCCTGTACCAATTCGTCGGTCAGCTCGCCCCGCTTGATCGCGTCGTGCACCGGCAGGCTCTCGACCGTCGACCAGCCGAGCCCGGCCGCCTCGATCATCGCACGCCGCTCGGCGATTGCCTCGCGCGGCCAGACCACGCCATTGGGGATTTCGTGCAGCGCGGTGACGACCTCTGTGGCACCGGCCTGGCGGATGTGGGACAAGGCGATCGGGTCGGCGGGTCCGAACCACCGCATAGACTGGATCATCAACACGTCGGCTATCCTCGTCCCATATCGCATTTTCCGATCGGTAGCGGTAGCATCGGCGTTTCGGATTGACCAGTTACAAATTTTGGCCTTGCCACTATCGAGAGGGCACAGGCTGATACGATAAAGGAGAGAAGGCCGATGCGGATCGTGGTTGTCGGGGAGGGCATGATCGAGTTGACGCGGGCCGAGGGCGGCCTGTGGCGGCTGGGCCATGGCGGGGACACGCTGAACACCGCGATCCATCTGGCGCGCCTGGGCGCTCATGTCCGCTACGTCACCGCGCTGGGCGACGATCCGTTCAGCAATACGCTGATCGCGGACTGGTCGGCGGAGGGCATCGATACCAGCCTGATCCAACGCGACCCCAGCCATATGCCCGGCCTCTATGCGATCAACACCGATGCAGCCGGTGAGCGCAGCTTCGCCTATTGGCGTGGACAGAGCGCGGCGCGCCAGACGCTATCCCTGCCGGGCGCCGAGGCGGTGATGGCGGAGGCGGAGCAGGCCGACCTTCTGTTGTTTTCGCTGATCACGCTGGCGGTCCTGAAGGACGAAGGGCGCGATCGCCTTTTCGCGCTGGCCGGGCGGGTTCGCGCGCGCGGGGGACGGGTGGCGTTCGACGGCAATTATCGTCCGCGCCTGTTCGCCGATCAACAGGTGGCGCGCGACCTGTGCGCTCGCGCGATATCGGTCTGCGATATCGGTCTGCCGACGCTGGAAGACGAGACGATGCTGAACGACGCGACCTCGGCCGAACAGGTGCAGGCGCATTGGCGGGCGGGCGGCGCGGGCGAAGTGGTCGTCAAGCTCGGGGCGGAAGGCTGTCTGTTGGCGGGTGATGGGATCGTGCCCCCGCCCGAGCGTCTGAACCCGCGCGATACGAGCGGTGCGGGTGATGCGTTCAATGCGGGCTATCTGGCGGCGCGGCTGGGCGGAGCCTCTCCGGCCAAGGCGGCGGTGCGCGGCCATCGCCTGGCGGGATGGACCGTGATGCGGGCCGGAGCGATCCCGCCGCGTGATGACGCGATGCCGAACGGATGAAGACGCTTTTGGACTGACCAATACCGGCGGAATGTCAGGCTGGTCTTAGTCGTTCGGTCATATATAAATATCATAGGCGATTGTTCGATCTCATTTGTAAAACTTCTTGCCACTCTCGTAACCGGATGACACATTATGTCGGACATGAATGGTCGAAAAAACGACCGGTGCGGGAGTGTGGAGATGAAGGTGAATCGGCGTGATCTCTTGGGGGCGGTCGGCGTGGCAGGAGCCTCCACCGCACTCGGCCCGGTGGCAGCGTCCCAGGCTGCGGCACCGGGGCAGGCCCGAACCTTCACCCCCGATTGGGCCTCGCTGACGAGCGGTTACCGCGCGCCCGACTGGTTCCGGGACGCCAAGTTCGGCATGTGGGCGCATTGGGGCCCGCAATGTGTGCCCGAGGAAGGCGACTGGTATGCGCGCGGCATGTATGAGCAGGGATCGCGCGCCTATAACGCCCATGTTCGCAAATACGGCCACCCCAGCAAGGTCGGTTTCCTGGACGTCATCGGAAAGTGGAAGGCCGAGAACTGGAATCCGGAGCGACAGCTCGATCTCTACCAGCGCGCCGGGGCCAAATATTTCGTCGCGATGGCGAACCATCACGACAATCTCGACTGCTTCAACTCGCCGCACCCCTGGAACACCACCCGGGTGGGGCCCAAGCGCGACATTATCGGCACCTGGGCCAAGCTGGCGAAGGCGCGAGGGCTGCGCTTCGGCGTATCGAACCACAGCGCCCATAGCTGGCACTGGTATCAGCCCGCTTATGCCTATGATTCCGAAGGGCCGATGCAGGGCAAGCGCTATGACGCGGCCTGGCGGACCAAGGCGGATGGGCGCGGCACCTGGTGGGACGGGCTGGACCCGCAGGAATTGTACAACGGCCCGATCATGAAGCTTCCCGACGGATATCGGGACCGGACCGAGGTCGACGGCTGGCATGAGCGGAACGACAGGCTCTGGAACGAGGGCAAGCCGCTGGGCCGTCCCGATCTGGCCGCGAAATGGGCGCGCCGTTGCCGGGCGCTGATCGACAATTACCAGCCCGACCTGATCTATTTCGACAATTTCGACCTGCCGATGGAAGAGATCGGACTGGAGATGGCGGCCTATTATTACAACGCCAGCCAGCGTTGGCATAACGGGCGGCTGGAGGCGGTGCTCAACATCAAGACCACGCCGCCGCAGCGGCGCATGGCGGTGGTCGATGATGTCGAGCGGGGCGGCAAGACCTATATCGAAACCTATCCGTGGCAGACCGATACCTGCCTCGGCGCCTGGCATTATGACCGCAGCATCTATGACAATGACGGCTATAAGAGCGCGGCGACGGTGATCCACACGCTGTGCGACGTGGTGTCGAAGAACGGCAATCTGCTGCTCAACGTGCCGATGCGCGGCGACGGCACGATCGACGAGAAGGAAGAGCGGATCGTCGAGGGGATCGCCGCCTGGATGGGGCGCTATGGGGATGCCATTTACGGCACGCGGCCCTGGCGCGTTCATGGCGAGGGCCCCGGCTCGGGCGGCGGCGGCATGTTCAGCGAGACGCAGCACTCGAAGAACAGCGCGGCCGATATCCGTTATGTCCGCAAGGGCGAGAACCTGCATGCGTTCGTCCTGGGCTGGCCAGACGATGGCGTCGCGCGGCTGACCCTGCTGGCGAACGGCAACCCGATCGGGCGAGGCCGCGTGGAGCGCGTCACCCTGTTCGGCGACTCGACGCCGCTGGCCTTCCGCCGCACCGACAAGGCGCTGGAAGTCACGCTCCCGGCGGGTGCCCGCGAGACGATCGGCGTGGCGCTGGTCCTGCAGGGCCCGGGGCTGGTTGAGGGCAGCGTCCCGGTGGCGTGATGCCGATCCGTTTCCCCTCCGGGTAAGGCCTGGAGGGGGGGTAGGGGAAGTATGTATCTGCAAAATGAGAGCAAAGGGTGGGCTCGAACCTGAGCGGGGATCGTCTCACGGAACCGGTATGGGAACGAGCAGCGAGTAATCGGAAAGATTCCCAAGGCAGATGGCCAGGAGCCTTGCATCCTCGCTTCCATGGTCGTCGTAGAGGCGGGCGCAATAGCGAATGACCTTGGATCGCAGAGCCGGGTCCCGAGCGACTTCGAATTCCCGCTGCGACAGCTGGTTCCGATCCGTCATGCCTTGTTGCCACTTCGAGGTCATCAGGGCGAAAATCATGCCCTGCATAGCTTCGTCTTGTTCCCGCGCGCAGCCTATGTCGATCGCGCCGTGGCGGTTGCAATAGATGTAACCCCGCCGCCGGATAGCCTTTAGCCACGGCCGTTCCCGAAACAAAGTGCGCCAGAGGGGCGGGAGGACGGCATCGCCGTCAGTCTGCATGCGCGCAATGTCTTGCTCGGTAGGGCGTGGGCGGGAGGCCGGTCGTGCAACCAGCAGGCCGAGGCCGAATGCGAGCGGCATGCCGAGGCTCAGCGTCAAAAGGAAAATGGGGCGCATGGATCGACTATGCCGCATCCGGTGCGACCGACCGGCAAGCCGAGGAGGCGTTGCCCTGTGCGATGCGCATCGGCTCCGTTCATCATGAGGGTGCAGGCTGGGGAGGAAAAATCTGATCGACCTCCACGAAAAAGGGGGCCGGAACCGAAGTTCCGCCCCCCTGATCCTGTCAGCTTGCGCTGGCGGCGTAGGTTACGCGCCCGGGATTTCCGAGACGTTCACCTTGATGCCGCGGCCCATCGTCGACGAAACGGCGACCTTGCGGACATACTTGCCCTTGGCGCCCGACGGCTTGGCCTTGATCAGTGCGTCGACCAGCGCGTCGAAGTTGGCGCGCAGGTCTTCCGCCGGGAACGACGCCTTGCCGATGCCCGAATGGATGATGCCGGCCTTTTCGACGCGGTACTCGACCTGACCGCCCTTGGCCGCCTTGACGGCTTCGGCGACGTTCATGGTCACGGTGCCCAGCTTCGGGTTCGGCATCAGGCCCTTGGGGCCCAGCACCTTACCGAGGCGACCGACGACGCCCATCATGTCCGGGGTCGCGATGCAGCGATCGAAGTCGATGGTGCCGCCCTGGATGGTTTCCATCAGGTCCTCGGCGCCCACGACGTCCGCACCAGCGGCGCGTGCCTCATCGGCCTTCGCGCCCTTGGCGAACACGCCGACGCGAACGGTCTTGCCGGTGCCCTTGGGCAGGGTGACGACGCCGCGGACCATCTGGTCGGCGTGGCGCGGGTCAACGCCCAGATTGACGGCGACTTCGATCGTCTCGTCGAACTTCGAGGTCGCGTGGGTGCGCGCCAGCGAGATCGCTTCGTCGATGCCGTGCAGCTTCTCGGAGTCGATCTGGACCGACTTCTGCTTCTTGGTCAGCTTGGCCATGATCTTAGCCCTCCACCACTTCGAGGCCCATCGCGCGGGCGGAGCCTTCGATGATCTTGGTCGCAGCCTCGATGTCGTTGGCGTTCAGGTCCTTCATCTTGACCTGAGCGATTTCCGCGAGCTTCGAGCGCGCGATCTTGCCCGCCGACACCTTGCCCGGCTCCTTCGAGCCCGACTTCAGGTTGGCGGCCTTCTTGATGAGGTAGGTCGCAGGCGCGGTCTTCGTCTCGAACGAGAACGAACGGTCGGCATAGACGGTGATGACGGTCGGCAGGGGCGTGCCCTTTTCGACTTCGCCGGTCTGCGCGTTGAACGCCTTGCAGAATTCCATGATGTTCACACCGCGCTGACCCAGCGCCGGGCCGATCGGCGGCGAGGGGTTGGCGGCGCCTGCAGGAACCTGCAGCTTGATATAGCCGGTAATCTTCTTTGCCATGTCACTCTCTTTTCGAGTCTAGCGGTCGTGACGGGCGCGAGGCATAAGCCAGCGCACCCTCCCGCAAGGGTTCCGTCGCATGATGCTAGGGAAGCGCGGGCCGATAGCGGAATATGGGTCGAAACGCAAGGCAAGCATTGTGCTTGTCAGGAGCGAACCGGGCATGTCACCTTTGGTTCATGATGGACGACTCGGTCGAGGGAGCGACCGGTTCCGCCATCGCTCGAACGGGGGTTCGACACATGGGACGGGGATGGGGTGCGCTGGCCTCTGCGGCGGCGCTGACAATGGCTGCCACACCGTTGGCGGCGCAGGAAAAGACCGGCAACAAGCCCGGTTTCACCCTCACGCCCGGCACCGCCACCATCGTGCTGATGCGGCCCGAAATCGCGGTCGGCGCGCAGTCGACCGGTGGCGCTTTCGAGCCCAATGCCGACTGGACCGACCAGGCGCGCGAAAATCTGGGCAGGGCGCTGGCTCAGGCTCAGGGGCAGCTCGGCAACGAGGTCGTGAACTTCGTCGAACCGGTGGGGCAGGGGGCGGCGACCGCGCATGAATATCGCGCGCTGTTCACCGCGCTGGCCGACTCGGTCATCACCTATCAGTTCTTCCCGGGCAATCGCCTGCCCACCAAGAAGCGTGATGGCAGCTTCCTGTGGTCAATCGGGCCGGAGGTTGCCAAGCTGCCGGGCCTTCAGGGGGCCGACTATGCCCTGTTCGTCACGACGGTGGATCATTACGGCTCGACCGGGCGCAAGCTGCTCCAGGTGGTGGCCGCCGGGGTGGCCGGTGTCGGCGTGACGGCGGGCGTGCACAAGGGCTATGCCGGGCTGATCGACCTGAAGACGGGCGATCTGGTTTGGCTGAACGCCGATCTGGCGATGGGTGGCGATGTCCGCACGCCGGAGGGCGCGGTCAAGCGGGTCTCGCAATTGCTGGAGGGTTTCCCCGGCACCACCGCCCAGACCGCCGCCGTGTTGCCGTCGGCCGCGATCCAGACCGCGGCACGTTAAGGGCGGCCGAGCATGGCTGGATGGATGATCGCCGCTGCGCTGGCGAGCGCGGCCCTGGGCCATGGCGCGCCCGACAAGCTCGCGCCCCTGCCGCCTTATGGCGCGGCTTATACGCCGACTACGGTCGACGAACGTGGGCTGTGGCAGCAGGCGGACGAGGCCGAGCGCGACCTGCGCGACTCGCCCGCCGTGGTGCGTGACGCGGCGCTGAACGCCTATATGAGCAAGGTCCTTTGCCGCTCGGTCGGCGAGGATCGGTGCAAAGGCGTGCGAATCTATGTGGTGCGCGCGCCCTATTTCAACGCATTCATGGCGCCCAATGGAATGATGGTGGTCTGGACCGGCGCGCTGCTCCGTCTGCGCGACGAGGCAGAATTGGCGGCGGTGTTGGGTCATGAGTTCGGGCATTTCGAGATGCGCCATGGGCTGAAGACGTTTCGCCGGGCGCGGACGATCACCGACATCATCGCCTGGACCAGCGTCCTCTCACCCTACAGCACCCTGCCGGTCAGCCTGGTCCAACTGCACTTCTCCTATAATCGCGCACAGGAGACGGAGGCAGACCTGATGGGCCTGCGCTATCTGACGGCGGCGGGCTATCGGCCGCTCGCGGCATCGCGCATCTGGGAGCGGCTGATGGCGGAAGAGGATGCGACCGCGCTGGTGCGCAAACGGCGCGTCTCGCATCGTTATGCGGCAGGGTTCTTTGCCGATCATCCGACCGAGCTTACCCGCGCGACCTATCTGCGCGAGGCGGCGGGGGCGGATGGCGAACGCGGCGAGGAGGCACGCGATGCGTTTTCGACGGCGATGCGCCCGTGGCGCGCGACCTTTCTGGCCGACCAGATCAAGCTCAACGATTTCGGCGGCTCGGAGTATCTACTCGGCGAACTGGCGGGCGCGCAATGGACGCCCGACCTGCTGCTGACGCGCGGCGAACTCTATCGCGAGCGGGGCAATCCCCGCGATCTGGTCAGCGCGGCGCAATTCTATCAGCAGGCGATCGATGCGGGCTGCACTGATCCGGTTGCCTGGCGCGGGCTGGGCCTGTCCCTCTTGCGCGGGCAGCAGGAAGCGGCGGGGCGGGCGGCGCTCAAAACCTATCTGGAGCGCGCACCGCAGGCGAGCGACCGCGCGGCCATGGCGATGTTGATCGGAGAAGGGGGCGTGCAATGAGAGGTTTCAAGATCGCGGCGATCGGACTGGCGCTGGTCGCGGCGCCGGTGCTGGCGGGGAACAAGTTGATCCCGGCGGGGCAGCCGGTGGCGGTCGCCAAGTCGGTACTGACGGTCACGCCTTCGGTCGAATGGAACAAGCTGGGTGCGCGGCCGGGGCGCAATTCGGAGACATGGACCTTCGATGGCGATGCGCTGAACGACCTGACCTTCTACGGCGGGATCGAGCCCGAACAGACGCTGTTCCGCGAGGTCAGCAAGCGCACCAAGCCGCTGCCGCGCGTCAAGGCGACGATGCTGGTGACCGACATCCCGACGCTGGTCGAGAACAGCTATCGCATCGCGCTCGACACCCCGCTGTTCACCGTGGACGCGATGGAGCCGATGGCCTTTGCGGGCCAGCCGGGCATCCGCTTCACCTACAACTTCACCCGGCCCAACGAGGACCTGCCGCGCAAGGGCGAGGGGCGGGCTGCGATGATCGGCGGCAAGCTGTACCTGATCACCTTCGAGGCACCCCGGCTGCACTATTTCGACGCCGGGGTCGCTGCGTTCCGGCAGGTGGCGGACAGCGCCAAGCTGTAGGACGCCAGATGCGAAAAGGGCCGGTGGCGTCGCCGCCCCGGCCCCTGTTTCGTCGGATCGTCCGAACTTACTTCGAGCGTTCGACCTGCTCGAAATCCAGTTCCACCGGGGTCGCGCGACCGAAGATCGACACCGACACCTTGACCTTGGACTTGTCGAAATCCAGTTCCTCGACCACGCCGTTGAAGCTGGCGAAGGGGCCTTCCAGCACCTTGACCGCGTCGCCGATCTCGTAATCGACCTTGACCTTGTGCTTCGGGGCGGCGGCGGCCTCTTCCTTGGAATTCAGCATCCGCGTGGCTTCCGTTTCGCTGATCGCCTGGGGCTTGCCCATCGCGCCCAGGAAGCCGGTGACCTTCGGGGTGTTCTTGACCAAGTGATAGACCTGGTCGGTCATGTCGAGCTTGGCCAGCACGTAGCCGGGCATGAACTTGCGCTCGACCGCGATCTTCTTGCCGCGGCGGGCCTCGGTCACGGTTTCGGTCGGCACCTCGATCTGGTCGACCAGATGGTCGAGGCCCAGACGGGTCGCCTCAGCCATGATCGAGTCGCGGACCTTGCCCTCGAAACCGGAATAAGCGTGGATGATGTACCAGCGCGCCATGGAAAACCTTTTACTTCGCGAGCGACAGCAGGGTGCGGACCAGCGTCTCGAAGAACGAGTCGACCGCCAGGAAGAAGATCGCCAGGATCGTGGTCATCACGACCACCATCACGCCGGTCATCACCGTTTCGCGCCGCGTCGGCCAGACGACCTTCTTGGTCTCGGTCTTGACCTGATTGAAGAACTCGATGGGGGTCGTCTTCGCCACTCGTGCCGTTCCCGCACCTGCGTTGAAATTCTGTCAGCGAGGCATAGGTCCGCCGTCGCCTGCCCCAGGGGGCCTGCGACGAAAGGTCCGTCCGCGCTGTTCGGATGGGAACGCGATGTAGCTGTGGCTCGGATAAAAGGCAAGGGTAGGGGCGGGATGAGGGTTTTCGGTTCACGCGAAGCCGCGAGGACGCGAAGGTTTTTGTTCACGCGGAGACGCGGAGATGCGGAGATGCGGAGATTATTAGGTTCGCGCAGAGGCGCGGAGGACGCAGAGGGGCTTTGCCCGCGCTCAGAAGCGGGAGACTATAAGGCAGGCGTTGGGATAGTCTGGCCTGTCGGCCGGGTCCAACACCTCCGCGTCTCCGCGTCTCCGCGTCTCCGCGCCTCCGCGCGAACCAACCTTCTTCCTTCTTCGCGTCCTCGCGGCTTCGCGTCCTCGCGGCTTCGCGTGATCAATCAGCAGCAACGCCCGCCATTCTTCCCGCCATACCGCGCCTGTTGCCGCTCGCGGAAGAAGGTCACTTCGTCCATCGGCTCGCGGTCGGGATGTTTCGCCGCCATGTGCGCCACATAGGCGTCATAGCTGGGCATCCCGACCATGGCGTTGCCGATCTGGCGCAGGCGGGCGAGCCAGCTCATTCGGCGGCCACCATCTCGGGCGGAACCTCGGTCACGCTCGGCCGGTCGATACGGCGGGCGATCAGGCAGGTACGCACCGCATAGACCAGGATCGCCAGCACCACGCCCAGGAAGATCGCGCACAGCCCCGCGTCGATCCGGTCGTTGAAGACGATCCGGCCCATGTCGCCCATGGTCTTGGCGGGCGGCAGGACCTTGCCCGACGCGGCGGCGCTGGCGAACTTGTCAGCATGGGCCAAGAAGCCGACGCGCGGATCGGCGGAGAAGATCTTCATCCACCCGGCGGTCAGCGTGCAGGCGAGCAGCCAGACGGTCGGGATCACGGTGATCCAGGCATAGCGATCCTTCTTCATGCGGAAGAGGACCACGGTCGCCAGCATCAGCGCCACGGCGGCGAGCATCTGGTTGGAGATGCCGAACAGCGGCCACAGCGTGTTCACTCCGCCCAGCGGGTCGGTAACCCCCTGATAGAGGAAGAAGCCCCAGGCCGCGACGCACAGGCCGGTCGCGATCAGGCCCGGCGCGACCTTGCTCGACCCCCGGAAGCTGGGGACGACCAGCCCGATCAGGTCCTGCAGCATGAACCTTCCGGCGCGGGTGCCCGCATCGACGGCGGTCAGGATGAACAGCGCCTCAAACAGGATGGCGAAGTGATACCAGAAGGCCTTCATCGCCTGTCCGCCGAACAGGTGGCTGAAGATTTCCGCCATCGCCACCGCCAATGTCGGCGCGCCGCCCGCGCGGCTGATGATCGTATGCTCGCCCACGTCACGTGCGACCTGCGCCAGCGTGTCGGCGGAGATGGGGAAGCCCATCGCAGTGACGGCGGCGGCGGCGCTGGCCGGGTCGGTGCCCAGCACGGCGGCAGGCGCGTTCATCGCGAAATAGATGCCCGGATCGAGGATCGACGCGGCGACCAGCGCCATGATCGCGACCGCGCTTTCCATCAGCATCGCGCCGTAACCGATGAAGGGCGCATCCTTTTCGCTGGCGATCAACTTGGGCGTGGTGCCGCTCGCGATCAGCGCGTGGAAGCCCGACACGGCGCCGCATGCGATGGTGATGAACAGGAAGGGGAAGAGCGGCCCGGCCCAGACCGGCCCGCTGCCATCGATGAACTTGGTCAGCGCAGGCATCTTCAGCGGCGGCGCCATGATAACGATGCCGATCGCCAGCGCCACGATCGCGCCGATCTTGAGGAAGGTCGACAGATAATCGCGCGGCGCGAGCAGCAGCCACACCGGCAGGACCGAGGCGACCGCGCCATAGCCGATCAGCAGGAAGCAGAGCTGCACCGGCGTGAAGGTGAACAGCGGCGCCAGCACCGCCGACTGCGCGATCGACTGGCCATAGACGATCGCCAAGATCAGGCCGATGAAACCGATGATCGACACCTCGCCGATCTTCCCCGGCCGCACCCAGCGGGTATAGCCGCCCATCAGCATCGCCAGCGGCACGGTAGCCGCCACGGTGAACAGGCCCCAGGGGCTTTCGGCCAGCGCCCGCACGACGATCAGCGCGAGCACCGCCAGGATGATGACCATGATCATGAAGGCGCCGAACAGCGCGATGGTGCCCGCAACGGCTCCCATCTCCATGCGGATCAGTTCGCCCAGCGAGCGCCCGTCGCGCCGCATCGACAGGAACAGCACCAGGAAATCCTGCACCGCCCCCGCCAGCACCACGCCCGCCAGAATCCACAGCGTGCCGGGCAAATAGCCCATCTGCGCCGCCAGCACTGGCCCGACGAGCGGCCCTGCGCCCGCGATCGCGGCGAAATGGTGGCCGAACAGCACCGTCCTGTCGGTCGCGACATAATCCAGCCCGTCGGCGCGGCGGATGGCCGGGGTAGGACGGCTGGGGTCGATGCCGATCACCTTGGCGATGAACAGCGCATAATAACGATAGGCGATCAGATAGACCGAGACGGCAGCCGCCACGATCCACAGCGCGTTGACGGGTTCGCCCCGCACCGTGGCAACGACACCCAGCGCGCCCGCGCCGACGATCGCCAGCGCGATCCAGGGAAGGTGTTTGGTCATGCCCCGTGCAGTCCTCCGATTATGCTCTTGTCGTCTCTTCTAGCTCGGTGGGCGGGGTGTACCAGTCCTGAAAAACAGGACGTCGGCAAAGGCGGATGGCGGCTTGTGCCGCATCGCCGTCGTGGCACACTCGTCCCAGATCGACCGGGGAGGGCATGATGCGTAAGGCTGCCATGATGTTGGGGCTGGGGGTCGCATTGGCGGCATGGAGTCCGGGACAGGCCGCGCATGCACCGATGACGCCCGGGACTATTCCATGCCAGGTGCCGCCGGGCTGGGATCAGGTTGCGGCCCAAGGCGCAAAGGTCGTGGTGTTCGGCGAGATGCACGGGACGCGCGAGGCACCGGCTTTCGTTGGCAATCTGGCCTGCGCGTTGGCTGCCAAGGGCGAGCGTGTCCTGGTCGCGGTCGAGCATGACGCCATCAATGACGACGACTTTCAAAAGGCCTGGGCGATGCCGGACGCCGCGTTCGTGCCTGCTCTGACCAAGGCTGGCTGGGCGGAGCGTGATGACGGGGTCGGCAGCGAGTCGATGCTGGCGATGCTGGTCGGGCTGCATCACGAGGCGCGGATGGGACGCAGGATCGACATCGTCGCCTTCAACGGTGCCAAGGACGAAGCGCAAGCGCGGCAATTCGCGCAACTGCCCGGGCAGGGGCCGCACGACGCGGCGCAGGCCGAGAATATTCGCATCGCGGCGGCGTGCCAGCCTTACGACCATGTGCTGGTGCTGACGGGCAATACCCATGCCCGCAAGCGGCCGGTCACCTATACCCGCACCCCCTTCGATCCGATGGCCATGCGACTGGCACGATCGGTTCCTGTGATCGCGTTGAACATGAAGTCGGCGGGCGGCACGTCATGGACCTGTGAGCTGAAGCCGGGGGTGGTGCCCAAGCCGCATGTGCCGATCACCGCTGCGGACGTGGAATGCGCGGCGCATCCGTTGGGTAAGGATGCCGATCTGGATCGCGCGCCGTTCATCGCGCTGGGCAGCCTGCCGGGGCAGCAGCCCGATCCGGATTATGACGGCGTCTTCTGGCTCGGCCCGGTCAGCGCCTCGCCGCCCGCCGTCCCGGCTCAGAGCCCGAAGCGGACCCCGTAGCCCAGGCCCAGAGTCGCCTGCATCCGCTGGCCGCGCTCGCGGATCAGCGGCGAATCGGCGGCAGGACCGCCCAGCCGCTCCAAGCTGGTGAAGAGGGTGAGGGCGCTGCGCCGGTTCAGCGGGCGGATGACGTTGCCGCCCAGGCCATAGGACAGCACGCCCCCCGCCGCGCGATAGGGGGCCAGGCCGGTGCGTGTCGACTGGGCCGGCGAGATGCCGAAATAGGTCCGCATGAACGGTACGCTGGCCACCGTCATGCGTGGCCCCGCGCTGACGATCGCGCGTCCGATCCGGGTGCGGTACGTCGCCGACAGGTCCGCGACCACGCCGTCATGGCCGCCGAAACCTTGTCGTACTTCGGCGCGTGTGCGCCAGGCGCGGCGCGGGCCGAACGACTTTTCGACAAAGCCGCCGATCTCGCCCGCCGCCTTGATATTGCCCATGCCCGCCAGGGCGTCGCTGCCCCCTGCGATCAGGAAGGGGGAGCCGCCATTACGCTCGTTCCGGCCGAAGCGGATTTTTGCCAGTGGCCCTGCGCGCCAGCCGTCGCGGTTGACCGCGTTCCACCCGATCCCATCGGGCACCGAGGCGAAGAGCGTATCGCCATAATTCACGCGCAGGTCGGGAAAGATCGACAGCGCCATCTCCCGCGATCCCTGCCAGGCGGGGCCGAGGACCGGCGCGGCACCCAGGGTGATGATCCAGCCTGTCGGGGAGCCAGGCGCGATGCCGGGCGGCGGGGCGCTCTGACGCACCTCCTGCGCCGCGACCGGACAGGCCAGCAGCATGGCAACCCCCAGAACCATTTCACGCATCCGTCATCTCCCTGTCATGTTGGATAGGGCGAGAGGTCGGGCGCCGCAATGGGAAGCCCTGTCCCAGAACTTAGCGCTTGCCCCGCCGTGCCGTCCGGGGTGAAAGGCGGGACATGGCCCATAACTCCTCCCCGCTCGTCGTCGGTATCGGCGGCACGATCGGCAGCGTCTCCTCGACCGAGCGCGCGCTTCGGACCGCGATGACGGCCGCCGCGGACGAGGGGTTCCGCACCCATGTCTTCGGCGGCGAGGATCTGGCGCGCCTGCCGCTCTACAATCCGCGCACGGCGACACGGACCGAGGCGGAGCAGGTGTTCGTGGACACGGTGCGACAGGCCTCGGCGATCATCATCGCGAGTCCGGGCTATCATGGCAGCATCTCGGGCCTGGTGAAGAACGCGCTCGACCTGCTGGAGGAAACGGCAAAGGACGAGCGGCCCTATTTCGCCGACCTGCCCGTGGGGCTGATCGCCACCGCCTATGGCTGGCAGGCGACCGGCTCGACGATCGCGGCGCTGCGTTCGATCGTCCATGCGCTGCGTGGCTGGCCGACGCCCTTTGCGGCGGCAGTGAACACGCAGCAGACGCGGTTCGATGACGAAGGGCGGATCAGCGACCCGGCGGTCGAGGGGCAGTTGCGCCTGGTCGGCCAACAGGTCGCCCGCTTCGCGCCGCTGGCGGGGACGATCCGCGCGTCGAATTGAGGGGCGGGGCCGGGATTTTGGTTCATGCGAAGCCGCCAAGCCGCTAAGAGTTTTATCTCGCGCGGAGGCGCGGAGGACGCGGAGAAGTATCGCGCGCGGCCGTGCGCAGTTCTCTTTCTTCGATCGCTTGAGGGGGACGGGCTGCAAGAGCCGCGAGCACGACAGCTCCGCGTCCTCCGCGCCTCTGCGCGAACCAAATCTTCTCTCTTCGCGGCATCGCGGCTTCGCGTGAGATCAATCATCTCATCCGCCGTCCGATCGAGTGGCGAAGTTCCGGAATTGAATAAATCCGTTCCCCGGCGAAGGCCGGGGCCCAGTTCCTTCCAAGCCGGTGGCGCGTCGAAACGTTGCGTGGGAGGCCAATGCCTCGCGCACTTCGATAGTGCATAGAAACTGGACCCCGGCCTTCGCCGGGGAACAGTAAGTCGTCGGGAAACAGCTAGCGCAAGCGTTCCGTCGCCAGCGCCGTGATCTCGTCCGCAATCGCCGCCGGATCGCGTAAGGCGCCGCCCGCCACGGTCGACACCGTCGCCCACTCGCCCAGCATCGCCCCGTCCGCCATCGCGGCGTAATTGGCGCGCACCCGCGCCTGGAGCCCCAGGTCCGCCTCATAGGCGTCATAGGTGTCGTCGGTGTAACTGCGCTTGCGCTTGCGGGCGATTAGCTCGCGCGCGACGTCGAGCGGCGTATCGAGATAGACCGACAGATGCGGGGCGGGCAGGCGGAACTGCACCGTCTCCAGCTGCTCGATCCATTGCAGCAATGCAGGCGCCTGGTCCGCCGGGACCTGCGCCGCCTGATAGGCCATGTTCGACGCGATATAGCGGTCGAACACGATCACGTCGTGCGCTTCGGCCAGTTCGATCAGGTGCGGGCGCGATTCGAATCGGTCGAGCGCATAGAGCGTCGCCGCCGTCTCGGGCGCGGCAGCATGGGGCAGGCGGCCCGCCAGATACTCGCCCAGCGCCCAGCCGCCGACCGTCTCGGCATAGCGCGGAAAGGACAAGGCGGCCGCCGACAGCCCGGCGGCGTTCAGCCGCTCGGTAACGGCCGCCGTCGCGGTCGCCTTGCCTGCGCCGTCCGCGCCCTCGATCGCCAGCAGGAATGCCATTAGCCGCGAAAGCCTTCGTGGTGGCGGATCACTTCGTCGATGATGAAGCGCAGGAATTTTTCGGAAAATTCGGGGTCCAGCTGCGCATCGCTCGCCAACTGGCGCAACCGGGCGATTTGCGACTCCTCGCGGCCGGGATCGGCGGGGGGCAGTTCATTCTCTGCCTTGTAGCGTCCGACCGCCTGGGTGATCTTGAACCGCTCGGCCAGCATGAAGACCAGCGCGGCGTCGATATTGTCGATCGACTGGCGATAGCCGGTCAGCACGGTGTCGGACATCGATACGTCTCCCTCTGGCGCAGCCGCGTCCCACGGCAAATTCACGCGGGCCCTTTCGCGCTTAGGCTTGCGTTCGGCAAGCGTTGTCGCCAGAGGCTCTTACCTGCCCATGACCGTAACCGCCACCCGCCTCGCCAAGCCCGCGCCCTCGCTGGACCCGATGATCCGGCTGGTGGCCGACGACATGAACGCCGTGAACCAGGTCATCATCGACCGCATGGCGTCCGAAATCCCGCTGATCCCGCAACTGGCGGGCCACCTGATCGCAGGCGGCGGCAAGCGGATGCGCCCGATGCTGACGCTCGCGAGCGCACAGCTGCTGGGCTATCAGGGCACCAGCCATCACGTCCTGGCGGCGGCGGTCGAGTTCATCCACACCGCCACGCTGCTGCACGACGATGTCGTCGACGGCTCCGACCTGCGGCGCGGACGTCGGACCGCCAACATCATCTGGGGCAATCCCGCCAGCGTGCTGGTCGGCGACTTCCTGTTCAGCCGGTCCTTCCAGTTGATGGTCGATGCGGGCAGCCTGAAGGTGCTGAACATCTTGTCGGGCGCGTCCGCTGTGATCGCCGAGGGCGAGGTGAACCAGCTGACCGCGGTGCGACAGGTTGGGCTGGCCGAGGAACGCTATCTCTCGATCATCGACGCCAAGACCGCCGCTTTGTTCGCGGCCGCCTGTCGCATCGCCGCCGTCATCGCCGACCGGCCCGAGGCGGAGGAACTGGCGTTGGAGGCCTATGGCCGGAATCTGGGCATCGCGTTCCAGCTGATCGACGATGCGATCGACTATGTGTCGGACGCAGGGACCATGGGCAAGGACGCGGGCGACGACTTCCGCGAGGGCAAGATGACCCTGCCGGTGATCCTGGCCTATGCGCGGGCGAACGACGAAGAGCGCGCCTTCTGGAAGGACGCGGTCGAGGGACGTCGGACGTCGGACGAGGACTTCGCCCATGCCATCGCGCTGGTCCGCAAGAGCCGGGCGGTCGACGACACCATGGCCCGCGCGCGGCATTATGGTGGGCTGGCGATCGAAGCGCTGCGCGGCTTTGCCGATGGCCCGGCGAAGAGCGCGATGATCGAGGCCGTCGAATTCGCCGTCGCGCGGGCTTACTGAACCAAATACAGGTTTGACCCCGGCGAAGGCCGGGGCCCAGTTGCGGTGAACGATCGAAGGCGCAGGGGGTTAGCCTCCCCCGCCTCGCGTGGCGCGCCACCAGCTTGGTGGGACCTGGGCCCCGGCTTTCGCCGGGGAACTGGTGAGTGGGAAACGGGGGAAGTCCTTCACCCCGCCCGCCAAACCTCCTATCGCCACCCCATGACCCTGCCCGTCACCGCCGTCCTGCCCGATCTGCTGGCCGCGCTTGCCGACGCCCCCAATGCCGTCCTTGTCGCGCCTCCCGGCGCGGGCAAGACCACCGCTGTCGCGCCCGCCCTACTCGACCAGCCCTGGTGCACCGGCGAAGTCCTGCTCCTGTCCCCCCGCCGCCTCGCCGCGCGCGCCGCGGCCGAGCGCATGGCCGCACTTGCCGAGGAGCCGGTCGGCCGCACCTTCGGCTATGCCACCCGCATGGACACGAAGGTCAGCGCTGCGACCCGCGTGACCGTCGTCACCGAAGGCATCTTCGTCGCACGTATCCAGGCCGATCCCGAACTGGCGGGCGTGTCGGCGGTCCTGTTCGATGAAGTCCATGAACGCAGCCTCGATGGCGATTTCGGCCTGGCGCTGGCGCTGGATGCCCAAGCCGGGTTGCGGCCCGACCTGCGGCTGGTGGCGATGTCCGCGACGCTCGACGGTCGCCGCTTCTCCAGCCTGATGGGCGATGCGTCCGTGATCGAAAGCGAGGGGCGGAGCTATCCGCTGACACTGCGCCATCTCGGCCGGGCGGCGGAGGCGCGAATCGAGGATTCGGTCGCCGCCGCCATCCGCCGCGCGTTTAGCGAAGAAGCGGAGGGCGATATCCTCGCCTTTCTGCCCGGCACCGCCGAGATCGCGCGCACTGCCGAGCGGCTGGCGAATCTGCCCTCCGCCATCGCAATCCACGAACTCCACGGCTCGCTCGACCCGGCGGCGCAGCGCGCGGCAATCCGACGCGACCCGGGGGGGCGGCGGCGAATCGTGCTGGCTACCTCGATCGCGGAGACCAGCCTGACGCTGGATGGCGTGCGGATCGTCGTCGATTCGGGGCTGGCCCGCCGCCCCCGCTACGACCGCGCGGCGGGGATGACTCGCCTCGTCACCGAACGCGCCAGCCAAGCCGCCGTCGTCCAGCGCGCGGGCCGCGCCGCGCGCCAGTCGCCGGGCGTGGCCTATCGGCTTTGGGAGGAAGCCGCGACGGCGGGCCTGCCACGTTTCGACCCGCCCGAAATCCTGGAGGCGGACCTGTCGGCGCTGCTGCTCGGCACCGCGCTTTGGGGCGTCAGCGACCCACGTGCGCTGCCCTGGCTCGACCCGCCGCCCGAGGCGGCCGTCAACGAAGCCCGCGCCCGCCTCACCGTGCTGGAGGCGCTGGATGAGACAGGCCGCCCGACCGCACATGGTAAGGCGATCGCGAAACTGCCGATGCCGCCGCGCCTCGCGCATATGCTGATCCGCAGCGGCGAGCGCGGGCTGGCGTCGACCGCCGCCGAGGTGGCGGTGCTGCTCGGTGAGCGCGGGATCGGCGGGCAGGATGTCGATGTCGAACAGCGCCTGCGCCGCTGGCGGAACGAGCGTGGCCCCAAGGCGGAGGCGGCGCGGGCGATGGCGAAACGCTGGACCGGCCTCGCCCCGAAACTGGTCGAGCAGGAGGCATGGGACCATGCGGCGGGTGTGTGCCTGGCACTCGCCTATCCCGACCGGGTGGCGCGGCGGCGTGACGGCACGGGCGAGAATTGGGCGAGCGTCGGGGGCAGGGGCTTCCGGCTCGATCCCGCCTCGGGGCTGGCGAGTTCGGAATGGCTGGCGGTGGGCGAGACACAAGGCGCGGCCTCGGGCGCGCGCATCCTGTCGGCCGCCCCGCTCGACCTCGCCACCGTCGAGGCGCTGTTCGCCGACCGGATCGAGACGCGGCGCACCGTTACCTTCAACCCTGCGACCGGCGGCGTTGAGGCGTTGCGCGAACGGCGGCTGGGCGGGCTTCGCTTGTCGAGCGGCCCCGATTCGGGCGCATCCCCCGACGCCATTGCCGCGGCGCTGGTCGAGGGGGTGCGGACGCATGGCCTGTCGCTGCTGCCCTGGAGCGAAGGGGTGGGGGCTTACCGGGCGCGGGCGGCCTATGCCGGGGTAGCGCTGGACGATGAGACGCTGCTCGAACGGCTGGACGGCTGGCTGCCTGCATTGGTCGCGGGCAAGCGGCGGCTGGACGCGCTGGCGCCGGGCGCGCTGACCGAGGCGATCCGTAATCTGGTCGACTGGAACGATCAGCGGCGGATCGATTCGATGGCGCCGTCGCACTTCACCAGCCCGGCGGGCAGTAGCCATGCCATTGATTATGCAGCCGAAGGTGGTCCGCGCGTCGAGCTTCGCGTGCAGGCGCTGTTCGGCCTTGCGGAGCATCCGGTGATCGGGACGGAGCGCGTGCCCTTGGTCCTCAGCCTGACCTCGCCCGCCGGGCGGCCGATCCAGACGACGCGTGACCTGCCCGGTTTCTGGGCGGGAAGCTGGAGCGCGGTGGCCAAGGAAATGCGCGGCCGCTATCCCCGCCATCCTTGGCCCGACGACCCTGCGGCGGCGTCGGCGACACTGCGCACGAAAAAGGCGGATGCAAGAGCCGCCGGTTCGCGATAAGGGACTTGGATTATGGCCACTGCTCGCATCTTCCAGCGCCCCAAGAACGCGATGCAATCCGGCAAGTACCGGACCGATCGCTGGCAACTCGAATTCGAACCGACCGAGGCGAAAAAGCCCGATCCCCTGACCGGCTGGGCCGGCAGCGGCGACACGCAAGAACAGGTCCGCCTGACCTTCGCGACGCTGGAAGAGGCGATCGCCTATTGCCAGCGCGAAGGGCTCGACCATCACGTCGTGCCGACGCCGCAAAAGACGCTGAAGCTGCAAAGCTACGCCGATAACTTTCGCTGATGTTCGAGCGCTCCGGTCACGGCCGGGGCGCTTTTTCTTTCGCGCGCAGCGCTTGAGAGGGTTGGTTCGCGCAGAGGCGGCGTGTCTGGTAGCATCGGGCGCGCATGACAAACGGCCGGTTGAAGAGATATTTCGCTGCCGCGAATACGACATCTCCGCGCCTCCGCGCCTCCGCGCGATAAATCGTCTTCGCGTCCTCGCGGCTTCGCGTGAACTCAAAAGCCCAGTATGCCGCCACCCAGCAGCAAGAGCAGCTTGGCATCGACCGCCACGCCCGCCGTGCGGCGTTCGGCGATGAAGGCGGAAACCTCGGACAGCTTCACCCGGTGCACGACGATCTGCTCGTCCGAATCGCCACCGCCTTCGCCGACCTTCACCAGCCCGGTGGCCCGGACCAAAGTGAAACGCTCCGACGTCATGCCCGGCGAGGAACAGAATTCCCCCAGCGCCTCGATCCGGGCGGGGCGATAGCCGGTTTCCTCCTCCAGCTCGCGCGCGGCGCCGTCCAGCACCGCTTCGCCCTCGGTCTCGTCACCGATCAGACCGGCGGGCATTTCCAGGCAGGTCACGCCCAGCGGGATGCGGAACTGCTCGACCAGCAGGATATGCCCGTCCTCGATCGCCAGGATGACGGCGGCGCGGATGTCGCGCGGGCGGTCGGCATATTCCCAGGTGCCGCGCTTGCGGAGCGTGAGGAACCGCCCCTCGGCCAGGGTTTCGAGGGGGGCGTCCATACGGGGATCGGTCATAGCGAGATCGGTCTGTCCGGCAGTTCGTTGGTGTCGGCCGCCGTCTTGGGGAAATGTGTCGCCAGCACAAGCCCGATGCGCTCGACCGCCGCGCTCAACCCTTCGCCGACATGGCCCTTGGCGACATGGGGCAGCATCACCGCCATGGCGCGGCCCCAGGTTTCGGGGCCGACCTTGCCGGTCAGGCCGGAGTCGGCGACGATCTCGGCCATATGCTCGTCCTCCGAGAGGTAGAGCAGCACGCCGTAACGACTGTCGGTGCGCCGCTCGGCTGCGACGCGGAACAGCAGCACCGCGCGTTCCCGGACGCGGGCGTGCCGAATACTCTTGGGGACGAGCGCCATCCGGCGTCGGGTAGAGCCCAGCACCGTCACCACGATCGCGCACACCACAACCTGCGCGATCATCAGCACGCCCAGGATCAGGTCCTCGCCCGGCGCGCTCCAGCCGTCATGCACCAGCGCCAGCAGCTTCAACCCCAGTTCGGGAAAGAGCGCCGCGAACAGCGGCACCAGCAGCATCGCCGCCGCCGCATAGCAGAGCGCGACATCGCGATACTCGTCCGAGCGGGGCGCGACGATGGTGACGATCTCGGCATCCGTGCCGGCCTCGGCACGCGCGACGGCGGCGGTGACCAGATCGCTATCGGTTTCGCTCAACATCTCACCAATCCCCCGAGGCGCCGCCGCCCCCGAAATCGCCGCCGCCGCCGCCGGTAAAGCCGCCGCCGAACCACGATCCGTCGCTGCCGCCCCCCGACGATCCGCCGCCCGAGCTCCAGCCGCCGCCTGATCCGCCGCCGCTGCCCCAGCCTGGACCCCAGAGGATGATCGGCCAGCCGCCGCCGCGTCGTCCGCCACCGCCGCCACGATCGTCGTCGTCATCGTCGTGGAAACGCTGGCCCTGTTTGCGGCGGACGATGGCGAGAACGACGAACGCGCCAATGAACACGATCAATATGATGAAGATCGGAAAGCCATTGGCATCACCGCCGCCACGCTGATGCTGACGATCGAACTGTTTGGCCGCGTCGGCGACCTTCGCCTTGGCCTCCTCCGGCGAGGCGCGCAGTTGGGCGATCACGGCATCCGCACCGGCGTTCATCGCACCCGAAATATCCCCCGATTCGCGCAGGCGGGGCAGCATCAGTGTGCGGATCATCTGCGACGACCAGGCGTCGGTCAGGATCGGCTCCAGACCACGCCCGACCTCCAGCCGAGGCCCGCGCTGGCCCTTGCCCTCATTGGGGGCGACGAACAGGATCGCGCCATTGTCGGCGTCCTTCAGCCCGACACCCCAGGCGCGACCCAGCCGATAGCCATAATCCTCGATCGGATAGTTTTGCAGGTCGGGGATGGTCGCGACCACCAGTTGGCGGCCGGTATCCTTTTGCAGGGACTCCAGCTTCGCCTCGAGCTGTGCCTTGGTGGCGGGGTCGAGCTTGTTCGCGGCGTCGACCACCAGCCCGTCGAACTTGGGGAAGGTCTGCGCCATCACGGGGACGGCGCAGAGAATCAGCCAGAGCCCGAGAACCGGGCGGAGCAGCCGGGTGAACCGGGTCATCGGGGTAGGATCAGCTACCGAAGTTCACCTTGGGCGCGTTCTCGGCCCCCGGGGTGGTCGCCTGATAGGGCGTCATCGGCTTGGCACCGTAAAAGACCTTGGCGCCGATCGCGTCGGGGAAGGTACGGATGCGAACGTTATACGCCTCCACCGCCTTGTTATAATCACCGATGGCGATGTTGATACGGTTCTCGGTGCCCTCCAGCTGGCTCATGAAGGTCTGGAAATTGTCCTGGCTCTTCAGGTTCGGATAGGCCTCGACATTGGCGAGCAACCGGCCCAGCGACCCGCTGAGCTGGCCCTGCGCCTGCGCGAACTGCTGCATCTTGGCGGGGTCGGACAGGTCGGCACCGGTCACCTGGACCGACGTCGCCTTGGCGCGGGCGTTGACCACCTCGGTCAGGATCGACTTTTCCGACGCGGCGGCGCCCTTCACCGTCGCTTCCAGATTGGGGATCAGGTTGGCGCGACGCTGATAGGCGGCCTGGACATCGGCCCATTTCGCCTTGGCGTTTTCCTCCGCCGTCGGCACGCTGTTCATGCCGCAGCCCGACAGGGCGACGGCCATCACGACCGGGGTCAGGGCAAGGGCGGAACGACGCATTCGACAAATCCTCCATCAACTGTATCGGCTATATAAGACGCGGCTGTCCCTTGGCGAAGGGCAAAAGCGACGATAGCGTTGAACTTCATCGATTTGAGGGAGTGGGCGATGCTCAAGGAATTTCGGGCCTTCATCGCGCGGGGCAATGTCCTCGATCTGGCGGTGGCGGTCATCATCGGCGCGGCGTTCAGCAAGATCGTGACATCGCTGACCGACGATGTGCTGATGCCGGTCATCGGCAAGGTCTTTGGCGGGCTGGATTTCTCCAGCTATTTCCTGCGCATGGGGCCAATCCCCGCCAATTATGCGGGTTCGCTGACCGACTATGCCGCGCTCAAGAAGGCGGGCGTGCCGCTGCTCGGCTATGGTGCGTTCGTGACGCAGGCGGTGAACTTCGTCATCGTCGCCTTCATCATCTTCCTGCTGATCCGCACCGTAAACCGCGCCACCGCGATGTTCGAGAAGGACAAGGCGGTCGCCGCCGCCGAGCCCAAGGCCGAACCCGCCGATGTCGCGCTGCTTCGCGAAATCCGCGACGAACTGCGCGCGCGGCGTTCCTAAGCCAATCGACCACAAGACCGGTGTTCCCCGGCGAAGGCCGGGGCCCAGGTGCCATCAAGATTGTGGTGCGCCACGACGTGGCGTGGGAGGCAAGCTTGTCCCGCCGTCGTCACTTCAGCCCAACTGGACCCCGGCTTTCGCCGGGGTGGCGCGGTTGGTGGACAGGGTTACGCCGCCGCCAGCTTCTTGGCGGTGGCGTCGGCCAGGCTGGTCCCATCAAGGATCCGTGCCGTCTCGTCGCGCACGCGCATCATCGCGTGGCGGATGGCGCAGTCGGCCTCGCTCTTGCAGTCGTTGCAGGGGCGGTAAGCCGTCCGGCTGACGCACGGCACCAGCGCCAGCGGCCCTTCAATGGTGCGGATGATATCGCCCAGCGAGATCAGGTGCGCAGGGCGCGCCAGGCGATATCCGCCCATCTTGCCGCGCTGGCTGTCGAGCAGCTGCGCGCCCTTCAGATCGGCGAGGATCAGCTCCAGGAACTTGCGCGGGACATTCGCCTCGGTCGCGATGCGCGTCATCGAGGTCGGCGGACCATCGGCAGGCATCTCCGCCAGGAACAGCATCGCGCGCAGCGCATAACGGGACCGCTGGGTCAACATGCGGGCTTCCATGGACCCAAATTGGGGCGAGCGAAAGGCATTTGCGTAAACCCGCCGGGATACCTATATCCATCCATGCCGGGTTTTACCCGGCTATGACGATAAACTGCGGCGAGTAATAGACGCAGCGGACCCGGGGGCAGTACCCGGCGGCTCCACCATAAAAGGTGGTGTACTTGGACACCGTTTCTGACGGGGCCGAACCAGGATCGACGTGTGTTGAAAAGCGCTGTTTTCGTTCGGAATGGGACCACCGCAACGGCCCATACTCACAAGTGCCAACGATAACGAAGCACTCGCGATTGCGGCGTAATTGAGGGCCTCACGGCCTGACATTACACCAAAATAGCGCGGTCGGACCCCACCGGGCAACAGAAGGGGAATCCAGCGGTACGGGGAGCACCGGGCAACAGAAGCTCCCCACTTTCCCAAATTTTAATGAGAGTGCTGAGCGCTTCTCTAGCCACCCCACGCTCCGTTCGTGCCGAGCGAAATCGAAGTGCGCCGATTACCTCGGTGGCGGGCGCTGGGGTGTGGGTGCCTGCCCCTTTCTTCGACCCCGGCGAAGGCCGGGGCCCAGGCTCCACCCAGTTGATGGCGCGCGATCCGGCGCGGGGGAGGCAAGCTGTCCGGCGCCTTCGATCGTTCACCGAAACTGGGCCCCGGCCTCCGCCGGGGTACGGAGAGGGGCTTAGCCCTCCCGCGCCAATGCCTTCAGCTTGTACAGCGCATCCAGCGCCTCGCGTGGCGACAGGGCGTCGACGTCGAGCTTCTCGACCTCCGCCCGAATCGCATCGCACTGTTCTTCCTCGATCTGCGCCGCGGCGGCAAAGAGCGGCAGGTCGTCCAGCCCCGCCGCCAGCCCGCCGGTCTTGGCGCGACCGGCTTCCAGCTTGGCGAGCACCGCCTTGGCGCGCGCCACCGTCGTCGGCGGCATCCCGGCGAGGCGCGCCACCGCCAGGCCATAGGAGCGATCCGCCGGACCCTCGCTGACCTCGTGCAGCAGCACCAGTTCGCCCTTCCACTCCCGCGCGCGGACATGGTGGAGCGACAGCGCCTCGCAGCGTTCGGCCAGCCGGGTCAGTTCGTGATAGTGGGTCGCGAACAGGCAGCGACAGCGATTATCCTCATGGATCGCCTCCACCACCGCCCAGGCGATCGCCAAGCCGTCATAGGTGGAGGTGCCGCGCCCGACCTCGTCGAGGATGACGAAGCTGCGCGGGGTGGCCTGCGCCAGGATGGCGGCGGTCTCGACCATCTCGACCATGAAGGTCGAGCGGCCCCGCGCCAGATTGTCCGACGCGCCGACCCGGCTGAACAGCCGGTCGACCAGCCCGATCTTCGCATGGGTGGCGGGCACATAGGACCCGGCCTGCGCCAGCACCGCGATCAGCGCGTTCTGTCGCAGGAAGGTCGACTTGCCGCCCATGTTCGGGCCGGTGACGAGCCAAAGCCGTGAGGCTTCCGACAGCGAACAGTCATTGGCGACGAACCGCTCGCCCGAACGCGCCACCGCCGCCTCGACCACCGGATGCCGCCCGCCCGTCACGTCGAAACAGGCATGGTCGACCAGTTCGGGCCGGACCCAGCCGCCCTCCACCGCACGTTCCGCAAGGCCGCTCGCGACGTCCAGCCGGGCGAGCGCGTCGGCCGTCGCGGCAATCGCTTCGCGCGAGGCGAGCGCGGCGGCGGTCAGTTCCTCGAGATGCGCGGCCTCGGCGGCCAGCGCATGGGCGCCCGCCTGCGCGACCTTGCTGGCGACCTCATGCAGTTCGGGCGTGTTGAAGCGGACCACGCCCGCCAGCGTCTGGCGATGGGTAAAGCCCGACTCCGGCTTCATGAGCGCATCGGCCGAACGCGCAGGGACTTCGACATGATAGCCGAGCACGCCGTTGTGACGGATCTTCAGCGCGGCAATGCCGGTCTTCTGGCGGAATTCCGCCTCAAGCGCGGCGATGGCGCGGCGTCCGCCCGCACCCGCATCGCGCAGATCGTCGAGCGCCACGTCATAGCCCGCCGCGATATAGCCGCCCTCGCTCGCCTCGATCGGCGGCGAGGGGACGAGCGCGCGGCGGAGCAGGTCGATCAGTTCGCCATGGCCGCGCAAACGGGGTGTCGTCTCGCGCAGCAGGGGAGGGCCGTCCGTTAGTTGCTCGGATAGCGCCCAGGCTCCGTCGAGGCCGTCGCGCAATTGCCCCAGATCGCGCGGAGAACCCCGTCCCGCTGCGATCCGGCCGATAGCGCGACCGATATCGGGCAGCGCCCGCAAGGCTGCACGCAAACGCTCGCGAAGCGCGGCATCGTCGTGGAAATGCTGCACCAGATCGAGCCGCGCCTCGATCGCATCCCGGTCCATCAGCGGCGCGCCGATATCCCCTGCCAATGCCCGCGCACCCGCGCCCGTCACCGTCCGGTCGACCGCATCGAGCAGCGAGCCCTTGCGCTGGCCGTTCGCGGTCTGGGTCAGCTCCAGGCTCTCGCGCGTCGCCGCGTCGATCGCCATGGCACCTGCCGCCTGGGACAGCACCGGCGGACGCAGGAAGGGCAGGGCCCCCTTGGCGGTATGATCGAGATAGGCGACCAGCCCGCCCGCCGCCGACAGCCCGGCGCGGCTGAACTGGCCGAACCCGTCCAGCGTGGCGACGCCATAGAGCCGCTTCAGTCGATCCTCGCCGCTGCCGCTGTCGAAGGTGGCCGAGGGACGCAACGTCGTAGCGGCCTCGGCATGAGCCGCGTTCTCGGCCGCGACCACTTCGGCGGCGGCGAGGCGGGCGAGTTCGGCCCCCAGCGCATCCGGCTTCACATCGATCACGACGAACCGCCCGGTGGAGATGTCGGCGGCGGCCAGCGCCACCGCACCACCTGCTTCACCGATCGCGACGCACCAATTGTCGCACTTGGCGTCGAGCAGCGCCTCTTCGGTCAGCGTGCCTGCGGTGACAACCCGCACGATTCCGCGCGCGACCAGCGCCTTGGAGCCGCCTCGCGCCTTGGCCTCGGCGGGCGTCTCGGTCTGCTCGGCGATGGCGACGCGGTGCCCGGCCTTGATCAGGCGTTGCAGATAGGCGGTCGCGGCATGGACCGGCACGCCGCACATCGGAATCTTCTCGCCGCCATGCTCCCCGCGCGAGGTCAGCGCGATGTCGAGCACGCCCGAGGCGATGCGCGCATCGTCGAAGAACAGCTCGAAGAAATCGCCCATCCGGTAGAAGAGCAGGCAATCCTCGGCCTCGGCCTTCAGCGTCAGATATTGCGCCATCATCGGGGTGGGGGTGGTCATGATGCTTCTTCAATCGTCGGAAAGTTGGGCGGCGTGGCGGATGCCGAGGATCAGGACGGTGTCGCCGAGATGTTCGTAGCGCAGGATATAGGGGCGAACCGTCACCATCTCGCGGCGGCCATGAGAAATGGGCCTGCCGCGATCCGGGAATTGCCGCAGGGATTCGGCGACGTCGATCAGCCTTTCACCCAAGCGCCGAGCGGCATCGGGATCAAACTGCTCTATATAATCGACGATCGCGGCGAGTTGGAGCGAAGCCTGAATCGACCAGCTTATTTCAGCCATTCGGGGGGCAGGGGCTTGCGATCGGGGGTGCCCCAGGTCTTCAGCCATTCGGCCATCTTTGCGTGGTTCACGAAACGGCCCGCCTTGAAATCGGCTCGCGCGCGTTCGTCGGCGGCCAGTTCCGCCGCCTCGTCACGCTGCTCGAAAATGCCGGGCTCATGCTCCATAGATCAACTTATAAGGCTGATGGCTTGCCTTGCCTAGGGCGGCAAAACTCCCGCGTGACAGGGTTGTCAGCCGTGCCCGAAAGCTTCAAGAGCCGTAGCGTCCTTGTATCCACAGCATCGAAGGCCGCGCGCATGTCCGACGAACCCACCGACCAGTTCTCCGAGCGCGAGGCCCTGCTGTTCCATTCCGAGGGACGGCCCGGCAAGATCGAGATCATCGCGTCCAAGCCGATGGCGACGCAGCGCGACCTGGCGCTGGCCTATTCGCCTGGCGTCGCGGTGCCCGTGCTGGCCATCGCCGAAGACCCCGCCACCGCGTACGACTATACGGCCAAGGGCAATCTGGTCGCGGTCATCTCCAACGGCACCGCGATCCTGGGCCTCGGCAATCTGGGTGCGCTGGCGTCCAAGCCGGTGATGGAGGGCAAGGCGGTGCTCTTCAAGCGTTTCGCCGATGTCGACTCGATCGATATCGAGCTGAAGACCGAGGATGTCGACCGGATCATCGACGCGATCGAGCTGATGGAGCCGAGCTTCGGCGGCATCAACCTGGAAGACATCAAGGCCCCCGAATGCTTCATCATCGAGCAGACGCTGCGCGAGCGGATGAACATCCCGGTCTTCCATGACGACCAGCACGGCACCGCGATCATCTGCGCCGCTGGCCTCATCAATGCCTGTCTGCTGACCAACCGGCGGCTGGACGAGATCAAGGTCGTCGTCAACGGCGCGGGCGCGGCGGCGATCGCCTGTACCGAGCTGATGAAGGCGATGGGCGTGCGCCACGATAACGTCATCATGTGCGACCGCACCGGCGTGATCTATCAGGGCCGCGACGACATCAACCAGTGGCAGTCGGCGCATGCCGCCGCCACCGACCGTCGCACCTTGACCGAGGCGCTGCATGGCGCGGACGTGTTCCTGGGGCTTTCGGCGGCGGGTGCACTGAAGCCCGAGATGGTCAAGGACATGGCGCCTTCGCCGATCATCTTCGCGATGGCCAACCCGGAACCGGAAATCCGCCCCGAGCTGGCCAAGGCGGCGCGCCCCGACGCGATCGTCGCGACCGGGCGTTCGGACTATCCGAACCAGGTCAACAACGTCATCGGCTTCCCCTTCATCTTCCGCGGCGCGCTCGACGTGCGGGCGACCGGCATCAATGACGAGATGAAGATCGCCGCCGCCAACGCCATCGCCGAACTGGCGCGCCAGCGCGTGCCCGAGGAAGTGGCACTGGCGTACGGCACGCAGCACAGCTTCGGTCCCGAATATATCATCCCCGCGCCGTTCGATCCGCGCCTGATGGAACTGGTCCCCTCTGCGGTGGCGAAGGCGGCGATGGACTCGGGCGTGGCGACGCGGCCGATCCTGGACATGGACGCCTATCGCCAGAAGCTGCGCGCACGCCTCAACCCGACCACCTCGGTCCTGACGCTGGCTTATGAAGGCGCCCGGGCGCATCCGAAACGCGTGCTGTTCGCCGAGGGCGAAGAGGAAGTGGTGCTGCGCGCCGCCATCGCCTTCAAGGAAGGCGGCTACGGCACGCCGGTGCTGGTCGGCCGCGACGACGTGTACGATCGCCTGAAGGCGCTGGGCGTCACCAATCCCAAGGAATATGAGGTCCATAACAGCCGCACCTCGGAGATGGTGCCGCAGATGGTCGACTTCCTCTACGAGCGTCTCCAGCGCCGCGGTTATCTGCGTCGCGACGCCGAGCGGATGATCAATCAGGATCGCAACATCTTCGGCTCGGTCATGCTCCAGCTGGGCCAGGCCGACGCGATGATCACCGGCATCACCCGCACCTATGCGCAGAGCTTCCGCGAGATCCGCCGGGTCATCGATCCGGTCGACGGCAAGGTGCCGTTCGGCATCCACCTGCTCGTTGGGCAGAGCCACACCGTCTTCATCGCCGACACCACGGTCAACGAGCGTCCCTCGGGCGAGGAACTGGCCGACATCGCCGAGCGCACTGCCGCCGTCGCGCGCCGCATGGGGCATGAGCCGCGCGTGGCGTTCCTATCCTACTCGACCTTCGGCAACCCGGAAGGGCAGTGGATCGACAATGTCCGCGACGGCGTGGCCGCGCTCGACAAGCGGCAGGTCGGGTTCGAGTATGAAGGCGACATGGCTCCCGACGTCGCGCTCAACCCCAAGCAGATGGCGAACTTCCCCTTCTCGCGCCTGTCGGGTCCGGCGAACGTCCTCATCATGCCAGGGCTCCAGTCGGCCAATATCTCCGCCAAGCTGCTGCGCGAACTGGGTGGCGACAGCATGATCGGCCCGATGTTGATCGGCATGGAAAAGCCGGTCCAGATCGCGCCGATGACCTCGACCGCGGGCGATCTGGTCACGCTGGCGGTCCTGGCAGCGGGCGGTATCGCGCGCTGATCCTCGCCGACAGAGCATAAGGCAGGGGCCGGGCAACACGGATTGCCCGGCCCTTTTTCGTACCCCCATAGGAGAGTGCGTTCGGGCGTGACCCGGAAAGCACATTCCGCCTCCGTCACAATCCAGTCACCGCGCTGTCGCGGACATGTCACGCCCCGGTCCCATGCGCCCGCCTCATCCGTGAAAGAGCCATTGGGGGCCAAATGAAGATCATAAAGTTGCTGGGTACGGTCGCGCCGATCGCTTTGATCGCGCCCGCGGTGTCGGCGCAGACCCTGCCTGCCCAGGCTGCCGTCACCAGCGCGGCCGATCCTGTCGCGGCTGATACGGCCACCCCCGCCGCGACCGACGACCAGGCCGGTGCCTCGGGCGACGTGGTCGTGCTCGGCTTTGGCCAGAGCCGTCAGATCCAGACCGTCAACGCCGCCGACCTGGAGCGCCTGACCCCGGGCACCTCGCCGCTGAAGGCGATCTCCAAGCTGCCGGGCGTCAATTTCCAGTCGGCCGATCCGTTCGGCGCTTATGAATGGTCGACCAAGATCTCGCTGCGCGGCTTCGACCAGAACCGCCTGGGCTTCACGCTCGACGGCGTGCCGCTGGGCGACATGAGCTATGGCCCGACCAACGGCCTGCACATCAGCCGTGCGATCATCTCCGAGAACATCGCCTCGACCAGCGTGGCGCAGGGTGCGGGCGCGCTGGGCACCGCATCGACCAGCAATCTGGGCGGCACCATCGAGTTCACCAGCCGGGCGCCGTCCGACACCGCCGCGCTGGCCGCCTCGGGCACCTATGGCAGCAACAACACCATCCGTGGCTTCGTCCGCGCCGACAGCGGCGACCTGGGCGGCGGCCTGAAGGGCTATCTGAGCTATGCCTATCTGACCACCGACAAGTGGAAGGGTTATGGCAGCCAGCGTCAGCATCAGGCCAATGCCAAGATCGTCAAGGATTTCGGCGATCGCGGCTCGATCACCGGCTTCTTCAACTTCTCGGATCGCCGCGAGAACGACTATCAGGACCTCAGCCTCGATATCATCAAGCGTCGCGGGCTTTATAACGACAATATCTCAAACGATTATCCGCTTGCGATCCTCTATGCCAAGCAGGCGACCAACGGTGCAGCGGCGGCGGCTTATGCCGCCAAGAACAACGGTTCGCTGACCGGCTTCACCGCGCCTTATGCGGGCGTGCAGGTCGGCCTGCCGAGCGGGATCACGCTGGACGACGGCTATTATGATGCCGCCGGTCTGCGCCGCGACTATCTGGGCGGGATCACCTTCGCCGCCAAGCTGACCGACGCGCTGTCGCTGACCTCGACCAGCTATTATCATCATAACAAGGGCCAGGGGTCGTGGATCACGCCCTATACCCCGACGGTAGCGGGCGCGCCCAATGCCGACGGTACGCCGATCACCAACCCGGCGCCGCTGTCGTTCCGCACGACCGAATACAGCCTGGCCCGGGCAGGGACCATCGCCAAGCTGGCGCTGAAGACGGGTGCCAACACGCTGGCGCTGACCGGCTGGTATGAAAGCAACACGCTGCACCAGGCGCGTCGCCTCTATGGCATGACCGACACCGCGACGCCGAACCGCAATGCGCTGGACTTCCAGAGCAATCCGATGGCGACCGTGTGGAACGGCAAATACGATACCGAGACGCTGCAATATTCGATCGGCGACACGCTCGATATCGGCCAGCTGACGCTGAACGGCGGCTGGAAGGGCGTGCGCGTGCGCAACCAGGCCAACACGCTGGCGGGTACGTTGGCGCGCGGCAAGATCAAGAGCGAGGACTGGTTCCTGCCGCAGATCGGCGCAGTGCTGCACCTGGGCAACCAGGCCGAGCTGTTCGCCAGCTATACCGAGAATATGCGCGCCTTCATCGCCGCCGCGACCGCGCCGCCCTTCTCGATCAGTCAGGCGGCGTTCAACGCGGTATCGGGCACCGTGCGCCCAGAAAAGTCCAAGACGGCCGAAGGCGGTGTCCGCTATCGTACCGGCGGGCTGCAACTGTCGGCGGCGGGTTACTATATCGACTTTTCCGACCGCCTGCTGACCTATTCGATCGGCACCGCGATCCAGGGCATTCCGCCGACGCTGAACAATGTCGGTGGCGTGGAAAGCTATGGCGCGGAGGTTTCGGCCTTCTATCGCCTGACCCCCGCCTTCTCGGCGCTGGCCAGCTATTCCTACAACCATGCCACCTATCAGCAGACGGTACGTGACGGGTCGGGCAATTTGCTGGCCGAGAAGGGGCGCTATGTCGTCGACACGCCGCAGAACATGGTCAAGGGCGAGCTGGTCTATGACGACAGCCGCTTCTTCGGCCGCGTCGGCGCGGACTATATGTCGAAGCGCTACTTCACCTATCTGAACGACCAGTCGGTCGCGGGCCGTGTCCTGGTCGACGCCAGCATCGGTTACCGGTTCCCGCAGGAATGGGGCGGCTTCTCGATCGAGGGCAGCGTGACCAACCTGACCGATAAGAGCTATATCTCGACCATCGGCACCAACGGCTTCACCGCCAGCGGCGACAACCAGACGCTGCTCGCCGGTGCCCCCCGCCAGTGGTTCGTGACGCTGAAGAAGGGGTTTTGATAAAAGCCAGAACTAGCGTCTAGCCGCACCCCTCCCGCAGGCGGGAGGGGATGGGGGAGGGGAGGAGTCTCACCGAGACTGTCCCTTGCGGCTTTGCCCCCCCCCCC
>NZ_BCTY01000005.1 GCF_001591005.1 Sphingomonas sanguinis NBRC 13937
CTCCTTGTTGCCGCCAGTTAGAAAAGACACAATCTCCGCCAGATAGAAATGACACTCGCTCGTGGCAGCGGGGGCAGCGTGGAGCCATCCAAACAGCGCAGCGCTGCCCCCGCTGAGGCGGTGAGCTATCGGATCTTTCACCCGGACCCGCTGCGCCAGCAGTGGGCCCGGTCACGCCGGTCGAATGTCTGATGGTGGGTGGAGAGCGGAACGGCGGCTCTTGGAGCTTTGTTGGCGTTAGCGGATATCGGCTGATCGCGCTGATCTAACCTCGGTGGAAATCAGCCGATCCGGAACACTTACCGTTGACATAGGTTAGAATGGAATCGCCGGTCGGTTTTTCGGGCGCTGGCGGCTGAGAGACACTTCGCGCTCCCGCTCGATAGGAGAGCCGCTGTGGACCGAGAAGCCAAACCGTCACAACCGACGCAGTTCATCATTGATCGCTCACACCTGAAAGCTGTTCTTGAACGTTCCCAAAAGGCTAGAGAGAAAAGCCAGGAACTCATCGCGAAACGCCGCGCCTCGCGCGATAAAGATGGATAGGTTGCTCAGCGCGGAAGCGTCGGTTTTGGGAATAGCGCATGTGGCTCTGAACAGCCGCTTGTGGGCGCTAGCCGTCAGGCAGCTTTTCCGCCCGAAAACAGTCGGTTCGGTCTAAGCGGGTTGAGCGTCATCTAAGAGGCCCTGCAGGCGCCAGCTCACCGAGCATATTCTCCGAGGCCGCGCGCTATAAGCTCCTCGTTTGACAGGCGGGGACCGCGCTTGAGCTTCGGCGTGCAAAGCCGGCGTCGGTCAATCTTGCCCGCGGTGGAAGAGGGTGCTGCGAACACCCCGACAGACCCTGAGCTGCGTGCGGGTTCGTTGTTATTGCGCTTGGGATGATGCGGGGCAGCCACCTGGATGGCCTGCGCCATCGCCAGTGCGGCGCCCAGTTGCTTGTTGTCGACGATGGCGGCCTGATTCACCTGCCGCATCTTGTCGAACACACGGTAGGGCAGCACGCGCTCGCCGTGGCGGATCTCGATGCGACCGTCCGGGTACTCGCAGACGTGGACGCGCTTGCGCGCGAGCGAGCGGGTAAGGGGCGTCGGCTCGAGAATGAACATGGCCTTGTTGAAGTGCAACGCCAAAGAGGCGGTGACGGTCCGCTCCTCGCGCCACACCATCTCCGCCTCGACGTTCTCGTGCGCGGCCAGCGGGCGGTGCACGTCGTGCGGATCCGCTGGCGCGCAGGCAAACCGCGCATTGTGCCTGGCGACATAGGAGGGGAGAAAGGCATTGGCTTCGTCGATGGACGAGATGCCAGCCAGTCGCATCGCCTTGACCAGCCGGTCCTGCAGCGTGCCATTGGCGCGCTCCACCCGACCCTTGGCCTGCGGCGAGTTGGCGCAGATGATCTCGACGCCAAGCTTGTCCAGCGCACGGCCGAGGTGCGTCATGCCGTCGCTGTCGGCTGTCGCGTTGTTGTTCCGGAAGACGCTGTGCTTGTCCGAATAGAAGGCCACCGGCTTGCCGTGCCGCTCGAGGTAGCTGCGGGTTGCGCGCATGTAGGAAAAGGCGCTCTCGCTCTCAGCCATTTCGAGATGCATGAGCTCGCTGGTCGCGTCGTCAATATAGACCAGCAGCGTACAGCGCGGGCCGCGGCCCTCGAACCAGTCATGGTCCGAACCGTCGACCTGGACCAACTCGCCGCGGCACTCGCGCCGGTAGCGCGACTGGTGGAGGCGGGCGCGCTTCGCGACCTTGGCCTTCCATACGCCGGCTGCCATGAGCATCTGCCGCAGCGTCTCGCGCGACAGCGTGATCCCATGCTGCTCAGCCAGGTACTCGCACGCCAGCGTCGGACCGAAGTCCGCATAGCGCTCGCGCACGATACCAATGACCTGGTCGCGGAAGGCCTCACTGAAACGCCTGTTGCTCGCTCGCCCGCGCTTGCGAGATACGAGGCCGGCCGCGCCATTGGTTCTGAGGCGATCCAGCAGCCGGTAGATCTGCCGTGGGCAGAGGCTCAGCGATGCTGCCGCATCGCTGATGCGCAACTCGCCACGGTCGACCCGCTGCAGGACATCAAACCGCGTCAGTTCGCTCTGGCTCATCGCAACCACCGTCATCAGCGCGCGCCCTCAACCGTGCGGGCGACATGCCATCCGTCGGCCGCGTTGACGTCGGCTGTGACATCTCTAACTTGCAGACAGGTGACATTTGTACGTTGCGTCTACATAGCGGTTACACTCCTCGCATTCGATAATATATATTATGTAAAACAAAGTCAGTCTGGCGGGTTCAGGGTCAGGACACCCTGCTCGACCCGCCAGCTACGCAGACGGCTCAACACGTTCATGCCGATGATGTCCTGATCGCCAAATGCCGGTGATACATCCGCACCGACATCGTTCAGAACGATCGATCCGATACCAAGCTTCGCAACTGTAGCATGGTCCGCCGTCACCGGTCCGTTGGCCGTGTCGATCAGGCTGCCGAATGGACTTTCCTTCACGTCTATGCCCGCTGCGCGCGCCGTAGCCACCGATAACGCCGTCCTGGTCGCGCCACTGTCGATCATCATCCGCCGCTCGATGCCGTTGATGCGGACATTGGCCCAGTAATGGCCGTCCGGGCCTATCGGTATCCGCGCGGTGCCTGTCGACACTGTGGAGCTCGGCCACCAGTCTTTGAAACGATCACGCTGGGCGACGACCAGGAACATGGCACCGAATATCCCGATCCAGATCAAAGCCATGCGCATCGTCTGGCCGATGGGAATGCGCCGGGCCAGCAAGGCGCTGAGCGGCAAGATCAGGATCAGGCCATAAAAGACGATGTCCATGGCCCGGTCGGTGTTCACGGGATCAGTTCCATCCCGTCATAAGCGGGCTCGACTCCTTCGGGCAGTTCGCGGCAGAGCGTGGCATAATCCATCGACTGGTCCATGTGGATCAGCACAGTGCGGCGCGGCTTCAGCATCTCCACCCATTGCAGCACGGATGGCAGGTCGGCATGGGCCGGATGCGGATGGCGGCGCAGCGCATCGACGATCCAGATATCGAGATCGCGATACAGATCGGCCATATCGGCCGTAAGATCATGAAAATCCGTGGCATAGCCGATACTCTTGCCATCGCATTCAAACCGAAAGCCTGCCGACAGGATGCGGCCATGCGGCTGATCCAGGGTACGCACCCGGACGCCGCCGATCGTCATGTCGTCTTCCAGCTTCGCCATGGTCGCGGTCGGCGGATAGCCGGTCTTTCCACGAAACACATAGCCGAAGCGGCTTTCCAGCGACGCGGCCGTCGCGGGGCGCGCATAGCCCGACACCGGCTGGCCCAGGGCATGAAAGATTTGCCGCACATCGTCGATGCCATGGCAATGATCGGCGTGATCGTGGGTCCAGATGATCGCGTCCACCATGCCGACCTCGGCCGCCAGCAGCTGTTCACGCATATCCGGGCTGGTATCGATCAGGATACGGGTCGCCTCATGCTCGACCAGCGCCGACATACGCATCCGCCGGTTGCGCGGCTCAGACGGGTCGCATTCCCCCCAATCATTGCCGATCCGGGGAACGCCGGACGACGTACCACAACCGAGGATGCGGATTTTCACGCGCGCGTCTTCGCGAACAGTCGGTGGAAATTTTCGGCGGTAGCGGCGGTCAACTGCTCGACCGTCTCGCCGCGCAGCTCGGCCAGGAACTTGGCCGTATCGGCAACGAAGGATGGCTCCCCCGTCTTGCCGCGATGGGGCACGGGCGCCAGGAACGGAGCATCGGTCTCGACTAGCAGGCGATCGAGCGGCAGGCGCGCGGCGGTGTCCTGCAAATCCTTAGCGCTCTTGAAGGTCACGATACCCGAAATGGATATATAAAAGCCTAATGCCAAGGCCTTATCGGCAAATGCTCCACTGGCGGTGAAGCAATGGATGACGCCCGGATAGGCTCCCTTCCCCATTTCCTCGGCCAGGATCGCGGCGGTATCCTCTTCGGCATCCCGAGTGTGGACGACCAGCGGCAGGCCGGTCTCGCGACATGCGGCGATATGCGCGCGAAAGCTCGTCTGCTGCCGCAAGCGGTCGCTGTGATCGTAATAATAGTCGAGGCCACTCTCCCCGATACCGACGACGCGCGGGTGGCGGGCGCGTTCGACCAGCTTGGCGGTGTCGATATGGGGATGAGCATCCGCCTCATGCGGGTGAATGCCGACTGTGGCCCAGACATCCGGCTCACGCTCGGCGGTGGCGATGACCGCATCCCATTCGCTTTCGCGCGTGGAAATGTTGAGCATCGCCGTCACACCCCGATCCCGCGCCCGCGAGAGCATGCCAGCCTGATCCTCGATCAAGCCCTTGTAATTCAGATGACAATGGCTGTCGGCGAGCATCAGGCGTCGGCCTCGGCGGGGATTTCCAGGCGCGGAAAAGCCGGAGTCGGCGGGGCCAGCGGCGTGCCGTTCGCCGTGCGGCGGGCGTACCAGCCATCATCGTCGATCGCGGCGTGATCCCGCTCCTCGACCCCCAGCGTGTCGAGGACGAGCCCTGCCCCGCGCGGCGTGACCGGCAGGATCGCGATGGCAAGCATCCGGATCGCGCGGACGAGCGTGCCGAGCACAGCGTGCATCCGCTCGGGATCGGTCTTGCGCAGCGACCAGGGTGCCTGCACATCGATATATTGGTTGCAGGCATAGACGCCGCGCATCCACGCCTCGATCCCCTGACTGAGCGCCAGATCGCCGAACGCTGTCTTCAGGCCCGCGCACGCCACGACGACCTCCTCCAGCAGCATGGCGTCGGCCGGGTCGCTCCGCCCCACTTCGGGGAGTGCGCCACCCAGATTCTTGGCGATGAACGACAGGGTACGCTGCGCCAGATTGCCGAAGCTGTTGGCCAATTCGGCGTTAACGCGGGTGACGATCGCCTCGGCCGAATAGGAGCCGTCCTGACCGAAGCTGACCTCGCGCAGGAAGAAATAGCGCAGCGCGTCGACGCCGAACGCATCGGCCAGGCCCATCGGGTCGACGACATTGCCGACCGACTTGGACATCTTCTCACCCCGGTGGAGCAGGAAGCCGTGCCCGAATACCGATTGCGGCAACCGCAGGTCCGCCGACATCAGGAAGGCGGGCCAATAGACGGTGTGGAACCGCACGATGTCCTTGCCGATCAAGTGCAGATTGGCGGGCCAGAAGCGCGCCAGATCGCTGTCCTTGTTCGGATAGCCGGTGCCGGTCAGGTAATTGGTCAGCGCATCCACCCAGACATACATGACATGGCCGGGGCTGTCCGGCACCGGCACGCCCCAGTCGAAGCTGGTCCGCGACACCGACAGATCGGACAGCCCGCCCTCGACGAAACGCATCACCTCGTTGCGGCGGCTTTCCGGGCGGATGAAGTCAGGATTGTCGCGGTACAGGTCGAGCAGCGGCTGCTGATATTTGGACAGGCGGAAGAACCATGTCTCCTCGGCGGTCCATTCCACCGGCGTGCCCTGCGGTGACAGCTTCGTGCCGTCCTCGGCGGTCGTCAGTTCGCCCTCGTCGTAAAAGGCTTCGTCGCGGACCGAGTACCAGCCCTCATAGCGGTCTAGGTACAGATCGCCCTTGTCCTGCATCGCCTTCCAGATCGCCTGGCTGGCGGCATAGTGATCGGCGTCGACGGTGCGGATGAACCGGTCGTAGGAAATCTCAAGACGGTCCGCCATCACATGGAAATGGCTGGACATTTCGTCGGCGAATTCGCGTGTCGGGATTTCCCGCGCGCGCGCTGCCTGGGCCATCTTCAGCCCATGCTCGTCGGTGCCCGTCTGGAACAGGACATCGCGGCCCGCCTGACGCTGGAACCGGGCGATGACGTCGGCCGCCACCATCTCATAGGCATGACCGATATGCGGGCGGCCATTGGGATAGTGGATGGCGGTGGTGATATAGAATGGATCGGCCATGGCCGGTCCCTAGAACATCCCCTCGCGCAGGTGAAGCCCGGCTTAGCCGCGAAGGCTCCAGGCCAGCCACAGCCAGCCGCCGATCAGGATCGTGCCCCCGATCGGCGTGATCGCCCCCAGCCAGCGCGGCGCGCCAAAGGCCATGGCGTAAAGCGTACCCGCAAAGATCGCTGCCCCGATGACGAAGGCCCAGGCGACGCCGCGCGCCTCCATCCGAAGCGCGACCAGCGCGGCGACCGCATGGATCAGCTGATAGTGCCCGCCCGTACGCAGCCATTCGACCGCCGCGCCTTCCGCGCGGTGCGCGCCGAACGCCCCGGCGGCGATCGCCATCGCACCCGACAACGCGGCCAAGATCGCCACCCATCCCATGGTTCAGCCCTTTCGCTCGTCCTGCGTGATGATCCGGTCACTCGCCGCGTGCAGGTTCCCGGCTGCGGCCTGGGCGGCCAGTCGCTCCTTGTCGCGCGCTCGGTACATCGTTTCGACGCGGTCGATTTCGGCCTTGTCGACCTCAAGACTGCCCAGGGCCAGCCGGGCCATCTTCACCGCCGACTCGAGAACCTCGCGGACGACATATCGCGCCGGCCCGCCCTTCAGGCGCAGAACGGCGCGGCGGTCATAGGCACGGACGAACAGCGCGGCATTGGGGAAGGCCGCGTGGACGCTGTCCAGAAATTCCAGCGTGATCTGGTCCTCGTCCAAGCAGAACAGGATCAACTCCGCCTCGGCCGCGCCCGCCTGTCGCAACAGGTCGAGCCGGGTGCCGTCGCCATAATAGACCTTGGCCCCGAAGGACGCGGCGATGTCGATCATCTCGATATCGCGGTCGATCAGCGTGACGGGCACGTCGCTGGCGATCAGCATCTGCGCGACCGTCTGGCCGAAACGGCCATAGCCGACGATCAATGCGTTGGCACCATCGGTCATCGGCCCCTCGCGTTGGCCGCCGCGGGTGATGACCGGCTCCTCACGGATACGTCTTGTGGCGGCCATCAGAAACGGCGTCGTCGCCATCGACACGGTGATGATCGCGCCGAACAGGCTCGCCGCTTCGGGCGCGATCAGATAACCCGCCTGGGCCTGGGCGAACAGAACGAAGCCGAACTCGCCGCCCTGGCTCATCAGCAGGCCGAGCGCGAAGGCGGAACGCCAGTTCATCTTGAACGCCAGGCCGATCAGCATGATGACCAGCGTCTTGGTCGCGATCAGCGCCAATGCCATCACCGCAACGAAGAGCGGCCGCTCGGCAATGGCGGGCAGGTTCAGCATCATGCCGACCGCCAGGAAGAACAGACCAAGCAGGATCGAGCGGAACGGCTCGACATCCGCCTCCAGTTCATGCCGGTATGGGCTGTCGGCGAGCATGACGCCCGCGATGAATGCGCCGAGCGCCGTCGACAGGCCGAGCAGTTCCATCACTGCCGCGCTGGCGATGACCGTGAACAGTCCGGCGAAGACGAACATCTCGCGCTCGCCCATATTGCCTATCAGGCGGAACAAGGGGCGCAGCAAAAAGCGTCCGGCCACGATCAGGCCGATGATCGCGCCGATGGTCTCCAGCGCCAATATCCATCCCGGCGGGCCGGTATGGTCCGCCGGATTGCGCGACATGGCCGCCACGATGGTGATCAGCGGGACGATGGACAGGTCCTGGAACAGCAGGATCGAGAAGGCGCGCTCTCCAAAGGGCGTACGCATCCGCCCCGAGGATTGGAGCATCGGCAGAACCTGCGCGGTAGACGACAACGCCAGTGGCAGGCCCAGCGCCAGCGCGGCCTCCAGCGAGAAATGCGCCAGGAGGACGATGCCGGTGATGGCCAGGCCACAGGCCGCGACCTGGATCAGGCCCAGCCCGAAAATTTCATGCTTCATTCGCCACAGTCGGGCTGGGTTCAACTCCAGCCCGACGATGAACAGCAGCAGGGTGATGCCGATCTCGGCAATGCCCAACTTCGACTCGGCATCGCCGACCAGGCCCAGGACATGCGGGCCGACCACCGCGCCCGCGACCAGATAACCCAGCGTGGCACCCAGCCCTAGCCGTCGGAAGACCAACACGAACGCCAGACCGAAACCCAGCAGGATCGCGCCATCGCGCAGCAGGGAGACTTCGCTGTGCATCAGCGAACCATCGCGCCGGATGCCTGCTCGGCGGCCTCAGCGGCTGCCTCGAAGGCCAGGCGGATCGAGGGGTGGCGTGCGGTGTAGGTCAGCGCGGGCGAGAAAACCTCCAGGCCCGGCCAGTCGGGGGCATCTCCCTGCTCTGCCTCCAGCCATCCGGTTAGCGCATCGCGCGCCTCGGCCAGTTCGCTCACGCTGCGCCCGACGATATGCGCAGAGAGCAGCGCGGCGGACGCCTGCCCCAGCGCGCAGGCACGGACGAGCATTCCGACCTGGCTGACGCGGCCGTCCTCGTCCAGATCGATGTCCACCGTCACCCGGCTACCGCAGATGGGCGAGCGCTTTTCCACGCTCGCCATCGGATCGGTCAACCGCTGGTCGTGCGGAATGGCCGTGGTCAGCCGCAATATCTCGGCATTGTAGAGGGGCGCGGTCATGACGGCGTCTCGCTGTTGGTGGCGGCGTCGGTGGCCGGTGTGGGGGCGCCGAAGACCGGCAGGCCGCGACGGCGGCGATCGACGAAGTCGGCGATCCCGGCGCTCGTGGCGTTGAGAAGCTTATAGGTGCGGCTCTTGACCATCCATTCGGGGCGGCGGGCCGGGCCACCGCTGACCGTATCGACCAGAAGGGCCACGACCAGAAAGACGAGGCTGGCGAGGATCAACCCCTTGAGCGCGCCGAAACCGAACCCGAGCGCCCGATCGACCGGCCCCAGGATCGAGGTCCGCGCCCGGCTGCCGATCGCGCGGGCGACTAGCCGTCCGCCCAGATAGGTCACGCCGACGATCAGCGCAAAGGCCAGGACGGCCGATCCCGACACGGTGCCGACCACGCCGGTCAGCGCCTGGGCAAGCGGAATATGAAACAGTTTCAGTGCCGCGACGATCGCGACCCAGGCAAACAGCGCGAGGACTTCGGTCACGAACCCGCGCAGGAAACCCTGGATGGCGGCGCCGAACACGGCGATCAGGACGAGAATATCAAGCGCTGTCAATGCGTCCGGTCCAATGTTTCAGCCCCATCCTGTCACCGTGCCGCCCGGCATGGCGCGGGCGGACGTGGCGATCTCAGCCCCTCGCTACCCCCGACCCAACATATGGTCAACGAACTCGGCCAGGGTTCGGAAACCGGTCATCCGCAAACTGCTTTCTTCGGACGTCATCGCGCGCGGCACCATGGCCTTCTCGAAGCCCAGCTTGCCCGCTTCCTTCAGACGCAGTGCGCCGTGTGCGACCGATCGGATTTCGCCCGACAGTGCGATCTCGCCAAATACGATCGCGTCCGACGGAACCGGCCGCTCCGACAGCGCCGAGATGAGCGCGGCGGCGACCGCAAGGTCGGCCGCCGGGTCCTGCACTCTGTAACCACCCGCGATATTGAGATAGACTTCCGCCGACGAAAAGCTCAGCCCGCACCGCGCCTCCAGCACGGCCAGAATCATCGCGAGCCGCCCCGTGTCCCAGCCTACGACCGCACGCCGGGGCGTGGCACCCGAGGCCAGCCGGACCGTCAGCGCCTGGATTTCGACCAACACCGGCCGCGTCCCCTCCAGCGCCGGGAACACCGTCGCTCCCGTAACCCCCTCGTCCCGATTGGTGAGGAAGAGTGACGAGGGATTGCCGACCTCGGTCAGGCCCTCGGTCTGCATCGCGAACACACCGATCTCGTCGGTTCCGCCGAAGCGGTTCTTGATCGCGCGCAAAATGCGATACTGATGGCTCCGTTCGCCCTCAAAGGCGAGCACGGTGTCGACCATATGCTCCAGCACGCGCGGCCCCGCGATCGAACCATCCTTGGTGACATGGCCGACCAGCACGACGGCGGTGCCACGTTCCTTGGCGAAGCGGATCAATTCCTGGCCCGACGCGCGGACCTGGCTGACCGTGCCGGGAGCCCCCTCGATCAGGTCGGAGTGCATCGTCTGGATCGAGTCGATGATCAGCAGTGCTGGCGGCGTACCGATCGACAGGGTGGTCAGGATGTCGCGGACCGACGTCGCGGCCGCCAACCGGACCGGCGCTTGCCCGAGGCCCAGCCGCCGCGCGCGCAGACGCACCTGGTCGGCGGCTTCTTCGCCCGAGACATAGGCGACGGGTTTGCCCGCCAGGGCTAGCTTGGCGGCGGCTTGGAGCAGCAGAGTCGACTTGCCGATCCCTGGATCGCCGCCGATCAGCGTGGCCGAACCCTCGACGAACCCGCCGCCGAGCGCGCGGTCCAGTTCCGCGATGCCGGTCGCCATCCGGTCGGGTAGCGGAATGTCGGCGTCCAGCCCGACCAGCTGGATCGCGCGGCCCCCGCCCTGCAGATTATGCTTGGCGGCGAAGGGGGTTAGCTGGACCGGCGCTTCCTCCAGCATGGTGTTCCATTCGGAGCAATCGGGGCATTGCCCCTGCCAGCGGGACGACACCGATCCGCAGGATTGGCAGACATAGCGCTTCTGAACTTTGGCCATGGTGCCACCTCTAGCGGCGGCGGAACGAAAATGGAACGAAATTGATGCGCCGGGGCGGGAGTGGTCTTTGCGTCGTCACCCGTCTATGGGGCGGATTCCATGACCCCAGACCAGTTTCGTGTCGCCCTGTTCAGCGGCAACTATAATTATACGCGCGACGGTGCGAACCAGACGCTCAACCTGCTCGTCGGCCATCTGCTCGATCGGGGCGTCGCCGTGCGCGTCTATTCGCCGACATCCTCGACCCCGGCCTTTCCGCCGGTCGGCGATCTGGTCGACGTGCCGGCCATCCCGTTGCCCTTCCGCGCTGATTACAAGCTGGCGCGTGGACTGCCCGCCAAGGTGCGCGCCGATCTGGAGGCTTTCGCGCCCAACATCGTCCATGTCTCGGCCCCCGAATTTCTCGGCCATGCGGCGGTGCGCTGGGCCCGGGAGAAGGGTGTCGCGTCGCTGGCGTCGGTGCATACCCGGTTCGAGACCTATCCGGCCTATTATGGCCTGGGCTTTCTCGAAAAGGCGATCATCCGCCTGCTCACTCGCTTCTACAACAAGTTCGACCGGATCGTCGCACCCAGCCCCAGCATGATTGCGCTGCTGCGCGGCTGGGGCGTGACGCCGCCGATGAGCATCTGGTCGCGCGGCATCGATCATGACCGGTTCCAGCCCTCGCGTCGCAGCCTGGAATGGCGGCGCTCGCTCGGCATCGCCGATCATGAGGTGGCGATCGGGTTCCTGGGACGCCTGGTCAAGGAAAAGGGGCTGGACGTCTTTGCCGAGGCGCTCGCCGAGTTGCGGCGACGTGGCGTGCCGCACAAAGTGCTGGTCGTGGGCAAGGGCCCGGCGGAAGGCTGGTTCGCCAAGGCCACGCCCGATGCGATCTTCGCAGGCTATCAGACCGGCGACGATCTGGGCCGCGCGGTCGCGTCGATGGACATCTTCTTCAATCCCAGCGTCACCGAGACGTTCGGCAACGTGACGACCGAAGCGATGGCAGCGGGCGTGCCCGTCGTCGCGGCCAACGCAACCGGCGCGATGGACCTCGTGGCGGACGGCGAGACCGGCTATCTGGTCGAGGCGCGCGACATCATGGGTTATGCCGACGCGCTGGAGCGGATCGCGACCGACGCGCCCTTGCGCCACCGGTTCAGCGAAGCAGGCCAGGCCCGCGTCGCCGATTACCGGTGGGACAAGGTCAACGACGCGGTGCTCGATGCGTACCGCGCGCTGTTCGCCGATCGCGCCTGACGCCTAGCCTTCGCGCCAGTCGAAGGTCAGCGGTGCCTCGCGAAAGGCGAAGCGGTCCAGATGGCTGGACACGACCTCGCGCATTCGTGCGACGTCGCCGTCCTCCGGCACGGTGAGGATGACGTCGAGCGTGTCGGAGCTCGCGCGCATCTCCAGTTTCGATCCATTGGGGAAGGTGATCGTCCCTTCCTTGGGGGTGAAGACGACCTCCATCTTGTGGCTCCAATGCTTGGCGAGCTGCTGGAGGTAGCGGCTGGCCGAAAGCGTCGGCACGCGGGCGACGGACGCGCTCATTTCATCCGCTCCACCTTCTGGGCCAGTTCGTCGATCAGCGCGGCGACCTCGTGGGCCATATCCTGCGAGGCATCGCCCCGACCGAAGCGTTCGCCCAGCGCGATCTTCAGCCCGATCATCGCACGCCGGACGGGCGCGGAGTCGGTGCGTTCGCGGTGCTCGCCCAAGGCTTTCAGGCGGGCGATCAGCGCCTCGACCTGCTCTGCATTGTCCTCGAGATGGCTGCGTCCGGTTTCGGTCGCGGCGAAGCGCTTCTTGGCGCCCTCCGACCGCTGTTCCTCGATGAAGCCCATCTCGTCGAGCAGGGTGAGGGTGGGATAGATGACGCCGGGGCTGGGCGCATAGGCACCGCCGGTCATGGTTTCGATCTCACGGATCAGGTCATAGCCGTGGCGCGGCTCTTCGGCGATCAGCTTGAGCAGAACCAGCCGCAACTCGCTGCCGTCGAACATCCGTCCACGGCGCCCGCCCCGGCCGCGACCGCCGCCCATTTCGCGTTCGATGTCCCATTTTACCTCGAACGGCCCGAACGACCAATGGCCCCGCCGATGGCCGCGATCCATCCCCTCGGCATGATGGTGATGATGATGTCGCATGATGCAACTCCTTTCTTGATAGTTCCAAGATATATCGTGAGCAGTCGGAGTCAAGATGGTCCAAGATATATCTTTGGGTGAGAGGATGACGTGACGCCGCTCGTGCCCTACATGGCGGACATGGCCGATCTGTTCGCGGGCATGGACCCCGCCCCCGCCACTCCTGCCCTGTCACCGGACGCGCCGCTGGCCGACCGGCTGCGCCCGATGCAGCTGGCGGAGGTCGTGGGGCAGGATCACCTGACCGGATCGGGCGGCGCGATCGGGCGGATGGTTGCCGCCGGTCGGCTGTCGTCGATGATCCTCTGGGGGCCGCCCGGCACCGGCAAGACCACGATCGCCCGCCTGCTCGCCGCCGAGGTGGGCCTGCGCTACGCCGCGATCTCCGCCGTCTTTTCCGGCGTCGCCGATCTGAAGAAGGTCTTTGCCGAGGCGCGCGACCATGCCCGTCTGGGCCAGCGCACCCTGTTGTTCGTGGACGAGATCCACCGCTTCAACCGCGCCCAGCAGGATGGTTTCCTGCCCTATGTCGAGGACGGCACCGTCACCCTGGTCGGGGCGACGACGGAGAACCCCTCCTTCGAGCTCAACGCCGCCTTGCTCAGCCGTGCGCAGGTGCTGATCCTTCACCGCCTCGGCCAGGCGGCGCTCGACCAGCTGCTGGAGCGGGCCGAGGTGGAGATGGGCCGTCCCCTGCCCCTCGATCCGGCGGCGCGCGACGCGCTGATCGCCAGTGCGGATGGTGACGGGCGGTTCCTGCTCAACCAGGCGGAGACGCTGTTCGCGGTCGACTTGCCCGAGCCGCTCGACCCCGCCGGGCTGTCCGCATTCCTGCAACGTCGGGTTGCGGTCTATGACAAGGACCGGGAGGGGCATTACAACCTGATCTCGGCGCTGCATAAGTCGATCCGCGGATCGGACCCGCAGGCCGCCCTTTATTATCTCGCGCGGATGCTGACGGCGGGCGAGGAGCCGCTGTACGTGCTGCGCCGCCTGACCCGCGCCGCCGTCGAGGATATCGGGCTCGCCGACCCTCAGGCGCTGGCCCAGTGCCTTGCGGCCAAGGACGCCTATGACTTTCTGGGTTCGCCCGAGGGGGAGTTGGCGATCGCGCAGGCCTGTCTCTATCTGGCGACCGCGCCCAAATCGAATGCCGCATACAAGGCGCAGAAACAGGCCTGGCGCACCGCCAAGGAGACGGGCTCTTTAATGCCGCCCGCCAATATCCTGAACGCGCCGACGAAGCTGATGAAGCAGATCGGTTACGGCGCGAACTATCAGTACGACCATGATGCCGAGGGCGGTTTCTCGGGCGCCAACTACTGGCCCGACGAGCTGCCGCCGCAGGAGTTCTACACTCCCTCTGGCCGCGGTCTGGAAAAACGGATCGCCGAACGCATGGCTTGGTGGGACGAGCGGCGGCGCGCCTTGCGGGATGAAGATGGCTGAGCGGTTCGACGGGTTCGTCGCGATCGACTGGTCGGGGGCACACGGGACGGCGCATCCGGGCATTCGCACGGCGCATTGCGGGGCGGGACATGCCGCACCTGAGCTGGTGCCGCCGCCGGGCCGGGCCTGGTCGCGCCAGGGCGTGGCGGACTGGATATTGGCGCGTGCTGATGAGCCTCTGCTGATCGGCTTCGACTTCAGCTTTTCGGCGCCCTTCGTTGCGCGCGGCGCGCATCTGCCCGGTGATCGGCCGACGCCCGATGCCCGGGCGCTCTGGGCCTATGTCGATGAGAGCAGCGACGACCCCGACTTGGGCGCGCGCAGCTTCCTGGAGGCGCGGCGGGGTACGCATTTCTATTTCGGGGCGGCGGATGGCCGTAAAGCCGACTTCCTCCACTGGCGCGCGTGCGAGATTGCCGCGGACGGGGGGAAGAAGCCCTCGACCGTCTATGACGCGATCGGCGCGTCCCAGGTGGCGAAGGCCAGTTTTGCCGGAATGCGACTGTTACGACGACTGGACGGGCATGTCGCAATCTGGCCCTTCGATCCGGTTCCGGCGAAGGGGGCGCTGGTCGTCGAAATCTATACCTCCATTGCCGCGCGCGATGCCGGACGCCCGCGTGGGCGCAGCAAGATGCGGAGCGCCGAAGCGCTGGACGAGGCACTGACCCGGCTGGGCAGCGAACCGCATCGGCCGCTGCCCAGCTATGACGATCACAGCACCGACGCGATCCTAACCTCCGCTTGGCTGCGGACCGTCGCGGCGCGACCGGATTTGTGGCATCCGGCAGGGCTGACGACGGAGGTCGCCCAAACGGAGGGCTGGACCTTCGGTGTCTCTTGACGCTAGGGGGACCGCAACGCCGGATTAGCACAGCGGTAGTGCAGCGGTTTTGTAAACCGAAGGTCGGGGGTTCGATCCCCTCATCCGGCACCATTTCCCTTCCGTCCACGCCATCGAAATTGGCACCAAAACCACCGCGCTGCGTTACAGTGGCGGAATGATCAAGGTCGCGAGCTACAATATCCGAAAGGGGATCGGCGCCGACCGCAGGCGCAATCCCGACCGTATCCTGGACGTGCTGCGCGAGGTGGATGCTGACGTTATAGCCCTACAGGAGGCCGACCGCCGCTTCGGCGAGCGCGAAGGGGTGATCCCGCTTCACCTGCTGGATGATCACAGCGACTGGAAGCCGATCGTCTATGGTATGAAGGCCCGGTCGATGGGCTGGCATGGTAATACGATCCTGGTCCGCAAGACCGTGCAGATCCTGGATTTCGAGGCGATCCACCTGCCCTCGCTCGAGCCGCGAGGGGCGGTAATGGCGGATTTGCGGACCAAAAGCGGCGTCATTCGGGTGGTCGGCATGCACCTCGACCTGTCCGGCCTCTGGCGCAGGAGACAGGCGGCGGCGATCCTGTCGCATCTGGCGAGTTGCGTCGAACCCTGTCCCACCGTCATGATGGGTGACCTGAACGAATGGACCCGCACCGCCGGGTGCCTTCGGGATTTTACGCGGGAGTTCATCATGGCGGACACCGGCCCCAGTTTCCATGCCAGGCGTCCCATCGGGCGGCTCGACCGGATCATGGTGACGCCCGACCTCCACATCGCCGCCTGCGGGGTCCATGCGACGCCGATGTCGCGCAAGGCCTCCGACCATCTGCCCATCTGGGCGACTTTGGCACCTCGCTGATGCGCGAAAAGGAACTGCGGCTGGCGCTGGTCTGCTATGGCGGCATCAGCCTGGCCGTCTACATGCACGGCATCACCAAGGAAATCTGGCGGATCGTCCGCGCCAGCCGCGCCTCGCATGAGGGCGATCCGCCGGCGTCCGCCGTCGATGCCGTCTATCAGGACCTGCTGGACGAGATGGCCGAGCGGGGCGGCGTTCGGGTTCGCGTGCTCGCCGACATCATCGCGGGCGCAAGTGCGGGCGGGATCAACGGCATTTTCCTGGGGCAGGCTCTGTCGACCGGCCAGTCGCTCGATCCGCTGACCGACCTGTGGCTGGAGGCGGGCGACATCGAGTCGCTGATCGCGCCCGAGGCCGCGCCGACCTCTCGCTTTTCCAAGATGTGGGCCCTGCCCATCGCGTGGATGGCGGCGGGGCGCAGCGGCGACAAGATCGAGGCGCTGGACGACGATACCCGCGACGAGGTGCGCTACAAGCTCGGCCATCTCGTCCGCTCGCGCTGGTTCGAGCCGCCGTTCGACGCGGATGCCTTTACGGGCAAGCTGCTGGAGGCGTTCGACCGGATGGCGGCGGCCCCGGCGGGCAAGCGCCTGTTGCCGCCCGGCCAGCCGCTGGACCTGTTCGTCACCGTCACCGACTTCACCGGCCAGCCCCAGCGGCTGAAGCTCCATTCGCCGGGCGAAGTGGTCGAGACCGAGCATCGCATGGTCGTCGACTTCACCGACAGCGGCGGCGGCCAGCTGGCGGCGATCCCCGAACTGGTCTTCGCCGCGCGCGCCACGTCGAGCTTTCCCGGTGCCTTCCCGCCCTTCACCGTGGCCGAGCTCGACCGCGTACTGGAAAGCCGGGACCAGCAATGGGACAGCCGCGACGAGTTTCTGCGCCGCGTCCTCCCCCGTCACCATGCGGCGGGCGCCGCCGACAAGGCGGTGCTGATCGACGGTTCGGTGCTAGTCAACGCGCCCTTCCGTCCCGCCATCGACGCGCTCGGCCGCCGCCCGGCACGGCGGCAGGTCGATCGGCGCTTCGTCTATATCGATCCCTTTCCGGGGATGCATTTCCGCCTGCCCGGCGGCGGCGGCCATCCCGGCTTCTTCCAGACCATCATCGGCGCAATCAGCGAGCTGCCCCGGCAGCAGCCGATCCGCGACAATCTGGAGGCGATCGCCGCGCGCTCGGGCCGGATCGACCGGATGCAGGCGATCGTCGCCGCTATCCGCGAGGATGTGGAGGCCGAGATCGAGCAGCTGTTCGGCGGCACGTTCTTCCTGGACCGGCCGACCGCCGCACGGCTGGCCTCGTGGCGGGTGCGCGCCCAGGCCGCATCGGCGGCAAAGGCCGGGTTCAGCTACGCCGCCTACGGCCATTTGAAGCTCGCCAACGTCATCGACGCCATGGCGACGATCTTTGCCGAGGCGATCGGGGACGAAGGGCCGCAGCGGCGCGGCCGCCTGCGCGCGATGATCGAGCGGACCATCACGGAGCGCTATGTCGGCGCAGAGGCGATTCACTTCAAAGGCGGCTCCAGCAACGGCGCGCGTAACTTCCTCCGCGCCTTCGACCTCGGCTATCGCATTCGTCGCCTCCGCCTGCTCGCCCGTCGGCTGACCGCGCTGGAGGCCGATCATAGCGAAGCCGAGCTGGCCCCCGTGCGCGACGCCATCTACGAAATGCTGGCCGAATTTCTGGAGCGGCAGCAGGGCGCGGCCCATGCCGACATGGCTCACGACATTCGCCACGCCCGCGATGATGGCGGGCCGCTGCTCGACCAGTTGGAGGCGCGGCTCGACCTGATCCGGCTGGACGGGGAAACCGATGCCCGGCTGGCCGCCGCCTTTGCCGGACTGCCACGCTCCGCCCGGCGGACCTTGCTGCTGACCTATCTGGGGTTTCCCTATTTCGACGTGGCGACCTTGCCGCTGTTGCAGGGCGAAGGGCTGGACGAGTTCGATCCGATCAAGGTCGACCGCATCGCGCCCGACGACGCGACCGCGATCCGTTCGGGCGGGGCGGAGGCGACCCTGAAGGGCATCCAGTTCCTGACCTTCGGCGCGTTCTTCAGCCGCAGCTACCGCGAGAACGACTATCTCTGGGGTCGTCTGCACGGCGCGGAGCGGATGATCGACATCGCCATTTCGACCCTACCCTCGACCATCCGATTGAAGCCTGGTGCGGTCGCCGCGTTCAAGCGGCGCGCTTTCCTTGCCATCTTAGACGAGGAGAAAGAGCGGCTGACCGCCGTCGCGCCGCTGATCGCCTCGCTTCGCCGCGAGATCGGCTGAAGGCTGGTCATGCCCGAACAACGCGGCTAGACCGCCAGCCCATGGCGACGTCCGCCCGTCTCTTCAGGGGGCGGCGGACCGGGTTACGCGGAGAAGCGCATGCAGTTCCTGAAAATGCTGTTCTGGTGCCTGCTGGCCTTTCTGGCCGCAGCCTTCACGATCGGGAACTGGACGACCGTGCCGATCCGGCTGGTCGGCGGGTTGGTGGCGGACGTGAACCTGCCGCTGCTGCTGTTCCTGACCTTCTTGCTGGGCCTGGTGCCGACGCTGATCTGGCAGCATGCGGCACGCTGGCGGCTGCGTCAGCGGCTGAGCGCGGCGGAGCGTTCGCTCGCCGCCGTTTCGGCCGAGACGAGCGCCTATGTCGCGCCCGTACCCACCACCCCCACCACCGAGCCGATGGTCTGATTTTCCCATGAGCAACCGCATCTATGTCGCCATCGACACGCCCGACCTCGCCCGCGCCCAGGCGCTGGCGCAAAAGGTCCGCCACCATGTCGGTGGCCTGAAGCTGGGGCTGGAATTCTTCTGCGCGCACGGTGCTGGCGGCGTGCGGGAGATGGCGCATATCGGCCTGCCGATATTCCTCGACCTGAAACTGCACGACATTCCCAACACGGTCGCCAAGGCGGTCCAGTCGCTGGGGCCGCTGGCCCCCGCCATCCTGACGGTCCATGCCAGCGGTGGTCGCGCGATGCTGGAGGATGCCAAGGCCGCCGCTCCCGTCGGCACCAAGGTCGTCGCGGTCACCATGCTGACGAGCCTGGACGCCAACGACCTGTCCGACACGGGCGTCGTCGGCTCGCCCGCCGATCATGTCCGCCGCCTGGCCGACCTGGCGGCGGAGTCCGGTGTCGACGGCATCGTCTGTTCGGGTGAAGAGGTCGCGGCGGTCAAGAAGGCATGGCCCAAGGGCTTCTTCGTGGTGCCCGGCGTTCGCCCTGCGAACGGCGTGATCGGCGACCAGAAGCGCGTCGTCACCCCGCGCGCCGCGATGGACGCCGGTGCCTCGATCCTGGTCATCGGTCGCCCGATCACCCAGGCCGAAGACCCCGACGCGGCCGCGCGGGCGATCGCCGCCACGCTCTAAGACGTTTTTCGACCCCTCCCATTCGGGAAACGATCATGCCCACCACCGCCAAGATCTGCGGACTGACGACGACCGCCACGCTCGACGCTGCCCTGGGCGGGGGGGCGAGCCATGTCGGCTTCGTCTTCTTCCCGGCCTCGCCCCGTCACCTAACCTTCGACGTGGCGGCAGGGCTGGCGGGACGCGTGCCCGACCATGTCCAGCGGGTCGGCGTCTTCGTCGATCCCGACGACCAGTTGCTGGAGGCAGCGGTCCGCGCCGGAACGCTGGACGCGATCCAGCTCCACCGTACCGCCCCCGCCCGCGTCGCCGCGATCCGCGCGAAGTTCGACCGAGAGGTCTGGGCCGCCGTCGCGATCAAGGCGCGTGGCGACGTCGATAAGGCGCGCGATTATGCGGGGGCCGCCACCCTGATCCTCTATGACGCCAAGACCCCGGACGATGCGTCCTTGCCCGGCGGTATGGGCCTGCGCTTCGACTGGAGCCTGTTGGACGGCGTGCGCCATCCGCTGCGCTGGGCGTTGTCGGGCGGACTGGATGCCGGTAACGTGGCGGAGGCGATCCGCCGCACGGGTGCGCCGCTGGTCGATGTGTCGTCGGGCGTCGAAAGCGCGCCGGGCGTCAAGGATATGGACAAGATCGCAGGCTTCCTTAAAGCCGTTGCGACAAATCAGTGACAGGATCGTTTGCAGGCCTCGCCCCGGCAACGCTCAAGGAATAGATGATGAACGCCCCCAACTCCTTTCGCGCCCAGCCCGACGAGCGTGGCCATTTCGGTGATTATGGTGGCCGCTATGTCGCCGAGACACTGATGCCGTTGATCCTGGACCTGGAGCGTGAATATCGCGCGGCGCAGGTCGATCCGGCATTCAAGGCCGAGTTCGACGACCTGATGACCCATTATGTCGGTCGCCCCAGCCCGATGTATTATGCCGAGCGCCTGACCGAGACGCTGCGCGCCAGCGCCCCCGAGGGCAAGGGTCCGAAAATCTATTTCAAGCGCGAAGAACTGAACCACACCGGCGCGCACAAGATCAACAACTGCATCGGCCAGATCCTGCTCGCCAAGCGGATGGGCAAGACGCGGATCATCGCCGAGACGGGCGCGGGCCAGCACGGCGTGGCGACCGCGACGGTGGCGGCCCGCTTCGGCATCCCCTGCACCATCTTCATGGGCGCGCGCGATATCGAGCGCCAGGCGCCCAACGTCTTCCGCATGAAGCTGCTCGGCGCGGAGGTTCGCCCGGTCACGTCGGGCGCGCAGACGCTGAAGGATGCGATGAACGAGGCGCTGCGCGACTGGGTCGCCAATGTCCACGACACCTTCTACATCATCGGCACGGCGGCGGGCCCGCATCCCTATCCCGAGATGGTTCGCGACTTCCAGTCGGTGATCGGCACCGAATCCAAGGCGCAGATCATGGAGGCCGAAGGCCGTCTGCCCGACCTGCTGATCGCCTCGGTCGGTGGCGGGTCGAATGCGATCGGCCTGTTCCACCCCTTCCTGGACGACGCCGATGTCGCGATGCTGGGCATCGAAGCGGCGGGTCATGGCCTGAGCACCACGCAGCATGCCGCCAGCTTGACCGGCGGCAAGCCTGGCATCCTGCACGGTAATAAGACCTATCTGCTGCAGGACGAGGACGGCCAGATCGCCGAGGCGCATTCGATCTCGGCGGGCCTCGACTATCCGGGCATCGGGCCCGAACATAGCTGGCTGAACGACACCGGCCGTGTCGTCTATGAAGGCATCACCGATACCGAAGCGCTGGACGCGTTCCAGCTATGCTGCCGGGTCGAGGGGATCATCCCCGCGCTGGAGTGCGCCCATGCGCTCGCCGGTCTGTTGAAGCGCGCGCCGACGATGGACCGCGACCAGATCATCCTGATCAATATTTCGGGTCGCGGCGACAAGGACATCTTCACCGTCGCCGACGCCATGGGAGTGAAGATGTGAGCCGCATCGCCGACACCTTCGCCGCCTGTGCCGAGGCGGGACGCGCCGCGCTCGTCACCTTCGTGACGGCGGGTGATCCGACGTCGGGCGACACCGCCGCGATCCTCGACGCGCTGGTCGCGGGCGGTGCGGACGTGATCGAACTGGGCATGCCCTTCACCGATCCGATGGCCGACGGCCCGGCGATCCAGAAGGCCAACATCCGCAGCCTGGGCGCAGGCACCCGCACCGCCGACGTGCTGTCCATCGCCCAAGCGTTCCGGGAGCGGCATGCAAACGTGCCGCTGGTCCTGATGGGCTATGCCAATCCGATGACGGTGCGTGGCCCCGACTGGTTCGCCGAGGCCGCCGCCGAAGCGGGCGTCGACGGCGTGATCTGCGTCGATGTTCCGGCCGAAGAGGACGACGCACTGGGCGTCGCGCTGCGCGAAAAGGGCATTGCCTCGATCCGCCTCGCCACCCCGACCAGCGACGCCGCGCGCCTGCCGACGATTTTGACGGGTGCCGATGGTTTCCTCTATTATGTCTCGGTCGCAGGGATCACCGGTCAGCAACAGGCGGCGCAGGCCTCGATCGAGGATGCGGTCGCGCGGCTGAAGGCAGCAACGTCTCTGCCCGTCGCGGTCGGCTTCGGTGTCCGTACCCCCGAACAGGCGGCGGCGATCGGTCGCGTGGCGGACGGCGTGGTCGTCGGCTCGGCCATCGTCGATCTGGTCGGCGAACATGGCGCGGCGGCCCCGGAGCCGGTCCGCGCCTATATCGAAACTCTCTCGTCGGCGCTGGCCGACGCCCGCAAGGAACTCGCATGAGCTGGCTCAACAGCGTCCGCAACGTCATCCCCTTCGTCGTCAAGAAGGAGACGCCCGACAATCTCTGGCACAAGTGCAAGGGATGCGGGCAGATGGTCTTCACCAAGGAACTGGAAGACAATCTGAATGTCTGCCCGAAATGCGATCACCACGACCGCATCGGGCCCAAGGTGCGTTTCCGCCATCTGCTCGATGAGGGCAGCTGCAACGAGCTGCCCGCGCCCAAGGTGCCGGAAGACCCGCTCAAGTTCCGCGACTCCAAGCGCTATGCCGACCGGCTGAAGGCTGCCCGCACCAATGCCGCCGAGACGGACGCATTGGTCAATGCGCGCGGCACCATCCTGGGCCACAAGGTCGTGGTCGGCGTGCAGGACTTCGCCTTCATGGGTGGCTCGATGGGGCTGGCCGTTGGCGAAGCGTTCGTGCGCGGCGTGGAAGCGGCGATCGCCGACCATTGCCCCTATGTCATCTTCACCGCTTCGGGCGGCGCGCGCATGCAGGAGGGCATTCTCAGCCTGATGCAGATGCCGCGCACCACGGTCGCAATCCAGATGCTGCACGATGCGGGCCTACCTTATATCGTCGTGCTGACCGACCCGACTTCGGGCGGCGTGATGGCGGCCTACGCGATGCTGGGTGACGTGCAGATCGCCGAGCCCAAGGCGACGCTGGCCTTTACCGGCCGCCGCGTTATCGAGAACACGATCCGCGAGAAGCTGCCCGACGATTTCCAGACCTCGGAATATTATCTGGACCACGGCATGCTCGACATGGTCGTCCATCGGCGTGACCTGCGCGAGCGTCTGGCAACCATCATCGGTTATCTGACGGGATCGCGTCAGGCGGCCTGATCCGTCGCTTTTCACAAGAGTTGGAATTATGAGGCGGGCCGCGAGGTCCGCCTCTTGTCTGTCTGCCCATAGGGATCGACCGATGCCCGATCATGCCCGTTCCGATCACCCGGCCGTCCAGGCGCAACTCGACCGGCTTTGGGCCTTGTCGCCCGGTGCGGACGTGCTGGGGCTGGAGCGGATCACGACGCTGCTGGCCCGGTTGGGCAACCCCCAGCTTCATCTGCCGCCGGTGTTCCATGTCGCGGGCACCAACGGCAAGGGGTCGACCTGCGCCTTTCTGCGCGCCGCGATCGAGGCGTCGGGGCAGAGCGTGCATGTCTATTCCAGCCCGCACCTGGTTCGCTTCAACGAGCGTATCCGCATCGCCGGGCGGCTGATCGACGATGAGGCGCTGGCAGGGGTGCTGGAAGAGGTGCTGGCCCAAGCCGAGGGTATCGGAGCGAGCTTCTTCGAGGTGACGACCGCCGCCGCCTTCCTGTGCTTCGCCCGCACTCCGGCGGCCGCGACGATCATCGAGGTCGGGCTGGGCGGTCGCCTGGACGCGACCAATATCCTGCCGCCCCCGGCCGTGTGCGGCATCGCTGCGCTTGGCATCGACCATGAGGCGTTTCTCGGCCGCAGCCTGACCGGCATCGCCCGCGAAAAGGCGGGTATTGCCAAGTCCGGCATCCCGCTGGTCACGATGGACTATGCCACACCGTTGCGCGATGCGATCGAGGCCGTCGCTGCGACAGCGGGTGCGCCCGTCTTCGCGCGAGGCCGCGACTGGTCGAGCGATAGGACGAAGACCGGCATCCGTTACGAGGATCGCCAGGGCAGGCTTACCCTGCCCCGCCCGGCCTTGTCGGGTTCGCATCAGTCGCGCAACCTGGCGCTGGCGGTCGCCATGATCCGCCATCAATCGGCCGTGTCGGTTCCCGACCAGGCCCTGCAAGCCGCCGCCACGCGTGCAAGCTGGCCTGCCCGCATGCAGCCGCTGCGTCACGGGCCGCTCACCGCCCGGTTACCGGACGGCAGTCGGTGCTGGCTGGACGGCGCGCATAACCCCTCGGCGGCCACGCCGGTCGCGCGGGCCATGGCCCGCTGGCGGTCGCAGGGACCGAGTGCTTTGGTGCTGGGCATGCTGGCCAACAAGGAGGCCGGGCCCGTGCTCCAGCGGCTGGGCGCGATGGTCGATCTGGTGGTGACGGTGCCGGTTCCCCATCATGCCTGCCATGCGCCCGACGCGCTGGCGCAGCAGGCGCGAGACTTGGGCATGGACGCCCTATCGGCCGATGATCCGGCGGCGGCGTTGAGCGTCATTGCCGAGCGCTTCGGTCGTCCCGCCCAGCTGCTGATCGCCGGGTCGCTGTATCTGGCCGGGCAGGTTCTGGAGCAGAACGGCGAAGCGCCGGATTGATACGGTCAAGCGTGATCGCCAATCTGTTTATTTGCGATTGACTATCAATAGCGGGGAATTAGCATGGGGCTCATAATCATGGAGTCCCAAGCCGATGGCCGAAACCCAGACCCTTGCCGCAGCCCTTCCGCATATGCTGCCGGCCTGCCCCCACGCCCGGATTGCGCTGTTCGCCGTTCGCCGGATGGGTGCGCATGGTCTGGCCGATGCGCGGGCGGCGCATACGTTGTTCACCGTGTTCGGACAGGATTTCCGGCGGCCGCTGGTGCTTATGCGCGCGCTGATGGCGGACCTGGCCGCTCACGCGACGGGCCAGATCGCCATCGCCCCGTGTTGCTGCGGTCGGATGACGGCGGCGGAGGCGGCGTTGATGACCATCCTGGCGCAGATGGAGGTTGCCCCCGAAAAGGCCCGTTTCCTGATGGCGGACCTGCTCGGCGTGCGGCGCATCGATGGTGTACTCGCCAGCGCGGCGGCAGTCAGCGCCGCCTTTGCCGATGAGGGGCGACCGATCAGTTACTGACGGTCGCCTCCTGCCGGGCGTCTCCCTCCCCCTCGACGCCCGCACTGCCGATCGAGCGGTCGACCAGGCCGGATCGGGCCATCCACCAGAACAGGACGACGCCCGGCAAGGCCACGATGGTCGTCAGCACATAGAAGTCGACATAGCCAAAGCGCTCGACCAGTGCGCCCGCCGTCGTGCCGCTGAGGATACGGCCGACGATACTGGCCGCCGCCGAAATCAGCGCATATTGGGCGGCGGTGAAACGCAGGTCGGTCAGCGCCGAGAAATAGGCGACGACGGTGACACCGCCGATACCGCTCGAAAAATTCTCGAACCCGATCGCCCCTGCCATACCCAGATTGGAATGACCGAGCGCCGCCAGTCCGGCAAAGGACAGGTTGGACACCGCCATCAGAACCAGGCTGATGATGACCGAACGCTTCATTCCCAACCGGGCATAGATTACGCCGCCGACGAACACGCCGACCAGCAGCGCCCAGAAACCGACGCCGACATCGTAGAAAGCGATCTCGTCCTTGCTGAACCCCAAGTCGTTGAACAGCAGCCGGAAGGTCAGGTTGGCGAGCGTGTCGCCGATCTTGTGCACCAGGATAAAGGCCAAGATAATGCCTGCGCCCTGCCGCCGGAAGAATTCGGCGAATGGGCCGACAACTGCGCGAACGACGCCTTCGCCCGGGCGCTTGGCGGTGATCTCGTGATGCCGTTCGGGTTCGCCCATGACGATCGCGGTCAGAACGGCGGGAAGCGCGAAGGCGCAGCTGACCATATAGGCGACGCTCCAACCCGCACGGGTCGCGATGACGAGTGACAGCGACGCGACCAGCGCCGATCCGATACGCCAGCCATATTGGCTCATACCTGCGCCCACGCCCAGCTGGCGTGGCTCAAGCAGTTCGATGCGATAGGCGTCGATCACGATATCGAAGGTTGCCCCCGCGATGCCGAGCGCGATTGCGGCCAAAGCAGTCTGCGCCAGCGATACCTTGGGATCGGACAGCCCCAGTCCCACCGCCGCCACGCAGACCAGCACGGCCACGACGAATAGCCATGACACGCGCTGGCCCAGGCGATGGAGCAGCGGGATCTTCACCCCCTCCACGATCCAAGCCCAGAGCCATTTGAGATTATAAGCCAGGATGACGAGCGCGAAGGCGGTCACGCTCTTCTTCTCGATGCCCGCTTCGGCCAGGCGGCTCGCCAGGGTCGAGTTGATCATCGTCAGCGGAAAGGCGGAGGATATACCCAGCGCCAGCGCGGCCAGCGGGGCCCGCTCGACATAGGGCCGCACGCCATCCACCCAACGCCCACTCGTCATAAGGAAATCCGTCCGCATCGAACCAAAGGCCGGACCCTATCGGGCTTGGACCATGCGGGCAACGGGCGCGGTGTCGGGTTCGTGCCCTCAGGCGCGGGCAAACAGCCGAAAGCCGGAGGGCAAGCGCGCAGGTGTCCGGCCGCCGCGCCGCTCTTCGATCACCTCGATCGCGGCGAGCAGTTCGCGCGAACCATAGGGCTTCATCAATATGCCCTCGGCCAGATGCTCGGCCCCGTCGGGCGGCGTGCCGGTAATGAACAGGACTGGGATGTCGCGGCCATGCGCGGCCTGGGCGACGTCGATGCCACTACCGTCGGCCAGACGGACATCGGCCAGCACCAGGTCGATCGCCACGCCGCTTTCGATCACGGCCACCGCCTTGCTTGCCCGGTCGACCGTCGCGACGATTTCGTAATCAGCGTCGGTCAGGGCGTGTTCGTTATCGAACGCGACGAGCGGCTCGTCTTCGACGACCAGCAGCTTGACGAGCTGTCGCTTCTTTCGCCCGAAGAGTCTCATCCCTGTACCGGCCCGTCTTTCCTGCCCCGTTCTGATTGCCGTAACGCGCCGTTGCGGCGAAACGACGCAATTAATTTCCTTTGGCGCATTGCGTCTGTATCAGCGTCGATCATGACATCAGATCAACGTATCGCCAAGCTGCTGGCCCGGGCCGGAGTCGCGTCGCGTCGCGAGATCGAGCGGATGATCGCCGACGGGCGGATCGCCCTGAACGGCACGACGATCGACACGCCCGCGACGCTGCTTTCCACGCTCGACGGCATCACCGTCGACGGCCAGCCCGTCGCCGCGCCCGAGCCGACCCGGCTGTTCCTCTATCACAAGCCGACCGGTCTGCTCGTCACCGAGCACGATCCCGCCGGGCGCCCGACCATCTATGATCGCCTGCCCGAGGGGCTGCCGCGCCTGATGCCCGTTGGGCGGCTCGACCTCAATACCGAGGGACTGTTGCTGCTGACCACCGATGGCGGCTTCAAGCGCCAGCTGGAGTTGCCCGCCACGGGCGTCGAGCGCACCTATCGCGCCCGCGCGTACGGCGACATCACCCAGGCGCAGCTGGAAGAGCTGATCCACGGCATCGAGATCGATGGCATCCGCTATGGCCAGATCGACGCCAATCTGGAGCGGCGGACGGGTGCCAATGTCTGGATCGAGATGACCCTGCGCGAAGGCAAGAACCGCGAGGTTCGCCGCGTGCTGGAACATTTGGGGCTGCAGGTCAGCCGGTTGATCCGGCTTCGCTATGGCCCCTTCCTGCTCGACGATCTGCCGGTCGGCGAGATCGGCGAGGTCAAGGGATATGACATCGTCGAGTTCCGTCGCACGCTGGAAGGCGGGATTCCGGCTGACGCGATCAAGCCCCCGAAGGTGAAGCCCGGCTTCCGAGCGCCCCCGGCGCGGACGCCCAGCGATCGTCCGATCCGGAGTGCCCCCCTCGATGGCGGTGCGCCGAAGCGGCAGGATCGCGGCGTGGCACAGGACGGACCTCGCACGCAGCGTGCCCGCCCCGAGGGGAAGGCCCAGACGGGTGATCGGTCGCACCCGACGCGTGAGCGGTCCTTCCGCAGCGACGATCGCGCCGAGCGTCCCGCACGGTCACCCCGTGGCGGCGCCACCGACCGTCCCCGCCGCGAGGATGCCGGGCGCAGCTCGGCCTATGGCGATGCGACCCGCCCCGGTCGCTCGCGGTCGGAGGCGAAGCCGTTCGCCAAGTCCGGCAAGCGGCCGGTTCGCGGCGATGATCGCAGTGACCGTTCTGCCCGCCCCGCTCGTCCTCGGTCGGACGCCAAGCCCTTCGCCAAATCGGGCGACCGCCCGTTTCGCAGCGAGGATCGCAGCGATCGTGCGGCGCGGCCGCCACGTAGTGGGGCCACTGACCGTCCCCGCCGCGACGATGCGGGACGGAGTTCGGCCTATGGCGACGCGGCCCGCCCCGGTCGCTCGCGGTCAGAGGCAAAGCCCTTCGCCAAGTCCGGCGACCGCCCGTTTCGCAGCGAAGATCGCGGCGATCGTCCCGCGCGGCCATCGCGCGGCGGGCAAGGTCCGTCCGGTCGCTCCGGTGGTCCGGCCAAGCCGGGTACGCGCGGCGGTAGGCCCGGCGGCGGCGGCTCACGGCCTGGTCGGCCGGGAGGTAACCGCTGATGCGCGTCATTGCCGGACAATGGCGGGGCCGCCCGCTGGTCGCGCCCAAGGGTGACGTGACCCGTCCCACCGCCGATCGGACGCGGGAGGCGCTTTTCTCGATGCTGACCGCGCGGCTGGGCGATTTCGAGGGGCTGGCGGTCGGCGATTTCTTCGCGGGCTCCGGCGCGCTGGGGATCGAGGCTTTGTCGCGGGGGGCGGCGTCCTGCCTGTTCGTCGAGCAGGACAAGGCCGCGCTCGACGCCCTTCGCGCGAACCTCGCCAAGCTGGAGGCGCAGGGCGATGTGCGCGCGACCTCGGTCATGGCGTTGGGGCCGGCGCGCGCGCCGCTCGACCTGATCCTGATGGACCCGCCTTATGGCACAGGCGCGGGCAGCGTCGCGCTCGACAAGCTGGCGCGGCTCGGCTGGGTCGGCGCGGGCACCTGGATCAGCATCGAAACCGCCAAGCAGGAGGAGATCACCATGCCAGGCTTCACCGTCGACGCCTCGCGCGTTCACGGCAAGGCGCGGCTGACCCTGTTGCGTCAGGGCTGAACGAGCGCGGGGCCCCGCACCAGGGCCGTTCCGGCGAGGCTGAGCAGACCGGCGGCGACCAGATAGCCGCCGACAAAGTTCAGCCCGCCCCGCTCGGTCAGCGCCTGGGCGGCGATGGGCGCCAGCGCCCCGCCGATGATGCCGCCCAGATTGAAGGTCATCGACACGCCGGTATAGCGCACCCCCGCCGGAAACAGCGCGGGCAGCCAGCCGCCGAGCGGACCATAGGCGAACCCCATCACGAACAGCGCCATCGCCAGCCAGACGAAGACCACGGCCAGCGATCCCGATCCCAGCATCGGCCCCATGACGATCCCGATGAGCACACAGCCAGCAAACCCAATCTTCAGCATCGCAGGAGCACCGCGCCGATCGGCCATGATGCTCGAGACGATCACGCCCAGCGCGAGGAACAGGATCGCGACCAGCTGAACCCCTAGGAACGCCTCGCGCGGATAGCCGAGGACAGTAGTGCCGTAACCCAGCGCAAAGGCGGTCGCGAGGTAGAAGATGGCGAAACAGGCGATGACCCCGCCCGTCCCCGCCAGCAGCGCACGGCCATGGCCGCTGAGCAACGTGGCGATCGGAACCCGGGGTAGTGCGTCGCTTTGCTTGGCCTCGGCAAAATCGGGCGTCTCGGTCAGGCGCAACCGCACCCACAGGCCCAGCATCACCAGCACCGCGCTGGCCAGGAAGGGCAGACGCCAGCCCCAGGCGCGAAACTGGTCGTCGGTCAGGATCAGGCCCAGGATCAGGAAGAAGCCATTGGCCAGGAGGAAGCCGACCGGCGCGCCCAGCGGTGGGAACATGCCCCAGGTATTGCGCTTGCCGGGCGGTGCATTCTCGACGGCGAGCAATGCCGCGCCGCCCCATTCGCCGCCCAGCCCCAGCCCTTGCCCCAACCGCGCCAGGCACAGCAGCAGCGGTGCGATCCATCCGGCCTGGGCATAGGTGGGCAGGAAGGCGATGGCGACGGTCGAGCCGCCCATCAGCATCAGGCTGACGACCAGGGTGGACTTACGCCCTACCCGGTCGCCGAAATGCCCGAACGCGATGGCACCGACCGGCCGTGCGACAAAGGCCAGCCCGAAGCTAGCATAGGAAAGCAGCAACTGCGCCGTGGCCGAGGACGCCGGGAAGAAGAGCGGGCCGAACACCAGCGCCGCCGCGGTCGCATAGATATAGAAATCGTAGAACTCGACCGCCGTGCCGGTCAGGCTGGCGAGCAGGATATGACGATGCGACACGGGCGATGCTGGGGTCATGCCCTGCTCGTGCAGAAGCCGACGGGCCGCGTAAAGACCCCGCCGCCCGATTTATCCGACTCAGCCCGCGACCGCTCCCGCGAATTGCAGCAGCAGCCAGTACAGCGTGCCCGACAGCAGCATCGCGGCGGGCAGCGTCAGGACCCAGGCGAGCAGCATGTTGCGGATCGTCCGAAACTGCAGCCCCGCGCCATTGGCCACCGACGCGCCCGCGACGCCGGAGGTGAGGATATGGGTCGTCGATACCGGACGACCGATATATTCGGCCCCGAAGATCGTCGCGGCGGTCACCAGTTCGGCTGCGGCACCCATGCCATAGGTCAGGTGCGTCTTGCCGATCCGTTCACCGACCGTCACCACGATCCGCCGCCAGCCGACCATCGTCCCCAGCCCCAGCGCCAGCGCCACGGTGACCTTCACCCAGAGCGGGATATAGCGGGTGCCGCGCTCCAGCGAGGCGGAATAGCCGTTGAGCGAATCGATCTCGGCGGCGGTGAAGCGCTGCTTGGCGCCTTCGCTCTTGGTCACCATGCGGGTGGTGTCGAGGACGAGATACATGTCGTTGCGCAGGTTCGGCACGATGGCAGCTGGCACGCGGCTGAAGGTGCCGTAATCCTCGATCCGGTCGCCGATATCGCGCGACAGGACCGACAGGCCGGCATAGACCTCCGGCTTGTCAATGGCCTTGGTGCGGACGCCGTCGACCACCGCCTCGCGGGCACGATCGACCGACAGCGCGCCCGGCGTTCCATGCGCGGCATAGGCCGAGGCGGCGATCTGGGCGCTGCGCACGAAGGCAGGCATCGCGCTCTGGGGCAGCGTGCGGTTGAGCGCATAGGCGGTCGGTGCGCAGCCGATCAGGATCAACATGATCAGGCCCATGCCCTTCTGCCCGTCATTGCCACCATGCGCGAAGCTGACCGCCGTGCAGGTGAAGATCAGCAAAGCGCGGATGCCACGCGGCGGCGGCGTATCGCCCTCGGGCTCGCGATAGAGCTGCTTGTCGCGCAGAAATCGCTTCATCAGGAGGAGAAGCATCAGCGCGCCGACAAAACCGATCAGCGGGCTGAAGAACAGCGCCGACAGGACCTTTTGCACCTGCGCCATATCGACCCCCGAGGTGCCGGGGATGTTCGATAGCAGCTGGTTGGCAAGTCCGACGCCAAGGATCGAGCCGATCAGCGCATGGCTCGACGAATTGGGCAGGCCCACCGCCCAGGTGGCGAGGTTCCACAACACGGCAGCCAGCAGCAGCGCGAAGATCATCGCAAACCCGCCTGCCGAGCCGACATGCAGCATCAGGTCGATCGGCAACAGTGTGATGATCGAATAGGCGACCGCCCCTGTCGAGGTCACGACGCCGAGGAAATTGAAGAAACCCGACCAGACGACCGCCAGCGGCGCGGGCATCGAATGGGTGTAGATGACCGTCGCGACCGCATTGGCGGTGTCGTGAAATCCGTTCACGAACTCGAAGCCGAGCGCGATCAGCAGGGCGAGGCCCAGAAAGGCGAAGACACCCATCGCCATCGGTTCGCCGACACGCGCGGTGTCGATCGCGACGCTATAGCCCGCATAAAGCAGGCCGCCGACCAGCAGCGCGGCAAAGAGCCATCGCCCCATCGGATGAAGTCCGGCGTCGAGACGCGGTCCGCGAGTGCGGGATTCGGATTGGCCACCGGCGAGCGCTTGAGCTGTCATGGTGATGATCCGTTGCGCCCTTCGAGTGACATTTTGATGACGATCGGTCCAGCACGGACCGGCGGCCGAACACGACCGGGTGCCCTGGCGGGTCGCCCAGTCGTGCGTAAAGACCGATCTTAGTGATTGCTTGCGAGCTGGACATGCGACGGCGACAGCGCCGCAACCTTCACCGCCGCATCGGCCGTCATCTCGCGACGACAGCGGGCGATGTCGTCATTCTGGCGCAGGTCGGCCGTCACCGTCCCGCAGGCGATCATCGCCGCCCGACGGATACGCGCGTCGAGCTGGGCGCGGTGATCGGCGCGACGGAGGTCAAGATCACCGTGACGAACGGTCATGGAGACGGTTTCGCGCTCCTCGGCATGAACAGCGACAGACGCGAAAAGAGAGGCCGCAAAGGCGGCCGCCGTGAAGATTTTCATCGGGTGTTGCTCCTGCATCGGGACGTGCCCGTCGCGGCGTCGTGGGAACCGCTGCGGCACCCCGATGCTCGTCGGCACGCCGCGCCATTAGGGGCGACGCATGTCGCTTTCGCGTCGTGAACAAGTCGTCATCATGACGAGTCTCGCGATGAAACAAGTGGTCTTCGATGACGCTGGTGGTTGCCCCGGTTGCAAACGTTCCCTAACTGTTCGCGATGACCGTCTCCCCCTCCGATCCCGCCGCGCTGTCGACCGACTATCCCTATCTGCGGAGCCTCAATCCGGCGCAGCGTGAGGCGGTGCTGACGACCGACGGCCCGGTACTGGTGCTGGCGGGAGCAGGAACGGGCAAGACGGCGGCGCTGACCGCGCGGCTGGCGCATCTGCTGTACACGCGAAAGGCATGGCCGTCCGAAATCCTGTCGGTCACCTTCACCAACAAGGCCGCCAAGGAGATGCGCGAGCGCGTCGGTCGCCTGGTCGGCGATGCGGTGGAGGGGATGCCGTGGCTGGGCACCTTTCATGCGATCGGCGCGAAGATGCTGCGCCGCCATGCCGAGCTGGTCGGGCTGCAATCCAATTTCACGATCCTCGATACCGATGACCAGCTGCGCCTGCTCAAGCAGTTGATCGTCGCGGCGGACATCGACGAGAAGCGCTTTCCCGCCCGCGCGCTCGGCGGCCTGATCGACGAGTGGAAGAACAAGGGGCTGGTCCCGGCCGATATCGATGCGGGCGAGGCCGAGCGTTATGCCAATGGCCAGGGGGCGGAACTCTATCGCCAATATCAGGAACGGCTGCGCAGCGTGAACGCCTGCGACTTTGGCGACCTGCTGCTCCACATGCTCACCATCCTGAAGACGCACCGCGACGTGCTGGAGCATTATCAGCAGCGTTTCCGCTATATCATGGTGGACGAGTATCAGGACACCAACAGCGTCCAGTATCTCTGGCTGCGGCTGCTCGCCCAGGCCCGCAAGAATATCGCGTGCGTCGGCGACGACGACCAGTCCATCTATTCGTGGCGCGGTGCGCAGGTCGAGAATATCCTGCGGTTCGAGCGGGACTTTCCCGGCGCCAAGGTCATCCGGCTGGAACAGAATTATCGGTCGACCCCGCATATCCTGGGTGCGGCGTCCGGCGTCATCGCCAATAATGGCGGGCGGCTGGGCAAGACGCTTTGGACCGAACTCGACGTCGGCGAGAAGGTCCGGGTGCTCGGCGTGTGGGATGGACCGGAGGAAGCGCGCCGCGTCGGCGAAGAGATCGAGTCGGCGCGGCGCTCCGGCACGTCCTATGGCGACATCGCCATCCTCGTTCGCGCGTCGCACCAGACCCGCGAATTCGAGGACCGGTTCATCGCCATCGGAATGCCGTACCGGATCGTCGGCGGGTTTCGTTTCTACGAACGGGCCGAAATCCGCGATGCGCTGGCCTATTTGCGGGTGGTCAACCAGCCGTCCGACGATCTGGCGTTCGAGCGGATCGTCAACGTGCCCAAGCGCGGCCTGGGCGACAAGGCGCTGGCCAAAATCCATCAACTCGCCCGTGCCGAGGACCTGCCGCTGACCATCGCGTCGGCGCGTATCCTCGACACCGACGAACTGACCCCGCAGGCGCGGCGCAGCCTGGGCAACCTGATCGGCGACATCGCCCGCTGGCGCGACATGGCGCGCGACCTGCCGCACGCCGAACTCGCACGGCAGATGCTCGATGAGAGCGGTTACACCGCCATGTACCAGAACGAAAAGTCGGCCGAGGCGGCGGGGCGGTTGGAGAACCTGTCCGAACTCGTCCGCGCGATGGAGGATTACGAGTCGCTCGGCGCGTTTCTGGAGCATGTGGCGCTGGTCATGGACCGCGACGGCGACCAGCGCGAGCCGGAGGTGACGATCATGACGATCCACGCCGCCAAGGGGCTGGAATTCGACACCGTGTTTCTGGCGGGATGGGAAGAAGGGCTGTTCCCGTCACAGCGCGCCATCGATGAGGGCGGCACACGCAGTCTGGAGGAAGAGCGTCGCCTCGCCTATGTCGCGATCACGCGGGCGCGGCGCAAGGCGATCATCCTCCATGCCGCCAATCGCCGCATCTACGGCCAGTGGACCTCCAGCCTGCCCAGCCGCTTCGTCGGCGAACTGCCGCCGGAGCATATCGAGAGCGAGACCAGCATGACCGGCGGCGAAAGCCTGTGGCGCGCCAACTGGTCCGAACATGCCGACCCCTTCGCCAACGTCGCGCGCGGTACGGGGCGCGGCCCCGGCTGGCAGCGTGCCGCGACCGGCCAGGCCGCTCAGCCCGCGCGTCCCGCCCGCATCGTCGAGTCGCGCTCGCCCTCGGTCGGCCTGGGGCAGAAGGGGCGCGGCGATCTGAGCGTCGGCGAACGGGTGTTCCACCAGAAGTTCGGTTATGGCGACATCGCGGCGATCGAGGGCAACAAGCTGGAGATCGATTTCGAGCAGGCCGGGCGCAAACGGGTGATGGACAGCTTCATCACCAAGGGGTGAGGCGGAAGATGGTCCTTCCCCACCTCGTGAGGGGAAGGACTGGATCGCCCGTTCAGGAACCATATCAGTTCGCATCCGTATCGGTCTCCTCAACCCGATTGTCCGGGCTTTGGAGGGACAGGACCGATGGGCTTTCGTCATCTGACCATCGCAATGATGACCGCCGCCGTCACCATGACGGCGATACCCGCAAGCGCGCAGAGCGCGGCCGACGATGCACGCTTCCGCGCGGCGCAGGCGCGGTTCGACCGGGAATATCAGCTCTATCACCAGGAGGTGAACCTCTACATGTCGCGCATGGGCCGCGACTATGGCAATGACGGCTATGCGCCGCCCCCGCCCCCTCCGGGCCCCGGTCCGGGCGGCTACCGCGTTGCGCCGCCGGTGCCCGCCGATGGCTATGATCGCAATGCCGAGCCCTATTACGATCCGGTCGGCGATTATCGCGAAGGCCCGCAATATCGCGAGCGCGTGCTCCAGGCACAGGACCGGGTCTATGCTGGGACCGATGGCCGCTATTATTGCCGCCGCTCGGACGGCACAACCGGCCTGATCATCGGCGGCGCGGCCGGTGGTATCCTGGGCAATCTGGTCGGCGGGCGCAGCAGCACGATCGCGACGCTGCTCGGCGCAGCCGGTGGCGCACTGGCGGGGCGGTCGATTGACCAGAACCAGGTCCGCTGTCGCTGACGATAAAGACGCCGCCCGCATCCCGGTGCGGGCGGCGTTCTACGAATGGGTTCAGGCCGGCTCGATCATCATCAGCGCGGCGTTCTGATATTTCTCGGCATCGCGCTCGAACAGCGCACTGGCGGCAAAGCGACGCGGCGTCAGGCGGAGCGAGCCCAGCCCGGCCAGCTTGAACGTCCCCATCTTTTCCTCGCGCGGAGGCTTGCCGTCGCGCTCGATGGTGGTCGCGTCGACGTATAGTTCGTCATGGCGCGTGAAGATCACATGGGGCGCCAGCACCACCTCGCCGCGATTGTACATGGCGGATACCGCCTGCATCTTGACGATCGCTTCAAAGATGATGGCGGGAGCGCCTGCCGCCGGCTCAGCCGGACGGCGCTCGGTCGTCGACATATCGGTCATGCCCCGCATTTGCCCATCCTGCCGCAATGCAGCAAGCGGAATATTGCCGCATACGTCATAGGCGAAAAGGCCGGGCGACGCCACCGCCCGGCCTGCGCTCATCAGCGTTTGGGGCTATCCATCAATTTCTGCGCGAAATAGACCATCTGCTGCGCGCTCAAGCGTGCACCCTGCGCGATGTCGGCATCGCCCGAATGCCCGCCCGCCGTATCTTCGTAGAAGAGATAGGGGATGCCATATTCGGCCAGCCGCGCCGCGAACTTGCGCGCATGTTGCGGGCCGACGCGATCGTCCTTGGTCGTCGTCCAGATATAGGGCTCGGGATAGGCCACGCCCTTGCGGATATTGGCATAGGGCGAAATCTTGCGCAGGAACGCGGCCTCTTCAGGCACGTCGATCGAGCCATATTCGTCCTTCCACGAATCGCCCGCCGCGATCTTCTGATAACGAACCATGTCGAGCAGCGGCACCTGGATGGTCACAGCCTTCCATAGATCGGGATGCTGGGTCAGTTCGACGCCCATCAGCAGGCCGCCGTTCGAGCCGCCATAGATGCCCAGTTTCTGCGGATTGGTGATCTTCCGCGCGAACAGGTCCTTCGCCACGCTCGCAAAGTCGTCATAGATGACCTGCCGCTTGGTCTTGCGGCCCGCGTCATGCCATTTCGGCCCGAACTCGCCGCCGCCCCGGATATTGGCCAGGACATAGGCCCCGCCCCGCTCGGTCCAGATCTTGCCGGTCGAGCCCAGATAGCTGGGCAGCCGCGCAACCTCGAACCCGCCATAGGCCGTCATCAGCGTCGGTACCGTCCCGTCGAGCTTCGCACCCTTGGGCAGCACGACGAAATAGGGAATTTTCGTCCCGTCGGTCGAGGTCGCCTCATATTGATGAACCGTCGTCCCCGCCGCATCGAAGCGCGCAGGCAGCGTCTTCAACACCTGCGGCGCAGCCGGGCGGCTGGCATCGAAGCGGGAGAGGACGGTCGGCGTGGTGAAGCCAGCGGTCGAGAGATAGACGATGTCCGACCGGTCACTCGTGCTGACCACGTCCACCGCCATGTTGTCAGGCACCTGCACCGCCGAGGCCGACCAGCCGGTCAACGTCGGCGCGAAGACGCTCGCCCGGCCGCGAACATTGTCGATATAGGTCACGACAACCCGATCCTTGGTCGTCGACACGCCCTCGACGGCCTGGCGATCGGTGGGCGTGAACAAGGTGCGCGGGGTGATCGTCCCGGCCTCCAGCTCGGACAGCGGCGCCCACACGACCGAACCGGCCGGATGCTCGCCCCAGGCGTCGCTGGTCTGGAAGATCACCCGGCCATCGACCAGCCCCGAGGGGAAGGCGCGCGCGGGCATGGCGATCGGCTTGGCCCCGCCGGTTGGCGTCCAGAACAGCTTGTCGCCACCGAAAAAGGTCTTGCGACGCTCGATCACCACGGCACGGTGACCCTGGGCGTCGGTCAGCACAGCCGCATAGGTGCCCAGCTCGTCGGTCGGTGCGCCGCGATAGATTTCGGTCGCCTGTTCCAGTGGCTGGCCACGCTTCACCATCTTCACGACAAAGGGATAGCTCGACTTGGTCAGCGTCCCCTGCCCCCAGTCACGGCTGACCAGCAGCGTGTCCTTGTCGAGCCAGCTTGCGCCCTGCTTCGAGGTCGACAGGCGGAAGCCGTTGGGTACGAACTGCCCCGTCTCCATGTCGAACTCGCGATACTCGATCGCATCCTCGCCGCCCTCCGACAGGGCGATCAGGCACAGCCGATCCTCGGGGCTGAGGCAGGTCAGGCCCTTCCAGACCCACTTCTTGCCCTCCGCCTTGCTCAGAGCATCGAGGTCGAGCAGCGTGGTCCATTTCGGGTTGGCCGACGCATAGTCCGCCTCGGTCGTATAGCGCCAAAGCCCCTGCGGATGATCGGCATCGCGCCAGAAATTGACGATGCGACCGTAAAGCTGGCCGGGCATCGGAATACGGTCCTTGGCGGACGCGATGGCCAGCGCTTCGCCATAGAAGGTCTGATAGCGCGGATCATTCTGCAGCCGCGGCAGCGTCTTGGCATTTTCGGCCTCGACCCAGGCCAGCGACTTGGCGCCGTCCTTGTCCTCCAGCCAGATATAGGGATCATTGTCAGTCATGGCGCCGGTCTGCGCCATGGCAGCCCCCGCCACAAGCTGTCCGGCCAGCATCGTCCCCGCCAGCAGTCCACGCCATCCCCGCATTTTCGTTCTGCTCCGTTCCATTCGCGAATGGAGGGGATGTTACCTTGTCACGCGGCACTGGCAACCATGGGCGACGCAATATTGCGCCCTTGATCGGCCCTATCGGAAATCCCTGAAATTGATGCGCTTCAGGGCGATGTGATGCCGCACCACGGACGGAACGGCTTGGCGAGCCTGCCCGTTCAGCCCGCGCATTACCGCAGCACCGTGCAGGAGCAGACCATGCCATATGTAAAGACGCGCGACGGCACCGATATTTACGTCAAGGACTGGGGTGAAGGGCGCCCCGTGGTTCTCCTCCATGGCTGGCCGCTATCGGCCGATATGTGGGATGCGCAGATGATGGCGCTGGCCGAGGCAGGCTTTCGTGCGATTGCCTATGACCGGCGTGGATTCGGTCGCTCGGGCCAGCCCTGGTCGGGTTATGATTACGATACGCTGTCGGACGATCTCGCCGATGTGCTGGAGGCGACGGGCGCACAGGATGCCGCCGTCATCGGCTTCTCGATGGGCGGTGGCGAGGTCGCACGTTATATGAGCCGCCATGACGGCAAGGGCGTCATCGCGGCCGGGCTGATCGCATCGGTCGTGCCCTATATGCTGAAGACCGAGGACAATCCGAACGGCACCGAACAGTCGGTATTCGACCAGATCGGCCAGGGTCTGCGCGACGACCGCGCGCACTTCCTGCGCCATACCTTCTTCAAACAGTTCTTCGGCGTCGGCTACATCTCCAGCCCCGTCAGCGACGAGGTGCTCGACTGGGCGACGAGTGTAGCGATGCAGGCGGGACTCAAGCCGACCCTCGCCTGTGCCGAGTCGTTCAGCCAGACCGACTTCCGGCCCGATCTGTCGGCATTCCGTGTGCCGACGCTGATCATCCATGGCACCGGTGACCAGACCGTGCCGATCGATGCGGCGGGTCGGGCGGCGGCCGAGGGCATCGCCCAGGCGCAACTCGTCGAATATGACGGCGCGCCGCATGGCCTGAACGTGACGCATAGCGATCGTCTGACCGACGATCTGCTGACCTTCCTGGGACGTTAAACGAAAAGGGCGGCCTTTCCGGGCCGCCCTTTCTCATTTCAGCGGAACGATCACCTCGTCGGGGTGAGCGACGTTCAGTTCCTTGCGCACCATCTCGTCAACCATGTCGGGATTGGCATGATCGGGGTCGAGTAGCGCGACGCGGTTCTTCAGGACCGTCCGCTTCTTGTCGAGTGCGGCATAGTCATGCTCGCGCTTCACCAACTGCCGCTGATACTCGCCATAAGCGAGCAGGCCATTGCGTCCCAGCACCGCATAGGCACCGAAGAACGCAACGATCGTCAGCCCCAGAGCGGGCAAGGCGGCCCGCTGCATGGTGCGGATAAAGGGCGACGTCTTTCTGGTCACGCTTCGCATAATCGTACCGTCGCCCTTCGATTTCAAGCGCGGATCAGGATATCGCGACCGGCATAACGTGCCGAGTCGCCCAGCTCTTCCTCGATGCGGATCAGCTGGTTGTATTTGGCGAGCCGGTCCGACCGCGCCAGCGAGCCGGTCTTGATCTGACCGCAGTTGGTGGCGACCGCCAGGTCGGCGATGGTCGCGTCCTCGGTTTCGCCCGAACGGTGCGACATGACGGCGGTATAGCGCGAACGCTGCGCCAGCGACACGGCCTCCAGCGTCTCGGTCAGCGTGCCGATCTGGTTGACCTTCACCAGCAGCGAGTTGGCATAGCCGCCCTCGATGCCCTTCTTCAGGCGCTTCGGGTTGGTGACGAACAGATCGTCGCCGACCAGCTGCACCTTGTCGCCGATCAGATCGGTCAGCGCCTTCCAGCCCTCCCAATCGTCCTCGGCCATGCCGTCCTCGATCGACAGGATCGGATACTGGCGGGTCAGGTTCGCCAGATACTCGGCCATCTCATGGCTCGACAGGATCTTGCCCTCGCCCGAGATATTGTACTTGCCGTCCTTGAAGAACTCGGTCGCCGCGCAGTCGAGTGCGATCATCACGTCGTCGCCCGGCTTGTACCCAGCCTTCTCGACAGAGGCCATGATGAAGTCGAGCGCTTCGTTGGTGGACGCGATGTTGGGAGCGAAGCCGCCCTCGTCGCCCACGCCGGTCGCCAGACCCTTTTCGTGCAGCGCCTTCTTCAGCGTGTGGAAGATTTCCGAGCCGCAGCGGACCGCTTCCATGATGTTCGCCGCACCGACCGGCATGATCATGAATTCCTGGAAGTCGATCGGATTGTCGGCATGTTCGCCGCCGTTGATGATGTTCATCATAGGCACCGGCAGCAGATGCGCCGAGACGCCCCCGACATACTTGTAGAGCGGCAGGCCGCGCGCCTCGGCCGCGGCTTTGGCCGCTGCCAGGCTGACGCCCAGGATCGCGTTGGCGCCCAGGCGCCCCTTGTTCTCGGTGCCGTCCAGTTCGATCATCGTGCGGTCGAGATCGGCCTGGTCCTCGGCATCCATGCCCAGGATCGCGTCGGTAATCTCGTCATTGACCGCCTCGACCGCCGCCTCGACGCCCTTGCCCATCCAGCGGCTCTTGTCGCCGTCGCGTTTCTCGACCGCCTCGTGCGCGCCGGTAGACGCGCCCGATGGCACGGCGGCACGGCCAAAGCTGCCGTCTTCGAGGAGCACGTCCACCTCGACGGTGGGATTGCCCCGGCTGTCCAGGATTTGACGCGCGTGGATGTCGATGATTGCGGTCACGTAACGATGCTCCTACATCAGCCTTGAAGGTCTCGGCGCGGCTCTATCGTGTGACTGTGCGAAGGGCAATTGCGGGAAAAGCATGGAACCGTGGTTCCGTTGCCGGGGTTAAGAGGCAAAACCGCCCGTTCACCCGGGCCAAATGGAAAGGGTTTTCCGATGGCTGACACCGACAGCACATTTCCCGCCGCCAACACTGGCGAGCCGAGCTTCGCCGGAAATACCGCCGTTGCCCATGAAGTCGCCGCGCCCAGCGTTGCTTTCGATAGCGAGGCCGAGGCGTCTAAGGCAAAGGCAGGGCTTGCCGATGCCAAGCAGCAGGTGAAGGAGGGCGCGACCAAAGTGCAGCAGCAGGCGGTCGACAAAATCCATGCGCTGGCGGGCGACGGCAAGGCCAAGGCGGGTTCCGCACTCGATCAGGTCGCGCAGATGCTGAACGATGCCGCCGTACAGGTCGATGAGAAGCTGGGCCAGCAATATGGCCAATATGCGCGATCGGCTGCCGATACCGTGACGTCGCTGTCGGGCGCGATCAAGGATAAGGATGTCGAGGAACTGCTCGACGACGCGCGCGCCTTCGTGACCAAGAGCCCGGCGATCGCGATCGGCGTTGCCGCCGCGCTGGGCTTCGTCTTGGCCCGTGTCGTGCAGTCGGGCATCGAAACCCGCCAGTCGGCCGACGGCGCCGCGTGACCCGGGTCGCCGAGACCCTGAGGGCGGTCACGCCGGAGCCGGAGACCCTGACCTCGCTGGTGTCACAACTGGTCGATGACGGACGCTCCTTCATCACCGCCGAGATCGATCTCGCCAAGGCGCGGGCGACCGACAAGATCGGGCGTTATCGCAGTGCGGCGATCTTTTTCGGCGTGGCGGCGGTACTTGGCCTTTCGGCTTTGATCGCGCTGCTGGTCGGCCTGATTTTCGCGCTCGCCCCGTTGACCGGGCCGTTTGCGGCAACGCTGATCGTGGTCGGTGTCGTGCTGATCGTCGCAGGTGTTCTGGCGATGGTCGGGAAGTCGCGTCTGTCGGGAGGCCAGTCATGACCGTCGCCGAAGCCGAAGCGCGCGCAGCCGAAGCGCGCGAGCGGATGAACCAGACTGCCTCGCGCATTCAGGCTCGCCTGGAGCCGAAGGCACTGGCCGCCCAGGCGAAGGAAGCGGGCATGTCCGCCGCATGTTCGGGTCTGGAGACCGCGAAGAACAACCCAGCCACCGTGGCAGGCGGTGTCGCGGTTCTGGGCTTGCTGCTCAACCGTCGGCGTATCGCCCGCCTGTTCAAACGCAAACGCTGATTTGGCGCGCCGGGACGAGTACCCGGCGGCACAGCCCAGAAGGATGTTGGCCATGACCACCGAGACGCATCAGAATCAGCAGACCGACGGCCTCCGCGAAAAGCTGGACCATGGTCGCGAAACCGCATCGCAGGCGCTGCACGACGCCAAGGACAAGGCGGGCGAGCTGGCGCACAAGACCGCACGCACGATCGAAGCCAACCCGCTCGGCATCCTGGTCGGCGGCCTCGCGGTCGGCGTGATCGCTGGCGCGCTTATCCCGCGTTCGGCGCGTGAAAAGGAAGTGCTGACCCCGCTCGGCAAGAAGCTGGGGGAGACGATTCGCCAGGCAACGCAGGCCGCACGCGAGACCGGCCTGCGTGAGCTGGAGGAAGCGGGCCTGACCAAGGACAATGCCAAGGATCGCGCGCGTTCGCTGTTCGACAATGTCGTGAAGGCCGCCAGCAATGCCGGGTCGGCCGCTGCCAAGGCCGCCACGAACAAGACGACCGTCTAAATCGCCATTTTTGGCGGCTTATCAGCGCCCTGCGATCCTGGTGCGATCACAGGGCGCTTTTCGTTGAACGGCTTGCGGGCAGGGAAAGGGCTTTCTACCAAGGTCGGATTGCTTCTCCTGTCGGGATACCCGCTTGCGCCTTCTCTCCCTTGCCATCGTTCTGGCCGTGTCGGCCACGCCTGCCCTCGCTCATGCCCAGGCCACTCCGATCGCCGCAGCCCAGCCCGGTGAGGGCAAGGAGGATGCCCGGCTGAAGCGGCTATTCCACGATAGCGATGAAGCCAGCCTGGCGCGCAACCCGATCAATGGGCTGTTCCGTGGCGATATGCGCCGCGCCGACCGGATCGGCGATTTCTTTTCCGATGCGTATATCAATGCCGAACGGGCGGCGGCCGAAAAGGACCTGAAGGACCTGGGCCAGATCAACCGGGCTGCGCTGACGCCGACCAATCAGGTCGCTTATGACGTCTTCCAGCAGCAGACGCAGACGACGCTGAAGGGACTCGACCCGGCGCTTGTCGCGCTGACGATCGTGCGGCCGATGGACCACTTCTACGGCATCCAGACCTTCTATCCCGAATTCGCCTCCGGCCAGGGTGCGGCACCGTTCAACACGGTGGCCGATTACGACAACAACCTGAAGCGTAACGTCGAATATGCCCGCCTGCTCGACGAAGCGATCGTCCGCTTCCGCCAAGGCATGGCCAGTGGTGTCGTCCAGCCCAAGCTGGTCGTGCGCAACATGATCGCGCAGTTCGACAATCTGCTGGCGGGGCCTGTCGAGGACTCGACTTTCTATGGCCCGGTGAAGCGCTTCCCCGCCACCATTCCGGCGGCGGAACAGGCACGATTGAAGGCGGCCTATGCGACGCAGATACGCGACGTCATCCTGCCCGCCGAGCGTCGGATGCGGAGTTTCCTGGCCGACACCTATCTACCCGCCGCGCGGGATAGCGTCGGTCTTTCGGGCATGAAAGGCGGCGACCGTCTTTATAGCTATCTGATCGAACAGAACACGACCCTGCCGCTCAAGGCGGAGGATGTGCACCAGCTCGGCCTGTCCGAAGTCGCGCGTATCCTGAAGGCGATGGAGGTTCAGAAGAAGGCGGTCGGCTTCAAGGGCAGCTTGGCGGAGTTCTTCACCTTCCTGCGCACCGACCCGCAATTCGCGCCCAAGAGCGCCGCCCAGCTCCGCGAGGGGTATGAGGCGATCGGACGCCGGATCGACGCACGTATCCGTGAGCAATTCTCGCTGATCCCCAAGACGGCGCTGGAAATCCGCCCGGTTCCGGCTTTCAAGGAAAAGACCGATGCAGGCGGCTCGTACCAGGGCGGTACGCCGGACGGGACGCGGCCGGGGGTGTTCTATTACAACACCTACGACCTGCCATCCCGCTACATGTGGGAGATGGAGACGCTGTACCTGCACGAGGCGGTGCCGGGCCATCATTTCCAGATCAGCCTGGCACAGGAAAATGCCGCCCTGCCCGCCTTCATGCGCTTCGGCGGCAACACCGCCTATGCCGAGGGTTGGGCGCTCTATGCCGAGACGCTGTGGCCTGAACTGGGCATGGAGACCGATCCCTATCAACGGATGGGCGGCCTGAGCGACGAGATGCTGCGCGCCATGCGGCTGGTGGTCGATACGGGCATCCATGCCAAGGGTTGGACGCGCGACCAGGCGATCGAATATATGCTCGCCAACTCCCCCATGGCGCGAACCGACGCGACCGCCGAGGTCGAGCGCTATATCGCCATTCCGGGCCAGGCGCTGGCCTACAAGATCGGCCAGCTGACGATAAGCCGCCTGAAGGCGCAGGCCAAGGCGGAGCTGGGCGCGAAGTTCGATCCCCGCCGCTTCCACGCCGAAGTACTCGACACCGGCGCGCTGCCGATGCCGGTGCTGGAGAAGAAGATCGCCGACTGGATCGCGGCCGAAAAGCGCCGCTGATCTGTTGGGAGAAGCGCCGTGTCAGGGGACGTGGCGCTTCTCCAGTTTCCGCGCCAGCGTCCGGCGGTGCATCCCCAACCGCCGCGCGGTTTCCGAGATGTTGAAGTTCGTCTCGGCTAGCGTTTCGTTGATCCGCTCCCATTCCAGCGTCTTGATCGAACTGGGCCGGTCGGTGATCGCGGTCGTCGCGTCGCCGCCCGCCTTGTGGAAGGCCGCCTCGATGTCGTCGGTGTTCGACGGCTTGGCAAGATAGTGGCAGGCGCCCAGCTTGATCGCCTCCACCGCCGTGGCGATACTGGCAAAGCCGGTCAGCACGACGATCAACATGCCCGGATCATGCGCATGAAGCGTCTGGACACAGGCAAGGCCCGAGGCCTGGCCCAGCTTAAGGTCGACCACCGCGTAACGCGGCGTGGTCTCGCGCAGCACGGCGACCAGCGCATCGGGGCTGGCCGCGACCCACACCCGGTAGCCACGTCGCTCGAAAGAGCGTTGCAGGGTGCGGGCGAAGGTCTCGTCATCCTCGACGATCACCAACGTGCGTTCGTCGTCCATATCCTACTCCCGATCCGAAACGCCGATCATGCTTAAAGGTAGGGTCAGCGTCACCACCGCGCCACCCTCCGGCCGGTTCGTCGCCTCGATCCGGCCACCCAGCTTGCGCACGACGCTGGACACCAGGAACAGGCCGACGCCGTGCCCCTCGCCCTTGGTCGACTGCTGGGGACGGCCGACCTGCGACAGGGTGGCGGAGGTAAAGCCAGGGCCGCAATCGGTGACCCGTACGGCAACCGCCCCACCCTCGCGCGTGACGCTCAGGCCGACCCATGCAGGTGACGCCTCGGCCGCATTGTCGAGGACGTTCCACACCGCCTGCTTGATCGCCGGGTCGGAGACGATCGCGGCATCGTCATCGGTGCGGTGATAGTCGAGCGTCACCTGCGCATGGCTCTGTCGCCATTCGTCGACGATGGTATCGATGAAGCGCCCGACCTCGGACAGCTCCGCTGCCTCGCCGCGCGGTTCGCCCGCCGATTGCAGGATGCGGGTGACGATCGCCTTGCAGCGCTGCACCTCCGCCTGCATCTCGGCGATCTCACCCATCAGCTCGGCATCGTCGCGCAGCTTCGGCACGCGTCGCCAGTCGCTCAGGATCACCGACAGGCTGGCCAGCGGCGTGCCCAGTTCATGGGCCGCGCCGGACGCGAGCAGGCCCATCCGAACGATATGCTCCTCCTCCGACGCCTGTTGCCGCAGGTCGGCGAGGCGCGCGGCGCTGCGGCGCAAATTGTGGCTGATGCGGGTGACGAACAGGATCAGCAGCCCGGCCACCAGCGCAAAGCCCAGCCAATTGCCCAACGTATGCAGTCCGGCAATATCGCCGAACAGCCAGGGCGGAAAGCTGAGCGGTCGGTGGTGCAGCGACAATAGACCGAAGCATACGCCGGTGATCCCCGCCAGCGCCCAGGCCGACCATGTCTCCAGCAACACCGCCCCCAGCACGACCTGGATGAGATAGAGTGAGATAAACGGGTTCGTGGCTCCGCCTGCCAGGAACAGCTGGAGCGTCAGCGTACCGACGTCAAACATCAGCGCGAACAGCAGTTCGGTATTGGTGATACGGTGGAAACGCAACCGGACATGGCTGAGCAGGTTGATCGCCACCGCCATCACCAGCACGCCCATCATCGCGGGCACGGGAAGCTGCACACCCATGACGCGATTGACGAACAGGATCGTCACCAGCTGCCCCGCCACCGCCATCCAGCGCAGGTGGATGAGCTGGCGCATATTCGCCGTGCCCGCCGTCGGATCGGGCTCGCGCGGGCGCATCGTGAAGGGCAGGAAGGGCGGCTCGCCCGAGGTCACTCGCGCCCCCGCCGCCACAGGATGACGAGGCCGACCACCGTCAGCAGCGCGAGCGCGAACCATGTCAGCGCGTAGGAGAGATGGCTGTTGCGAAAGGCGACCACGGTCAATCCGCCGACCGGATAGCCACCCGGATTGGGGCTGGCGTCGGCATCGATGAAATAGGGAGCGACCGGTCCCAGTCCCTTGGCCTTGGCGATGGCCGCGACATCGCGCGAATACCAGCGATCGGCGGCAGGCTCGTTCGAGCGGAGGAAGCCGCCCCCCGGCTCGGTCACGCGGACCAAGCCCGTCACGCGCACCGGTTCTTCGGGGCGGCTATGGTCCTGCCGCTTCTCGGGCGGGACGAAACCGCGATTGATGAGGATGGTGAAATTCGGCCCGACCAGTGGCGTCAGCACCCAGTAACCGGGGCCGCGTTCGGTCACCGCCTGGACGAAAGTTTCGCGATCGTTGCGAAAGCGCCCCTGCGCGGTGACCCGACGGTATACGTCGGACTGGTCGGCTGAGCGTGGTGCCGCGACGGGCGCGGCATGGAGCCGCGCGTCAACGGTCGCGATCAGGTCCAGCTTCCAGACCCGGCGCTGCAACTGCCAGACGCCGAGTGATACAAACCCCGCGACCAGGGCCAACCCGATCGCGGTCAGGATCGCCAGCGTCAGCGGCGAGCGGCCGCGCCGCCCCCCGCCGACGCCAGCATCCGTCATTACATGCCACCGCCCAGTTGGGCGGCCATGTCGGGCATCATGTTGGTGTTCATGTGATACATGACCCAGATCGATCCGCTCAGCGTAATCACGACGAGCACGGCGGTAAAGACCAGCGCCATCATCGTCCAGCCACCCTCCGACTTGGTGTTCATGTGGAGGAAGTAGATCATGTGGACGACGATCTGGACAAAGGCCAGACCCATGATGACCAATGCGGTCGTCTGGGTATCGCCCAGCGCGCCGGTCATGACCGCCCAGAACGGAATGGCCGTCAGGATCACCGACAGCACGAAGCCGATCATGTAGCCCTTAAGCGAACCATGACCGTGGGTGTCGCCATGCGCATGGGCATCATGGCCGTGGTCGGCGTGGTCGCCATGACCATGAGGGTTATGAGCGCTCAACGGAGAACTCCCAGCAGATAGACAAAGGTGAAGACGCCGATCCAGACGACGTCCAGGAAGTGCCAGAACATCGACAGGCACATCAAGCGGCGCTTGTTCGCCTCGATCAGGCCGAAGCGACCGACCTGCACCATCAGCGTGACCAGCCAGATCGAACCGAAGGTGACGTGCAGACCGTGCGTACCGACCAGCGTGAAGAAGGACGACAGGAAGGCCGAACGCTGCGGACCCGCGCCCTCATGGATGAGGTTGGCGAATTCGTAGAGTTCGATCGACAGGAAGGCGAGACCGAACAGGCCGGTGATGCCCAGCCAGATCAGCGTGTTCGACTTCTGGTTCTTCTCCATCGCGATCATGGCGAAGCCGTAGGTGATCGACGACAGCAGCAGCATCGAGGTGTTGAGCGCGACCAGCGGGAGCTCGAAAATCTCCCGCGGGGTCGGCCCGCCTGCATAGCTTGTCCCCAGCACGCCATAGGTGGCGAACAGGATGGCGAAGATGAGGCAGTCGCTCATCAGGTACATCCAGAAGCCGATGGCCGTCGAGCCACCGCCTTCGTGATGATGATCCTCGTCCTCGACCAGGTAATAGGTCGGGTTCTTGGCCGGATCGGCGCTCAGAACGTCGGTCGACATGGATCAGGCTCCCTGCCCGAGCAGACGACGCCGCTCGCTTTCCGTAGCCACGACTTCCTCGACGGGAATGTAATAGTCGCGGTCATAGTTGAACGTGTGCCAGATGGCGACGACGACGACACCGATCAGGCCGAAGGCGGCGAGCCACCACATGTACCAGATCATGCCGAACCCGGCAGCCGTCGACAGGGCGGCGATGATCACGCCGGTGCCCGTGTTCTTCGGCATGTGGATCGGACGATAGCCCTCGACCGGCGCCTGCGCCTTCTTGTCCTTCATGTCGTACCAGGCATCCAGCTCATGGATGACCGGCGTGAACGCGAAGTTGTAATCCGGCGGCGGGGATGAGGTCGCCCATTCCAGCGTACGGCCGTTCCAGGGATCGCCCGTCACGTCGCGCAGCTCTTCCTTCTTCCAAATCGACACACCGATCTGAACCAGGAAGGCCCCGATGCCACCCGCGATCATCAGCGCACCCAACAGGGCAACGACGAAGTAGATCTGCAGCGACGGATCGTCGAAGTGATGGAGGCGACGCGTCACGCCCATCAGACCCATGATATAGAGCGGCGTAAAGGCGACCCAGAAGCCGACGACCCACAGCCAGAACGACACCTTGCCCCAGAACTGGTTGAGCTTGAACCCGAAGGCCTTGGGCCACCAGTAGTTGATCGCGGCAAAGGCACCGAACAGCACGCCGCCGATGATCACGTTGTGGAAGTGCGCGATCAGGAACAGCGAGTTGTGCAGCACGAAGTCGGCAGGCGGAACGGCCAGCAGAACGCCGGTCATGCCACCGATCGAGAAGGTCAGCATGAACGCGATGGTCCACATCATCGGCAGCTCGAACCGGATGCGCCCCTTGTACATGGTGAACAGCCAGTTGAAGATCTTCGCGCCCGTCGGGATCGAGATCACCATGGTGGTGATGCCGAAGAACGAGTTGACGCTGGCACCCGAGCCCATGGTGAAGAAGTGGTGCAGCCAGACCAGGTACGACAGGATCGTGATGACGATCGTGGCGTAGACCATCGAGGTATAGCCGAACAGGCGCTTGCCCGAGAAGGTCGAGGTGACTTCCGAGAACACGCCGAACAGCGGCAGGATCAGGATGTACACCTCCGGGTGACCCCAAATCCAGATCAGGTTCACGTACATCATCGGGTTGCCGCCGAGATTGTTCGTGAAGAAGTTGGTGCCGACATAACGGTCGAGCGACAGCAGAACCAGCGTTGCGGTCAGCACGGGGAAGCTGGCGACGATCAGGACGTTCGCGCACAGCGAGGTCCAGCAGAACACCGGCAGCTTCATCATGGTCATGCCCGGCGCGCGCATCTTGATGATGGTCGCGATCAGGTTGATGCCCGACAGGGTGGTGCCGACACCGGCCACCTGCAGTGCCCAGATATAATAGTCGACGCCGACATCGGGACTGAAATCAAGCTCCGACAGCGGGGGGAAGGCCAGCCATCCGGTCCGCGCGAACTCGCCGATGAACAGCGAGGCCATGACCAGCACGACGCCACCTGCGGTCATCCAGAAGCTCAAGTTATTGAGATAAGGGAAGGACACGTCGCGCGCACCGATCTGGAGCGGCACCACATAGTTCATCAGGCCGGTGATGATCGGCATCGCCACGAAGAAGATCATGATGACGCCGTGCGCGGTGAACACCTGGTCGTAGTGATGCGAGTTCAGGAAGCCCTGGTTATCGCCGAACGCGATCGCCTGCTGCCCGCGCATCATCAGCGCGTCGGCAAAGCCGCGCAGCAGCATGACGATGCCCAGCACCATGTACATGATGCCGATGCGCTTGTGATCGACCGTGGTGAACCACTCCTTCCAGAGATAGCCCCACAGCTTGAACTTGGTGATCAGCGCCAGCACCGCGATGCCGCCGACCGCGACACCCAGGAAGGTGCCGACGACGATCGGCTCGTGGATCGGCAACGATTCGATCGATAGCCGTCCGAAGATGGTCTTTATGATGTTTTCCATGATGGCGTGCCTCAGCCGCGACCCGCACCGGCATGACCAAAGGTCTGCGGGCCGGGGGTCTGCGGGATGGAAAGGAAGGACATACGGCGGTTCTTCATCTCACCGGCATCCTGCGCGCCGTTGGACGGCGTGGGCTCCAGGCTCTGGTGCGGCGAGACCTCGATTTCCTCGGGCGACTTTTCCAGCGCGCCCTTGGTCCGCTCCCCGTGCATCGGGCCGGTGTTGTTGACGGGCGGATTGCCCTCGCCGACCTTCATCTTGTGCGGATCGCCGCCACCGGTCATCCGGTCGTGCATCATCACGTCCGACATGCACGGCGTGTTGTCCGCCACGCAGCGGTTGACGACTCGGTCGAACAGGCCGCCCTGGACGCCGTTGAAGTACATGGCGGGCACATACTCGCTGGGCTTCTCGACGGTCAGGAAGGCCGCGCGGGTCAGCTGACCCTGTCCCTTGCCCTGCCCGGCCTGCGACGTGCGGACCTTATCCACCCACTGGTCGAAACCGTTAGACTGCAGCGCATAGACGGGGAAATTCATGCCGGAGAAGCCCGCACCGCTATAGTGCGACGACAGCCCCTTGAACGTGCCCTCGCGGTTCAGGACCGCGTGCAGCTTCGTCTCCATGCCGGGCATGGTATAGATCATGCCCGCCATCGCGGGGATGTAGAAGGCGTTCATCACCGAGGTGCCGGTCAGGCGGAACTCGACGGGTCGGTCGACCGGCAGCGCCAGCTCGTTGACCGTCGCGATGCCCTGTTCGGGATAGATGAACAGCCACTTCCAGTCGAGCGCGACGACCTGGACTTCCAGCGGCTTGACGCCCGCCGCAACCGGCTGGCCCGGTGCAGTGCGCTCGATCGGGCGATAGGGATCGAGCAGGTGCGTGCTGGTCCACGTCACCGCGCCCAGGCAGATGATGATGAGCAGCGGGGCCGACCAGATCACCAGCTCGAGCATGGTCGAATGGTCGAACTCGGGATCATATTCGGCTTCGGTGTTGCTCTTGCGATAGCGCCACGCGAACAGCACCGTCAGCGCCATCACCGGAATGATGATGAGCAGCATCAGGGCCGTCGCGATCAGCACCAGATCGCGTTGCTGCACGGCAACGTCACCGGCAGGGTTGAGCACGACCGCGTCGCATCCCCCCAGCATGGCCAGGAGGGGCAAGGCGGCCCAGCGAAGAGGGCGCAGGCGCGCAAGGCTCGACGAATGAGACATATGGAAAGCGCCGCTACGCCTTTGCTGCACCTGCGCACATTGGACAGTTTGTCCAATCCCCCCCGGCCACCGAAAGGCGCATAGGCGCAGCAGAATGGCGGTCCTGCGCGGTCTTTTCGCATCGCAGTTGGCCCGCCTTAGGTACAGGTAAGAAGTCAGGACTGGCAGCCGATGAGCGCAGAGTTAACCGCATCGACCTCGACGCCCCTTGAGCGGGACGCGCAGTTGGTCAATGCCCGCGATCCGCACCATGTCGCGCCGGGCGATATCGCCATCGGCGTCATTATTGGGCGTACGTCGGAGTTCTTCGACTTCTTCGTGTACGCCATCGCTTCGGTGCTGGTGTTCCCGTCGCTGATCTTTCCATATGTCGATGCGCTGACCGGCACGCTTTACTCGTTCGCGCTGTTCTCGCTGGCGTTCATCGCGCGGCCCATCGGCACCTTCATCTTCATGGCGGTCGACCGCAGCCTGGGTCGCGGAGTCAAGCTGACCATCGCGCTGTTCCTGCTCGGCGGCTCGACCATGGCCATCGCCTTCCTGCCCGGCTATGCGCAGATCGGCACGTCGGCGGCCGTGCTGCTCGGCATCTTCCGCATCATGCAGGGCCTGGCCCTGGGCGGCGCCTGGGACGGCCTACCCTCGCTGCTGTCGCTGAACGCGCCGGAGCGTCGTCGCGGCTGGTACGCCATGATCCCGCAGCTGGGCGCGCCGCTCGGCCTGCTGGTCGCCAACGGCCTGTTCGCCTTCTTCCTGACGACGCTGAGCACCGCTGACTTCCTGGACTGGGGCTGGCGCTATCCGTTCTTCGTGGCCTTCGCGATCAACGTGGTGGCGCTGTTCGCCCGCCTGCGGATCGTCGCGACGCCGGAATTCCAGCGCCTGTTCGAGACCCGCGAGCTTCAGCCCGCACCGGTTGGCGAGACGATCCGGGCCGAAGGCCGCACCGTCCTGCTGGGCGCGTTCGCACCGCTCGCCAGCTTCGCGATGTTCCATATCGTCACCGTGTTCCCGCTGTCCTGGGTCGTGCTGTTCAACAAGGAACGCCCGCAGGACTTCATGATGATCGAAATCGTCGGCAGCATCGTCGGCGTCATCGCGATCCTCGCCTCGGGCAAGATCGCCGACCGGGTGGGTCGCCGCACCCTGCTGGGCGCGTCGGCTGCCGCGATCGCCGCTTATGCGGGCTTCGCGCCGCAGTTGCTGAGCCAGGGTGGTGTCGGCGAGACCATCTATATTGTGCTCGGCTTCCTGCTGCTCGGCCTGGGCTTCGGCCAGTCGTCGGGCGTCATTAACTCGGGCTTCTCGCCGCTGCGTCGCTATACCGGTGCCGCAATCACGTCGGATCTGGCCTGGCTGCTGGGTGCGGGCTTCGCGCCGCTGGCCGCGCTGCTGCTGTCGAGCAATTTCGGGCTGTTGTCGGTGGGTGTCTACCTGCTGTCGGGCGCGGTCGCGACGCTGGCGGCACTGGGCATCAACAAGGAACTTGCCAAGCGCGCGTCGTAACGCGGACCGCGATCTTCGGTATGAAAACGGCCGGCGGGGCGACCCGTCGGCCGTTTTGCTTTGGGCTTGCGCCATCCTACATTCATCCTGGCCGCGTATCAGGCCGGGCAGGAGGCGTTATGAAGATAGGCAATTGGCGCAAGGCCGTGACAGCCATGGCATTGGCAAGCGGCGGACTTTTCGCGAGCGCAGCGGATGCGCGGGTTCCGACCGGAACCTGGGCCAACCCCTCCAACACGGTTCAGGTGCGCTTCGCCCCCTGTGGTCGGGGACGCGATGCGCAGTTGATGTGCGGCACCGTCGTCTGGGCCAGCGAACAGGCCAAGGCGGATGCCCAGCGTGGCGGCTCCCCACGCTTGGTAGGCACGCCCTTGTTCACCGATTTCGAGGAAGAGGAACCCGGCCGCTGGGCAGGAACGGTCTTCATCCCCGATATCGGCCGAGAGGTCGAGGGCACCATTACCCAGATCGACGCCCGCACGCTCGTCGGCGAGGGCTGCCTGTTCGGGCGGCTGGGGTGCAAGGAACAGCGCTGGCACCGAGTCAAATAACGCCGCGCCATGGAACCGCCGCGCGTTTGCGGCGTCCCCGACGCGGTAGCAAGAAAGGGCAGATATGGCTGAAGATACGCTGACAGTGGTTGCGGGCACGGTCGAGGACAATGTGTCTGACCGGCAGGTCGAATTCGTCGGGGAGTTGGACGGCGAGGAATATCAGTTCGCGGCCCAATACGACCTTCTCGAAGCGTTGAGCGGTGACGTGCCGGACGGCGACGCCGTGGAACTGTTCGAGCGCTATTCCGACGACATATTGGAAGCGGCTCAGACCGCGCTTGTCCGCGACATGACCCAGTCGCTGGTCGTGGTCAGCGAGAACGATCTCGACTGATCGTCCCAGCCAGGATCACTGGTCGAACAGTCGGTCCATCTGCTGCGCGAGCTCCGCCAAGGTATAGGGCTTGCGCAGCAGGGCAAAGCCATGGCTGCCCTCATCCGCGATGACCTGGCTATAACCGCTGGTCAGCAGGATACGGAGCCGAGGGTAAACCCGGCTGATCTCATGCGCGAAATCGATGCCCGACTGGCCGGGCATCATGACGTCGGAAAAGACGAGGTCGAACCGATCCGCGCCGGTCTTCAGCTCCTCCATTGCGGCGGCCGCGTTGGTCGCCGTGACGGTATGGCAGCCCAGCGTCTGTAGCGCCTCGACCGCGAACTGGCCGACTTCGATATTGTCCTCGACCACGAGGACGCGGCGCTCGGCGCGCTTGTGACCTGTCGCCATCGCCACGCGGCCTTCGCTGACCGGCAGACCGTCCACCTGTGGCAGGAGGAGGGTGAAGGTGGCCCCTTCGCCCGGCTGGCTGACGACATGGACGTCGCCACCCGACTGGCGTGCAAAGCCGAACACCTGGCTAAGGCCCAGGCCGGTGCCCGCCCCCAGCCGCTTGGTGGTGAAGAAGGGCTCGAAAATCTGATCGAGACGATCGGCCGGGATACCTTCGCCGGTATCGGTGATCGCGATCCGCACCTGACGCTCGCCCACCGCATCGGCCTCGGACCTCACCCGAATGGTCAGCCGCCCCTGCCCCGCCATCGCGTCCCGCGCATTGACCGCCATATTGACGATCGCGGTGTCGAGTTGGCTGCGGTCGACATGCGCGCGACACGGCACCTCCGCCAGATCGACGTCCAGTGCTATGCCCGGGCCGCACAGGGTCGTGATCATATCGACCAGCGATGTGATGCTGTCCCCGACATCGATAATCTCGGGAGTCAGCGGCTGGCGGCGCGCGAAGGCGAGCAGCTGCGCGGTCAGCTTGGCAGCGCGGTCGGCAGCGTCGGCGATGGCGTCGATCTGGCGCTGACGACGCTCGGCCGGGAACTCGGCGCGGCGGAGCAGGTCGATCGAGCCGCGAATGACGGTCAGCAGGTTGTTGAAGTCGTGCGCGACGCTGCCCGTCAACTGCCCGATCGCCTCCAGCTTCTGCGCCTGGCGCAGCTGTTCCTCGGTGGCGCGCAGCGCGGCCTCGGCCGCCTTTTGCTGGGTGATGTGGCGACCGACGGAAAAGACCTCGAACTCGCTGGAGGCCCCGACCCAGGCGATCCATTCGTAATGACCCTCGGCATGGCGCATCCTCAACTCGATCCGCGGCACGCCCCCTTCCAGCGAGGTACGCAGCGCGGCTCGCGCCCCCTCCCGATCGTCGGCATGGATGAAATCCATCACCGACCGGCCGATCAGGTCGCTTGCCTCATAGCCCAGCAAAACCCGCCACGCCGGGTTGATGCGGCGCATCGTCCCTTCGGGATCGATCACGGTCAGCAGGTCCGGCGATACGTCCCACATCCGGTCGCGTTCGGCGGTGCGCTCGACGATCCGCTGTTCCAGCGTGACGTTCAGCCCCCGCAACTCCTCCAGCGCTTGCGACAGTTGCTCCTGGCTCTCACGCAGGGCGGCATCGGCGTGGACGCGCGCGGTCGTTTCGTTGGTAAAGATGAACAGTCCGGCGACCTTGCCTTCGCCGTCCAGCACCCGCGAATAGGAAAAGGACCAGAAGGTGTGCGCCTCGCCCCGGTCGGTATCGAGCTTCCAGGGTAGATCGACGAAACGCTGGGTCCGGCCCGCCAGCGCATCGTCGATGATCGGCCGCGCCTGTTCCAGCGCATCGGCCCATACCTCGTCGAAGCGCGCGCCCATCGCCCAAGGCAGGCGCGGGCCCAGCAGCGGAAAATACGTCTCGTTGAAGAAGAAATGGAGATCCGGCCCCCAGGCCAGGATCATCGATTCGGGCGAATTGAGCACGAGGCTCAGCGGGATGCGGAAGGATTCGGGCCAATCCTGTGGCGGCCCCATCGGGTGCCCGGTCCAATCCCGTGCGAGGATCAGTCGTGTCGCCTCCCCTCCTCCTTCCAGAAAGGCCAGCTTCGGATCGGAGGAGGCGACACTCATCGCGCCGCTGCTAGCAAGTTGCGCGTCGCTTCGCCACCATCACAATTCCTCGCCCGCCAATGTCGCCGCCGCCTGGATGACGGCCAAATGGGTCAGCCCCTGTGGCATGTTGCCCAGATAATGGCCGGTCTTCGGGTCGATCATCTCGGCATAGAGCCCAGCACCCCGGCTATCGAGCGCCTCTGTCGCCGCGTCGAAGGCGGCCTGTGCCGCGTCGGTTTGGCCCAGGATCGCACGCGCCTCGATCATCCAGAAGGTGCAGGCGAGGAAACAGCCTTCCTCCTTCTGCACGCCCGAATAGCGATAGTGAAAGGCCCCCGCCGCCAATTCCTGGTCGATTGCGTCGAGCGTCCGGGCAAGCCGGTCCTGCCCATCGAAGCGAAAGCGAACCGCCAGCGCCAGGCTGGCATCAAGGGCGTCGCTGTGGGGGTGCATCAGATAGGCGCCACGCGCCTCCGACCAACAGTGCTCGCCGATCCACGCCTCGATCCGGTCGCGTTCGCGAGCCCAGCGGTCACGGCACGTCGTCGGGATTTGGCCCTCATCGGCCAGTTCGACCGCCCGCGCCAGCGCCTGCCAGCAGCTGATCTTCGACATGGTATAATGGCGTTCCTCGGGCAGCTCCCAGATGCCCGCATCGGGTTGCCGCCAGCGATCGGCGCAGTCGTCCGCCAAGTGGGAGAGCGTCTCCGCGCTGGATGTGTCGAGGAAGTTGCCACAAGCGACGAAGCGGCTCGCCGTCTCGAATATGTCGCCATAAATGCCGTGCTGGTGCTGGCCGCCCGCCAAATTACCGACGCGGACCGGCCGGGACCCACGATAGCCGCCGACCGCGATCTCGCGCTCTTCCGGCACGGGGTGCCCGTTCAGCGTGTAACAGACCTGCGGCTTGCCCTCGCCCAGCCGCTTGAGCAGCCAGGTAAAGGCTGCCTTCGCCTCGCCATGCGCGCCGATGCGCAGGAACGCCTTGATCGTATAGCCCGCATCACGAACCCAGGCGTAGCGATAGTCGTAATTCTTCTCGCCGCCGATCCCCTCGGGCAGGGATGTGGTCGCCGCCGCCGTGATCGCCCCGGTCGGCGAGTAGAGCAGCAGCTTCAGCGCCAGCGCGCTGCGCAGGATACGGTCGCGGTGGAGTTCGGGCACCTTCAGCCCGCTGGTCCATTGCCGCCACTCCCCGTCCGACAGGTCGATCCGCGCGTCGATCTGCTCGATATCCTGGCAGACTAGCGGCTCGTCCTCGCCCGCGATGATCGCGATGCGGGCGCGGTCGCCGGGCCCCACGGACGCCGTGCCGGTGACCAGCCCATCCTCGACCTGATCGATGGTCACATGCGCGCAGTGACGGAATACGCCCAGCACGCGGTCGACGTGAAAGACATTATGCCCGCCCGCCGGTGCGAAATAGGGGCTGACCGTGTCCGCCCGGCGGCTGAACCGCAGGGTGATGGCGAAGCGGACGAAGCCGTCCAGTCCCTCCACCCGGCGCGCCAGCTCCGCCCAAGGGAGCCGCCCGGCGGGGCCGCTGTTGAGGGATTCGACCAATTTCGCCCGGCCGCTGGCCGTGGTGAAGATCGTCTCCAACACGTTGCTGTGCGTGCGATAACGTCGCTCGACGGTGAAAGGCTCGACCGGTGTGATCGCGAATGTCCCGCCCCGTTCCCCGTCCAGCAGCCGGTCGAAGAGCGGCGCGGAATCCATGTTGGGTACGCACCACCAGTCGATGGCCCCGTCGGCCCCGCTCAGCGCGACACTGCGCCCATCGCCCAGCGCGGCATAGTTTTCGAGATCGAGAAATCCTTCGGCATCGCGCAGCGGATCGGCATGCTGGTCGGGAAGAGACACGGTGGCAGGCGCTCCACTGATACAGGTTAGGCGGCTGAAAACTCGCCAGACCCGTTAAATCTCCGTGGGACCTTCGTCGGATTGGCGCGTTGCAGCATCCGTTACGTCAATTGGGAGCATCGCCATGAACCTGGCATCGGCATTCGGTTTCGGCACGAAGAAGGTCCGCTACGCAGTCGTAGGGGCGGGCGACATCACCCAGTCGGCCATGCTGCCCGGCATCGAGCATACCGGCAATTCGGAACTGACCGCGATCGTCACCGGCGACGCCGAGAAGGGACGCCTGCTCGCCAAGAAATACGGCGTCGAGCATGTCTATTCCTATGACGAGTTCGACAAGCTGCTGACGGCGAATATCTGCGACGCCATCTATCTCGGCACCCCCAATTGGCGACATGCCGAATTCGCCATTCCGGCGCTGGACGCGGGCATCCATGTGCTGTGCGAAAAGCCGCTCGAGGTCTCCAGCGAGAAGGCCCGCGCCATTCAGGATGCCGAGCGACGCTCCACCGCCAAGCTGATGACCGCCTATCGCCTGCACTTCGAGCCGGGCACGCTGGCGGCGATCGAGAAGATCAGAAACGGCGAGCTGGGTGAGCTGGTCGGCTTTACCTCCTGCTTCGGGCAGAAGCTGGACCCCGACAATCACCGTGCCAAGCATGGTCTGGAAGCCGGGCCGCTCTTCGATATGGCGCCATACCCCATCAACGCCATCCGCTATTTGTTCGGCGCAGAGCCGGTCGCGGTCGAAAGCGCTGTTGCCACGCGCCAGCCGAGCGCAGGCCTGGGCGATCTGGACGATACCTTCGCGGTCGTCCTGCGGATGCCGGGCGACAAGCTGGCGAGCTTCACGGTCAGCTATGCGATGAACAATATCGACAGCCTGATCGTCGCGGGCATGAAGGGTTCGATCCATATGAGCCCGGCCTATGGCTTCCAATCGGGTATCGAGCATGACGTCACCATTGGCGACAAGCAAAGCCATGAGGAGTTCAAGCATACCGACCAGTTCGGTGGAGAAATGCGCTATTTCTCCGATTGCATCCTCAACGACCGCGATCCCGAGCCCGATGCGGAGGAAGGCCTGTCCGATCTGCGCGTGATTGAGGGGATCGTGAAGGCGATGGAGACTGGAAAGCGCGTCGAACTGCCGCCCTTTACCCGCACCCGCCGCATCGATCCGGCCAGCCAGCGCCAGACCCTTTCGGCGGTCCGTCCGCCCGAACAGGTCAAGGCAAAATCGCCCACCGGGAATTGATACGTATCAACGCGATTATGGGGGAGCATATTCTCTCCCATAATCGTTACGCTGGCGATGACAGTTGATGTCACGGCAGGGAGTCGACGGTGGATAACAGGCAGGAACAGCTTCGCGCGCGCGCTTACGACATCTGGCAGGCCGAGGGTGAGCCCCATGGCCGCGACCGCGAGCATTGGGAAATGGCGGAGCGGGAACTCACCATCCCCGATGCGGGTGTGAAGTCTCCTGAGCCCAAAAAACCGACCGCCGCTCGCTCGAAAAAGGCCACGCCCGTTGAAAAGACGGAAGTAACGGGGGCAGCGGAGGCGAAGCCCAAGACACGCAAGCCGCGCGCCGCCAAACCGGCCTGACGCCCATAGCGGGGCAACGCCCCTCAACATGACTGCGCCCTTCGCAAGGCACCATTCCACGGATCGTCATTCGACTTTTGCCGGAGAGATTTCTTGACCGAATTGCCCGACCAGATTCTGCCCGGCTCCGCCTATCCGCTGGGCGCCAGCTTCGATGGAGAGGGCGTCAACTTCGCCGTTTTCTCCGCCAATGCCGACCGTATCGAACTGTGCATCTTCGACTCGCAGGGCAAGCGCGAACTGAAGCGTTACACCCTGCCCGAATGCACCGACGAAGTGTGGCACGGCTATCTTCCCGATGTCGGGCCAGGCCTGCTCTATGGCTACCGCGCGCATGGACCTTACGAGCCTGAGGCCGGGCACCGCTTCAATCCGAACAAGCTGCTGCTCGATCCCTATGCCCGCAAGCTGCACGGCGAGATCAAATGGACCGATGCGCTGCACGGTTATCAGATCCGGTCGAAGAAGGAGGATTTGAGCTTCGACAAGCGCGACAGCGCCGCCGCCATGCCCAAGGCGGTGGTGGTCGACGATCATTTCGACTGGTCGCGCGATGTGAAGCCCAACACGCCTTGGTCCGAAACCGTGATCTACGAAGCCCATGTGAAGGGCCTGACCAAGCTGATGGAACTGGTTCCGCCGCGTGAGCGGGGCACCTATGCCGGGCTCGGCCATCCCGCGGTCATCAAGCATCTGAAGCGCATCGGCGTCACCGCGATCGAGCTTCTGCCGATCCACAGCTTCACGCAGGATCGGTTCCTGCAGGAAAAGGGGCTGCGCAACTATTGGGGTTATAACACGCTCGGCTTCTTCGCGCCCGAGCAGGCCTATTTCGCAACCGATACCCAGGACGAACTGCGCCGCGCAGTGCACAAGCTGCACAAGGCGGGGATCGAGGTTATCCTCGACGTGGTGTACAACCATACCTGCGAAGGATCGGAAAAGGGGCCGACGCTGTCCTGGCGCGGGCTCGACAATGCCAGCTATTACCGGCTGGTCCAGGATCAGCCGCGCTACACGATCAACGACACCGGCACCGGCAACACGCTGAACCTGTCCAAGGCGCGGGTGATCCAGATGGTGGCGGACTCGCTGCGCTACTGGGCGACCAGCTTTGGGGTCGACGGTTTCCGCTTCGACCTGGGGCTGACGCTGGGGCGTGAGGCGGATGGCTTTGATCCGGGTTCCGCCTTTTTTGACGTGCTGCGCCAGGACCCGGTGCTGGGCCGCCTGAAGCTGTTGACCGAGCCTTGGGACGTCGGACCGGGCGGCTATCAGCTCGGCAATTTCCCGCCCGGCTTTTCCGAGTGGAACGACAAGTATCGCGACACGGTACGCAAATACTGGCGTGGCGATCCTGGCCAGCGCGGCGATCTGGCGGCTCGACTGGCGGGCTCGGGCGATCTGTTCGACCGGCGAGCGCGGCGACCCTGGGCCAGCCTCAACATGCTGGCGGCGCATGACGGCTTCACCCTGGCCGACACGGTCATGTACGAACAGCGCCATAACGAGGCGAACAAGGAAGACAATCGCGACGGCCATTCGGAAAATTACTCGCGCAACTGGGGCGCCGAGGGGCCGACCGACGATGAAGGCATCAAGGACGCACGCGGTCGCGTGATGCGGTCGATGATGACGACCCTCCTCGCCTCGCTAGGCACGCCGATGATCGTGGCGGGCGACGAGTTCGGTCGGACGCAGCACGGCAACAACAACGCCTATTGCCAGGATAACGAGATCAGTTGGCTCGACTGGAAGGCCGCCGCCTCGGAGGAAGGTGAAGGAATGATCGCCTTCACCGCGCGGCTGGCCGAGTTGCGGCGACGCTATGTCGTGCTGCGCGCGCCGAGCTTCCTCTACGGGCAAGACACGCCGGGTCATGGCATCAACGATATCGAATGGTGGGACGAACGTGGCGAGCGACTGAGCCCCGAGGATTGGGACAATCCCGAAGGCCGCGCCCTTTTGATGCGCCGCGCGACCGCGACCGAGGATGGCGGGGTCGAAGCCGTGTCGCTGCTGCTTAACGCCTCGGCCGATCCGATCACCTTCACCCTGCCCCCGCCGCATGCCGCACGCACCGTCTTGATCGACAGCGCCAAGCCCGAGCAGGGCGAGATCGAGATCGGCGATAGCTATGAGGTCGGGCCGCAAAGCGCGGTGCTGATCACCTGGCAGGATGCGATCGAAGCATGACCGCCTGGGGCCCCGAACTACGCGACGGCGCCGACACCCGTTTCCGCCTCTGGGCCCTCGACCGAGAGGCGGTGACGCTGGAGATCGACGGCGCGCCTTCCGTGGCGATGCAGCGGGACGACGCAGGCTGGTTCACCGCGACCGCGCCTGCGTCGGCGGGCACGCGCTACCGATATCGACTGGATGCCGACCTAGCGGTGCCCGATCCGGCCTCCCGGCTTCAATCGGGGGGTGTCCATGGCTGGAGCGTGGTGGTCGATCCACGCTTCGCCTGGAGCGCGACCGAATGGCGTGGTCGGCCCTGGGAAGAGATGGTCATCTTAGAGGTTCATGCAGGCACGCTGGGCGGCTTCGAGGGTATTCGGGATAAGCTGCCCGCCATCGCCGCATCGGGCGTTACCGCGATCGAGCTGATGCCGGTCAACGCCTTTGGCGGCACCCGCAACTGGGGTTATGACGGGGTGCTGCCCTATGCGGTGGCCGAGCCCTATGGCTCGCCCGCCGAGTTGAAGACGCTGGTCGATACCGCCCATGGGCTCGGGCTCTCGGTGTTCCTCGATGTGGTCTATAATCACTTCGGGCCGGACGGAAATTACCTCAACGCCTATGCCAGCGCCTTCTTCCATCAGGATATCGACACACCCTGGGGCGGCGCCGTGGCGGTCGATGCCGATCCGGTGCATCGTTTCTTCGTCGACAATGCACTGATGTGGCTGCGCGATTATCGGATCGACGGGCTGCGCTTCGATGCCGTCCATGCCATCGCCAATGACGATTTCCTCGACCGGATGGCGGGCGAAATCCGCGCGGCGCTGCCCGAGCGGCATGTCCATCTGGTTCTCGAAAACGAGAAGAACGATGCCGAGCGCCTGCGGGCCGGATGTTATGACGCGCAGTGGAACGACGATTTTCACAACGTCCTTCACGTCCTGCTGACCGGCGAAACCAGTGCTTATTATGGCGACTTCGCCGATCGCCCGGCGGAACGTCTGGCGCGTTGCCTGAAGGAAGGCTTCATCTACCAGGGCGAAGGATCGCCCAACCATGACGGCAAGCCCCGCGGCAAGCCGTCGGGCGACCTGCCCAGCACCGCCTTCGTCGCGTTCCTTCAGAACCACGATCAGGTCGGCAACCGCGCCATGGGCGAGCGGCTGATCCGGCTGACCGATCGCGAGCGGCTCCGGGCCGCGACCGCGCTGCTGTTGCTCGGGCCGCAAATCCCCTTGCTGTTCATGGGCGAGGAAGAGGGCAGCGAGAGCCCCTTCCTGTTCTTCACCGATTTTCACGACGAATTGGCCGATGCGGTCCGCGAAGGCCGCCGCCGCGAGTTCGCCAAGTTCGACGCCTTCGCCGACCCCGAAGCGCGTGAGCGTATCCCCGATCCGAACGCCCGCAGCACGTTCGAGGCCTCTATTCCCGAACCCGGACCGGCGGCAGGCGAATGGCGGGCCCTGTATCGCGAGCTGCTGACCCTGCGACAGGTCCATATCGTACCGCGACTGAAAGGCGCAGTCGGCCTGTCGGCCAATGCCAGCGGAGAAGCGCGGGTCAAGGCGCGCTGGCGGATGGCGGACGGGGCCATGCTGACGATCCTGATCGATCTCGGTCCCGATCCACTGCCTTTGAAGCAGGAAGAGGGCACCATGATCTTCCGTGATAACGACCGCTTCGCCGCATGGATTTCCACATGAGCGACCTCCACGCCCGTGCCGAGGCGGCAGGGCTGTCGCGCGAGTGGCAGGATGCCAAGGGACAGGCGCAATGCGTGTCGGACGAGGCGTTGGCGGCGATCCTCGACCGGCTCGATACCGATCATGGCGAACCGGTGTTCGTTTCCAGCGAACTCGATCAGGCCATCGCATTGCCTGGCACGTGGCGCGATGGACCGGCGCAACTGACGCTCGACAATGGCGAGGTGCGGTCGGTCGTCCTGAACGACGGCATACTCCCAGCCATAGCAGACTGGGGCCATCATCGGCTGGAGCAAGGCGGCCGCAGCATCACCGTTGCGGTCGCCCCTGCCCGCTGCCCCGCGCCGCCGCCGGGGCGTCACTGGGGCAGCGCCGTCCAAATTCCGTCGCTTCGGGAAGGCGGCGGGGCCTATGGCGATTTTGCCAGCCTGGCGATGGCCGCCCGGACGCTGGGCCAGTCCGGCGCTTCGGCCCTTGCGATCAGTCCCGTCCATGCCCTCTTCCCCGCCGATGCCAGCCGGTTCAGCCCCTATGCCCCGTCGAGCCGCCTGTTCCGCAACATCTGGCTCGCTCCCGCTGGAGACCCAGTCAACGATTCTCCGCCGCTGATCGACTGGGCAACGGCGGCGCCCGACCGCTTGCGCGACCTCCGGCTGGCCTATGACCGACTGGATGATAAGAGCCGGTCGGACGTCGCCCGGTGGCGGCACGAGCAGGGCGAGCGGCTGGAAGCGCAGGTCCGTTTCGATGCGTTGCAAGCACATTTCTACGCTCGGGACCGGGCGCAGGGGTGGCGCGATTGGCCATCCGAATATCATGATCCGACCGGAGCGGCGGTGACCCATTTCGTGGCTGAGCATGAGGATGCGATCGCCTTCTACGCCTTTGCCCAATGGTGGGCCGACTGTGCACTGGCGCAGGCATCGACCGCCGCGCGCAAGGCGGGCATGGGCATCGGGCTGATCGCCGATCTCGCCATTGGCGTGGCGGCCGACGGAGCCGACAGCTGGAGCCGTCCGGGCGAGTTGCTGAGCGGCCTGTCGATCGGCGCGCCGCCCGATCCATTGGGCCCGGAGGGGCAGAATTGGGGCATTACCGCGCTATCGCCCTTCGCGCTGCGCCGACTGGGTTTCGCGCCCTTCATCCAGACGCTGCGCGCCGTCTTCGCGCACGCAGGCGGCATCCGTATCGACCATGCGCTTGGGCTGTGTCGTTTGTGGGTCATCCCGGAGGGCGCGCCGGCCGACCAAGGCGCCTATCTCGCGATGCCCTTTGCCGATTTGCTCCGCATCCTGCGGATCGAGGCACAGCGGGCCAATGACGGACGCGGTGCGATCGTGATCGGCGAGGATTTGGGCACCGTGCCTCCGGGTTTTCGGGACACCATGGCCGGCGTCGGGATGCTCGGGATGCGAGTGCTGCCGTTCGAGCGGGATGCCGAAGGCCGGTTCACGCGGCCGGAGCAGTGGGACGCACAGGCTATTGCGATGACCGCCACCCATGACATCCCGACCGTCCGGGGCTGGTGGACCGGTCGCGACCTCGACTGGCGGGCTAGGATCGCGGGTCGCTCGCTATCCTCCGAGGATAGCGAGCACCGCGCGCAGGAAAAGGCGGCGCTCTGGGCCATGATTGGCGAAGACACAGCCCCGCCGTCGGAACCAGAGCCCGTGGTCGATGCGGCCATCAAGGCCGTCGCGGCCACCCCCTGCCCGCTCGCGATCGTGCCACTCGAGGACCTGTTGGGCCTGGAGGAGCAGCCGAACCTACCGGGCACTATCGACGAGCATCCCAACTGGCGACGCCGCCTGCCCGAAACATTGGATGCAGCGTGCCGGAGCGAGGCGGTCGCTGCCCGCATCGCCATGCTCAATGCCCGCTGATCCCTCTTCAAGGACGCCGACCATGACGCCGCGCGCCACCTATCGTTTCCAGTTTCACAAGGACTTTCCCTTCGACCGGGCGGAGGCCTTGCTGCCCTATCTCGACCGGTTGGGGATCAGCCATGTCTATGCCTCGCCCATCACCACGGCGGCGGCGGGATCGATGCACGGTTATGACGTGATAGACCCGACCCGGATCAATCCCGAACTGGGCGGCGAAGAGGCGTTCCGTTCGCTGTCCCGGGCCGCCCGGTGGCTGGGCATGGGTGTCATCATCGACATCGTGCCCAATCATATGGGCGTCGCGGGCGGCGGCAATGCCTGGTGGAACGATGTGCTCACCCGTGGTGAAGCCAGCCGGTACGCACGCTTCTTCGACATCGACTGGTCGCGCAAGCTGGTCCTGCCGATCCTGGGCGATCCACTGGCCAAGGTGCTCGCGGACGGCCAGATCGCGGTCGAACGCCGGGATGGACGCGCCGAGATCGTCGCTTATGGCGAGCATCGCCTACCGGTGCGGGACGAGGATCAGGACCGGGCCGAAGACGTGCCGGTCGCCGACCTGCTCGACCGGCAGCATTATCGGCTGGCATCCTGGCGCGTGGCGAACGACGAACTCAACTGGCGCCGTTTCTTCACCATCAACGATCTGGCAGGCCTTCGCATCGAGGACGACGAGGTGTTCGAGGAAAGCCACGCCCTTTATTTCAGGCTCTATAAGGAAGGGCTGATCGACGGGGTACGGATCGATCATGTCGACGGCTTGACCGATCCGATCGGCTATTGCCGGAAACTGCGCGCGCGGTTCGACGCGATCCCCCGCGACGACGCTAACCGCGCCTATATCGTAATCGAGAAGATCCTCGCCGCCGATGAGCCGATGGGCCAGGACTGGGGCGTCGACGGCACAAGCGGTTATGATTTCATGGAAGAGGTTTCCGCCTTGATCCATGCGCCGGAGGGGACAAGGCCCTTGGCCGAACTCTGGGCTCAGTTAAGCGGCCGATCCCCTCATTTCGCGCCGGAGGAATTGCAGGCCCGGCAGGATCTGCTGGCATGGCAGTTTGCGGGGCAGCTAGACCAGTGCGTCGCGGCCTTTGCCGCCCTCACGGCTTCGGCAGAGGCGCTTGAAGGCGCGATCACCACACCGATGCTGCGCCGTGCGATCGAGCGGCTGCTCTGGGTGTTCCCGGTCTATCGGACCTATGGCCCCGACGCCCCGACCAGCGACGTCGCCATTCGCGAGTTGGCGCGCCGCCGCGTCGATCCTTTGCTGCCGCCGGGCGAGGGCTTTGTCGCCGACCGGATCTTGGCTTGGCTCGCGGGCGAAGGCCCAGGGGACCGAGCCTTGCTGGCCGACGCGGTTCGACGCTTCCAGCAGCTCTCCGCGCCGATCGCGGCCAAGGCGGTCGAGGACACCGCTTTCTACCGCCACGCCGTCCTGCTCTCGCGCAACGATGTCGGTTTCGATGCGGGTCGCATCAGCATGTCCATCGCGGCCTTCCACGAACGCATGAAGGGTCGTGTCGAACGCTCCCCTCATGCGATGCTGACCACCGCCACCCATGATCATAAGCGGGGCGAGGATGTCCGCGCCCGGCTGGCGGTCTTGAGCGCCATGCCCGACGAATGGCGGCTGCAGGTCGAGGCGTGGTGGCGTCAGACCGTCGACTTGGCCGAGGGCGTCGATCCGGCGGATTGGTACATGTTGATCCAGACCCTGGTCGGCGCTTGGCCGGAGGACCGTGATCTCGGCGACTTCTCGAAACGGATCGCGGCGTGGCAGGAAAAGTCACTCCGTGAGGCTAAGCTGCGCTCGTCCTGGGAAGCGCCCGACACCGATTATGAGGCCCGGTGCAACGCCTTGGCCAAGGCGCTGATCGACGGAGAACAGGGGAAGGATTTCCGCGAAGGAATGACCGCCTTGCTCCGCCGGATCGCACCGGCGGCCGAAGCGAATATGCTGACCCAAGCGGCCTTGCGCTACACCGTACCCGGTATTCCCGACTGTTATCAGGGGACGGAGTTCGCCGATCTGAGCTTGGTCGATCCCGACAACCGCCGGCCGGTGGACTATCCCGCACGCGAAGCTGCACTGGCCGATGGGCATTGCCCAAAGCAGAAAGTCATCGCCGATCTGCTCGCCCTCCGGCGGCGTTGCCCGGACCTGTTCCTCCAGGGCCGCTATACCCCCCTGCCGGTCACCGGCTATGGCCGGGACCGGGTGATCGCCTTCGAGCGGCAGCACGGCGATCAGCGGTTGACCTGCATCTTCGGTCTACGGGTCACGCCGTTGATCGATGCGGATGGCGTGATCGACTGGCGCGATACGGCGGTGGAAACCAGTGAGGGCATGATCCGTCTGGCGGACAGGGCTGAGCCGATGCCGCTCTGGTTCTGGGTTACGATGGGGAGCTGAGCGGCATCGATGTCGTTGCTTTCGCCGGACTTCTACACGCAGCCGGTCGACGAGGTCGCACAAGGGCTGATCGGCGTAACCCTGACGGTCGACGGCGTGGGCGGGATCATCGTGGAGACGGAGGCGTATGACGCGGCCGATCCCGCCTCACATAGCTTTGCCGGACGAACCGTGCGCAATGCGACGATGTTCGGGCCGCGCGGCCATGCCTATGTGTACCGCATTTACGGACTGCACCACTGCCTCAACATCGTCTGCGGCACGCCAGGCAGCGCCGTCCTGATCCGTGCGATCGAGCCGCGACATGGCATCGATTCCATGCTGGAGCGGCGCGGTATCGCCCGCCCGATACGGGAATTGTGCGCCGGTCCGGGGCGGCTCTGCGCAGCACTGGGGATCAACATGGCGCTGGACGGGGCATCGCTCGATAGGCCGCCCTTCCTGCTGGAAGACGTGGACACGGTGCCGGACGTTGTCACCGGACCCAGGATCGGCATCACCAAGGCCGCCGACCGGCCGAGACGCTTCGGTTTGCGCAGCTCACTATGGCTCAGCCGCCCATTTCCCGGTTTCAATTGATGCAATGCAGCGTTAATATTGGCGCCTTCACCCCGCAATGCAGCAACTTATTTACTTGATCTCCACCATATTTATCACGAGCCTGCCTCCCATAATAAATAAGGGGCGAGTCGATGGAGTGGATCAAGGTCCTGGCGGTAGTCGCCATGGTCTATGGCATTTGGGCAGCTTATCGGTCGCTGGGCGCGCCAGTTCTTCACGAAGGGGCTCGCTATTTCCGCCAGCCCGATGGCAGCTTCCGCCGCTGGTATGGCGGTCGGCGCTTCAGCGCGGACGAAGTGGGCGCACCCGAGCAAGCCTGATTTCCCACCGGGGCGGTCAGCCGTCAGACAGCTGGCCGCCACTATGATTGCGCCTTCACGCGACCCATATCGGGTGGCGGAAGGAAATGATTTCTCATGATACCCGATCTGGGCATCCCCCTGCCCCTCGCCGCCCTGGTCGCCGCGGCAATCCTGGCGGTGGTTTTGGCCCGCCGGGTGCCTGTGTTGCGCGTGGCGCTCAATCTGGTCAGCTGGGTCATCCTGGGCGGTCTGCTGATCGTCGTTCTGCAACAGCGTCAGCAATTCGATCCCTATATCCAGCGCGCGATGCAGGCCCTCAATCTTCAGGATCAGAATGTGGTGGGCGATACGGTGCGCATCCGCATGTCGCCCGATGGCCATTTCTGGGCGCGGGTGACGATCGACGACGTCAGTCGACGGATGCTGGTCGACAGTGGCGCGACGCTGACCGCGCTGTCCACCGATACCGCGCGGGCCGTCGGATTGAAGCCCGCAAAACCGGTGTTCCCGGTCATATTAAATACCGCCAACGGCATGATCCGCGCCCAGACCGCGCAGATCGACTCGCTGCGCATCGGCACCATCCGCGCCGATGACGTGCCCGTCGTCGTCTCGCCCGCCTTTGGCGATACCGATGTGCTGGGAATGAATTTCCTGTCGCGGCTCAAAAGCTGGCGGGTAGAGGGCTCGACGCTGATCCTGGAACCGCATCATCCGCAGCCCTTAACCGGACGCTCATGACATAAGTGATACGGAAAGAAGACAGAATTCGAGGCGTTTGGCCCGTTGTCCGATTGACTTGATGGTGTAGCTTTTTCATGCGTCAGACTATGAACACTCCCCTGTCGCGCATGCTGTCGCTCCCGCCGCAGCTCGACCGATATGTTGCCCAGGCCGTCGAAGCAGGCGAATTTGCCGACGAGCAAGCCCTGCTGATCGCCGCGATCGAGCGGATGCGGACGGACAGTTCGTTCGGCGATCCGGCGACCTGGCTGGTCGGCGGCGGCGAGTGTGGACAATTGCTCCGCGACCGCGACTGGGCAGACAGCCCGCTCGGCCCCATCGGTCGGTGGCCCGGTGTCTTGTGCACAACGGTCGCCAATATCGTGCATTCGCCGATAGCCAAGGTCCTGATGTGGGGACCGGATCATGTCATGCTCTACAATGACGCCTATCGCAGCGTCGCGGGGCCACGCCATCCTGCGGCCTTTGGCGGCCTCGTCGAGCAGGTATGGCCCGAAATCTGGGATTGGAACCGTGACATTCTGGAGCGCGGTTTCCGAGGGGAGGATATCGCCTTTCGCGACCAGAAACTGATCGTGACGCGCGCGGGTGTCGAGGAAGAGGTGGTCTTCGACCTCTATTACACGCCCGTCTATCTCGAGCGTGGCGACGTGGGCGGCGTCATGTGCACCGTCGTCGAGAATACCGGTCGCGTCGCTGCGGAGCGCCGCCTGGCCGAGAGCGAAGCGGAACTGCGAATCATCACCGACTCGCTGCCCGTTCTGGTCGCCTTCGTCGATCGCGAGGAACGGTATCGCTTCGCCAATGACTATTACCGCGAATTTCTCGGTGTCGACCCGGAGGGCATGCTGGGGCAGCGCATCGGCGATATACTGACCGATGACGACTATAGCGAGCGCAAACCGCTGATCGACCGGGCGCTGGCGGGCGAGACGGTGGTGGCGGATGTCCATCTGCACCACCGTGACGGCAGCCGCCGCCGAGCCGAGACACGCTATATCCCCCGCCGGGGCGATGACGGTATGGTCATGGGTTTCCACATCCTGGTCTTCGACGTGGACGAGCGGATGCGCCATTCCGAAGCGATCGAGCGCAGCAATCGTCGTTTCCGTGCGGCCATGGATGCGGTGCATGGCGTACTGTGGACCAACAGCGCCGATGGCCGCATGATCGGGGAACAACCCGGCTGGGCCGCGATCACCGGCCAGTCTCTGGAGGAATATCAGGGCTTTGGCTGGGCAAATGCGGTCCACCCGGACGATGCCGCGGCCTCGGTCGTCGCTTGGAACGAGGCGGTGGCGACGAAGGGCATGTTCATCCACGAACATCGCGTTCGTCGCCATGACGGCGAATGGCGTACCTACGCCATCCGCGGTTTGCCCATCATCGGCGCCGACGGCGAACTGATCGAATGGGTCGGCGTCCATACCGACATCACCGAGCAGCGCGCCGCCGAACAGGCACTGCGCGATCAGGCCTCCATCCTCGCGCGTCAGGTCCACCACCGCGAACGCGCCGAGGCACAGCTGCGCCAGCTCAACGAGACGCTGGAAAGCCGCGTCATCGAGGAGATCGCCGAGCGCCGCCAGGCCGAGATGAAGCTAGCCCAGGCGCAGAAGATGGAGACGATCGGCAAGCTGACCGGCGGTGTCGCGCACGACTTCAACAACCTGTTGCAGGTCGTGTCGGGCAACCTCCAGCTGCTGGGCAAGGATGTCGCAGGCAATGACCGCGCCGAACAGCGTGTCGCCAATGCGATGGCGGGGGTCTCGCGCGGGTCCAAGCTCGCGGCGCAGCTGCTCGCCTTCGGCCGACGCCAGGCGCTGGAGCCCAAGGTGGTCAACGTCACCCGCTTCGTCCAGGGCATGGACGACATGCTGCGCCGCGCGATCGGTGAGGGCGTGGAGATCGAGACGATCGTTGGCGGTGGCTTGTGGAACACCTTCATCGATCCGGCACAGATCGAGAATGCGCTGCTGAACTTGGCCATCAACGCCCGCGACGCGATGGATGGCCAGGGCAAGCTGACTATCGAGCTGGGCAATGCCCATCTCGACGACGATTACGCCCGAACCCATGATGAGGTAACGCCCGGCCAATATGTCATGCTGGCGGTCTCCGATACCGGGAGCGGCATGTCGGACGAGATCATCCACAAGGTCTTTGAGCCCTTTTTCTCGACCAAGAGCGAGGGCAAGGGGTCGGGGCTGGGCCTGTCGATGGTCTATGGCTTCGTCAAACAGTCGGGCGGCCATGTGAAGATCTATTCCGAGGTCGGCCACGGCACCACGATCAAGCTCTATCTGCCCCGCGCGATGGAGGCCGAGGATATCGAGGTCGCGGTCGATACCGGCCCAATCACCGGCGGCACCGAGACGGTGCTGGTCGTCGAGGACGATGCCGAGGTGCGCGCGACCGTCGTCGAGTTGCTGTCCGATCTGGGTTATCGGGTGTTGAAGGCGGTGGACGCGCAGAGTGCGCTGAACGTCATCGAAAGCGGCATCCCGATCGACATGCTGTTCACCGATGTCGTAATGCCGGGCACGTTGAAGAGCCCCGAGCTGGCCCGCAAGGCGCGCGAGCGGCTGCCCGATATCGCGGTGCTGTTCACCTCGGGCTATACCGAGAATTCGATCGTCCATGGTGGACGGCTGGACCGGGGTGTCGAGCTGCTCTCCAAGCCCTATACCCGCGAAGCATTGGCGCGGAAGTTCCGGCACGTGCTGGCCAACCAGCGCCAGCGGCGCATGGCGACGAATGAGGCTCCAGCCCCCCGCTCCGAGCCGCCCGTCGAAGAGGCTCGGCCCCAGCCGTTGCATGATGGCCGTACCATCCTGCTGGTCGAGGATGACGATCTGATCCGTATGAATACGGCCGAAACCCTGCAGGATGCGGGCTTTGTCGTCGTCCATGCCGTGACCGCCGAAGAGGCGATGACCGCGCTTCAGACCGCGCAGATCGATGTGCTGGTGACCGACCTCAACCTGCCGGGTGAGTCAGGTGTCGAACTGGCTGGGCGGGCAAGGCAGTTGCGGCCCACGCTGTCGATCGTCTTCGCGACAGGTGACGGCGGCATGGCGGCGGAAGCGGCGAATATGGACGCCGCGCTGTTGACCAAGCCCTATACGGCGACCCAACTGGTCGCTGCGATCCAGGGCCGGTTGGCGGTTATGGAGCAGACGACCCGGTCTTGAGCCGGGCCGCCTACCCCTTTCCGGTCGGACTCATGCCGGAGGGGGGCGGCAGGGGAGTCCTTGCGAAACGCGTGAAACTTTGAAGCGGGTTAGCGGGCCTTCCAGCCCTCGATGGCGGCGAAGGTGATGATCACCGCCAGCACGAGCAGGGCACCCTGCAATTCCAGTGCGGTCAAATCGAACTCCATCGTCATCGGTTACCTCCCGAATGATTGGCCAGACGCTCTGTTCGCCCGCTATCGCGAATGGTTCACGGGCAAACATGAAAACGGTGAGGCGGCTCCGTTCCCCGAGGGGGTGGGGCTCGAAGCCAACCTCTAGGAACTGTAATACGCATCGAGTTTTGCTGTCGTGCAGCGAAACCGTGACAAATCATGTCCGGCAGTGCGGAAGACGAATTTCCGCGCAGAGACCACCTTCGGGACGGTTGGCCAGCGTCAATGCCCCGCCCTCCGCCGCGACGACCCGCGCAACGATCGACAGGCCCAGGCCGAAACCCACCGTGTCCCGCCGCCGTGCGGTATCGAGCCGGACGAACGGCTCCAGCACCAATTCCAGCGACTCCTCCGGGATGCCCGGCCCATTATCCTCGACGCGGATGCGCACATCGTCACCGGGCTCGGCGCGCAGGGTGATGGTGGCGTGATCGCCGTAATGGAGCGCATTCTCGACCAGGTTGGTCAGTGCGCGCTTCACCCCGAACCGGCGCAATCGGCAGTCGAAGTGATCCGGTCCGACATAGCGGACGTCACGGCCATGGTCGGCCGCATCATCGGCCAGATTGGCGCAGAGGATGGCGAGGTCGGTCAGCTCGGGCTGTTCGGCATCGCCCTCACCGCCGAGAAAAGCGAGCAGCGAGGCGACCATCGCCTCCATCTCCTCGATATCGGTGCCGATCGCCTCGCGCACTTCATCGTCATGGATCGCATCGGCACGCAGGCGCAACCGGGCGAGCGGGGTGCGAAGGTCGTGACCTACCGCTGCCAGCGCGCGGGTGCGCTCGTCGATCAACCGGCCGATACGTGCCTGCATCCGGTTGAAGGCGCGGGTCACATGGCGCACCTCGCCGGGACCTCGCTCCGGCACGATCAGCGGGGCGTGGCCGCCCTGCCCCCGGCCCAGCTTGTCCGCCGCCCGCGCGAGCATCCGCAGCGGCTGAAGCGTCCGCCCGATCAAGGCACCGCTCAGGAGCATCAGCGCGATGGCCGGGATCAGCGCCAGCAATACCCGCCCCAGTGCCAAGTCGAGCGTGCGCACCCCCTCCCTCATGCGAAAGCTCAGCAAGGTGCCGTCGTCGAGGCGCAGGTCGCCCGACACCACCGAGGTGCGGCCGGGCGAAGTCAGCCGCAGGTGAATGTCGGTCGCCGCCAAGGTCGGTTCCCAGTCGACGATCTGGCGCTGCATGCTGTCCATCGCGGGCGCGATGGTGGGGCGCGGCGGCGCGGCGGGCGACCAGCTGACGATGTACCGATCGGTGGTCAGTTCCTCGGCCACTTCGGGACGTTCGATCGGTGGCCGCTCATTCAGGACGCGGCGCGCGACGATCAGATGTTCGGCCAAGCGGCGCGCTTCGTCGTCGCGGACCGAAACATGGCTGGCCCGCTCGTAGAGATAGGTAGAGATGGCGAACTCGATCGTCACCGCCAGCAGCAGGATCGCGACGATCCGGCCGAGCAGGCCGACCGAAGGGCGGATCACCGCCGCTCCACCGGCACGTTCAACATATACCCCACACCGCGCACCGTGACGATCGGCGCCGCGCCCCCCGCCCCCGACAGCTTGCGACGAAGACGGCTGACCAGCACGTCGATGCTGCGGTCCGAACTGTCACCGATCCGCGCGCGCGACAGTTCGATCAGTCGTTCGCGCGCGACGACGCGCTGGGCATTGTCGAGAAAGGCGACGAGCAGATCGAACTCGGCCCCCGTCAGTTCTACCTGCGCGCCCGAGGGCGACATCAGCTCGCGGCGCGGCAGGTTCGCGGTCCAGCCGTCAAAGCCCAATATGCCCGCCTCGCGCTCGCCCGGTGTATTCTCCAGCCCGCCGCGACGCAGCACGGCGCGGATGCGCGCCACCAGTTCACGCGTGCCGAACGGCTTGGCGAGATAATCGTCCGCGCCCAGTTCCAGCCCGACCACCCGGTCGACCTCGCTGCCCTTGGCGCTGATGAAGATGATCGGGACCGCGCTCTTCTGGCGGACCTGGCGGCACAGGTCGATACCACTGGTGCCCGGCAGCATGATGTCCAGCAGGATCAGGTCGATCTGTCCGACGTCCAGCGCCTGCCACATCTCGGGTGCGGCATTGGCCAGCTTCACGGCAAAGCCGTTCTCCTGCAAGGCGCGGGCGGTCAGGGTCCGAAGGGCGGGATCGTCCTCGACGATCAGGATAGTGGGCGGCGTCACCCTGCTTGGCTAGGCAGGTGCGACGCCATCGTCAACGGCCGGTCCGGGCCGATCCTCGCCGAGTGGCTGCAAATCTGCGGCATATTGGGCTGCACGCGAGGCATAGCCGGTGGCCGATTCGCGCAACCGCGCGATCTCGCCGGGCTCCAGCGTTCGTACCGCGCGGGCAGGCGCACCGACGATCAGGCTGCCGGGTGCAAAGACCTTACCCTCGGTGACGAGCGCGCCCGCCCCGACCAGCGAGCCTGCGCCGATCACCGCGTCGTTCAGCACCGTCGCGCCCATGCCGATCAGGCAGCCATCCTCGATCGTACAGCCGTGCAGGACGGCGCGGTGCCCGACCGTGCAATCCGACCCGATGGTCAGCGGGCTGCCGGGGTCGGAGTGCAGCACGGCACCGTCCTGCACATTGCTCCGCGCGCCGACCCGGATGACACCGTTATCGGCGCGCAGCACCGCCCCGAACCACAGGCTCACCTTTTCGGCGAGGATCGCCTGTCCAATCACATCGGCCGAGGGCGCGATCCAGGCGGTGTCGTGAACATCGGGGCGGCGGTCGTCCAGCGCATATAGCGGCACTATGCCATCTCCTTCTGATCCAGGGGCTGCTTGGCGGCCTGGCGATAGCGGTGAAGCAGCGGCTCGGTATAGCCATTGGGCTGGCTGATGCCCTGAAAGATCAGCGCGCGGGCCGCCTGGAAGGCCAGACCGTCCGGATTTTCAGAAAGCGACCGATAGGCGGGGTCACCCTGGTTCTGTGCGTCGACCTTCGCCGCCATGCGCGCCAGCGCCGCCTCGACCTGAACGGCGGTGACGACGCCGTGGTGCAGCCAGTTCGCGATATGCTGGGACGAGATGCGCAGCGTGGCGCGGTCCTCCATCAGGCCGATATCGTGCAGGTCGGGCACCTTGGAACAGCCGACACCCTGGTCGATCCAGCGCACGACATAGCCCAGCAGCCCTTGCGCATTATTGTCCAGTTCGGCCGTGATCTCCTCTGCCGACCAGTCGGGCGCGGTGGCGACCGGCGGGGTGAGCAGCCGTTCCAGCGCCGCGATCGGTTCGACCGTCCGGGCCTGCTGGCGGTCGGCGACATCGGTCCGGTGATAATGGGTCGCGTGCAACGTGGCGGCGGTCGGCGACGGCACCCAGGCGGTCGTCGCGCCCGATTGCGGATGCGCGCCCTTCTGCGCCAACATGTCGGCCATACGGTCGGGGGCCGCCCACATGCCCTTGCCGATCTGGGCCCGTCCCGCAAAGCCGCAGGCCAAGCCGATCTGGACATTGCGGTCCTCATAGGCGGCGATCCAGTCGCATTCCTTCATCGCCGCCTTGCGCACCATCGGCCCCGCCTGCATCGCGGTGTGAATTTCGTCACCGGTGCGGTCGAGAAAGCCAGTGTTGATGAAGACGATCCGGTCCTTCACCGCGTGGATGCACGCGGCCAGATTGGCGGACGTCCGGCGCTCCTCGTCCATCACCCCGATCTTGATCCGATGCCGGTCGAGGCCCAGCATATCCTCGACCGCATCGAACAGCCGATCGGCGAAGCCCGCCTCCTCCGGCCCGTGCATCTTGGGCTTAACGATGTAGATGGAGCGGCCTTGGCGCATCGCGATGAGGCTGGTCACGATGGCGTCGAGAATGCCCTCGGGCGCTTCCGATCCATCGGGCAGCAGGATGGCGGGCGTCGTCATCAGATGGCCGACATTGCGGACGAACAACAGGCTGCGCCCCGGCAGGCTGAACATGCGGCCGTCCGGCGCAATATAGGCGCGGTCGTCGGCCAGCCGTCGGGTCGTCGTCCGTCCGCCCTTCTCGACCTCTGCGGTGAGCGTGCCGTCGATCAGGCCCAGCCAGTTGGCATAGCCCGCAACCTTGTCCTCTGCATCGACCGCCGCGACCGAGTCCTCTAGATCGCATATAGTGGTCAGCGCGGATTCCAGGACGATATCGGCGATACCCGCCGGGTCAGTCCGGCCGATGGGATGGGTTGGATCGACCACGATCTCGATATGCAGGCCGTGATTGCGAAACAGCCAACCGCGTTCGCTGCGCCCCCGAAACTGGTCGGGGTCACGCAGGGTTTTGACGGCCTCGGCCAGATCCGTGACGCCCTGCCATCCGCCCTCGACCGGCAGCGCATCGTCCAGAAAGGCGCGGGCCCAGCCGATGACCGCCGCGCCGCGCATCGGGTCATAGCCCGTCTCGGTCGGGATCGGCGCAAGCGCGTCGGTGCCGTATAGCGCGTCGTACAGGCTCCCCCACCGCGCATTGGCGGCGTTCAGCAGGAAGCGGGCGTTAAGCATCGGCACGACCAGTTGCGGCCCGGCCAGCTCGGCCACCTCCGCATCGACATCGCGTGGCGCAATGGTGAAGGGAGCAGGCTCGGGCGCGAGATAGCCGATCTCGGTCAGGAAAGCGCGCTGGCTGGCACCATCGGTCGCTCCCCCCTGGGCGTACCAGTCATCGATCCGCCTCTGAAGCGCGTCGCGCCGGGCCAGAAGGGCGGCATTCTCTGGGGCGAAGCGGGCAAGAATGTCCGCCATGCCCGACCAGAAACGATCGGGGTCGACGCCGCTGCCCGGCAAAGCGCGATCTTCCAGAAAAGCGACCAGCGCGGGCGCGATCGAAAGGCCGTGGCGTTGCATCATCGCGTCTCTCCTTCAAACGTCCGGGCCCATAATAGTGCATCGCTATTACGCGTGACAGTAGGCATAATCGAACCGCTGTCGATCGCAGGAGGAACGAATGGACCCCGATATTGCGCTGTTCGTCGACGTGGTTCGCGAAGGCAGCCTGGCCGCCGCCGCACGAGCATGGCGGCTGTCGCCCGCTATGGTGTCGAAGCGCATGGCACGACTGGAAGCGCGACTGGGCGTGCGGCTGCTGCATCGGACCACCCGGCGGCTGTCCCCCACTCCTGCAGGGGCCGCGTTCCATGCCGAGGTCGGGCCGCTGATCGCCGGGCTCCGCGCCGCCGAAGCGCGCATGGCCCAGACGGCGGCCAAGCCCGCCGGGCCTTTGTCGATCAGCGCCCCGACCTCGTTCGGCCGACTCTGGATCGCGCCCTTCCTGCCCGCCTTTCTGGGCCGCTATCCCGAGATCAGGCTGAAGGTCGAACTGAGCGACGATTATGTCGACCTGCTGGGCGGAGGTGTCGACCTGGCGATCCGCATCACCGCCACGCCTCCCACGGGGCTCGGCGCGCGTCGCATGGCCGACAATCGCCGTATCCTGTGCGCCAGCCCGGCCTATCTCGCGCGTGCGGGGACGCCCGGAACGATCGCCGCGCTTCGCCAGCACCGCCTGCTCGCGGCGCGCGGCCAGTTTCCCTGGCGGCTGACCGGCGCGACCGTCTCCGGCGACAGCGTGGTCGAGACCGACAGCAGCGAAATGGTTCGCGAACTGGCGCTGGCAGGCGGCGGCATCGCGCTGCGCTCTCTCTGGGATGTCGCCGATGCGCTGGCCGACGGACGGCTGGTGCGGGTGCTGCCCGCTTATGAAGGATCGGTCGCGGTCGGCATCTGGGCCATCTACGCAGCGCTGGGTGCGCCCGCAGCCGTTCCTGCGCTGCTCGATCACCTGGCCGAGCAATGGCGCGGCGCGTCCTGGCAGACATGACGGAGCCGTCATTTTCCCGTGCATCGGCGCAACACAGGCTCTAGGCACAGGCAATAGGGTTCAAGGGAGTGACGCTTCGATGGCAGGTGGTCTGGTCGCATTGCTGGACGACGTGGCGGCAATCGCCAAGCTGGCGGCGGCGTCGCTCGACGATGTGGCGGGTGCATCGGCGCGTGCCGGCGCCAAGGCGGCGGGTGTGGTCATCGACGATACGGCGGTGACGCCACGCTATGTCGTCGGACTGGCACCCCAGCGCGAACTGCCCATCATCGGCAAGATCGCGCTGGGGTCGTTGCGCAACAAGCTGATCTTCCTGCTGCCCGCTGCGCTGCTGCTCAGCGCCTTTGCGCCCTGGGCGATCACCCCGATCCTGATGGCGGGCGGCGCGTTTCTCTGCTTCGAGGCGAGCGAGAAAATCCTCGAGACGCTGACCGGCGGCCATGAGGAAGCGTCCGAGGCCGCCCCGGTCGATGCCAAGGTGCTGGAGGACCGGCAGGTCTCGGGCGCGATCCGCACCGACCTGATCCTGTCGGGTGAGATCATGGCGATCGCTCTGTCGGAACTGCCCGACATGTCGATCGGGACGCAGGCGATCGCTCTCGCGCTGGTCGGCATCGCGATCACCATCGGCGTCTATGGCGTGGTCGCCGCCATCGTGAAGATGGACGATATTGGCTTGCATCTTGCCCGTCGTGAGGGGCGCGCGGCACAGGCGATCGGTCGGGGCTTGGTAAAGGCCATGCCGCTCGTCCTGCGCGTGCTGGCGGTGGTCGGCACCGCCGCCATGGTCTGGGTCGGCGGTGGGATCATCGTCCATGGCATGGAGGAATTCGGGCTGACCACCCTGCCCCATCTGATCCATGACACCGCGCATCATGCGGGCGAGGCGATGGCGGTGGCGGGCGGAGCCGTGGCCTGGATCATCGGCGCCATCGGATCGGCGATCGTCGGCCTGATCGTCGGCGCAGTCATCGTGGGCGTCCTGCACCTGATCCCCCGGCGCGGCGACAGCCACTGAGCAAAGGGCGGACGTCAGCCGCCCCGGACGCCCTCCACCTCCATCAGGCCGGGCGCCAGCAAATGCCCGGTCACGGTCACCGACTTGCCGACATGATCGACCGGCACCCGCATCAGCCGCAGTTCGACCAGCGTGCCGTCAGCGCCTTGGAGAAGAAACGCTCCCTGCTGCCGCACCAAGCGGCCGGAGCGGGAAATCGGTGACCGGGCGACGTCAGGGGAAGCAGACTCTGTCATGGAACAGGCCAACCCTGCGCCCCTTCGACGGTTCCGCGCAAGACCTAGGCCGCCCGCGCTACCCGGTCGCGCCCACCGCGCTTGGCACAGTAAAGGGCTTCGTCGGCGCGCCGGATCATCGTGCCGACGTCCTCGCCCGACTGCCACTGCGCGACGCCCGCACTGATGGTCAGGGCGATCACCTGATCGCCGACCTGTATCGGACTGGCGGCGACGTCCCGGCGCAAGCGTTCGACGACCGCCATGGCGGTATCGATGCCCGCGCTGGCGAACAGGATCGCGATCTCCTCGCCGCCATAGCGCGACAGCGTGTCGTCGGCACGCACATCCCGTTGCAGTCGCGCAGATAACTGCACCAGCACCTCGTCCCCGGCGCTATGTCCGTACTGATCGTTGATCCGCTTGAAGTGATCGACGTCGAGCAACGCAAAGACAAAGCCCTCACCGTCGCGCATTGCCCGTTCGCGCGCGGTTTCCAGTGCGGTCATCAGCGTGCGACGATTGGCGAGGCCGGTCAGAGGATCGGTGCTCGCCAGCCGGTCGAGCTGCGCATTGGCGGTGCGCAGCTCGCTGGTCCGCTTCTCGACCATCGCCTCCAGAATCCGGGCACGACGGCGGACTACGGTGGTCACCAGCCAGACGAGCCCCGCCAGCCCCAGCAGGAAACCCAGCGCCATCGCCACCCGCGCGGGCCAGGTCTCGTACCATTGCGGATCGACGACCAGGCGGAAACGCCGCGTGATGACCTGAGGCGCAAGGCCGGGCACCTCGGCCCTCAGGTCCAGCCAATAGCTGCCCGCAGGAAGGTTGGTATAAGTGGCCGCTGCTGGCGTGCGTGCCGGAACGGTCATCCAGTCCCGGTCGAACCCTTCGAGCCGATAGCCATAGCGGATTTCCTCCGGCGAATCGAAGTCGGTCAAGGCAAAGCCGACCCGCAACGTCCGGCCGTCCCGTCCCAAATGCAGCGCCAGCGCGGACGAAGCAGAATCGATCGTCACCGCCCTACCGTCGATTTCCGCCGCGCTGATGATCAGCGCCCGGGTCCTGACTCGCTCGCGGTGGGTCAACAGCAGATCCGGCTGGAGAATCAACAGGCCGTCGGGCGAGCCGAACAGCAGCGAGCCATCTGGGGTCTTTCCCGTCGCCCGCTGATTAAAGGCGCTGGTCGTGCCACCATCGCGCTGGCTCATTGTGCGGACGGTGTGCCCGGACGGATCGATCACCGAAATGCCGCCTGCGCTCGCTACCCATACCCGGCGGCGGCTGTCCATCGTCAGCGACGCGACATTGTCGCCAGCCAGCCCTTGCGCCTCGGTAATCGCGTCGAAACGCCATCCGTTCGCGACCGCATGGCCGAGACCGACGCCGCCATAGGTGCCGACCCAGATGTCGCGACCGGCGAGAACGATCGACCCGGCATAATCCTGCGGCAGGCTGGCGGAATGCCCTGCTCGGCTCGAAAAATTGGTGAAGCGGCCTTTCTGAAGGTCGAACAGCCCGAGCCCGGACGGCGTGGCGACCAGCGCCGATGTCGGCGATCGGACGACGATATTGATGACTTCGTTGTTGGGCAGGCTGTGCGGATCGGTTGGGTCGTGCTGGAATCGGCGAACTTGTCCGTCGACCCGGTTGCGGACGAACAGCCCGCGATAGGTGCCGATCAACAGCGCCTGGGGCGTCTGGGCCAGGGAGATGACCGGCAGGTCTCCCAGTCCGGGCACATCCAGGGCACGGGTCTTGAGCGTCGTGCGGTCGATCGCCACGACGCCGCGAGCGCCGACCAGGATCGATCCGTCGTTCGCTTCGATCAGCGCCTTGATGTCCTGCCCGCCATGGAAACCCGGCAGGGCCAGATGGCGCACCACGCCGGTTTGCCGGTCGAGCGCATCGACCGTTCCCTTGCTGAAACCAAGCCAGATGACACCTTGGCGGTCGACCAGAATCCCGCGAACATTGTCGTCGGACAGCGATTTCCGAGGGTTGGGCATCGCCGCTCCGATCTGCAGCACCCCGCCACCTGGTCCCCTGCCTCGCGCCGCGCCCAGCTCTGTCGCCGCCCACATGCCGCCCGATCCGTCGAGCGCAAGGTCGCGCACCGTATCCCCCGCCAGCGACAGTGCGTTGGCCGCGACATGGCGGATCGGCATGACCGAATAATGGTGCGCCGGATCGATCAGCAGGATGCCCATGCCGTCGGTCGCCGCCCACATCCGGCCCTGCCGGTCCTCCTGCAGCGAACGTACCGTGCGGTGGCCGACCAGCGGAGAATCACCCGCCAGCGTGCGGAACTGGACGAAACGAGGCCGTGTTCCGCGATCCGGGCTCACGTAAATCCCGTCCGAGCCCGTTCCGATCCACAGCCGCCCTTGCCTGTCCCGCTGGATGGCCCAGATATCGTCCTTCGGCGCGGTAGCGCTCAGTGGCACCAAGACGAATCGGTCGGCATGCGGCGCGCGAACCCACAGCCCTTCCTCCGTTCCGGCCCACACAGTGCCATCGGCATCGCGAAAAACCGAAAAGACGACTTGGTTTCCGCCCTTGTCGTCGCGGATCGCCTCTGCCGCCATCGGATCGAGCCGGTCGTTGCGGGGATCGTAATGATGAACACCGCCGTCCGATGCGACATAGGCACCACCGGCCCCATCCGGCGTCAGGTCGAAAATGCGCGTTCCGGTCCGCTGCCCCTTGGCGATCAGACGATGAAAGCGGTCGGTGCGGACGTCGTACCGCGCCAGGCCGCCGACATTGGTGCCGATCAACACACTGCCATCGGGCAATGCGAGCAGCGAGCGGACATAATTGTCAGGCAGCGAATAGGGATCGGACAGTCGCTGCTTGAAGCTCCGCACCCGTTGCCCGTCATAGCGGGTCAGCCCGCCACGCGTACCGATCCACATCGTACCGTCGCGGGCATGCGTGATCGCCGTCGTCGTGACGTGCGGCAAATCCACGGAATCGCTCAGGCGTGTGAACGTCGCCCATTGCCATGCCGCCCAAGGATCGCTCCTCTCGGCCCCGGCCCCAGCAGGCAGGATCGACAGAAGGAGCAACAGGGCCGCGGCGCCCAAGGATCGTATATACGTCAAACGATAGTCCCCGGACCGTATGACATGGCACCCCATAAAAGTGGGTTAACCTGATGAACCGGGTCGGGTCTATTCATCAAGGGGTTGACGCGCCATCATTGTTCCTGTTTCGTTTCAGCTGGCCCGCACGCAGCGGGCCGTGTGATCGCCATGAGCTCTGCGGTGCCGAATTCTTCTTTGTCGACGACAGACGCACTGGCGACCCATGACGGCCGTAAGATCATCCATGTCGACATGGACGCCTTCTATGCATCGGTCGAGCAGCGCGACGATCCCAGCTTGCGCGGAAGACCCCTGGCGGTGGGTGGGTCGCGCAAGCGCGGCGTGGTGGCGGCCGCCAGTTACGAGGCGCGCGCTTTCGGGGTGCGGTCCGCCATGCCATCGGTCACGGCCGCGCGCCGTTGTCCCGAACTCGTCTTCGTGCCGCCCCGCTTCGACGTGTATCGCGAAGTATCAGGACAAATCCGCGCCATCTTCGCCCGCTATACCGCGTTGATCGAGCCTTTGTCGCTCGACGAAGCCTATCTCGACGTGACCGAGGACCGCGCCGGGCTGGAATCGGCGACGGCCGTTGCCGCGGCTATCCGGGCGGCCATCAAGGCGGAGACCGGGCTGACCGCCTCGGCCGGGGTCAGCTACAACAAGTTCATCGCCAAGCTGGCCTCGGACCAGAACAAGCCCGACGGGATGTGCGTGATCCCGCCCGCCCTTGGCGCGGCCTTCGTCGCCAGCCTGCCGGTCAAGCGCTTCCACGGGGTGGGGCCGGTGACCGCGCGCAAGATGGAGGCGCTGGGTATCCTGACAGGTCAGGACCTGTGCGATCGTCCGCTGGAGTTCCTGCAACGTCATTTCGGCAGCTATGCCGATTATCTCTACGGCGCGGCGCGCGGCGTCGATCATCGGCCGGTCCGGGCCCAGCGCATCGCCAAGTCGGTCGGGGCCGAGCGCACCTTCGAGGACGATCTGTCCGATCGCCACGCGCTGCGGACCGCGCTGGAGCGGGTGGTGGACGCTGCCTGGACCCGGATCGAACGAAGCGGCGTCGCGGGCCGGACCGTGACGCTGAAGCTGCGGCACAGCGATTTTCGGACCATTACGCGTGCCCGCTCGACCAGCCATCCGCTCGCAGAGCGTGCCCAGTTCCTGGCGATCGGACTGGAGCTTCTCGACCAGCAGCTGCCGGTTTCGGGGGGCGTCCGGCTGCTCGGCCTTACGCTGTCGGGTCTGATCGACCGCGAGGATGGGGAACAGGGTCCCGATCAAGCGGAGCTACCGCTCTGACGATTAGGCGGCCAGTTCGCCGATCGGAACGCCCGGTTCGGGGTCGACATCGAGCGTCAGGATCGCGACTGCACCGCTCCCCTTCCCAGCGCTGCGCAGCTCCAACGCGCCCCCCATCGCCGCCATGGAATTGGCGCACCAGTGCAAGCCCAGGCCACCCGATTTTTCCGTCCGCGTCGAGAAACCCGGCTGGAACAGCCGCGTCGCCTGGGATGGCTCGAAACCTTCGCCGTCATCGATGATCCGCACCGAAACCCGGCCGTCTTTGGGCGGCATGATCTCGACGGCGATGGCGCCATGGTCGCGCCCAGTGGCGACGATCGCCTCGACCGCGTTGGAAAACAGATTGCCGATCACCTGGCTCAGGATCACGCGATTGGCCAGGACAGGCGCTGGTCGAACGGGGAAGTCGACCTCGATCGATACCGACCGGGCATAGCGCGCAATCGTTGCGTTGCGCGCCACGATATCGCTCACATCACAGCGTTCGCGCGGTGGCCGCTCATGCGCGCGGGCCTGTTGCGCGCCGATGATCTCTAGCGTCTGTCGCATGGCATCGCGTCCGACCTCCAGCTGCATGCGAACCGCATCCCGGGCCACCGTCTCCGCATCCAGCGCGGTGGCGACGAAGGTCACGAGCTTGGCGCGCCGGGTCGGGTCGATGTCGTCGCGCCGCAATTCGGCCAGAGCCCGATCGATCAACTCGCGGTCCGGTAGGGTCCTCGCACCCATGCCATGGCTCAGGATGGTCGCAAGCGGCGCCAAGGCGTTGCGAACGTTGTGCAACACCCCCACGGCGCTTTCCGACCGGCCCAGCGCAAAGCTCTGAATTTCATTCTGTTCGCGCAAATCCTTCAACTGGTTGAGCATCGCGTTGAAGCTGCGCCCGAGCGACCCGAACTCATCGTCGCGGCTCCGGTTGTCCTCGAAGGGAAGGAGCGCGCCGGAGGCCTGCACCCGCTGCATATGCCGTTCGACCCGGTCGAGCGGTGCCAGCACGAATGCCGCAAGCGCCCGTCGGAGCATCAGGAGCAGGAAGACGAGCAACAAGATCGATCCCGCCACCGCCAGCAGCAACACGCGTCGTCCCAGCAACACGACTTCGCGCGAGACGCGGAAGGCCGCCGTCGCGACCGGCTTTCCATCGGCGCCGCGCACCGGCACCGCGATATCGACGATGCGCGAACTTGCCGAAACCGCGTCGGCCTGCCCCAGCGGCGGGCGGACGATCCGCGCGGTCTTGCCCAACAGCGCCGACAAATGACCCGCCGTCAGATGGCGGGCGACCGCCACATAGCCGGACGGATGCCCCGCCCCAGTCGCCGTTCGAGCCAGGCCGACCGCCATCAAACCTTGATCGGTCGGCAGATAGAATTTGGTCGAGAGCGCCCCACCGATCAGACGATCGGGATCAAGGCGGCTCAGCGCTCGCGATAGCGCGGCCGTGCGCGACGCAGCGCCCGGTCCCCCCTCTCCTGCGCGCAGGCTAACGTCCCAGGCAGCGTGGTCGGCCGTGCGATAGGCGACGGCATCGACGGCATGGGCGGCGAACAGGCTGCGGGCCAGCTCGGCGGGGACTTGCGGAGTGCTCGCATGTTCACGCGCCAACTCCTCGGTACCGCTCGCAAATTCGTTCAAGGCCACGCGCGCGCGGTGGCGATAGCCGTCGGTCGCCCGCTTCTCCAGCTCGGCAAAGCTGGGCGAAATGACGAGGCCGAGCAGCGCGGCCAGCGCGATCGCACCCGCAATGCCCGCCACCGTCAGGACCGACACCATGGTATCGCGCAACGAGCGCGGGCGAAGCCGCGCGCCGATCCATTTCCGCAAGCGCTTCACAGCGATCAGCGCCGGGCACCTGCCGCGATGGGAAGTTCGGAGACGTTGCTGCCCGGCAGCGGCAAGTTACGCCGCGCCGCCAGCGCCCGGGCTTCCATCGCGGGCACCGGGCGCGAGAAGAGATAGCCCTGCAGATGGCTGGCCCCTGCAACACGAAGCGCCTGGGCCTGCGCCTCGGTTTCGACCCCCTCGGCGATCACGCCCAAGCCGAGTGCCCGACCGAGATGAATGATCGAGTGGACGATCGCGGCGGATTCCCGTTCACGCCCCATCCCGTCGATGAAGCTGCGATCGATCTTCAGGCAATCGAGCGCGAACTTGCGGATATTATAGAGGCTGGAATACCCCGTGCCGAAATCGTCCAGCGCTATGCGGAAGCCCAGGCGGCGCAATTCACACAGTGTATGCGAGGCGCGCTCGGCATCGTCGAAGATCGCGGTTTCGGTAATCTCGATCTGTACGCGGCCCGGCTCCACGCCCGCGCGACGAACGCTGTCCATGACATGGGCGACGAAGTGGGACCGGCGGAACTGCACCGGGCTGAAATTCACCGAGACATATTGGCCGGGCCAGTGCTGTAACTCGGCCAGCGCATGGTCGAGCACCCAGTCACCCAGTTCGTGGATCAGATGGCTTTCCTCAGCGATCGGAATGAAGATCGCCGGGCTGACCGCCCCGTGTTCCTTCGTGGTCCAGCGGACCAGCGCTTCGAACCCGGCGATGTCGAGGCTGCCGCGTGCCACGATCGGCTGGAAGGTCAGGCTGATTTCGTTCCGGGCGATCGCATTGGTCAGCCCCGCTTCGATCCCGCGGCGCACGCGAATGCTTTCATCCATCCGCTCGTCAAAGACGCGGACGACCCCGCGACCGGCCCGTTTCGCATCGTTCAGCGCCAAGTCGGCCTGGCGGACCAGATCGGTCGGGTCATGTTCCGTACCCTTGCCGCTCATCACCAGTCCGCAGGACGCGCCACACCGAACCGCATGACCCAATATGGTGAAGCTGGTGGCGCAGGCCGCCACGATCCGCTCGCAGGCGACGACGGCCTCGGCCTCGCCGCTCGCGTCGAAGAACAAGCCGAACTCATCGCCGCCCAACCGTGCGACCAACGCGTTGTCGGGCGCGGCATGCTGGATCGTCGTACAGACCTCGCGGATCAATTCGTCGCCCGCCAGATGGCCGAGCGTGTCGTTGACCAGCTTGAACCGGTCGAGATCGATCATGCCGATCGCGAACGGCCCCGGTCGCCGCCCGCGCTCCTGAATTCCACGAAGGAAGGCGACGCGATTGGGCGCATCCGTCAGGGCGTCGTGCATGGCGATGTGCATCGCCCGGTTCTCGTTCGCGGCCAGCTCCGCGGTTTTTTCCTCGAGTGTGACGACCTGCGCCGCCAGCGTCGCGCGTGCCGCCGCCAGTTCGCGATCATTGTCCCAGCGGCGGCAGAGCGCGAGCGCCATCTGGGAGATCTCGGCGACCTCGAACGGCTTGGCGATGTAGAAGATCTTGTCCGGCGGCCCGGCAACCTTGCCGATATCGGTCGGCGAGAAATCGGAATAGCCCGTGACAATCACCAGATGGACGTCGGGATCGAGCGCACGGATACGTCGCGCCGTTTCGCGCCCGTCGATACCCGGCGGCATGCGGATGTCGATGAAAGCGACCGCGAAGGGGTTGCCCTCGGCCAGCGCCTGCTCGACCGCCGCAACCGCATCCACACCCTGATAACAATGGTGCGGCCGGAACGGGCGCTGAGTCGTGTCGCCGGGGTCGGACGTCACCGGATCGACGGCACCGAACAGTTCGGCGGCCATCGCATCCAGCGTATCGCGGCGGGTCGGCTGGCCGTCCGAATGACCAGAAAAACAATATGCGTAGCTGTCGTGTACCGCCGGCTCGTCGTCAACGATCAGAATACGCATCCGGTCACCATCATTCCATCGTCAAGCAATTGGTGGAGCGATGGTAACCGGAGACGCTTAATGTGACGTAAATGGTCAGAGTTCGGACCGCGATTACTCGACCGTGACGCTTTTGGCGAGGTTGCGCGGCTGATCGACGTCGGTGCCCTTGGCGACCGCGACATGATAGGCGAGCAACTGCACCGGCACCGCATAGACGATCGGCGCGATCAGCGGGTGGACCTTGGGCATGGTGATGGTTGCGATGCAGCCCTCTCCGGCTGCCTCGATCCCGTCATAGTCGGAGATCAGGATGACCTTGCCTCCGCGCGCCTGCACCTCCTGCATGTTCGACACGGTCTTTTCGAACAACGGCCCGGAGGGGGCGATGACGATAACCGGGACATGCTCGTCGATCAGCGCGATCGGGCCATGCTTCATCTCACCCGCCGCATAACCTTCGGCGTGTATATAGCTGATTTCCTTCAGCTTCAGCGCACCTTCCAGCGCCAGCGGATAGTCGGTGCCACGGCCGAGATAGAGAACGTCGCGCGCGCTGGCGACGGCCCCGGCCATGCCCTCGATCGCTTCGTCATAAGCGAGCGCGCCGTTGATCGCGGCGGGGGCTTCGGCGAGGTGCCGGACGATCTGCTTCTCCTCGTCGGCGCTCAGACGTCCCTTGGCCTTGGCGAGGTTCGCAGCGAGCGCGGCCAGCACGCTCAACTGGCAGGTAAAGGCCTTGGTCGAGGCGACGCCGATCTCCGGCCCGGCATGGGTCGGCAGCAGTAGGTCGGCCTCTCGCGCCATCGAGCTGGTGGGCACGTTGACCACGGCGGCGATCGTCTGCCCCTCGGCCTTGGCGTGGCGCAGCGCGGCCAGCGTGTCGGCGGTCTCGCCCGACTGGCTGATGACGATCATCAGGCCGCCCGGCTCCATCACCGGCGCGCGGTAGCGGAACTCGGAGGCGACATCGAGGTCGACCGGCACGCGCGCGAACTGCTCGAACCAATATTTGGCGACCATGCCCGCATAGAAGCTGGTGCCGCAGGCGACGATGGTGACGCGCTTGATGCCCGACAGGTCGAACTCGGGGATCGGCAGGGCAATCTTGCCTTCCAGCCGCTGGAGATACGAGCGCAGCGTCTGGGCGACGACGATCGGCTGCTCGTAGATTTCCTTCTGCATGAAGTGGCGGTGATTGCCCTTGTCGATCAGCGCGCCGGTGACGCCCGACAGGGTGACCGGGCGGTCGACCGGATTGTTATCACGGTCATAGACCTGCGCGCCCTCGCGGGTGCAGACCACCCAGTCGCCCTCATCCAGATACGCGATACGCTGGGTCAGCGGCGCGAGCGCCAGCGCGTCGGAGCCCAGATAGGTTTCGTCATCGCCATAGCCGACGACCAGCGGCGAGCCGAGCCGCGCGCCGATCAACATGTCGGGCTGGTCGCGGAACAGGATGGCGAGCGCGAACGCACCGTGCAAGCGCGGCAGCACCTCGCGGACGGCGGCGACCGGATCGAGACCCTGCTCGACCTTTTCGCTGACCAGATGGGCGACGACTTCGGTATCGGTCTCGCTCGTGAAGACGCGCCCGCGACCGATCAGTTCGTCGCGCAGCGCCTTGAAATTCTCGATGATGCCGTTGTGGACGACCGCGACATGATCGGTGGCGTGGGGGTGCGCATTGTTGGTGGTAGGGCCGCCATGAGTCGCCCAACGGGTATGCGCGATGCCGATCGAGCCGGGCAACGGATGCGCCGCCAGCTCCTTGGCCAGGTTGACCAGCTTGCCCGAGGCGCGCCGACGCTGGATCGCACCGTCATCGATGGTGGCGATGCCCGCCGAGTCATAGCCCCGATATTCCAAGCGACGGAGCCCGTCGAGCAGACGCTCGGCGACATCCTCGCCGCCCAGGATTCCCACGATACCGCACATAAGCTTACTCCCCAGCCTTCTTCGCGGCCTTCTTGGCCGTCATCATCTCTCGAAAACGCTTCGCCCAGCCCGGCTTGGTCTGGCGCTCGGCCCGGACCAGCGCCAGCGCGTCGGCCTCGACATCGCTCGTCACCACGGCCCCCGCACCGACGATCGCTCCCGCGCCGATGGTCACCGGCGCGACCAGCGCGGAGTTGGAGCCGATAAAGGCCCCCTCGCCGATCACGGTCTTGTATTTCTGGAACCCGTCATAATTGCAGGTGATGGTGCCCGCGCCGATATTGGCGCCCGCCCCGACTTCAGCATCGCCCAGATAGGTCAGGTGGTTCGCCTTGGCACCGGGGCCCAGCACGGCCTTCTTCATCTCGACGAAATTGCCGACCCGCGCGCCCTCGCGCACGTCCGCTCCGGGGCGCAGACGGGCATAAGGGCCGATATCCGCGCCGGTGGCGACGGTCGCGCCCTCCAGATGGCTGAAGGCATGGATGGTCACCCCGTCCGCGACATGCACGCCGGGGCCGAAGACCACATGCGGCTCGATCACGACGTCGCGGCCCAGCTTCGTATCATGCGAGAACCACACCGTATCCGGCGCGATCAGCGTCACTCCGTCAGCCATGGCGCGGGCGCGGCGACGCGTTTGCCAGTCGGCTTCGACCACCGACAGCTCGGCGCGGCTGTTGACGCCCGCGACTTCGCCCGCCCCCGTCTCGATCACCGCCGAATGGCGACCATCGGCGGCGGCCAGCATCACGATATCGGGCAGATAATATTCGCCCGCCGCATTGTCGTTGCCGACCCGGTCAAGCAGTCCGAACAGGTCGGCCGAACGCACCGCCATCAGGCCGGAGTTACAGAGGGTTACGGCGCGTTCTTCAGGATCGGCATCCTTGAATTCGACCATCCGGTCGATCCGGCCCGTCGCATCGGCGATCACCCGGCCATAAGCGGCGGGATCGTTCGGGCGGAAGCCCAGGACCACGGCGGCGGGCTGGTCGTCCTGGCTCAGCCGGTCGATCATCGCCTGCATCGTCCGCGCCTCGACCAGCGGCACGTCGCCATAGAGGATCAGTACATCGCCGTCGAAACCCGACAGCGCTTCGCGCGCCTGCGCCACCGCATGGCCGGTGCCCAGCTGCTCAGCCTGAAGGGCGGTGCCGACGCCCAGCGGCGCGACCGCCGCCTCGACCTGTTCGCGCCCCGCGCCGGTCACCACGACCATGCGCTCGGGAGAGAGTTGCTTCACGCTGTCGATCAAGTGGAGCAGCATCGGCCGCCCGGCAATGGGATGGAGGACCTTGTGCAGGTCCGACTTCATGCGGGTGCCCTTGCCCGCGGCGAGGATGATGGCGGCGACTGGTCTCGTCATGGTGGTTGCGCCTGCCACGGATTTGGGTCCAAGGCCAGCGGGAGACTGCACCAGGACGAGACATGGACGTCAATTCATCGCACGGTTTTCCTTTCGCCATCGTGGGTTTCGACCTGGACGGCACGCTTCTCGACACCAGCGGCGACCTGACGGCGGCGGTCAATCATGCGCTCGGCTCGATCGGTCGCGCGCCCTTGAGCGTCGAGGCGGTCAAGCCGATGATCGGCGGCGGCGCGCGGGCCATGTTGAAGCATGGGCTGGAGGCGACCGGCGGCTATGATGACGCAATGCTCGATACGCTGCATCGACAGCTGCTCGACTATTACGAGGCGCATCTCGCGGTCCACACCGCGCCGTTTCCCGGGGCGCTTGCCGCGCTGGACGAACTGGCTTCGCGGAGTGTGCGGCTGGGTATCATGACCAACAAGCTGGAGCGCTTCGCGCGCGCCATTCTCGAGGCGTTGGGGCTGACGGACCGGTTCGACGCGATCATCGGCGGCGATACGCTGGGCATCCCCAAGCCATCGCCCCGGCCGATCCAGGCGCTGGTCGAACAATGCGGCGGCGGATCGGCGGCCTTTGTCGGCGATTCGATCTTCGACGTGCAGGCCGCACGCGCCGCCGGTCTTCCGGTCGTCGCCTGTTCCTTCGGTTTCCTCAGCCAGCCGGTGGAGGCGCTGGGCGCCGATGCGATCATCGATGGTTACGGCGAACTCATTCCGACGCTGGAACGGCTCGCCCCTTCCGCCACTTGATCCACAAATGCCGCGCCAGCATGGGCAGCGGCATCCGGATAGCGTGCGAGCGGATATAGAAGCCCAGGCGCGTCACCGGCCTCCGCTCGCGCCCCCAGCCGTCGCGCGCAGTCAATCGACGGCGGTATATGCGGTCGGTCGCGGTCAGGCGGCGCCACGGCTCTGGCACGTCGGTCCCGTAAAGCGCATGGCTCAGCCGCATCGCCCGCGTGACCGCCCTCGACAGGCCATGGTGTCGGGCCCGCTCTTCCAGTCCCTCGACACCGCGCTCCTCGATCAGCGCATGGATGTCCCAAAGATTGCGCAACCCACCGCTCAGGTCACCATCGGCGAACAGATGCGCGGCGGCATGGACGATCATGTCGGTGTGGCACAGGACCGCCAAGCCACCGCCCAACAGCTCGGCAGCGGCGATCAGCGCACCTGCATCCGGTGTCGGTCGTGCGGTCAGCGGCAGGATGGTATGGTGCACATCGACCATCCGATCCCGTTCGCCATGGATCAGCGGCGGCAGCTCGTGCATCCAGCGCCGGTAATAGAGGTCGTCATAGGGGTCCGCCTTTACCCATTCCCAGCCTGCGTCGAGGAGCAGCTTTTCGGCGTGGTCGAGGGACGCGCGCGGCAACAGGATGTCGCAATCGCCGATCCCGCGCCCCTGCCCCGCCGCGAGCCCCGCTGCGACGAAGGCGGTTCCCTTCAGCAGGATCACCGGCACCCCGAGCGGCGCCAGTGCCCGCGCCACGCGGTTCGCCTCCCAAAGGGCCGTGCGGCGTATCTCCTCCGCCTCGGCCTTGGCATCCTCCAGCACTCGCTGAACGACCGCTGGGATCACCAGTCCGTCCAGCCGGTACGCCAGCGTGCCCAGCAGGGTCTCGGCCCGCGCGACCGTCACCACCTCGGTCCACTCCGCAAGATCGAGCGTCGCCGCCCGCTCCGGCGCGCGGAGCAGCGCGATCAGCGTCTCGATCGCGCTCACAACGCGCTCCAGATCGATTCCACCGCCGCGACGCCCGCCTCCCCGTCGGGATAGTCCAGCGCGACCGCGGGCACCTCCGCCCGCAGCCGGGTCAGCGTGCGAAACCCCGCCTCGCCCAGCGCGACGTAGTTCGTCGATGCCTGGGTCAGCCGGACGAAGGTCTCGGTAGGCGCCATGCCTTGCAACGCCAGCGGATGACCGAAACGGGGAAAGACCAGCAGAGCCGGGCGCGCGGGTTGCGTCATCGCGGCGATGGCGGCAGCGTCGGGGGCGACATGCCGGACCTCTCCCTTGGGTGTGCCGGACAGCAGCGGGCCGACCAGGCGCCCGGCAGGAATGACGCTCAGGCTTTCGTTCTTCAGGCTGATGGGACGCGGGAAGGGATGCGCCCAGCCGGTCGCCGGATCGATCATCGCAAATTCGTCGCCCAGAAAGCGCCAGCCCCGCTCCGACAGCATCAGCGCCAGCGTCGACTTGCCGGCGCCCGATACGCCGCTGAGCAGCATCGCCCGGTCGCCCCGCGCGACCACCGCCGCGTGGAGCAGCAAGTGGCGGCGATGCCCGAGCGCGACCTGAAGGTTCATCCCCATTTCGGCGGCGAGCAACCCCTGCGCCAGCGGTAAGGGTGCGGCGTCGGGCAGGTGATAATCGCCCGTCGTGCGCACCGAGGGTCTTACCCATCGCCGCCAGAAGGAGGTCGCCTCTAGCCGAACGCTGTAATCGGCAAATTCCGCGCGCGGGTAGTCGCGGTACAGCGCATCCAGCGCGGCGATTGGCGCGCGCCAGTCCGATCCGATACGGAAGCCCACCGGCCCGACCTGCAGGGAAATGCGGTGCCTCACAATCGGTCGACCAGCCCGGCCGCCTCCAACTCGTCGAGCCGGGCGCGCAGCATCGCCATGCCATCGCCTTGCGCGTCGCCCAGCTCATATTCCGCCGCCAGCCGCGCGAACAGCGCATCCCGATCGAGCGGTGCATCCGCCAGCACCTCAAGGATCTGGGGCGCCGGCTCGTTCAGCAGATGGGTGATGCCCGACGGTCGATGAAAGATTGCCGTGAAGATATCGAGCGGCTCGACGATCAGCAGCGCCGCCTCCGCCGCGCGGTAGCGCGGACCGGCCATGCGATCAGGTCCGGGGATTCTGCACGGACAGGAAACAGGTATAGCCACTCTGCCCCATCTTCAGCTTCCTGATATAGGCGAGATAGGCTTGGCTGCTCTTGTACGTCGCACCGGGCAGATTGGCCCCCTCGTACATCGCCTTGTGGATCTCCTCGCCCGTGAAGGGGCGCGGGGGCGGCGGAAAGGGGCCATAGCCGAGGATCGGGCCCAGCAGGCTGGGCGGTGCGAGCGAGCCGTCGCTGGCGATATACTTGCCCGCATCGCCTGGGCCTGGAACCGGGATCTGGCAGTTCAGGATCGAGCCCGTCGCCTGTGCCAGCGCGGGGCGGATCGCGACGACCGCGCTGGTGCCGACCGCACCCAGCATCAGCATCCGGCGGCTCGTCACGCTGGAGGCGGGAGCGGCGGCCGGCTCTTCGGGGGGCGGCCCCTGATCGGGAGGCGTGTCGTCCATGAAGTCGCGATGTCCCATATTCGTCGCCTTGTCACAAGACGCTGAGCAAAGGCTTAAGCATCCCAAAACTGGCCAAAAGCCGGATCATATCGAGGGCGCAAGGAAGACAGACGACGCGTCGACCGCTACACCGACACCCCATGGGATTCGGCGTTCGCACCTTATGGGCGGTGATCGTGGCTGTCGTGGCCGCGCTGGTGGTGTTTCTGAGCGCCGGGCCGGGCCCTGCGATCATCACGCTGGTCGGCGGCATCGCGGCGGCGTTGGTCGCGAGCGAAGGCGTCGCCGATGAACAGGACGAAGGTCGACTGGCCGAGGAGGAGGACGCCCTGTCCCCCCTTCTCGAAGAAGCGCTGGACGCCATCGTCGAGCCGGTGCTGCTGATCGAGAAGGGCCGCGTGATCCTCGCCAATCGATCCGCCCGCGCCTTGCTCGGCGGGCATATCGTCGGGGAGGATGCGCGTGTCGCCATCCGCCACCCCGCCGCCGCCGAACGCCTGTTGGCGAAGGAAGCGATGACCGACTCCGATCATGCGATCTCGCTTGTGGGGCTGGGCTCCCTGGAGCAGCGCTGGGAAATGCGCGTCGCCGATACCAGCAGCGGCCAGCGCATCGTCCATCTGATCGACCAGACCGCGCATGACGCGGCCGAACGGATGCGCGTCGATTTCGTCGCCAATGCCAGCCATGAACTGCGCACCCCCCTCGCCTCGATCCTCGGCTTTATCGAGACGCTGAGCGACGAAGCGGGCGAGGATGCCGAAATCCGCGCCCGGTTCCTGAAGGTCATGTTCGACGAGGCGCGGCGGATGCAGCGGCTGGTCGAGGACCTTATCTCGCTCAGCCGGATCGAGGCGGACAAATATCGCCAGCCCGCCCAGCCGGTCGATATGAGCGACCTGGTGCAGCATGTCTGGGACGAGTTCCTCGATTCGGGCTCCCCGCGCGCCGACGATATCCATTGCGAATGGCCCGAGGACCTGCCGCCGGTCGCGGGCGACCGTGCCCAGCTGTCGCAGATGCTCCACAATCTGATCGGCAATGCGATGAAATATGGCCGCGCCGATACGCCGGTCCGGGTTACGCTGGCGCGCGACGGCGCCATGTTGAAGCTGGCGGTCGCCGATCGGGGCGAGGGCATCGCCGCCAGCCATATCCCGCGCTTGACCGAGCGCTTTTATCGCGTCGATTCGGGGCGCAGCCGCAGCATCGGCGGGACGGGCTTGGGGCTTGCCATCGTCAAGCACATCGTCGAGCGGCATCGCGGCAAACTGGAGATTGCGAGCGAGGTCGGGGTGGGCACGACCTTCACGGTGCGGCTGCCCGCGCTGAAAAATGCGGATCGAGCGGTTTCCGAGGGCGCTGTCACAAAACCACAATAAAAATGTCACACGGGGGTCCGGTGAGCATGGCAGCGCCGGTTCGCAACCACGATGGTCGCCCCCTTCCAAGGAACATGATGCGCCTGCCCTGCCTTCTCGCCGCGATGTTCGCGCTGGCGGCCTGCCACGATCAGGCCAATGGCGGCGGCGCGGGTGTGCGCGAGCAGATCACGGCGGTCGGCTCATCGACGGTCTATCCCTTCACCACGATCATCGCGGAGCGCTTCGTCGCGGCCGACCCCGGTGCCCGGGCCCCGGTGATCGAATCCACCGGCACGGGCGCGGGCATGAAGCTGTTCTGCGCCGGGATCGGTGCGGGACACCCGGATATCGAGGATGCCTCACGCCGGATGAAGGCGAGCGAGTATCGCGAATGCGCCGCACACGGCGCGCCCGATATCCTGGAAATCCAGATCGGTATCGACGGCATCGCCTTTGCCGAATCCAAGCGCGGTCCGCGCATGGCGCTGACCACGGTCGACCTGTACCGTGCATTGTCGGCGCATCCCGGTGGCAAGCCTAACCGCGCGCGCACCTGGGCCGACGTCAATCCGGCGCTGCCCGCCATTCCCATCCAGGTCTATGGGCCGCCAGCGACCAGCGGCACCCGCGACGCGCTGGCCGAGCTGATCCTGATGAAGGGCTGCGATGCGGTCGAGCCGGGCGCGGTCGCGCTCAGCCATCGCGATCCCGACGCGCATCGGACGCTTTGTACCCGGGTGCGGGACGACGGGGCCTATATCGATGCGGGTGAGAACGATAATCTGATCGTCCAAAAGCTGCAGGCCAACCCGGACGCACTGGGCGTCTTTGGCTATTCCTATCTGGAGGAAAACCGCCAGACGGTGGACGGCGTGGCGATCAACGGCGTCAAGCCGACCTATGCCGCCATCGCCGCCGACCAGTATCCGGGATCGCGCCCCCTCTATGTCTATGTAAAGAAGGCGCATCTGGACGCCATTCCCGGCCTGCGCGACTTTCTGCGGCTGTATGCGGCCAACTGGGGCAAGGATGGACCGCTTGTCCGGCGCGGCCTGATCGCCTCGCCCGCCGCCGTCGAGGCGAAGGCACGGGCGATCATCGCGCGGGAAATTCCGCTCGATCCCGCGAAGCTGCCGTCATGAACGGCGCAATCCTCCTGATCCTGATCGTCGGGCTGGGCGTCATCGCCTGGGCCAGCACGCGGATGCGCGCGCTGGGCTTTCGGCGCGGCCATGTCGCGCGGGTCAGTTCGCTGCCGCACCATCATGGCTGGTATGTCGCGCTGTGGACGGTGGTGCCGCCGCTGATCTTCCTGGCGGTGTGGGCCGCGACCTCGCCCGCGCTGGTCACCGAAACGGTGATCGCCACACCCGCCGCCGCGCAGCTGCCGCCGCCGGGGTTCGAGCGGGCGGCCATCCTGTCCGAAGCGCGCGCGCTGGCGGCAGGACGGACGCACGGCGCCTTCCATGCCCTGTCGCGCAGGCTCGCCCCGGCCTATGACCGGGCACAGACCCGGTTCGACTGGATCGCGACCGCCATCGTCCTGCTGCTCGCACTGGCGGGTGGGGCCTATGCCTATCTGCACGTCCGGCCGGATTTCTCGGCACGGACTCGGATCGAACGGGTCGTGCTCGGACTGCTGCTCGGCGCGTCGCTGATCGCGATCCTGACCACGGCGGGGATCGTCGCGTCGCTTCTTTATGAAGCAGGCCGTTTCTTCTCGGTCGTGCCGGTCACCGATTTTCTGTTCGGCACGCATTGGAGTCCGCAAGTCATCGACCCGCGCGATCCGGGTGCGGCGCTGGGCGCGGTGCCGCTGTTCTGGGGCACCTTCTTCATCGGTGCGGTGATCGCGATGGCCGTCGCCATCCCCTTCGGCCTGATGAGCGCCATCTACTTGACGCAATATGCCGCGCCACGCGCGCGCCGGATCATGAAGCCGGTGCTGGAGGTGCTCGCGGGCATTCCGACGGTCGTCTATGGCTATTTCGCCGCGCTGACCGTCGCGCCCGCCGTGCGCCAGTTCGCGGTCGCCATCGGCATCGACTGGGCCTCGTCCGAAAGCGCTTTGGCCGCAGGCCTCGTCATGGGCGTGATGATCATCCCCTTCGTCTCGTCCATGGCCGATGACAGCCTGGCCGCCGTCCCCAGCGCGATGCGCGACGGCAGTCTGGCGATGGGCGCCACGACGTCCGAAACCATCACCCGCGTGATGCTGCCCGCCGCGCTTCCGGGCGTGGTCGGCGGCGTCCTGCTCGCGGTCAGCCGCGCGATCGGCGAGACGATGATCGTCGTCATGGCGGCAAGCGGCGTCGCGGCGCTGACCGCCAACCCCTTCGCCAGCACGACCACCGTGACCCGCCAGATCGTCGACCTCCTCACCGGTGAGGCGGAATTCGACAGCCCCAAGACGTTGGCCGCCTTCGCGCTGGGCCTGACGCTGTTCGTCATCACCCTGCTCCTCAACATCGTCGCGCTGAGCGTGGTGAAGCGGTATCGGGAAAGCTATGAATAACCCGCTCGCCCCCAAGCCTCATGGATGGGGCAGCCCGGCCATGGCCCGGCGTCTGCGGCGGCGCTATGCGGCGGAGCGGCGCTTCCGGCGGCTGGGCGCGGCGGCGGTCGCGCTGTCGGCGGCCTTCCTGGCCTTCCTGCTCATCACGATGCTGGCCCAGGGGCTGCGCGGCTTTACCGAAACCCGGGTCACCCTGCCGGTCAACCTGGCCGCCGCCGAACTGCCGATCGAACCGGCCCGGTTGAAGGGGCGTGGCGCCGACCTGGCGCTGGCGGGTGCGGGACTGGAGAACGCGGTCGACAGCGCCGCCACGACCGCCTTCGGGCCGATCGGATCGGACCTGCTGTCGCCGGGTGCGTGGATCGTGGTTCGCGATGCCATCAAGGCGGACCCGGCCATCCTCCACCGGACGACCGTCTTCGCCCTGCCCGTCGCCAGCCGTTACGATGTCGCGGCCAAGGGCGAGGGCACACCAGAAGCCGAACGCGTCGTCGCGCGGCTACAGGCGCAGGGCGTGTTGTCGACCGGCTGGAACCTGGGCTTCCTGCGCGATGCGGATGCAACCGACCCGACGCGGGTCGGAATCTGGGGCGCGGCCAAGGGATCGCTGCTGACCATGCTGGTGACGCTGGCGCTCGCCTTCCCCATCGGCGTGCTCGCCGCGCTCTATCTGGAAGAATATGCGCCTAAGAACCGCTGGACCGATATCATCGAGGTGTCGATCAACAATCTGGCGGCGGTCCCCTCGATCATCTTCGGTCTACTGGGCCTGGCGGTGTTTCTGGGCAGTTTCGGTTTGCCTCGCTCCGCCCCGCTGGTCGGCGGCCTGACACTGGCGCTGATGACCATGCCGGTGATCGTCATCGCCGGGCGCAACGCAATCAAGGCGGTGCCGCCATCGATCCGAGACGCTGCGCTGGCGATTGGGGCATCGCGGGTGCAGGTGATCTTCCACCACGTCCTGCCGCTCGCCCTGCCCGGCATCCTGACCGGCACGATCATAGGCATGGCCCGCGCGCTGGGTGAGACCGCGCCGCTGCTGATGATCGGTATGCGCGCCTTCATCGCCGCCCCGCCGCAGGGGCTGACCGATCCGGCCACCGTCTTGCCGGTACAGATTTTCCTCTGGTCCGATCAGGTCGATCGGGGCTTCATCGAGAAGACCTCGGCCGCGATCATCGTCCTTCTCGTGTTCCTGCTCGCGATGAACGGGCTGGCCATCTACCTTCGCAATCGGTTCGAGACACGCTGGTGAGCACCCCCAAGATAAGCGCGCGCAACGTCAGCGTGTCCTATGGCGCCAAGCAGGCGATTCACGACATCTCGATCGATGTCGACATGGATCACGTCATCGCCTTTATCGGCCCGTCGGGCTGCGGCAAGTCGACCTTTCTGCGCACGCTCAACCGGATGAACGACACCATCGCCTCGGCCCGTGTCTCGGGCGATGTACGGCTCGACGGGCAGGATATCTATGCGCCCGAGATGGACGTGGTGCAGCTGCGCGCACGGGTCGGCATGGTGTTTCAGAAGCCCAACCCCTTCCCCAAGTCGATCTACGAAAACGTCGCCTATGGCCCGCGCATCCACGGCCTGTCGTCGTCGCGCGCCGAGTTGGATATGATCGTCGAACGCTCGCTGACCCGCGCGGGGCTGTGGGCCGAGGTCAAGGATCGCCTGTCGGAAAGCGGCACCGCTTTGTCGGGCGGCCAGCAGCAGCGGCTGTGCATCGCCCGCGCCATCGCGGTCGACCCCGAAGTCATCCTGATGGACGAGCCGTGCAGCGCGCTCGATCCCATTGCGACCGCCCGGATCGAGGAGCTGATCCACGACCTGCGCGGCCGCTATGCCATCGCGATCGTCACCCATAACATGCAGCAGGCAGCCCGCGTCTCCCAGCGTACCGCCTTTTTCCACCTCGGCACGCTCGTCGAGTACGGAAAGACGTCCGACATCTTCACCAACCCACGGGAAGAACGGACGAAGGACTATATCACCGGCCGGTACGGCTGAGGACGAGGATCATGGACCATACCGTAAAAGCCTTCGACAACGATATCGGGCGTCTCCGCGGTCTCATCAGCCAGATGGGCGGATTGGCCGAGGAGGCGATCGCCAATGCGATCAAGGCGCTGCAACGCTCCGACCTCGAACTGGCGCGCAAGGTTCGCGACGACGACAAGGCGATCGACCTGATCGAGGCCGAGGTCGAGCGGCTGGCCGTGCGCACCATCGCGCTGCGTGCGCCGATGGCCAACGACCTACGCGAGGTCGTCGCGGCCCTGAAGATCGCCAGCGTCGTCGAACGCATCGGCGACTATGCCAAGAACATCGCCAAGCGCGTGCCGATGCTCGAGAGCGAGGACCGGATCGAGCCCATCTCGATCCTGCCCGCCATGGCCAAGATCGCCTCGGCGATGGTGCATGACGTGCTCGACGCCTTTGCCGCGCGCGATGCCGAGGCGGCGGTGCGGGTCCGCGACAGCGATACCGCGCTCGACGATTTCTACGATTCCATCTTCCGCACGCTCGTCACCCATATGGTCGAGAATCCCAAGACGATCGGTCAGGTCGCGCACCTGCTGTTCATCGCCAAGAATCTCGAACGGATCGGGGACCATGCGACGAACGTCGCGGAGATGGTCTATTTCGCTGCGACCGGCACCCAGATGGGTGAGCGGGATCGCGGCGGCACTTTGCCTTCTTGAGGGAACAGGCACGATGGCACGGGTAAAGATGTTGCTGGTCGAAGACGATGCCGCGCTGGCGGAACTGCTCGTCTTCCATTTCAAGCGCGAGGATTTCGAGGTCACCCACACGCCGGACGGCGAGGAGGCCCTGTTGCTGGCGCGCGAAAGCACGCCGGACATCGTCCTGCTCGACTGGATGGTGGAGGGGATTTCGGGGATCGAGGTGTGCCGCCGCCTGCGCCGCTCGCCCGAAACCGCGAACGTGCCGATCATCATGCTGACCGCGCGCGGGGAAGAAGAAGACCGGGTGCGCGGGTTGGAGACGGGCGCGGACGATTACGTCACCAAGCCCTTCTCGCCGCGCGAACTGGTCGCCCGCGTCGGTGCGGTGCTGCGCCGTGTCCGCCCTGCCTTGGCTGGCGAGGCGCTGACCTATGCCGATATCGAGATGGATACGGTCGGTCACAAGGTGCGCCGCGCCGGGGAAGTCGTCTCGCTCGGGCCGACGGAATTCCGCCTGCTCAAGCATTTCCTGGAGCATCCCGGCTGGGTCTTCTCGCGCGAGCGGCTGCTCGATGCGGTGTGGGGCCACGATTCGGATATCGAGAGCCGGACCGTCGACGTGCATATCCGCCGCCTGCGCAAGGCGATCAACATCGGCGACCGCCCCGACATCATCCGCACCGTACGTTCGGCGGGCTATTCGCTCGACGCCGGGGGCTGAGTTAAAAACCCGTAAGGATCGGGTCGCAAGCGAAACGAGGGAGCCAAGTGCGGCATGGGGCGTTCACCCACCGCGCTAACGCACTTGCGCTTCTGAATAGGAGATTCGCATGAAGCTCGTTTTTCTCGCCGCCACCGCGCTGATGGCGACGCCCGCCCTGGCCCAGACCACGCCCCAGACCGACACCACGGCACAAGCCGGGGCCCAGGCAGGCACCACTGATACCACGGCGCAAGCCGGGATGCAGACCAGCACCTCGACCGACACGACCAATGGCTCGATGCAGGCCAATGCCGCTGCCTCCGCCGCGACGATGACCGCTGGCGGCTATCAGCCCGCCCAGCCGCCGATGGCCGCCCCGCCCGCGCCGGGCGCGCCGATCATCTTCAAGCAGGCGCCGACGCCCGAACAGGCGTATCCGGCCCCGGCTCCGCTGAAGAGCTATCCGATTTGTAAGAAGGGTCAGTATGACCAGTGCCGCCAGCGTGGCGGCAAGTAAGCTCCAGCCCACCACCGGGCTGTAGGACGACGCCGGTTCCCATTAGGGGACCGGCGCCTTTCTTATTCCTCGACCAGCTTCATCAGCCGCCGCTCGACCGGCGCGAGGACCGGCCCCAGTTCATGTCCGCGCTTCAGCACCGCCCCGCCCTCGCCGATCAGCGCCCACATGCCCTGTCGGTTGCGCAGCGCGGGGCGCTTCTCGATCCGGTATTCGGGCCGCTCGGCGGTGCGACGAAAGGCCGAGAAGACCGCAGCATCCTTTCCCAGGTCCATCGCATAATCGCGCCAATGGCCTGCCGCCACCATGCGGCCGTAGAGATCCAGGATGCGGTTCAGCTCGATCCGCTCGAAGCCAACCTGCCCGGCAGCGCGTGGAAAGGGTACGATCCCCATCAGGCCCGATCGCGCCGCTCTTCCTGCTCGGCCAGAACCGCGTCCAGCCGCCGCCGCATCGTATCCAGCTCGCAGCGAAGCATCTCGATCTTCTGCGTCTGCGGATCGAAGACCTCCGAACACGGCGTGCCATAGGGGACGAACCGGGGCTCGGGCGCGGCGCCGCCCTCGACCACGGTGGGGCGAGCCGGGATGCCGACCATCACTGCGCCTTCGGGCACATCCCGCGTCACGACGGCATTCGCGCCCACCCGCGCTCTCGGGCCCACGGTGATGGGGCCCAGGACCTGGGCACCGGAGCCGACGATCGCGCCGTCCATCAGGGTCGGGTGACGCTTGCCCGCCACACCGTTGTCCGGGCTGGTCCCGCCCAGCGTCACGCATTGATAGATGGTGACGTCGTCACCGATTTCGGCGGTTTCGCCGATCACGACGAAGCCGTGATCGATGAAGAAGTTGCGGCCGATCGTTGCACCAGGGTGAATGTCGATCGCAGTCACGAAACGGGTGAAGTGATTGACCAACCGCGCCAGGAAAAAGGCTCGCGCTTTATACAGGCGGTGGGCGACCTTGTGGCCCGCCAACGCCCAGACGCCCGGATACAGCAAGATCTCCGCGCGCGAGTGAGGAGCCGGGTCGCGAGCCCGGATCGAATCAAGATAGGCGGCCAATCGGCTCGGCATGAGCATGTCCCCAGATGCGATACCGGCATTTAGGCACGGTATAGCGTGAAATCCAGATAGTCGCAGCAGCCGATGCGGCGCGACAAACTCTATCTTTGTTGCAGCGTTGGTCCCGACACGGCATGGCCGACCGGCCGAAAGGCTTAAAGGAGACATGATGGACCCGACGAGTAGCGAGCTGATCCATATCCTGCCCTTTGTGGGCGTCGGCTTTGCCGCCCAGGTGGTCGATGGCGCGCTGGGCATGGCGTTCGGCGTGATCTCCAACACCCTGCTCATCAGTCTGGGCGTGCCGCCGGCGGCGGCCTCGGCGGGGGTGCACAGCGTCGAAACCTTCACCACCGCGGTGTCGGGGATCAGTCATGCGGTGCATCGCAACGTCAACTGGCGGCTGTTCCTGCGCCTGATGATCCCGGGCGTAATCGGCGGGGCGCTGGGCGCCTATGTCCTGTCCAATATCGATGCGGCGGTCGTGAAGCCCTTCATCCTCGCCTATCTGACCGCCATCGGCCTCTATCTGCTGATCCGCGCGTGGCGTCACAAGCCGCATACCCGCGAGCCCAAAGTGGTGGAGCCGCTGGGCTTTATTGGCGGCTTTCTGGACGCGGCGGGCGGGGGCGGCTGGGGTCCGGTGGTGACCTCCAACCTGCTGGCGCAGGGTGCGGCTCCGCGCACCACCATCGGGACGGTCAACACCGCCGAATTCTTCCTGACGGCGACGATCTCGGCGACGTTCATCACCCAGTTGGGCTGGGGCGCGTTTACCATGGCAACGGTCGGCCTGCTGATCGGCGGCATCTGTGCGGCGCCGTTCGGGGCCATGCTGGCCAAGCGGGTGCCCGCGCGGACGCTGCTGACGCTGGTGGGCATCATTCTGACGCTGACCAGTCTTTGGGGACTGTACCAGGCAATTGTCCGGTAAATCCTCCCCGGCATGGGGAGGTGGCACGCCACGGGCGTGACGGGGAGCTTGCCACACAGAGTGTAGCTGGTGGAAAGCCCCCTCCACCACCGCTTCGCGGCGGTCCCCCTCCCCGTGCCGGGAAGGATCGGTGTTACGCCGTTGCCGCGTGGACGGTCGCGACCGCCTGCATCACCGCGGCGATGCGGACCGAGGTCTGGATGATCTCGGCCGAGACACCTGCCTTCTTCAGCACGGCCTCATGCGCGTCAATGCACATGCCGCAGCCGTTGATTGCCGACACGGCCAGGCTGAACAGCTCGAAATCGACCTTGTCGATACCGGGCGCCGCAATGACGTTCATGCGCAGCTTGGCGGGCAGGTTGCGATATTCCTGGTTCCCGGCGAGATGGGTAAAGCGGTAATAGACATTGTTCATCGCCATCACCGCCGCCGCCGCGCGCGCCGCATTGGCGGCCTCGGGCGACAGCTTTGCCGCGCATTCCGCCTCGGCGGCCTCGACCAGCGGCTTGTGGCCGGTGCCATGCGCACAGGCGAGCAGCAGGCCGTATTTGCGCTGATCGTTCAGCAGCGCCTCGTTCAGCAGCGATCCGACATTCAGGCGAATGTCCTTGGCGAAGTCGGGCAGTTGCCCAGCAAATTCCTTGAGCGACATGGAAGGGCTCCAGATAAACGACGCCCCAGTCCGGGCCGCCGACCGCAATGTATCGGCAACCCTCGCCGGGGCATCGGGAAAGTGGGTCCGGGGACGGCTCCGCCCCCGGACGACAGGATTATTCGGCCGCGAGCTGGAGGACGTCGTCGCCCTTGTTCCAGTTGCACGGGCACAGCTCGTCGGTCTGCAGCGCGTCGAGAACACGCAGGGTTTCCTGCGGGTTTCGGCCGACGTTCAGGCCGTTGATCGTGACGTGCTGGATGACATTGTCGGGATCGATGATGAAGGTCGCGCGGTAGGCGACATGCTCATTCTTGTCGACGATGCCCAGCGCATCGGCCAGGACGCGGCCATTGTCCGCGATCCAGGGGAAGTCGGCAGCGGCCAGATCGGGGTCCGACTTGCGCCATGCCAGGTGGACGTGCGCGGTGTCGGTCGACGCGCCGATCAGCACGGCGTCACGGTCCGCGAAATCGTCCTTCAGCTGGGCATAGCCGACGATCTCGGTCGGGCAGACGAAGGTGAAGTCCTTGGGCCAGTAGAACAGGACCTTCCACTTGCCCTCATAGGAGGTGTCGCTGATCGTCTCGCCGGCGGGCAGCGCGTTGGTGCCCTGCTGGACGGGCACGGTGAATGCGGGGAGCTTGTCTCCAACGGTCAACATGGCAATAGCCTCCATTTCTTCAAAAAATTCGGCTTCAGCCATCCTCTCGAACGATCGGCGGTGGACCGCCTGTATTCGTTGCCGCGACAGATATGGGGACTGGCGCGATCAATCCAACAAGCTATTTGTCAGATCGCAATCGACTGAGACGATCAATGGCCGCGACCTACCTACCGACGTTGAAACAGCTGCAATATCTCGTGGCGCTGCAGGACCATGGCCATTTCGGCCGGGCGGCGGATGCGTGTTTCGTCACCCAGTCGACCCTGTCGGCGGGCCTGCGCGAGCTGGAGACGCTGATCGGCGTGACGCTGGTCGAGCGGACGCGCCGCGTGGTACGTTTTACGCCGCTGGGCGAACGGATCGCCGACAAGGCGCGGCGGGTCCTGCGCGAGGCGGACGAGCTGGGCGATATGGCCCGCGCAGCCGGGCGCCCCTTGTCCGGCGAGATGCGCATGTCGGTCATTCCGACCATCGCGCCCTTCATGCTGCCCCGCATCCTGCCGCGCCTGCGCCGCGACTATCCCGACCTGAAACTGTTTCTGCGCGAGGAGCCGAGCGGCCCGGCGTGCGAGCGGCTGCACAATGGTCGCACCGACTGCGTGCTGCTCGCCCTACCCTTCGCCTGCGGAGAGGTGACGGCCGAGCCTCTGTTCGACGACCGGCTGTTCGTCGCCTTCCCTACGGACGACGACAACGCGCCGCCGGCCGCCATTCCGGCCGCCGCGATCGACGAGACCCGGCTGCTGCTGCTGGAGGACGGGCATTGCCTGAAGGACCATGCGCTTGCCGCGTGCAACCGGCCAGAGCTGCGGGCCGAGGCGACGATGCTGGGCACGTCGCTGCACACCATCGTCCAGATGGTCGATAACGGCCTGGGCATGACGATGCTGCCCGAAATGGCGCTGCGAGCGGGGATATTGGAGAATACGAACATCACCGCCCGCCCGCTCGATGCGGAAAATGCGATGCGCAAGATCGCGCTTGTCTGGCGACGCGCCAGCCCGCGCGAAAAGGACTTCCGCCTGCTTGCCCAGGTGTTCGCCGAAGCGGCCTGAGCGCCCCCAGCCATCCGAAGGAGATTTCGCCCATGACCCTCAACACACGGCACACCATCGCCCTGTTGCCGATCATTGCCCTGATCAGCCTTGGCGGCTGCGCGGGCGGGCGGAATGAGCGCGAGGCGCCCGTCACACCCTCCGTCACGGCGCCCGTGGAAGCCCCCATGCCCGCGCCGACCGACCAGCCCATGGCCCCGACCCGGACCATCCTGGACAATGCGGCGGCCACCGGATCGCTGTCGTCCTTCGTGGCGGCGGTCCGTGCCGCTGGCCTCGCCACCACGCTGGCAAGCCCCGGGCCGTACACGGTGTTCGCGCCCTCGAACGAAGCCTTTGGTCGCCTGGCCCCCGGCGTGCTCGACCAGCTGTTGCAACCCGCCAATCGCGTATCCTTGGTGCGGGTGATCCGTTTCCACATGGTGCCCGGTACGATCGGCGTCGCGGAGCTCCAGCGGCGGATCGCGGCGGGCAACGGCACCGCGACCCTGATGACCGTGCAGGGCGAGCCTCTGACCGTCACCATGACCCAGTCGGTCATCACCCTGACCGATGCCAGCGGCAACAAGAGCTATGTCGAGGCGGGCGATATGGCCCAGGCGAACGGCGTGGTTCACATCGTCAATGGTGTCTTGGTGCCAAAACTCGATTAAGTGCGTTACTCCCGGCAGGACGGCCGTTTCGGTTGCCGAACGGCTGGCCTGCCCTTCCACCTGCGGCGCGACGCGATCTCGCTCCGCCGCCCGAAGAACGGGAGTATGCTTTCATGCTGAAGACCCTTGCTATCCTCGCGACCGCCACCGCCCTGACCAGCGCCGGTGCGGCGGTTGCCCAGACCACCACGGCGCCTGCGGCTCCGGCCCAGACGATGCCCGCCCCCGCCACAACGCCGGCCGCTCCGGCGACCGCGACGCCCGCCGCGACCGGCAATGTCGTTCAGGTTCTCGCCGCGACCCCGGATCGCAGCACGCTGGCCAAGCTGGTGACGACTGCCGGTCTGGATACCGATCTGGCGGGCCCGGGCCCGTTCACTGTCTTTGCCCCTAGCAACGAGGCGTTCAGCCGCATGCCGGCGGGCGCGCTCGACAATCTGAGCAAGCCGGCGAACAAACCGGTGTTGGCGACGATCCTGAAATACCATGTCGTCTCGGGCAAGCTGACCGCCGAGCAGCTGAAGGCGCAGATTGCGGCGGGCAACGGCACCGCGACGCTGACCACGCTGGCGGGCCAGCCGCTGACCGCGCAGCTGGGCCCGAACGGCAATATCATGCTGACCGACGTCAACGGCCAGAAGGCCTATGTCGACAAAGCCGATGTGGATGCGACCAACGGCGTCGTCCATCTGACCAACGGCATCAACGTGCCCAAGATCGGCTGATCGGTCCCAAAGGATCGCATTGGGAAAGGCGGGGCTTCGGCTCCGCCTTTTTTATGGGGCCTGGGTGCTCCAGCGCTCGGCCGCCGCCGTGTCGCTCTCCCGCGCCTCGATCCAGCGGGCGTCTTCGCCCCGCGTCTCGCGCTTCCAGAACGGAGCGTCGGTCTTCAACCGGTCGATCAGATAGGCACAGGCGTCCAGCGCATCGCGGCGGTGCGGCGCAGCGGTCAGGACCAGGACGATACGCTCGCCCGGCCGCATCGGGCCGACCCGGTGGACGATCGTCGCCGCCTGAAGCGACCAGCGTTCGGTCGCCAGTCGGGCGATGCGGTCGAGCGCCGCCTCGGTCGCGCCGGGATAATGTTCCAGCTCCAGCTGGTCGACGCCGTCATCGGCTCGCACCAGCCCGCAAAAGCTCGCCACCGCGCCGACATCGCCGGTCTCGACCCGCTCCGTCTCGCCCGCCAGATCGATGGGATCGCGCGATATCAGAATGCGGATCATCCGCCGGTCACCGGCGGGAAGATCGCCACCTCACGCGCGCCGATAATCGAGGCCTCCGGCCCGACAAAATTCTGGTCGACCGCCGCGCGCAACCGCTCGGGCTCAGCCATTGCCTCGGCATAGCCGCCGCCTCGCGCGGCCAGCCAGCGGACCAACTGCGCCACCGTCGTGACCTCCGGGGGAAGCACGACCGACTCCTCGGCCTGCCCGATCCGTTCCCGGACCCAGGCGAAATACAGGATCGTCAGCGTCATCAGCTATCCATATGCTTGAGGCCGACGCGCAGATAATCCCAACCCGTGACGATGGTCAGCACCGCCGCACCCCACAGGGCCGCCAGCGCCGCGATGTGCAGCCAGGGCCAGCCCGGCAATGCTCCGCCCAGGATCAGACCGCCCAGCGCGACGAGCTGCAGCGTCGTCTTCCACTTGGCGAGCCGCGAGACGGGGACCGACACCTGCAACTGCGCCAGGAACTCGCGCAGGCCCGACACCGCGATCTCGCGCAGCAGGATGACGAGGCCGGCAATCACACTCCACCCGCTCAGCACCTGCACCGCGACCAGCACCAGGATGACCGAGGCGACCATGATCTTGTCGGCGATGGGATCGAGGAAGACACCCAGCTTCGACACCGCGCCCTGCGCCCGCGCCAGATAGCCATCGAAATAATCGGTGATGCCCATCAGGCAGTAGAGGAAGAAGGCGATGCCATAGCCCAGCGCCCAGTCGGGCTGCCACAACAGCCCCGCGAGCAGCGGCACGGCCAGGATTCGCGAAAGCGTCAACAGATTGGGCAGCGTCAGCATGACGCCTTCTAACCGCTCCCTCGCGCATGACAAACCGCTTTAACCGGTTGGCGATGCGCCACCGCATGGTTATGTTGGCGTCATCCTGTTGCCACGATCGGGCCATTTTTCGTTATGCTCAATGCCCTCGGGCTTCTCAAGCGGCGCCGGTTCCTGCCGCTGTTCACCACCCAGTTCCTTGGCGCGTTCAATGACAATCTGTTCAAGACATCGATGGTGTTGTTCGCCACCTATGCGATCTTCAACGACGCCCATGCCGAGGCGAACTTCAACGCGCTGGCGACCGGCCTGTCGATCGTGCCGTTCGTGCTGCTGTCCGCGCTGTCGGGACAGCTGGCGGATAGCCATGACAAGGCGCGGATCATCCGCATCGTGAAGACGGCCGAGATCGGCATCATGATCGTCGGTGCCCTCGGCCTGATGATCGCCAAGGCTGGCTATATCAATCTGGGCCTGGGCCTGATGCTGGGCACCGTGCTGGCGCTGGGCGTGCATTCGACCTTTTTCGGGCCGATCAAATACGCGATCCTGCCCCAGCATCTGGAGCCCGACGATATCCTGGGCGGCACCGGCCTGGTCGAGGCGGGGACCTACCTCGCCATCCTGCTCGGCACGGTGGTCGCAGGCTGGGTGCCGATCGAGGTCGCGGCCGGGGGCGTTCTGGTCGTTGCAGTGCTGGGCTGGTTCACCGCGCGGCAGGTCCCGCCCGCCCCGCGCGAGGGGCCGCCGCTCAAGCTGAACTTCAATCCCTTCACCGCATCATGGCGGCTGATCGCAGCGACACTGCATATCCGGCGGCTGTTCCTGGCCATCGTCGCGATCAGCTTCTTCTGGACGATCGGGTCGGTCCTGATCATCGTCTTCCCACCGTTGGTGAAGAACGTGCTGACCGCCGACAAGGAAGTCGCCAGCCTGGCCATTGCGATCTTCTCGATCGGCGTGGCGATCGGATCAGTGGTCATCAACACGATGCTGAAGGGTGAGATTTCGGCGCGCTATTCGCCGGTCTCGGTTATCGCCATGGGCGCCTTCGTCGTCCTGTTCTCGATCCTCTGCCGCAACTGGACCCCGGCCCCCGACGGCGGCCTGTACAGCTGGCAGGCGTTTCTGGCGGAGCCGCGCGCCATTGGCATCCTGGCTACGCTGCTCGCCATCGCCACGACGGGCGGCATGTTCGTCGTGCCGCTTTACGCCTTTCTGACCACCACGGTGGAAAAGGACCAGACCGCGCGGACCGTGGCGGCCAACAACATCGTCAACTGCTTTGCGATGACCATCGGTTCGGCCGCCGTGTTGGGGATCAGCGCGGCGGGCGTCACGCCGGAGGACATGTTGTTTCTCGTCGCGGGCATGTGCCTGGTCTCGGCCTGGCTGGCGCTTCGCCTGCACCGCGCCTGCGACGATGGCTGCGTCAGGCCCGCCTGACCGGCCAGGCGCGACCGGTCAGAACAGGAAGCTGTAGATACAGACGAAGAAGGCGGTGAAGCTGAGGACGAACAGGCGCAGGTCCTGGTCGTCATCCCGGCGGCTGCGCATCGGCGCAGGGGGCGGGAGCGAGCGCCGGAAGGGGTGGCGGGCGGCTTCGTTGGTCAGGATGAGGCGACGTCTCATGGCGTCGTGTTAACGGATCATTCACCATTTCGGCGCGGGCGAATTGGCGCGCCACCTGTACCCGCTGCCCCGTTTAGGGACAGCGGGCCAAGCACTTAATGGTCGTGGGCGGAGGCTGCGCCGATGCCGGTTTCGGAGCGCACGCGCTGCGCCGGATAGCCCGCCTTATCGACCGCCGCACGGCCGCTGCTGTCGGTGATCGACACCAGCCAGATGGTCAGGAAGGCCAGCGGCATCGAGAAGATCGTCGGCGATCCATAAGGGAAGATCGGCGCGGCATGGCCCAGCACGGTCACCCAAATTGCGGGCGACAGGATGGTCAGGACCAGCGCGGTCAGCAGCCCGACCAGGCCGCCCGCGACCACGCCCCGCGTCGTGCAACCCGACCAAAGCAGCGACAGGAACAGCACCGGGAAATTGGCCGACGCCGCCAGCGCGAAAGCCAGGCTGACCATGAAGGCGACGTTCTGCTTCTCAAACAAAATGCCGAGCAGGATCGCGATGACGGCCAGTACCAGCACGGTGATCCGCGACACCTTCAGTTCGGACGCGGAGTCCGCTTTCCCCTTCTTGATGACCGTGGCGTACAAATCATGACTGACCGCGGAAGCGCCCGACAGGGTAAGCCCCGCCACCACCGCCAAAATGGTCGCAAAGGCCACGGCGGAGATGAAGCCCAGGAACAGGTTGCCGCCGACCGCCTGCGCCAGATGGATCGCCGCCATGTTGCTACCGCCGCGAAGCGCCCCGTCGGCATCGAGGAAGCCTGGATCGGTCGCCACCAGCACGATCGCCCCGAACCCGATGACGAAGGTCAGGATGTAGAAATAGCCGATCCAGCCCGTCGCCCACAGCACCGAGCTGCGCGCCGCCTTGGCGTTGGGCACAGTGAAGAAGCGCATCAAGATGTGCGGCAGACCTGCCGTGCCGAACATCAGCGCGGCCCCGATCGAGATGGCGGACACCGGGTCCTTGATGAACCCGCCCGGCCCCATGATCCCGCGCCCCTTGGCAACGGCTTCGTCGGGCCCGGCTCCGGCCAGGGCGGCCAGCGCCGTCTTCACGTCGACCGCACGGGCGAACAGCGCCTCGGGGCTGAAACCGAAACGTGCCAGCACCGCGATCGCCATGAAGCTGGCGGCGCCGAGCAGCATCATCGCCTTGACGATCTGAACCCAGGTGGTCGCGGTCATTCCGCCGAACAGGACGTACATCGTCATCAGCACGCCGACGATGATCACCGCATAGCCATAGGGAAGGCCGAAAAGCAGCCGGATCAACTGCCCTGCCCCCACCATCTGCGCGATCAGGTAGAACAGGACGACCAGCAGCGTTGAACAGGCCGCGACCATCCGCACCGGCGTCTGCGCAAAGCGGAACGAGGCGACATCGGCAAAGGTAAAGCTCCCCAGATTGCGCAACCGCTCGGCCATCAGGAACAACAGGATCGGCCAGCCGACCAGGAAGCCGATCGAATAGATCAGCCCGTCATATCCATCGGCATAGATCTGCGCGGAGATGCCGAGGAACGACGCCGCCGACATGAAATCCCCGGCAATGGCCAGGCCGTTCTGAAAGCCGGTGATACCGCCGCCCGCCGTATAGAAGTCCGACGCCGTCCGCGTCCGCCGCGCCGCCCAACGGGTGATGGCGAGCGTCAGGGCGACGAAGGCGGCGAACATGCCGATCGCGGTCCAGTTCGTCGCCTGCTGCACCGCCGGACCGATGGCATGGGCGTGCGCCGCGGCCGGCAGCAACAGAGCGAGCGGCGCACCGAGCGCCAGGCACCGCGCCCTCATGCGCCATATTCCGCACGAAGCGCGTCGATCACCGGATCGAAGTCGCGATTGGCCCGCCAGACGTAAAGCCCGGTCAGCACGATCGCCAGGCCGATGACGCCCAGTCCGACCGGAATGCCCCAGCTGGTCGCGCCGCCGCTGACCGAGCGGGCCAGCAACGCCTTGTCGAACGCAATGGTCAGGACGAAGCCGAAATAGACGATCAGCATGATCAGCGTCAGGATCGTGGTAAAGCGCCCTCGCCTGCGCACCAGCGCGACGTAGCGCGGATCGCGCGCCAGACGGTCTGCGGCCTCCTCCATGGCATTCTCCTAAACCCCCGCGCCGATGGTCGGCGTCGTGGCGGTCATGCTCCCCCGCCCCCGCCCCCGCCCCGCCGTCAAGGGGAATGGGACGGAGTCAGGCGCGATGCGGACGATAGGCGTTGAGGTCGATGCCGTGCCGGGCCACCTTGTCGTAAAAGGTCTTGCGCGGGATACCCAGGATAGCGAGCGCGGCGCGAACATCGCCCGCCACCTCCTCCAGCACCGACCGGATCGTCGCCCCCTCGAACTGCTCGACGCGTTCGGGTAGCGGCAAGGGATCACCCGCCTCCTGCGCCTCGCCGAACAGGCCCAGCGCGACGCGGTTGGCATAGTTGCGGACCTCGCGGACATTGCCGGGCCAGTCATGCGACAGCAGCCGCGCCTGGATTGCCCCGTCGATCATCGGCACCGGCCGCCCGAACCGCTCCGCCGCCTCGCGCAGGAAATGCGCGAACAGCAACGGCACGTCGGCGCGCCGTTCGCGCAGCGGGGGGACGCGAAGCCGAACTGCATCCAGGCGATAGAGCAGGTCGGCGCGGAACCGCCCCTCGACCACCGCCTGGGCCAGATCGGATTTGGCCGCCGCGACGATGCGCAGGTCGAGCACCTGCGGGTCTTCCGACCCGATCGCCCGCACCTCGCGCTCCTCCACGACGCGCAGCATCCGGCCCTGCAGCGCGGCACCCATGCTGTCCACCTCATCAAGGAACAGCGTGCCGCGATGCGCCGCCGCGATCCGCCCCTGATGGCGACCAAGCGCCTGACCGAACAGCTCGTCCTCGGCGATGGCCTCGGGCAGTGCGGCACAGTCGACCGCGACGAAGGGCCGGGTCCGTCGTCCGCTCCAACGGTGAAGCAGCAGGGCGACCAGCTCCTTGCCGGTCCCCGTCTCTCCCTCCACCAGCACGTCGACATCGGCCTGGGCGACCTGGCGAACGGTGTCGCGCAAGCGCATCATCACCGGGGTTTCGCCAATCAGCGGATAGGCGCCTTGGGCCTCCTCCGCCGCACGGCGCAGACGCCGATTGTCGAGGACCAGCCGCCGCATCTCCAACGCGCGTTCGGCACTGGCGATCAGATGGTCGGCCGCGAAGGGCTTGGCGACGAAATCGAACACGCCCTGCTTCAGCGCGGCGACCGCCATCGGCACATCGCCATGCCCGGTCATCAGGATCACCGGTATCTCGGTATCGATCGCCGCCACGCGCCGGGCCAGCTCGATCCCGTCGATCCCCGGCATACGGATGTCGGACACGACCATGCCCGGAAAGTCGGCGGTGATCGCCTCCAGCGCGGATAGCGGATCGCCATGCGCCTCGACATCGATCCCGGCGAGCTCGAAGGACTGGGCCAGCGCCTGGCGCAGCACGGTGTCGTCATCGACCAGCAGGACGCGCAACGCCTCGCTCATGCCCGGCGCATCCTGATGCGGAAACCCGCCCCGCCCAGTTCCGAAGGAATGACCTCCAGCATACCGCCAAACTCCGTCATGATGTCCCTTGCGATGCCCAGCCCCAGCCCCAGCCCATCGGGCTTGCCGGTCACGAAAGGCGTGAAGATTTCCGAGGCAATCGCCGGGTCCAGCCCCGGTCCATTGTCCTCGACGGTCAGTTCGACGCCGTCTGGCCCCTGCGACACGACCAGCCGCACGCGCGGGGCCGCGCAGCCCGCCACCGCATCGAGTGCGTTTTGAAGCAGATTGACCAACACCTGCTCCAGCCGGACGCGGCCCGCCACGACCATCGGCAAGGGCTGGCCGCTCGGCCTTTCCAGCGCGACCCCGGCGGTGCGGAACCGGTCACCAATCAGCAGCATCGTGCCGTCCAGCACCTCGTCCAGCGACACCGGGCCCAGACCATGCGCGCCGCGCCGGGCAAAGCGCCGCATTTCCTGGACGATCGTCCCGATCCGCTCGGTCAGCTCGACGATCGTCGCCAGATTGGCCGCCGCCTTGTCCGGCTGCGTCCGCGACAGGAAGGTGCGGGCATTGTCCGCCAGGGTGCGGATGGCGGCGACCGGCTGGTTGATCTCATGCGCGACGCCCGCGGTGATCGAGCCGAGCGAGCCCAGCCGGTTGGCCTGGGCCAGCTCCTCACGGGCGGCGCGAAATCGCTGGTCAGCGCGAATTCGCTCGGTGATCTCGACGGTCAGCTGGTCGTTGGTGGCGCGAAGTTCGGCGGTGCGGCGCGCGACCTCCTCCTCCAGCGCCTCGCGGGCTAGCGCCGCGCGCTCGGCGCGGGTCCGCCGCCAGATGAACAGCATCGTCAGGCCGAACAGTGCCACGGCAACCAGCGCAGTGGCCGACCGTACCCAGCTATCCGCCTCGCGCAGCGCGGGCTTTGAGGGGAGCAGGTGGATCAACCGCCAATGGGGCAAGGGTGCCGGGGTAATGCCGACGATATAGCGGGTGCCGTCCCGGTCGGTCGCTTCGCTGCCGCCGATCCGATAAGGACTGGGGCGCAGCATGGTGTCACCGAACTGGCGGCTGCCTGCGATTTCCGCGCGCGCCTCCGCCGAGAGGGGCCGGATCGCGGTGAAATTGGCGCGTGGGGCGGTGCTGACGACCACCACGCCATGATCGTCGACCAGCAGGCTCTGCCCGGCGTCACTGGCCCAAGCCTGGACCAGCCGCTGGAACTCGACCTTGACGACCACGACCCCCTCCGGTGCCGCAGCCGTGCCGATGCGCCGGGCGAGGAACAGGCCGGGGCGATGGCTGGTGTTGCCGAGCGCGAAATATTCGGACGTGCCGGTCCGCATCGCCTGACGGAAATAGGGGCGGAAGCTATAGTCGCGCCCGACAAAGCTGTCCCGCTCGCCCGCATTGGAGGCGGCGATGGTCCGCCCCCGTCGATCGATCGCGTAGATGACCGGCGCGCCCGTCCGCTCTGCCAGCCCGCGCAGTTTGGCGTTGAGTCGATCCCTCGCCTGCGCCGTGCCCTCGCGCAGTGCTTCGCTTAGATCGGGATATTCGACGAGCACGATGGGCAGCAGCCGGAAACGCTGCAACTCGCTGTTCAACAAGCGTTCCTGCTGCCGCGCGATCCGGCTGGCATCGGCGTGAAGCGCGGCCAGCGCCTGGCGATGGGCATAGACCCTGAGAAGCAGCGATGCGGCGGCCGTCAGCAGCAAGACGCCCAGCAGGGGCATCGCATAGCGCCGAAGATAGCGGCGCATCGAAGCGGACAGGAACGCCATATGTGCGGATTATCGCAACGCAGGCGACAACGCCATGCGGAATTTCGCGCGACGGCTAATGACATCGCACATTTTATCGTTGTATATCAGTAATATAGAATCACTAACGCATCATTTTGCAATTCGTGTTGCGTCCCGCACAATCCTTGCAACTTGGAATGCGGCCATACCGCGTCCAGCCCCTTTTGTGGAGGATGATGAAAGCCATGATTGCCCAGGATTATGCCGTTGCAGAGGCGCCCAAGCGGGCCCGTCTCTGGTCCCACCTCTATTTTCAGGTGGTGGTCGCGATCGTGCTCGGCGCAATCATCGGCCATTTCTGGCCTGCGTTCGGCGAGTCGCTCAAGCCACTGGGTGATGGCTTCATCAAGCTGGTGAAGATGATCATCGCCCCGGTCATCTTCCTGACCGTAGTGACGGGTATCGCCGGGATGCGCGAACTGGGTTCCGTCGGCCGCGTCGCGGGCAAGGCGTTCTTCTACTTCATCACCGTCTCGACCTTCGCACTCATCGTCGGGCTGATCGTCGCCAATGTCGTCCAGCCGGGCGCAGGCATGAACATCGACCCCAGCACGCTAAAGGTCGGGTCGATCGCGGAATATACCGCCAAGGCGCATGAGACGACGATCACCGGCTTCCTGCTCGGCATCATTCCCGACACGCTGATCAGCGCGTTCACGCAGGGCAACATCCTGCAGGTGCTGATGGTCGCGATCCTGTTCGGCATCTCGATGGCACTGGTCGGCGAGCCCGTCCGTCCGCTGCTCACCGCGCTGGAACGAATCAGCGTCGTCGTGTTCCGCATGGTCGGCATCCTGATGCGCGCTGCCCCGATCGGTGCGTTCGGCGCGATCGCTTTCACCATCGGCAAATACGGTGTCGGTAGCCTGGTCAATCTGGGCGCACTCGTCGCGACCTTCTACCTCACCTCGATCCTGTTCGTCGTCGTCGTGCTGGGCACCATCGCCCGCCTGAACGGCTTCTCGGTCCTGAAGCTGATCCGTTATCTGAAGGCCGAACTGCTGCTGGTGCTCGGCACCTCGTCGTCGGAGGCCGCCCTGCCCAACCTTCTCGTGAAGATGGAAAAGGCTGGCTGCGAGAAGTCGGTCGTCGGCCTGGTCGTGCCGACCGGCTATTCGTTCAACCTGGACGGCACCAACATCTACATGACGCTGGCCGCGCTGTTCATCGCCCAGGCGTGCGGTGTCGACCTGTCGCTGTGGCAGCAGCTGGCCCTCCTGCTGGTCGCGATGCTCAGCTCGAAGGGCGCGGCGGGCGTGACCGGCGCGGGCTTCATTACCCTGGCCGCCACCCTGTCGATCGTGCCCGACGTGCCGGTCGCGGGAATGGCCCTGATCCTCGGCGTCGACCGCTTCATGTCGGAATGCCGCAGCCTGACCAACTTCATCGGCAACGCGGTCGCCACCGTCGTGGTCGCGCGTTGGGAAAATGCTCTCGATCAGGATGCGCTCAACGCCGCCCTGAATGCCGCCCCGCAGCCTCCTGCGGCCCAGCCCGCCATCGCCTGATCCTGTCCGGGCCCGACCGATCCTGTCGGTCGGGCCAATATGTTTACCAGGATCGACTATGGCAGCCGGTGACATGATAGATCGGCGTAATCGAGGGGGAAATCTCATGAAATTCATTTGGATGGCTGGCACCGCAGCGGTGTCGGCAATCGCGATAGCGACCTTTCCGGCGACGGCCCAGACCGTGACGCCGAAGGCGGCGGCGGAACCCGCCAGCCCGGCCGCCACCGCCTATCCCGCCAGCGCTTCGGGCGATGGCAACACGGTGGGCGGATACAACCAGTCGCGTTGGGCGGAGGACTGGCGGAAATATTGCGACCCCGCCAAGCGCGACGACTTCATCGATGCGCTGAAGTGCGTGAAGCTGACCGAGGATGGCAAATCCTATGTCACCTTCTCAGGCGAGCTGCGGACCCGGGTGAACATCACCACCAACCCCAATCTGCGCGAAGTCCAACAGCAGCGCCAGGATATCGCGCGCATCGTCGGTGGTGCCGATGTGCATCTGGGCGACCATTTCCGCGTCTTTGGCGAACTGGGCCGCGCCGAGCTGCAGGGCATCAACCTGGGCACGCCCGCCGGTAATCTGCGCAACCAGCTGGCCGTGCAGCAGCTGTTCGCCGAGGTGAAGGGCAAGGTGTCCGGCATCGACGTCGGCGTGCGCGCGGGCCGTCAGGAGTTTTTCGACGGGCCACAGTTGCTGACCGTCGGGCGCGATAACAACACGCTGTATTTCGTGCTGGACGGCGTTCGCGCCTATGCCCGTGGCAAGGATGCGCGGGTCGATATCTTCGACCTGAACTACGTCACCTATGGCCAACAGGGCATCAGCGACGACAAGACCAATCCCGATATCCGCTTCACCGGTGCGACCTTCGGCTTCCGCCTGTCGCCCGAGCTGTTCGGCGGATCGAAGCTGTACCTCGACCCCTTCATCTGGCGCTTGCGCAACCGCCGGGCCGTGTGGGGGCCGACGACCGCGCTGGAGGAACGCTACTTCCTGGGTCTGCATGCGTACGGCGATGCCGGGCCGGTCAACATCGACTGGACCGTCAACAACCAGCGCGGCACCTTCGGCGACCGTCCGATCTCGGCCTGGCAGGCGTTCGTCGCCCAGACGTATCGACTGGGCAAGAAGCCCGATGCGCCGCGCGTCGGCTTCCATGTCGACTATGGCTCGGGCGGCGGCGCCTATCAGCGCAGCGGCGAGTTGCAGACGACCAGCGGCCTGTTCGGCAACAATATCTATTACAGCTATGGCCTGTTCCTGACGCCGACCAACCTGCTGTATGCCGCGCCGAACGTCACCTTCACGCCGGTGCGCAACCTGCGCGTCGCGGCCGAATATGGCTTCGCCTGGCGGCCCGACGAGTTCGATGCCGTCTACCGTGCCAGCGGCGCGGCCTGGGCGGGGCGCAGAATGTGCGCGGCAAGAAGGTGGCCGAGGTCGCCCGCCTGCAGGCCACCTGGACCATTACGCCGCGCCTGTCCTTCGTCGGCCGGTACGAGCATTTCAAGGCCGACACCGTGTTGCAGCGGGCCAATCTGAAAAGCTCCGATTTCTGGGCAGGATGGTTGAGCTTCCGCTTCTGATATCCTGTAATCCAACGACAAAAGGGGAGTAGACCATGTCGTACAGCACCGCCGATTCCGATCGGCACCGCCTGAAATCCATCATCGGTGGATCGACCGGTAACCTGGTCGAGTGGTTCGACTGGTATGTCTACTCCGCCTTCACCCTCTATTTCGCGCCGCACTTCTTTCCGTCCGAAAACCGCACCGCGCAGCTGTTGAGCGCGGCGGCGGTTTTCGCGGTCGGGTTCGTCATGCGGCCGATCGGGGCCTGGGTGATGGGGATCTATGCCGATCGCAAGGGGCGCAAATCGGGCCTGACCCTGTCGGTCACGCTGATGTGCATGGGCTCGCTGATCATCGCGGTGACGCCCGGCTATGCGACGATCGGCCTCGCCGCGCCCGCGCTGCTGGTGCTGGCGCGCCTGTTGCAGGGTCTGTCGGTCGGCGGCGAATATGGCGCCAGCGCGACCTATTTGTCGGAAATGGCGGGCAAGGATCGGCGCGGCTTCTTTTCGTCCTTTCAATATGTCACGCTGATCTCCGGCCAGCTGCTCGCCATCTGCGTGCTGCTGGTGCTCCAGTCGACCATGACCGAGGCGGCGCTGGACGAATGGGGCTGGCGCATTCCCTTCGCGCTGGGCGCGGTGCTGGCGGTCGTGGTGTTCTACATCCGTCGCGGTCTGGCCGAGACCAAGAGCTTCGAGAACGTCAAGAAGGACAATGCGCCGAAATCGGGCCTGATCCAGCTGTTCACCAAGCACCCGAAGGAAACGCTGACGGTCATGCTGCTGACCGCGGGCGGCACGCTCGCCTTCTATGCCTATTCGATCTACATGCAGAAGTTCCTGGTCAACACCAGCGGCTTCAGCCGTGAGGTCGCGAGCCAGATCAACGCCGTCACCCTGTTCGTCTTCATGCTGCTGCAGCCGGTGGCAGGCGGACTGTCCGACCGGATCGGGCGCAAGCCGTTGATGGTCGCCTTCGGTATCGCGGGCGTGCTGTTGACCTATCCGATCTTCTCCACGCTGGAGACGACGCGCGATCCGCTCGTGGCGGGGGCCCTGGTGATGGCCGCACTGATCATCGTGACCGGCTATACCTCGATCAACGCGGTGGTGAAGGCCGAGCTGTTCCCGGCGCATATCCGCGCGCTGGGTGTCGCCCTGCCCTATGCGCTGGCCAACACGATCTTCGGCGGCACCGCGGAGTCGGTCGCGCTGCTGTTCAAGAAGTCGGGCTTCGAGCAGGGCTTCTACTGGTATGTTACCGCGATGATCGGCATCTCGCTGATCGTCTATCTGAGGATGCGCGACACCGGCAAGAACAGCCAGATCGTCGAGGATTGATCGCCTAGCCGCCGCGCGCGGCCAGAACACGCGACACGATCGGGCCGAGGCTCTCCGCCTTGGCCCGGTCTATATGCGAGATGTGCGTGATCAGCGCCTGGTCGAGCACCGTATCGATCGGCGAGGCGGTCCGCTCCTCCGGCAGCAGCCCGGCCAGTTCGACCACCAACGCCCGCGCGGTCGCCGCATTGGACACCAGCTGCGCCAGCACCGCATCGACCTCCACATGCGCCTCATCCTCGCGCCAGCAGTCATAGTCAGTGACCATGCCGATCAGCGCATAGGGCAGCTCCGCCTCGCGAGCGAGCTTGGCCTCGGGCATCGCGGTCATGCCGATCACATCGGCGCCCCATTGGCGATAGAGATGGCTTTCGGCCCGGGTCGAAAATTGCGGCCCCTCCATCGCCAGATAGGTGCCGCCATGCACCATGCTGGCCCCCGCCCGCTCGCCCGCTTGCGCGGCCAGCGTCGATAGGCGCGGACACACCGGATCGGCCATAGAGACATGGGCGACCAGCCCGGCCCCGAAAAAGCTGGTGTCGCGGTGAACCGTGCGGTCGATAAACTGGTCGACCGCGACGAAATGACCCGGCGGCAGTTCCTCGCGCAGCGACCCGATCGCCGAGATCGCCAGCACATCGGTGCAGCCCGCCAGCTTCAACGCATGGATATTGGCGCGCGCATTGACCTCGGTCGGCGACAGGCGGTGCCCCCGCCCATGGCGCGGCAGGAAGACGAAGCGCACCGCCCCGATCCGTCCGCGCACCAGCGTGTCAGACGGCGCTCCCCAGGGCGTGTCGAGGACCAGCGTTTCGACATCTTCCAGCGCATCGATCGCGTACAGACCCGATCCGCCGATGACCCCGATCGTCCAGCCCGTCATTCCACGCTCCTGTTCCATTCCCATATCGGTTAGGCGCATCGCCCGGACAAGCAAAGGGGCGCACGGGGGGAGGTTCCCGCACGCCCCTCGCTCGACCGCGTCGGCTGGGGGATTAGCCGCTCGCGGGAACCGTGGTCGCCTGCCCGCCCTCGCGCAGGCCACCGCCCAGCGCGACATAGAGGGTGACGTCATTCTGAAGCGCGGCACTGCGCAGGGTCAGCAACTGCTGCTCGGCCGAGAACAGGTTCCGCTCGGCATCGAGCACTTCGAGATAGATGGCGATGCCGTTGCCAAAGCGAAGCCGCGCGGTGCGGGCGAGCCGCCGCTGCGCATCCACCGCTCGCGTCTGCGCCTCGATCTGCTCGGCATAGCGACGCCGGGCGACCAGCGCGTCCGCCACTTCGCGAAAGGCGCCCTGTACCGCCCGCTGATAGGCGGCAGTCAGCTCGTCGGCCTGCGCCCGGCTGAGCTTCAGCTGCGCATTGCGACGTCCCCAGTCGAAGATCGGCAACAGCGCCGCACCCTGTACCTGATATTGCTGCGAATTGCCGTCGATCAGGCTGCTGAGCGCGGGCGACACGAAACCCGCCAGGCCGGTCAGCGAGATGCTGGGCAGGAACGCCGCGCGCGCCGCGCCGATATTGGCGTTGGCGGCGCGCAGTTGCTGCTCGGCCTGGAGGACGTCGGGTCGGTTGACCAGCAGAGCGGACGGGAGCCCCGGCTCGATCGCCGCGAACTGGTTCTGGTCGCTCAGCGTCCGTCCGGCGGGGAGCGGGCCGGTGATCGGGCCGCCGACCAATACGGTCAACAGGTTCTGCGACTGCGCAACCATCCGCCGCAACTCGGCCAGCTGCGTCTCCGCCTGGGTCAGCAGCGCCGCCGCCTGGTCGTAATCGACGCTGGACGTCACGCCCGCATCCATCCGCCGCTTGGCGATGCCCAGCCCTTCCTTGCGGCTGGCGACGGTACGCTCGGCCAGCGCGATCTGCTCCTCGGCGGCGCGGATCTGCAGATAGGTCGCGGCAACCTGTCCCACCAGCGACAGGCGGAAGGCACGCTCCGCCTCGACCGTCGCTAGATATTGCCGCCGCTGAGCCTCCGCCAGATTGCGGACGCGCCCCCAGAAGTCGAGCTCGAAGCTCGACACCCGCGCGCCTAGCGAGAACTGGTTATAGGTGATCGAGGTCGGGTTCGCCGCATCGCCAGCGCCGGGAATGGCATTGCCGAAACCCAGCGAGTTGAGCGGGATACGCGTCCGCGACGCCCCCGCCGTGGCGTCCAGAGCCGGCAGCCGCTGCGCATCCTGGATGCGGTATTGCGCGCGCGCCTGCTCCACCCGCGCAACCGCCTGGGCCAGATCGCGATTATTGGCGAGCGCGGCGGCGATATACGCCTTCAGCTGTTCGTCGGCGAAGAACTCGCGCCAGCCGATTTCCGCCGCGCTCCGCGTACCGGTCGCCGCCTCGGGATAGGTGGCGGAGACCGGCGCAACCGGCTGGCGATATTGCGGTGCCAGGTTGCACCCCGCCAGCGCGCTGGTCAGGGCCAGCGTGGCGGCCGCACGGGAAAACGCCTTACGCATGGGCCGGGCCCTCCTCTTCGCCGGTTCGCTCGTCACGCTCGCGCGCTTCCTCCTCGGCATCCGCCGCCTCATGGTCATGCTCGCGCACCAGCCACTTCTTGGCGGCGATGTAGAAGACCGGGGTGAAGAAGATGCCGAACGCGGTCGCCGCGATCATGCCGCCCATCACGCCCGTACCGACAGCCCGGCGGCTCGCCGCGCCCGCGCCACTGGCGATGAACAGCGGCACCATGCCCAGGATGAAGGCCAGGCTGGTCATCAGGATCGGGCGCAGACGCTGCCGCGCCGCCTCCACCGTCGCCTCGAAGGGCGTGCGGCCTGCCTGCTGGTCCTCAATGGCGAACTCGACGATCAGGATGGCGTTCTTGGCCGCCAGACCGATGATCGTGATGAGCCCGACATTGAAGTACACGTCCGCCGAGAAGCCCCGGAAGATGGTCATCAATACCGCACCCAGCACGCCGAACGGCACCACCAGCAACACCGCCAGCGGGATCGCCCAGCTTTCGTACAGTGCGGCGAGCAGCAGGAAGACGACCACCAGCGACAGGCCCAGCAACAGGCCGATCTGGCCGCCCGCCTGCTGTTCCTCATAGGCGGTGCCGGTCCATTCATAGCCCATGCCCTGCGGCAGGACCTCACCCGCGATCTTCTCCATTTCCTTCAGCGCGGTGCCGGTCGACTGGCCCGGCGCGGCCATGCCGGAGACGGTCAGCGACGGATAGCCGTTATAGCGCTCCAGCTGCTGCGGCCCGTTCTGCCAGCGCACCTTCGTAAAGGCCGAGAAGGGCACCATATTGCCCTGCGCATTGCGGACGCGCAGCGCCAGCACGTCCTCGGGCGACATGCGCTGCGGAGCATCGGCCTGAAGATAGACGCGCAACACATTGCCATCACGGACAAAGTCGTTGGCATAGGCGGAGCCGAAAGCGATCGACAACGTCTGGTTCACATCGGCGATCTGCAGACCCAGCGCCCGCGCCTGGATACGGTCGATATCGACGTACAGCTGCGGTGCCGGTCCCAAGCCTTCGGGACGAACGCCCATCAGTACCGGGTTCTGCGACGCCTTGGCCAGGATGGCACCCTGCGCCTGTTGCAGCGCCGCTGCGCCCAGTCCCGAGCGATCCTCGATCTTCATCGAGAAGCCCGTCGCATTGCCCAGCGCCTGGATCGGCGGCGGGTCGAGCGCAAAGATGGTCGCCTCCGGGATCGACTGGACGAAGCCCATCGTCTTGCCGACCAGCGTGGTCGAGTTGTTCGCAACACCCGGGCGATCATGCCAGGGCTTCAGGTTGACGAACGAGATACCCGCCGACTGACCCTGGCCGAAGAAGTTGAAGCCCGCAACTGACACGATGTCGGCCACCTGCGGCTGAGCGTGGAGGAAGTTCTCCACCTTGGTGATCGCCGCGCCCGTCCGCTCCAGCGTCGCGCCGGGGGCCGCGTCATAGGACACGAAGATATAGCCCTGGTCCTCGGTCGGCAGGAAGCCGCCGGGGATGCGCGTGAACGCCAGGCCGGTCAGGACGACGACGACCGCGAACACGGCCAGCCAGCGCTTGGGCCGCGACATCATCTTCGTCACGCCGCCCGTGTACTTTTCGGTGCCACGGCCGAACTTGTCGTTGAACCAGTTGAAGAAGCGCTGCGGCAGGCCGCGCACGCCCGGCTTGGGCTCCGGCCGATCCTCCAGATGCGCGTCCTCCTGCTTCAGCAACGTCGCGCAGAGCGCGGGCGTCAGCGTCAGCGCGAGCAGTGCGGAGAAGAAGATCGAGACGGCCAGCGTGACCGAGAACTGGCGATAGATGCCGCCGGTCGACCCCGGGAAAAAGGCCATCGGGATGAACACCGCGACCAGCACCAGCGTGATGCCGATGATCGCGCCGGTGATCTGCCCCATCGCCTTCACGGTCGCGCGGCGTGGGCTCAGCCCCTCTTCCGACATGATACGCTCGACATTCTCGACGACGACGATCGCGTCGTCGACCAGGATGCCGATCGCCACCACCATGCCGAACAGCGACAGGGTGTTGATCGAAAAGCCGAAGGCGAGAAGCCCGATGCACGCGCCGCCCAGTGCGATCGGCACGACGATCGCGGGGATCAGCGTGGCGCGCCAGTTCTGCAGGAACAGGAACATCACCAGGAAGACGAGGATCATCGCCTCGACCAGCGTGTGGATGACGCTCTCCACCGAGGCGGTGATGAACGGCGTCGTCGTGAACGGCACGCTCCACGTGACGTCGGCGGGGAAGCTGCCCTGAAGCTGCTTCATCTTGGCCGAGACAGCATCCGCCGTCGCCAGCGCGTTTGCGCCGCTCGCCAGCTGGACGGCCAGACCGACCGTCTCCTTGCCGTTCAGCGTCAGGCGGAAGCCGTAATTGTCCTTGCCCAGTTCGACCCGCGCGACATCGCCCAGCCGCACCGCCGAGCCGTCGGGATTGGCGCGGATGATGATCTGGCGGAACTGTTCCGGCGTCGCGAAGCGGTTCTGGGTAATGATCTGTGCGGTGAACTCGGCGGTGCGGGTCAGCGGCTGCGCCCCGATCGAGCCGCCCGCCGTCTGGCTATTCTGCTCCTGCACGGCGGCCAGCGCCTCGGAGGCCGACAGGCTATAGCCCGCCAGCTTCTGAGGATCGAGCCAGATGCGCATCGCATAGGGCGAGCCGAACAGCTGCACGTCGCCTACACCGTCGATGCGGCGCAGTTCGTTGCGGATATTGTTCTCGGCGAAGTTGCCGAGTTCGACCGGGCTGGTCTTGCCCGACTTCGAGCTGAGCGTGATGACTTCCAGGAAGCCCGCCGTACCCTCGGTCACCTGAATGCCCAGCGCGCGGACTTCCTGCGGCAGACGCGGTTCGGCGCGGCTCAGCCGGTCCTGGATCTGCGTGCGCGCGACGTCCAGATCGGTGCCGGGTTTAAAGGTGACGGTGATCTGCGCCGTGCCGTTCGAGCGGCTGGTCGACGCCATGTACAGGAAATTGTCGACGCCGTTCAGTTCCTTTTCGATGACGGCCGTCACCGACCGGTCCATCACCTCGGCGTCGGCGCCGTTATAGCTGATCGCCAGGTTCAGCGCCGGGGGCGCGACCGATGGATAGCTCTCGATCGGCAACAGCCGGAGCGCGATCACGCCGAACAGCGCGATGAAGAGCGCGATCACCCAGGCAAAGACCGGGTGATAGACGAAGAAGCGATTCATGATGCTCTACTCCGGCGTTCAGCGGGCAGCGGCGGCCGGGGCGGCCTTGCCACCCTGCGGCTGCGGCTGCTGCCCCTGAAGCTGGACCTTCTGGCCCGGCTGCACCTTCTGCCAACCCTCGGTCACGACCTTCTCGCCCGGCTTCAGGCCGGAGAGGATGACCCAGTTGCCGCCGACCTGTCCGCCCAGCGTGACGGGGCGCGACTGGACGGTGCCGTTGCCGTCGACGACCATGACGGACGCCGCCTGGTTGCTCAGCTGCACGGCACGCTGCGGCACCGAGATGCCGCTCTTGATCGTGCCCGCATTCACATGCGCACGGACGAACTGGCCCGGCAGCAACATGCGATTGGGGTTCGGGAAACGCGCGCGCAGCTGCTGGCTACCGGTCGTCGGATCGACCGTCTGGCCGGCAAAGTCGAGCTGGCCGGTCGGGCCATATTCCGATCCGTCCTCCAGCGTCAGGCGCACGGTGATCTTCGACAGGTCGGGCAGCGCGACGCCGCCTGAACGCGCCTGCTGGATCAGCTCGCTCAGCGCCGCGCTCGACTGGGTGAAGACGGCGTAGATCGGCGATAGCTGGTCGACCTGGGTCAGCGGCGTCGCCTGGGTCGCGCTGACCAACGCGCCTTCGGTCACCTGCGCGCGGCCGACCCGGCCCGCGATCGGCGCGCGGACGATGGTATAGCTGAGCTGCAGCTGAGCCCGCGACAGGGCGGCGCGGGCGTCGGCGACGCTGGCATCCGCCTGACGCAGGGTGGACTGGGCCGCGTCGAATTCCTGGGCGCTCACCGCGCGTTCGGCGACCAGCGGCTGATAGCGGCGCACGATCGATGCGGCGTTAATGCGCGCGGCCTCGGCGCGGGCGAGCGCGGCCTGCGCCTGCTGCACCTGCGCACGGTAATCGCGCTGGTCGATGCGGAACAGCGGCTGCCCCTCGGCAACGTCGGTGCCTTCCTTGTACAGACGTGCCTCGACGATGCCATCGGTCCGCGCCCGAACTTCAGCGGTGCGAATCGCCTCGATCCGGCCAGGCAGCTCGATGATGTTAGGCACGGCACCCGCCTGCACCGTGATCGCGGTCACGACCGGCGGCGGGGGCGCCGGGGGTTGCTGTTGCTGCTGTCCGCAGGCCGCCAGCGCCAATGCCATCGCAAGCGACGATCCGAGCACGGAAAATTTGGACACGCCGTGAAACTCCCTGAAGCAGATGACGTTTCAGTCATTCAAGCCCCCTGTACCTCGCACGTGCAAAAAAGCAACGGCAAGGTGCAATTAAATTTGACCTGAGACTGAGGACGCCGCAAAGGGGGATCATGGCCATCACGAAACGGACCGCTGGTCGCCCGACCCGCGAACAGGCACAGCATATCGACGACATCATCCTGTCCGGTGCGCGCGATGCGTTCTGTTCACAGGGCATCGAAGGCACTTCGATGGAGGAAATCGCTCTGTCGGTCGGGGTGAGCAAACACACCATTTATCGCCGCTATGCGGGTAAGATGGCGTTGCTGGATGCGGTGGTGACCCGTGACCTGGACCGGTTGAATCAGGCGATGCTGGACCATGCCGCCGGCAGCAATCCTCTCGAACGCCTGAAGAGCGCCGCCCGTCGGTTCTTCTTCTTTTGCGTCGAGCCGGATTCGGTGCGCTTCATGGCCTTTCTGACGTCCGAGGCCGTCTTCTCGGAAGAGCTTCGCCATCGTTTCGCGACCTGGGACAAGGTGCTCTCCAATCCGATCATTGCCTGTATCGAAGCATCGCAGGACGCGGGCCTGCTCCGCTCCGACGAAACGCCTCTAGCCCTGTTCAATCTGCTCGCAGACATGATCGACGGACCGAGCCGCCGGATGCAGTTCGATCTGCCCGATCCCTTCTCCGGCCTGACCCCCGACCAGTTTTTCGAGCATCGCTGGTCGGTGTTCCTGAAGGTGGCGACGGCGGCGTGATCGGGAACGGGTGATGACAGCGGGCGTTGGCGGGCCATGTCCGACGACCTGTTGATCTTTCGCCCCGACGATGTCGATCTGGCCCGCTCGCCGCTGCGACGCGGCATAACCGACCCGACCTATGTGCTGGGCGCCTTCAATCCGGGCATGACCCGGCTGGCGAACGGCAATATCCTGTTGATGGTCCGCGTGGCCGAAGCATTGCGCGAGCCGGTCGATGGCGCGCACGTCCGGGCGATCCGCTGGACCGAGCAGGGCTACGTCCTCGACCGTTATCCCCTGGCGGAGGTCGACATGACCGACCCGCGCCAGTTCGCCCTTCGCGGCAGTGCGCACCGTATCCTGGCGCTGACGTCGCTGTCCTGGCTGCTGCCCGTCGAGCTGTCGGCGGACGGCACCGCGATCGTCGCGGTTCATTACGACAAAGCGATCGAGCCTGCCGCGACCTGGCAGGATTACGGCGTGGAGGACGCCCGGATCAGCCGGATTGGCGACCGCTGGTACATGACCACCTGTTCGGTTTCGGCCGAGCGGCATTCGACGACGCTGCACATCTCCGACAATGGCCTGGATTATCGGCTCGCCGGGATCATTCTGGATCATCAGAACAAGGACATGCTGTTCTTTGAGGGGCTGGTCGATGGCCGTTTCCTGGCGCTGACCCGCCCGCTGGGCGAGGTATATTTCGCCTATCCTGATGAAAGTCCCTTTGTTGGTGGTCCCTCGATCAACTTCGCGACATCGCCTGACGCGCTGCACTGGAAACCGCTGGAGGCCCCCGGCATTCGGGCCCGGAAGGACTCCATCTCGGCGATGAAGGTCGGGGGCGGTACGCCGCCGATCCTGACCGAGCGCGGCTGGCTGACGCTCTATCACGGGGTCGAGCGGCACGAGTCGGTTGGCATCTATCGCAGCTTCTGGGCGCTGTTTGACAGCGACGATCCGACCCGCATCCGGCACCTAGCCGACGACTATCCCGTGCTGGAGGCCGATCCCACCCTGACCGCCTCCATTGCGCACCAGATGTATTTGCCGACACCGGTGGTTTTCTCGACCGGCATGATCGACATGGGCGACCATTATCTGGTGGCGAGCGGCGAGGCCGATCTCGCCTGCCGTCTGACCCGCCTGTCCAAGGCGCTGTTCGCATGAGCGGGCGGCCCTGGTGGCAATCGGCCGTCCTCTATCAAATCTATCCCTGGTCGTTCCAAGACAGCGATGGCGACGGCATAGGGGACCTGCGCGGCATCGAGGCTCGGCTGGATTATCTGGTCGAGCTGGGAGTCGACGCCATCTGGCTTTCCCCTATATTTCCGTCGCCTATGGCCGACTTCGGATATGATGTGGCGGATTATTGCGGCGTCGATCCGCGGTTCGGATCGCTGGCCGATTTCGACTCATTGCTCGCCTCGGCCCATGCGCGCGGGTTGAAGGTGCTGCTCGACTTCGTGCCCAATCACAGCTCCGACCAGCATCCCTGGTTCGTCGAAAGCCGGTCGAGCCGCACCAATCCCAAGCGCGACTGGTATATCTGGCGCGACGCCGCCGCCGATGGTGGGCCGCCCAATAACTGGATCAGCGATTTCGGCGGGCCCGCCTGGACCTGGGATGAAGCGACCGGGCAATATTATTATCACGCCTTCCTGAAGGAACAGCCCGACCTCAACTGGCGCAATCCCGACGTCCGCGCGGCGATGCTCGACGTGCTCCGTTTCTGGTTCGCGCGCGGCGTTGACGGATTCCGCATCGACGTGCTCTGGCACATCATCAAGCACGCTGATTTCCCCGATAATCCGATCAACCCCGACTGGGACCCGGCGACCGGAGAAATGAACCGGGTGTTTCAGCTTCATTCGACCGACCAGCCGGAGGTGCACGATATCGCCGCCGATATGCGCGCCATCGCCGATGCCTTTAGCCCGGATGGGGAAGAGCGGGTGCTGATCGGCGAAATCTATCTGCCGGTCGCGCTGCTGATGCGTTATTATGGCGAGCAGGGAGAGGGCGTCCATTTGCCCTTCAACTTCCAGCTGATCGACGCGCCTTGGGATGCCCGTCACCTCGCGACCATGATCGCCGAATATGAGGCGGCCTTACCACCGGGCGGATGGCCGAACTGGGTGCTCGGCAATCACGACCGTCCGCGCAGTGCGACCAAGCGCGGCGCGGCACAGGCACGGGTGGCCGCGATGCTGCTGCTGACCCTGCGCGGTACGCCGACGCTCTATTATGGCGATGAGCTGGGGATGGAAAATGGCGTCATCCCACCCGATCGTGTCCGCGACCCGCGCGAGTTGCGCGAGCCCGGCCTGGGCCTGGGGCGCGATCCCGTCCGCACGCCGATGCCGTGGGACGACAGCAAGGCCGGCGGTTTTACGACCGGCGAGCCTTGGCTCCCGCTCGGGCAAGGCTGGCAAGCGCATAATGTTGCCACCGAGATGGACACGCCGGAGTCGATGCTATCGCTCCACCGCGCCCTGCTTGCGCTCCGGCGGTCCAGCCCGGCGCTCGCGACCGGTTCGATCCGGCTGATCGAGGCGCAAGGCCCTGTCCTTGCCTTTGAACGGGAACAGGATGGAGCGCGCTTCCTCATCGCACTGAATTTGAGCGATGCCCCCGCCCCCGTTGATCTCACCGGACGTCCCATCCTGTCGACGCTGGCCACGCTGCCCGACCGGGCCCCTTCCCTTTTGCGCCCCGATGAGGGCCTGATCCTGAAAGTCGACACCACCGCATGAAGATCGCGATGCTTGCCCCGATCGCGTGGCGCACACCGCCGCGCGCCTATGGCCCTTGGGAATTGGTGACGAGCCTGTTAACCGAGGCACTGGTCGCACGCGGCGTGGACGTCACCTTGTTCGCGACGCAGGACAGCATCACCACCGCCACGCTGGCGGGTCCCGTCCCCGCCCCCTATTCCGAAGACCCCTCGGTCGATGCGAAGGCGTGGGAGATGCGTCACCTCGCCGAAGTCTTCACGCGGGCGGGCGAATTTGACCTGATCCACAACCAAGCCGATTTTCCCGCTCATGCCTTTTCGGGATTGGTCGACACGCCGATGGTGACCACGATCCATGGCTTCTCGTCCGAACGGATCATGCCGATGTACGAGCCTTATCAGGACCGCGTGCATTATGTCGCCATCTCCGACGCCGACCGGCACCCCCGGCTACGCTATGCCGACACCATTCATCACGGCATTCCGATCGAGGATTTCCCTTTCGATCCAGAGGGTAGCGACGATCTTCTCTTCTTCGGTCGCATCCATCCCGATAAGGGTGCCGCCGAAGCGGTGGCGGTGGCTCAAGGCACCGGTCGCCGTCTGGTCATGGCCGGGATCGTCCAGGATCAGGGCTATTGGGAGCGCGAGGTTCGCCCCCATGTCGATGACGACCGCATCGTCTATCGCGGCCCCGTCGGCGGCACGGAGCGGACTGCGACGCTGGGAGCCGCCAAGGCGCTGCTCCACCTCATCAACTTCGACGAACCGTTCGGGCTGTCGGTAATCGAGGCGATGGCCTGCGGCACGCCGGTCATCGCGATCCGGCGCGGATCGATGCCCGAACTGATCGAGGACGGGGTAACCGGTTTTCTGGTCGATAACGTCGAGCAAGCCATCGCCGCCGTCGACCGCATCGGTGAGATCGACCGTGCGGCCTGTCGCCAGGCGGCCGCGACACGCTTTTCGGTCGACCGGATGGCCGATCGGTATCTGGCGCTTTACCGCTCCATCCTGGGCTGATCGCGCTGCGCCAGCGCCACCGCGTCGATGCGGTGGAGCATGGCGACGAACGCCTCCAGCTCGTCCGGCGTGAAGCCCGCGAACAGCTGCGCCTCCAGCTCCAGTGCCTTGGGGGCGACATCGGCATAGAGTGTCCGCCCTGCGTCGGTCAGGACGAGGAGGTGCGAGCGTCGGTCACCGTCATGCGCGGTCCGGGCGAGCAAGCCGCGCCCGACCATCGCGATGGCCGCGCGCGAAACGGTCACCTTGTCCATCCGGCTGCGCTCACACACCGCCGACTGGGCGACGGCCTCCTCCTCCGCGACGATCGCGATCAGCCTCCACTCGGGGATCGTGAGGCCGAACAGCTGCTGATAGGCGCTGGCGATGTGGTCGCTGACCAGGTTCGAGGTGATCGACAGGCGATAGGGAAGAAAGCCGTCCAGCCGCAATTCGCGAGATCGTAACATTTGACACCAATTCCCCGTTCTGCGATCTAGTAACGGAAGATACTGGATCAGGAGTTGGACGTCATGGCAACCACCCCGAACAATCCGCTGGGCCTGGACGGCTTCGCTTTCTGTGAATTCACCACGCCCGAGCCCGAGACGCTGGCGCACCAGTTCGACATGATGGGCTTCGTGCCCACCCATCGTCACCCCGAAAAGGCGATCACCCGTTACAAGCAGGGCCGCATCACCCTGCTGCTCAATGCAGAGGCCGAAGGCCAGGCCGCAGACTTCCGCGCCGAGCATGGCCCTTCGGCCAGCGGCATGGGCTTTTACGTCGCCGATCCGGCCGAAGCCTTCGACCATGCGATCCAGGGCGGCGCGACCCCGGTCGACGCCACGCGCGGCTGCCTGACCCCGGATGCCAAGGCGATCGAGGGGATTGGTGGCAGCTATCTCTATCTGGTGAAGGCGGGAAGCGACCTGTTCGCCGACTGGACCGAGATCGAGGGCTGGCAGCAGGCCGAGGTTGAGAACAATGTCGGGCTCGATCTGCTCGACCACCTGACCCACAATGTCCGTCGCGGCGAGATGCGCACCTGGTCGGGCTTCTACTCCAAGCTGTTCGGCTTTGAGGAGCAGAAGTATTTCGACATCAAGGGCAAGGCGACCGGCCTGTTCAGCCAGGCGATGATCGCTCCCGACAAGGCGATCCGCATCCCCCTGAACGAGAGCCAGGACGAGAAGAGCCAGATCGAGGAATTCATCCGCGAATATAACGGCGAAGGCATTCAGCATCTGGCCCTGACCACCGACAATATTTACGAAACGGTCGAGAAGCTGCGGCAGCGCGGCGTCCGGTTGCAGGACACGATCGAGACCTATTACGAACTGGTCGACAAGCGCGTGCCGAACCATGGCGAAGACCTGGAGCGACTGCGCAAGAACCGCATCCTGATCGACGGCAATGTCGGCGAAGAGGGCATCCTGCTGCAGATCTTCACCGAGAATATGGTCGGCCCGATCTTCTTCGAGATCATCCAGCGCAAGGGCAATGAAGGCTTCGGCAACGGCAATTTCCAGGCCCTGTTCGAAAGCATCGAACTGGATCAGATCCGGCGCGGGGTAATTACCGTCGACGCCTGACCCGCGCAGTCCTTA
>NZ_BCTY01000006.1 GCF_001591005.1 Sphingomonas sanguinis NBRC 13937
GCGGCCTTCCCTCCCCCATCCCCTCCCGCCTGCGGGAGGGGCGTGCCCAGCCTAGATGGGGCGGGCCAAAATCAATACGCCCGGCCGATCAGCACGCGCTCCACCGCCTCGCGGCCGGTGAAGATGCAGGGGCCGTCGTCGCACCCCGTCTGGCCCATCGGCGCGTTGCGGATGGTCAGCTTCAGCCCCTTCAGCTTTTCGACCACCTGCTCCAGTTCAGCCCCCGTGGGCTTGGCCCAGCGGACATCGACCCAGCCGGGGTTCTTTACGCCGTCCGCGAAATGCGCCTCGACGCCCGCCCAGTCGTTCACCGGCACGATCTGCGCCTTGAGCCGCTCGGCCGACTGGCGGTGGAGTTCGGCCTGGATGTCGGCCAGCAGCGCCTCGACACCCGACACGAAGTCCCCACGCGGCTGGACGACCGAGTCGAGCTTACCGTCCTCACGGTACAGCCGGTCGCGGCGGATGACCGAGACATTGCCGCCCGCCATGTCGCGACCGCCGACCTCGATGATGACCGGCGCGCCCTTCTTGACCCAGCCCCAGCGCTTGTTGGCGGCCTTTTGCGCGCGGGCATCGACCATCGCACGGATCGGCTCGCCCAGCGCGGACTGACCGACCAGTTCCTTTTGCAGGTCGCGGCAATAGGCCAGCAGCGCCTCGTCTTCGGGCTGGTCGCGTAGCATCGGCACGATCACCACCTGCCACGGCGCGACCTTGGGCGGCACGCGCATGCCGTCATCGTCGCCGTGCACCATGATCATGCCGCCGATCATCCGGGTCGACACGCCCCAGCTGGTCGTCTGCGCGAAGTCCAGTCCGCCCTCGGCGTTCTGGAAGCGGATATTCTGGGCGCGCGCGAAATTGTCGCCCAGGAAGTGGCTGGTCCCGGCCTGCAGCGCCTTGCCGTCCTGCATCATCGCCTCGATCGAATAGGTTTCGACCGCGCCGGGGAAACGCTCATTCTCCGGCTTCTCGCCCGCGATGACGTGCATGGCGAGGCAGTCCTCGGCAAAGCTGCGATAGACTTCCAGCATCTGGAGCGTCTCGGCGCGCGCCTCGTCGACCGTGGCATGGGCGGTATGCCCTTCCTGCCACAGGAATTCGGCGGTGCGCAGGAACATGCGGGTGCGCATTTCCCAGCGGACGACGTTCGCCCATTGGTTGATCAGCACCGGCAGGTCGCGCCACGACTGCACCCAGCGGGCAAAGGCGGCGCCGATCACCGTCTCCGACGTCGGGCGCACGACCAGAGGCTCTTCCAGCTTGGCCTCGGGATCGGGGACCAGACCGCCCTTGCCATCCGCGATCAGCCGGTGATGCGTGACGACCGCCATTTCCTTGGCGAAGCCGTCGACATGCTCGGCTTCCTTTTCAAAATAGCTGAGCGGGATGAAGAGCGGGAAATAGCAATTCTCATGGCCGGTCGCCTTGATGCGATCGTCTAGCAGGCGCTGGATGCGCTCCCAGATGCCATAACCCCAGGGGCGGATGACCATGCAGCCGCGGACGCCCGATTCCTCGGCCAGATCGCCCTCGGCGATGACGGACTGATACCAGGCGGAGAAATCCGCGTCGCGGGTGACGGACAGAGCGTGCTTCATGCCTGCCCGATAGCGGCAAAGACCCGGTCTCGCCAAGGGGCCGCGCGTTCGGGGTTTCGCTGCACCGCCGCAATCGTTAGGAACGGCCTCATGACCGGCGACCGCGTGCTCAAAGGCATCGGCCTGCGCCTGATCGCCATCTTCTTTCTGTCGACCATGTCGGCGCTCATCAAGCTGGCGGAGTCGCGCGGGGCGACGCTGTTCGAAACCATGTTCTGGCGACAGGCGTGCGCGCTGCCGGTGGTGCTGGGCTTCGTGTTGGCGGGGCCAGGGCTGGGTTCGCTGCGCACCACCCGGTTCAAGGGGCATCTGGCGCGCTCGATGGTCGGGCTGGTGGGCATGGTCTTCACCTTCGGCGCGGTCCTGCTGCTGCCACTGGCCGAGGCGACGACGTTCCAGTTCACCGTGCCGATCTTCGCGACGCTGCTCGGCGCGCTGGTGCTGCGCGAGCGGACGGGCATCCAGCGGTGGAGCGCGGTGCTGATCGGCTTTGCGGGGGTACTGATCGTGGTCAGGCCGGGGGCCAATGACATGTCGCTTGCCGGCGCGGCGGTGGGTCTGTTGGCCGCGCTTTTTGTGGCGGTCGTCGCGATCCTGCTGCGCCAGTTGCGTGAGGAGCCGGCGGGGACGACGGTCTTCTATTTCACGACGCTGACCCTGCCCTTCATCGCCATCCCCTATAGTTTCCACATCCAGCCGCACGATCCGCTGACCTGGGGCATCCTGATGTCGATCGGGCTGGTCGGCGGTTTCGGCCAGATCGCACTGACCGGGGCCTCGCGGCTGGCGCCGGTCGCGGCGGTGGTGCCGATGGACTATTCCGGGCTGATCTGGGCGACGCTCTATGGCTGGCTGATCTTCGGCGTATTGCCCGCGGCCAGCACCTGGCTGGGCGCGCCGATCATCATCGCCAGCGGGCTGTTCATCGTGTGGCGCGAGCAGAAGCTGGGCAAGCAACAGACGCTGACCACTGCACCGGAGGACTGATCCGCCCAGGTACAGAGGACATGCTGCTTACCGCGCCTCCCACCTCGTCGGCACATTTTCCTGCCAGCCCGCCCGGTGGAGCAGCGGCGTGTCGTCATCCCATTCGGCATGGCCCAGACACAGATAGGCCGTGAAGGCCCAGTCCTGCGGCACGGCAAACAGGCGCTCCATAGCGCCCGGGTCTAGGATCGATACCATCCCCATCCCCAGATTGGCCGCCCGCGCCGCCAGCCACAGGGTATGGATCGCCATCGCGGTCGACTGGCGCAGCGTCTCGGGCATCGTGCGGCGGCCCAAGCCGTGCCCTTCGGCCGGATCGATATGGGTGAAAACGGCCAGTTGCACCGGCGCGATGTCCAGCCCGGCGAGCTTCAACGCGCGGTATGCGGCCGCTTGGTCATCGGCATAATCCGCCGCCGCCTCTTCGTCACAGCGTCGGAAATCGGCGCGGACGGCGGCGCGCAGGGCGGCGTCCTCGACCCGGATCACCCGCCACGGCCGGGCATTGCCGACCGAGGGAGCCAGTGCCATCGTCTCGGCCAGACGCGCCAGCAACGCCTCGTCGACCGGGCGGTCGAGGAAATGCCGGACATCCCGCCGCCAGCGTAGGATCGCGTCCAGCGTGTCGGCCTGATCCCTGTCAAAGCGCATCTTCGTCCCCTTCCCGGCGCGGACCATCCCGTTGGGCTTGTGCGTTGAACGGACCGACTTCAATCGATTTCACGACCATTCAAGGAGATTTCGATATCGTGAGTGAACGGAAACTGATGCTGCTCGGCTGGATCGCGACGGCCACGGCGGTGGCGATGTACCTGTCCTATATCGACCAGATTCAGCTCAATCTGGCGGGACAGAAGGGTTCGGTGATTCAACCACTGGCGACGATGGTGAACTGTTCGCTCTGGGTGGCCTATGGGTTTTTGCGACAGAAGCGCGACTGGCCGATCGTGTTCGCCAATGCACCGGGCGTGATCCTGGGTGGGATCTGCCTGTTCACCGCGCTTTGATCGGCAAGCCGCCCTCACCCTTCCCACCCGCTATCGCGGGCGGGCCCCTTCCCTCTCCCGATGGGAGAGGGAGGGAGGCGCGAAGCGCCGGAAGGGTGAGGGTGTGATCAGCCGATCAGGCTGCCTTGTCCTTCCACACCAGCACGGGCTTGCGCGCGGCCAGCGTCTCGTCGAGGCGCGCCCGCGGCGCGAAGTGCGGCGCGGTCTTGAGCGACGCGTCGCCCGCCTTGGCCCGCTCCGCCACCGATGCCAGCGCACCGATGAACTGATCGAGCGCCGCCTTCGACTCGGTTTCGGTCGGCTCGACCAGCATCGCACCGTGGACGACCAGCGGGAAATACATGGTCATCGGGTGGAAACCCTCGTCGATCAGCGCCTTGGCGACGTCGATCGTCGAGAAACCCTCGGCCAAGCCTTCGTCCGAGAAGATCGCTTCGTGCATGCACGGCCCGCTCTTGGCGAACGGCGCGTCGAGCGTGTTCTCCAGCGAGCGCAGGACATAGTTCGCGTTGAGCACCGCATCCTCGGCGACCTGGCGCAGCCCGTCCGCGCCGTGGCTGAGGATATAGGTCAGCGCGCGGGTGAACATGCCCATCTGGCCATGGAAGGCGACCATGCGACCGAAGCTGTCGGCGTGATGGTCGTCGGCATTTTCCTCCTCGACCAGCCGGAAGCCCTCACCCGTCTTCTCGACGAAGGGGAGCGGTGCGAACGGCGTCAGCGCCTCCGAGAACACCACCGGCCCCGAACCCGGCCCGCCGCCGCCATGCGGGGTCGAGAAGGTCTTATGCAGGTTGATGTGCATCGCATCGACGCCCAGGTCACCCGGACGCACGCGTCCGACGATGGCGTTGAAGTTCGCGCCGTCGCAATAGACGTATCCGCCAGCGGCATGGACCGCGTCGGAAATGTCCTTCAGGTCGCGCTCGAACAGGCCGCAGGTGTTGGGGTTGGTGATCATCACCCCCGCCACGTCCGGCCCCAGCCGCGCCTTGAGCGCGTCCGTGTCGACACGGCCGTCGGCGGTCGCGGGAATATCCTCGACCGAGAAGCCCGCGAACGCTGCCGTCGCCGGATTGGTCCCGTGCGCCGACTCCGGCACCAGGATGACCTTGCGATGGCCCTCGCCCCGCTTTTCCAGCGCCGCCTTGATCGCGAGAATCCCGCACAGCTCGCCATGCGCGCCCGCCTTGGGGCTCATCGCGACCGAGGTCATGCCGGTCAGCGTGACCAGCCAGTGCGCCAGCTGGTGAATGACCTCCAGCGCGCCCTGCACCGTGTCGACGGGCTGGAGCGGGTGAACGTCGCTGAACCCCGGCAGGCGGGCCATCTTCTCGTTCAGGCGCGGATTGTGCTTCATCGTGCACGAACCGAGCGGGAAGAGGCCGAGGTCGATCGCGTAATTCTGGCGCGACAGACGGGTATAGTGGCGGACCGTCTCCGGCTCCGACAGGCCGGGCAGGCCGATCGGGGCCTTGCGGCTAAGGTCGCCCAGACGCGAACCCGCGACATCGCCCTCGGCGAAGTCGACGCCGGTCGTCTCGGCATCGCCGATCTCGAAGATCAGCTTTTCTTCCAGCATCAGCGCGCGGTTGCCGGTGAAGGTCGCGCTGACCTCGCCGTCCTTGGCCTCGGGGCTCGTGGGCTTCCAGCCGCTCTGGTTGATCGTCATGCCAGCACCTCCTCAAGCGCTTGGGCAAGCGTCTCGATATCCTCCGCCGTCACCGTTTCGGTGACCGCCACCACCAGTCCGTTCGCGAGCGCGTCCTCGCCCGGATAGAGCCGGCCGAGCGACACGCCCGCCAGCACGCCGCGCTCGGCGAGCGTCCGCACGATCGGACGCGCCTCACGGCCCAGGTCCAGCGTGAACTCGTTGAAGAACACGTCGTTGACCAGCTTGACGCCGGGCACCTTGGCCAGACGGTCCGCCGCGCGGCTGGCGTTGGCGTGGTTGATCCCCGCCATCCGGCGCAGACCCGCCTCGCCCAGCAGCGTCATGTGGATCGAGAAGGCGAGTGCGCACAGACCGGAGTTGGTGCAGATGTTCGACGTCGCCTTTTCGCGGCGGATATGCTGCTCGCGGGTCGACAGCGTCAGCACGAAGCCACGCTTGCCGTCCGCGTCCACCGTCTCGCCACAGAAGCGGCCGGGCATCTGGCGGATATACTTATCCTTGCAGCCCATCAGGCCCACGTAAGGCCCACCGAACTGAAGCCCGACGCCCAGCGACTGGCCTTCGCCGACGACGATGTCGGCATCCATCTCGCCCGGCGAACGGATCGCACCCAGCGCGACCGGCTCGGTCACGACGGCGATCAGCAGCGCCTTCTTGGCGTGGCAGGCCTCGGCCAGCGGGGTCAGGTCGGCAATGCGGCCGAGAATGTCCGGATACTGGACGACGACGCACGAGGTGTCACCGTCGATCGCCGCGATCATCTGGTCGATATCGGTCTCGGCGGTCAGGACGAGCGTGCCGGTCTCCAGCGTGTCGCCGGTGTACTTCGCCATGGTCTTGGCGACCGAAACGTAGTGCGGGTGCAGGCCCGACGACAGGATCGCCTTGGACTTCTTGGTGATGCGCCGCGCCATGCCGATCGCTTCCCAGCAGGCGGTCGAGCCGTCATACATGGAGGCGTTGGCGACATCGGTGCCGAGCAGACGCGCGACCTGCGTCTGGAACTCGAACAGCATCTGCAACGTGCCCTGCGCGATTTCCGGCTGATAGGGCGTATAGGCGGTCAGGAACTCGCCGCGCTGGATCAGGTGATCGACGCTGGCGGGGACATGATGGCGGTACGCGCCGCAGCCCAGGAAGAAGGGCACGTCGCCCGCCACGGTGTTCTTGCGGGCGAGCGCGGTCATGTGCCGCTCGACCGCCAGTTCGGAGGCGTGGTTGGGCAGTCCCTCGATGGGGCCGGACAGGCGGGCGGATTCGGGCACGTCGACGAACAGGTCGTCGACCGATCCCGCGCCGATGACCGAGAGCATCTCGGCCCGGTCGGAAGAGGTAAGGGGCAGGTAGCGCATGCGTTCCATTTCTCCGCCCCTCACCCCGAAAACCTCGCGGATCGAGGGGTCATCGCCCATCCCCTTCTTCTCCCCTCCCGCAGGCGGGAGGGGTCGGGGGAGGGCAGTCGGCTTCAACAAGCCTGATGGTCCGGGGGAGAGCGAGACCCCTCCCCCAGCCCCTCCCGCCTGCGGGAGGGGAGAAAATAGTTTAGAGCTTCGCGACGAACGCGGCGTAGGCGGCTTCGTCCATGAGGCCGTCCAGCTCAGACGCGTCCGACAGCGTGATCTTGAAGAACCAGCCCTCGCCTTCCGGATCGCTGTTCACCAGCGCCGGCTCGTCGGCCAGTTGGGCATTGCCCTCGATCACGGTGCCCGACACCGGCGCATAGACGTCCGACGCGGCCTTGACCGACTCCACCACGGCGGCCTCGTCGCCCTTGGACAGCTCGCGACCTTCCTCGGGGACGTCGACGAACACGATGTCGCCCAGGGCTCCTTGCGCATAATCGGAGATGCCGACCGTGCCGACATCACCGTCGACGTCGATCCACTCATGATCTTCGGTGAAATAGCGGCTCATGGTCAATTGGCTCCTGAACGAACGTAACGATGGGGGACGAACGGCATGGCCGTGACGGTGGCGTCATGGGTCTTGCCGCGCTGAAGCAGTTTGACGGTGGTGCCGGGGGCAGCCAGATCGGTCGGCACATAGGCCATGGCGATCGGCGCGCCCATCGAGGGGGCGAAGCCGCCGCTGGTGACACGGCCGATGACCGATCCGTCCTCGGCGACCACCGACGCGCCCTCGCGCACCGGCTGGCGGCCCGCGACGGTCAGGCCGACGCGCTTGACGGCGGGGCCATTCTCACGCTCGGCGAGGATGCGCCCGGCCCCCAGGAAGTCGGCCGCCTCGCGGCGCTTCTTGGCGAGCGCGAAGCCCAGATCGGCCATCACCGGCGTCGTCTCGGGGTCGAGGTCATGGCCGTAGAGCGGCAGACCCGCCTCCAGACGCAGCGAGTCGCGCGCGCCCAGGCCGATCGGCTTCACTTCCGCCTGCTCGCAAAGCACGTCGGCGAAGGCGGCGGCGTGCTCGGCGGGAATCGAGATTTCGTAACCGTCCTCGCCGGTATAGCCCGAGCGGCTGATCCACAGCGGCTCCTCGTTCCACACGAAGTCGGCGGCGGTCATGAACACGAGGTTCTCGACGCCCGGCACGATCCGCGACAGCGCATCGACCGCCTTCGGGCCCTGGAGCGCCAGCAGCGCCTGCTCGTCGAGCAGGTTCAACGTCGCATCGTCGGGGATGAAGTCGAGCAGATAGGCGATGTCGTCATATTTGGTCGCGCCGTTGACGACCATGTACAGCTCTTCCGCGCCATCGAGGGTGCGCTTCGTCACCATCAGGTCGTCGAGGATGCCGCCCTCTTCGTTCAGCAGCAGCGAATAGCGGTTCTTGGCGGAGCCGAGCCCAGCGATATCGCCCGGCAGGACCTTTTCCAGCGCGGTGATGACCGGGGCCAGACCAGTGTCGCCGGTGAAGACCAACTGGCCCATATGGCTGACGTCGAACAGCCCGGCCGACTCGCGGGTCCACAGATGCTCGGCCATGATGCCTTCATACTGGACCGGCATCTCATAGCCCGCGAACGGGACCATCCGCCCGCCGCGCGCGCGGTGCCAGGCGTCCAGCGGCAGCGTCTGGATGATCTCCTGACCCTCGGGGGCGTCTTCTACATTCAGGTCGGTTGCGTCGCTCACGGGGCCGGTCTCCGTCAAAAGGGTGTCGGCTAGGGACGCAAATGTCCTTAACCGATCCAATCCCCCTCTGTCACGGAACCTGAGAGCTTTCGCCGGAAATTCCGGCTTACCCCTTCGGTGGCGCGACGGCATGAGGCCGAGGCGCGCTTTCCAGAGTGTCGATGGCGATCGCGCGGTCCCATTTGCCTGAGAGATTCCGGGGGGGTTGCTCCTTCGGCGGCCGGGTTTTCGTCACCTGAAAGGCGAACCCGGCGCTCTCCCGCGCGCGCCTATGTCGGAGATGTCCGACATCGACGCCGCGCCCTCTGCCGGGCGGGTGGTGCCAAGTCAATCGGGAACGGCGGCGCGTACGATCAATATTGTGGATAGTGGGGCAAGAGGGATGCGAGATCGACGCCCTTCTTCGTTCCCCGGCGAAGGCGGAGGCCCAGGCGCCACTTGGTCCCAGACGTGCGGAACATCCCGTAGTAGGCAAATGTCAGGGGCGCGCCGGAGCCTCCCACGCGATGTTCCGCGCGCTACAAGCCTTACAGCAACTGGGCCCCGGCCTCCGCCGGGGCGCACCGAAATTACCGAGTCGCGTTATACTTCAGCTGCGCATCGGTCAGCTGGAACCCGACCAGCGCCTCGAAGCTGGCGCTGGCCACCGCCTGGCGCACTTCGGGGGTGGTCAGCGGATCGACCGCCGCATCCTCGTCCCCGGCCTTGCGGCGACGGGTCAGCTTTTCGCGCACATCGTCGGGCAGGGTCGCCGCCGCCCGCGATATGGTGGTCGAGGCCTCGCCCGCCACCTGGCCGCGTGCCTGGCCTGCGTCGAAATGCACGTTGACGCGGCCGACGCGCTTGGCGACCACATTGGTTCCGCCGCGCACGATCGCGATATAATAGGGCAGAACCAGATCGCGCGCCGCCGCCGTGTCGGTCCGCCGCGCCTCGACGGTAAAGGTCACGTTCGTCACGATATCCGACCCCGCATCGGCGCAGGTGCCGCGCACATTGGTCAGGTTAGCCACGACGTCGATCGAACCCTCGTCGGTGGCGCCGGGCGTCTTGAACAGCGTGATGTCACCCGTCCCCGCCGCGACGCCCACGATCGGACAGGCCGAACGGACGGCGGTGATCCCGCCCGAGGCGTCGATCTCACCGGTGCGGGCGCAGCCGCCGAGAACAAGCGCAAGGGCAATGGATACGAGGAGCGGTGCTTTCACAGGTCGAAACGCCTATTCTGGATGCCGAAGCAGGATGCCGGTTTGGCCGCCAGCATAGGAACCGGGTTGGACGCGCGCAAGCAATGGCGTAGAGCCACATCCATGACCGATGCCATGAAGCCGCCGCTCGACCTGTTGATCGCCGCCCCGCGCGGCTTCTGCGCCGGTGTCGACCGCGCCATCCGCATCGTCGAGCTGGCGCTCGAAAAGCATGGGCGCCCGGTCTATGTCCGGCACGAGATCGTCCATAACAAGTTCGTCGTCGACAGCCTGAAGGCCAAGGGCGCGATCTTCGTCGAGGAACTGGACGAAGTGCCCGCCAATGCGCATGTCGTCTTCTCCGCGCACGGGGTGCCGAAGTCGGTGCCCGCGGACGCCGAGAATCGGGGCCTCGCCTATTTCGATGCGACATGCCCGCTGGTGTCGAAGGTGCATCGCCAGGCCGAACGGCTAGTCGAGATGGGCCGCCACATCGTCTTCATCGGCCATGCCGGGCACCCGGAGGTCATCGGCACTTTCGGCCAGGTGCCGCAGGGGTCGATGTCGCTGGTCGAGACGGTCGCGGATGTCGAGGCGTTCGCGCCTGCCGATCCCGACAATCTCGCCTTCCTGACCCAGACCACCTTGTCGGTTGACGACACCGCCGCGACGATCGAGGCGTTGCAGCGCCGCTTCCCGACGATCCAGGGGCCGCGCGGCGAGGATATCTGCTACGCTACCTCCAACCGTCAGGCCGCCGTCAAGGCGATCGCCGCCGAGTGCGATGCGGTGCTGGTGATCGGTGCGCCCAATTCCTCCAACTCGCTGCGTCTGGTCGAAGTGGCCGAGCGGGCGGGCAAGCGCGCGATGCTGATCCAGCGTGCCGCCGATCTCGACTGGGCGTTCTTGGACGGCGTGACGACGCTGGGCCTGACTGCCGGGGCCTCCGCGCCCGAACTGCTGGTGCGTGAACTGGTCGATCGCCTGTCGGAACGCTTCACCGTGAGCGAGCGCGAGGAAGAGACGACGCGCGAGACCATTGCCTTCAAGCTGCCCCGCGGGCTGGAAACGGCCGCCTGAACCATGGCCGTCTATACGCAGGTTTCGGCCGAGGCGCTGTCGGCGTTTCTGGCACGCTATGACGTGGGCGACCTGATCTCCGCCAAGGGGATCGCCGAGGGCGTCGAGAACAGCAACTATCTAGTCGACACCACGACCGCGCGGTTCATCCTGACGCTGTACGAAAAGCGCGTGGCGGCGGGCGACCTGCCCTTTTTCCTCGCGCTGCTCGACCATCTGGCAGGCAAGGGCCTGCCCGTGCCCCCTGCGATCAAGGACCGCGATGGCGTGGAAATTCAGGAGCTGGCGGGCCGCCCCGCTTGCCTGATCCAGTTCCTGACCGGCGTGTCGCTCTCGCACCCGACCCCGGCGCAGGCGTTGGCGGCGGCGGACGCGATGGGGGCGATGCACCGCGCGGTCACGGCCTTCCCACAGAACCGCGCCAATTCGATGGGCCATGCCAGCTGGCGCCCCCTGTTCACGCAATGCGGGCGTGACCTCGACCGGATCGAGCCCGGCCTGCATGACGCGATGGGCGAGGCGCTGGACGCCGTGCTGGATGGCTGGGACGAACAGCCACTGGATACCTGCGTCATCCATGCCGACCTGTTTCCCGACAATGTGCTGGTTCTCGGCGACCGGGTGACGGGGCTGATCGACTTCTATTTCGCCTGCACCGACTTCCGCGTCTACGACCTCGCCATCATGCATTCGGCCTGGAGCTTCGACGCCAGCGGTGAAGTGTACGCCCCCGAGATCGGCGAGGCGCTGGTCGAGGGCTATCAGCGCCACTTCCCGCTGACCGACGTAGAGCGCGCGGCATTCGCGAAGCTGGCAATGGGGGCATGCCTGCGTTTCGCTCTGTCGCGGGCGTGGGACTGGCTCAACACCCCCGCCGATGCGCTGGTGACGCGCAAGGACCCGCTCGCCTATTGGCGGCGCTACATCGCCTATCGCAACGGAAAGGCGGGCCTGTGACCCCGGTCGAGATCGCCACCGACGGCGCCTGCAAGGGCAATCCTGGCCCCGGCGGCTGGGGCGCGCTGATCCGGTCGGGCGCGCATGAGAAGGAGTTGTCCGGCGGCGAGGCGCTGACGACCAACAACCGCATGGAGCTGATGGCCGCGATCGAGGCGCTGAACGCCCTCAAGCGTCCCTGCGCCGTCACGCTGTCCACCGACAGCCGGTACGTGATGGACGGCCTGACCAAGTGGATTCACGGCTGGAAGCGCAATGGCTGGCGCACGGCGGACAAGAAGCCGGTCAAGAACGCCGAGCTCTGGCAGGCCCTGCTCGCAGCGGCCGAGCGCCACCAGATCGAATGGAAATGGGTGAAGGGCCATGCCGGCCACCCCGACAACGAACGCGCCGACAAGCTGGCCAGCGACGCGGCGGAGACGTTTCGGAGATAGTCGAAAGAATGTCGAGCTGACTTTCAAAGAAGAAATAGCGAACCCACGACATTACCTCGCCTACATCCGTTACCGTGCAGCGTAATGATTAAAGATAGTGACAGGCACCTACGCCTCGCCTTACATGGATGTGGGACAGGACAAAATCCTCACACAAACACCCTGGTCCCCGACAAAAAGATGTTAGACGAAACTAAACTTAACACTATCTGGGCCCGCCATAAGGCAGGCACGCTTCTGGCCGCCAACATCGGCATCATCGATATCTCGGATCACCAAGTGATCCAGACTGTGGATGAGCTGTGGTGGAGGAACCCGGGCAACCAGCGCTGGCGTCGAGGCTAAACAAGCGGGGGGCGGGCGAGAGCCTGCCTTCCCGTGGCGTGTTTGACATAGTCGTGGGCCGTCGACGCTTCGGCGTTGGCGGCCCTAAAAATGAACCTCACGACCAGAGATCAAATCTCCAGCAATGTGTAGGGGAAAGCCCTATTCCGGTTCGTGGATCGGCGCATTCGGGCCGTTTTTCAGGACCGACTCGATGGCGTTGCGGGCTCCGGCCTTGCTGGAATAGCCTTCGGTCCACCAGATGAGTTCGCTGTTGTAGCGAAATTTGGCGACATACTCGCCCGCCTTGTTCTTCTCGATCGCAAAGCTGTGGGCCATGATGATCTCTCCTCGAAAAGGGCGATCATTCCTTAACAGAAAATCGCCCCACGCCATAGCGTTCGGCATCTACCCCGCCGGGCATATTCCCCTCGCCCAGCAGCAACGCCGCCGCCATGGCGGAGGCGGCAGGTGCGGTCTGGATGCCGAAGCCGCCCTGGCCGGCGCACCAGAAGAATCCAGGCACTTTTACGTCATAACCATAGACCGGCGCGCGGTCGGAGGCGAAGCTGCGCAGGCCCGCCCAGCGGCGCTCGACCGCCTCGACCCGCCAGTCGACCGTCTTTTCCAGCCGATCGATGGCGACCGCGACGTCCCATTCCTCGGGCGCGATGTCGCACGGCACGCTCGGCGTCTCGTCATGCGGGGTCAGCCAGAGCTTTCCCCCCGTCTCGGGCTTGAAGTAAAAGCCGCCTGCCACATCGACGACATGCGGCAATCCCTCCGGCGCGGGGGGATCGGTGCGGAGTTGCACCATGGTCCGGCGATAGGGCGTGATGCCGATCGGCGCGACGCCCGCCAGTGCCGCTACCTGGTCGGCCCAGGCCCCCGCCGCGTTGACCAGCACCTGCGCCTCAACCGGTCCGGCGCGCGTGTCCAGATGCCAGAGCCCGGCATGGCGCACCGCCGACAAAAGGGCGGCGTCGGTCATCACCGTCGCTCCGGCCGTCCGAGCCGCCGCCAGATAATCGGCATGGAGCGCGGCGACATCGATATAGGCGCAGCTCGGCTCCCACACGCCATGCACCCATTCGGGGCGCAGGCCCGGAACACGCTGCGCCGGATCGACGCGCGAGAGGTCCACGCCGGTATCGGCGAAATCACGCAGCAGCTGCTCGACCCGCCCCGAGTCTTCGGCGCGGCCGATATGGAGCGAGCCGAGCGGCGTCAGATACCCCCCCGCCCGCAAGGTCGGGCCCGAGGCGGTGGTCAGCGGCTGGACCGCGGGGCCGCCATAGGTCTCCGACCAGAAGGCCGCCGAGCGTCCGGTCGCGTGACGGCCGGGCATGTCCTCCGCCTCGATCAGCACGACCCGCGCGCGCGGGCCGATGGCAGCGGCCAGGCTCGCACCCGCCATGCCTGCTCCGATGATCGCGACGTCGTGGATCACGCCGCCACCGAGCCCAGAAAGCCGTCGATCGCCGCCAGCGCGCGCAGGCGCACCGGGTCCACCTCGCGCAGCAACTCATGTGCCGCCTCGGGCCCGAACCGCTCCACCCGCGCGCCGATCCGCGCGGCGACCGACAGCGCAACACGCGGATCGACCAGCCGATCGGCTTCGGCGACCAGCATCAGGGTCGGTATGCGCAGCCCGTCCAGTCGCGGGTCGCGGAGCAGCGCGCGGGTCGAGCGCATCGCCGAGTCGAGCCAGCCCCAGCTCGGCGGCCCCAGCGCCAGTTCGGGATGGCGGGCATACCAATAGCCTTCGTCCTCAAACCGCTCGACATCATGGGTCAGGTTGCGCTGGCGGGTGTGGAGGCCGGGCCCCTCCTTGGCCTCCCAGATGGCACGTTCGCTCCGCCCCAGCATCGTCATCAGGCGGATGATCCCGGCGCCCAGCAGCGCACCCGTGGGCAGGTTGAGGCCGAGCATCGGCGCGATCAGGACGAGCGCGTCGGGATCGACTGCCCCCTCCACCGCCGCGCGCAGGGCCAGATGGCCGCCCATCGAATGGCCGATCAGGACGTGCGGCACGCCATCGCCCGGCTCCTCGGCCCGCCATTCGCGCCAAAAGGCCCGCAGATCCTCGACCAGACCGGAGAAGTTGCCGCCATGCCCGACATGCGGATCGCGGAGCAGCCGCCCCGATCCCCCCTGCCCGCGCCAGTCGAAGGCGGTGACGCTCCACCGCTGCGCGACCAGATGGGCGAAGACCTCCAGATATTTCTCGATCACATCGGCGCGACCGGTCTGGAACAGCAGCCGCCCGACCGGTGCTTCCGCCCGCCAGTCGAAGCGCCGATGGTCCCAGCCATCAGGGGCCTGCCAGCGCGACAGGGTCGCACCAACGGGAAATTGGCGGCGAAGGGCAAGGCTATCGGTCATTCCCGTCCCGGTTACGGTTTTGAAAGCCCCGCCGTCTAGGTGCTTGTGGCATGGAATGGACCATTGTCCGCATCGCGATCCTGAGCGCCTTCGTCCTGCTGCTGCTGTCGGCGGGGATCGAGGATGCGCGGACGCGGGAAATCGCGGATCGCAAGAACATCGCCATCGCGCTGATCGCGCCGCTCTGGTGGTGGGCGAGCGGCGTGCCGGTCTGGCCCGACATGGCGATGCGGATCGCGGTCGCGATCACCGTCTTTCTGCTGTTCGCCCAGGCTTTTCGGATCGGCATGATGGGCGGCGGCGATGTCAAGATGATCGCCGCCATCGCACTCTGGCTGCCGCTGCCGCCTCTGTTCCGCATGATGCTGCTGATGTCGATCGCGGGCGGCATCGTCACGGTCGCGATGCTGGTCGACCATCGGTTGCGCCGTCGCCAAAGGGGCGAAGAGGCCCCCGCCATCGAGGTGCCGTACGGCGTCGCCATCGCCATCGCCGCGCTGCTGATCCTACGGGAACCGATATTTAACCCATTCCCGAATACTTAACGGCGCATACAGCTAAGCAACGGGCTTGGCGCCAAGGCCGAAGAACGCAGGATGGACAGTCGCAAAGTGTTACTGCTGGTCGGGGCTCTGCTGATTGCAGGGGTCACGGCTCTATTCGCCCGGACGATCACGTCGGGCAGCAGCGTGCCCCAGGCCCAGGCCGCCGTCGTCACTCCGCCCGCCGCGCCGCAGACGGAGGTGCTGGTCGCCACCCGTACCCTGCCCGTGGGTACGATCATCGATGCCACCGCCCTGAAGTTCCAACCCTGGCCCAAGGACATGGTCGCCCGTGCCTATTATCTGAAGGGCCAGACCGACATGACCAAGCTGCAGGGCACGGTCCTGCGCTATGCCATCACCGCCGGGCAGCCGCTGACCCAGGGGGCCGTCGTCCAGCCGGGCGACCGGGGCTTCCTGGCCGCCGCGCTGACGCCGGGGATGCGCGCGGTGACGGTGCCCGTCTCCGCCCAGACCGCCGTGGCGGGCTTCGTTTTTCCGGGCGACCGGATCGATGTCGTCCTGACCCAGGATGTCGCGGGCGGCGGCGACGGCCCTCCGCTCAAGGCGTCGGAGACGATCCTGCGCAACGTGCGCGTGCTGGCGACCGACCAGCGCACCGACAACCAGGCGGGCGATGACGGCAAGACGCCCGTCCACACCTTCACCACCGTCACCGTCGAGGCGACGCCCAAGATGGCCGAGCAGCTCGCGGTCGCGCAAACGGTCGGCACCCTGTCGCTGTCGCTGCGTTCGCTGGCCGAGCGGCCCGACGACATGGCCCGGCTCGCGTCGGGTGACACGGCGTCGATCGCGCAGCCCCAGGCCGATCACGGGTCCTTCGTGACCGGTGGCGACGTATCCCGCTATCAGCGGAGCACCGTGCCGGGCCGCCAGGCGGGGAGCGCCAATGGCGCCATGCCCACCGGCAATCCGGCCACAGGACCGCAGCCGGGGCAGCCCGCCACCATCAAGGGGCCCGTCATCCGGGTCGCGCGGGGCAATGCCGTCACCGAGATGCCCGTGGGGGTCAAGAATTGACGATGTCGAGCCGATCCATCCTGTCGGGCGCACTGCGCGCCTCCGTTTTCGCCCTGATTCTGGCGCCGCTGATCCTGACCCCGGTCGACGTCCTGGCGGCCCCCGCCGGGCCGGACGACACGCCGCGCGCCAGCGACGGTTCGGGCGCGCTGGAGATCAATACCGGACGCGCACGGCTGATCACCCTGCCCCGGCAGATGACCGACCTGTTCGTCGCCGATGACAGCATTGCCGATGTCCAGGTCCGCTCGCCCACCCAGCTCTATATCTTCGGCAAGAAGCCCGGCGAGACGACCGTCTCGGCGACCGGGCGTGGCGGCGCGGTCGTCTATGCGGCGACGGTGCGGATCGGCAACAATCTCGATTCGATCGGCCGGATGCTGAAGCTCGCCATGCCCGAGGCGACGATCGTCGCGACGCCGATGAACGGCCTGATCCTGCTGACCGGCACCGTCGCTGCGCCCAGCGACGCAGCGGAGGCCGAGCGGCTGGTCCAGGCCTATGTCGGCAAGGACACCAAGATCATCAGCCGGTTGAAGACCGCGACCCCGCTGCAGGTCAATCTTCAGGTCCGCATCGCCGAGGTCAATCGCAGCTTCGTCAAGCAGATCGGCGTCAACCTGCTGAGCCGCGACAATAGCGGTGGGTTCATCTTCGGCGTGTCGTCAGGCCGCACGGCGGGCACCATCGGCACCATCACCGACCCGGGCACGGGCCAGGTGACCGGCACGCAATATACCTTCAACCCCGGTACGGCGCACACCACGCTGGGCCTGGCCGGACATGTTCTGGGCATGGACCTGCTCAGCGCGATCGACCTGGGCGAGACGCTGGGCCAGGTGTCGACACTGGCCAATCCGAACTTGACCGCGCTGTCGGGCGAGACCGCGACCTTCCTGGCGGGCGGCGAAATCCCCATACCGCTGTCGAGCGGTTTCGGCACGGTCTCGGTCGAGTATAAGCCCTACGGCGTCAGCCTTTCCTATACCCCGACGGTACTGGCCGATGGCCGTATCTCGCTGCGCGTCCGGCCGGAGGTTTCGCAAATCTCGTCGGTGGGCGCGGTACAGGTCAGCGGGACCAGCATTCCCGCGCTCACCACCCGCCGCGCCGAGACGACGCTGGAGCTGGGATCGGGCCAGAGCATGATGATCGGCGGCTTATTGTCCAACAGCCGCGACAACTCGATCGACAAGACGCCCTGGCTGGGCGACCTGCCCCTGATCGGATCGCTGTTCCGCTCCAACGCCTTCAAGCGCAGCGAGACCGAGCTGGTGATCATCATCACCCCCTATCTGGTCAAGCCGGTCAACGCGCCCTCCGACATCGCGCTGCCGACCGACAGCGCACGCTCACCCAACGATGCCGAGCGCGTCCTGCTCGGCCGGATGGGGGCGGGCGACGGCGCGCCGCGCCCGGTGCCGACCATGGCCCTGCCCGCCCAGAGCCGTCCGGTAGCAGGCGCCCAAGCACCGGTATCGACAGGCGCGCCGATTGCCCCGCGCCGCACCCGCAACACCCCGACCCCGGGCTTTTCCGAATGATCGCTCGTCCAAGGATATCGCGTCCCATGCGTGCTTCGTCGCTCTCCCTGATGCCGATCGGCCTGCTGCTGATGACGGGCGGCTGCATGGGTCATGGCCAGCCCGGTCTGGAATCCTCGCACCAGCCGGTCGTGTCGCAACGCGACTATGCGCTCGACCTCGCCGTGTCGGGCGGGCGACTGGCCGCCGATGAGGACCGGCGGCTCGACGGTTGGGCGCGCAATCTGCGGCTGGGTTACGGCGACCGCGTCAGTGTGGAGGACCCGGCGGGCGAAGGGCCCGGCGCGTACCGCGATGTGGCAGAGGTTATCGGTCGCTATGGCCTGATCCTGGGTCCGGCCTCCTCCATGCCGCGCACGCCCGTCGCCCCTGCGACGATCCGCGTCGTCGTCACCCGCTCGCGCGCGTTCGTGCGCGGCTGCCCCGACCTGCGCAGCGACACCTCGCCCGATCTGGAGGGCAAAACCTCGTCCGGCTATGGTTGCGCGGTCAATCGCAACCTGGCCGCGATGGTCGCCAACCCGACCGATCTCGTCCGCGGCGTCGATGGGCCGACGACCTCCGATCCGGCGACGGGCAGCCGCGCGATCAACGCGCTGCGCGCCGCGCCGCCGACGGGCGGTGGCGGCACCCGGCTGCTCGATCCCAACAGCAAAAGCAGCGGCGGTGGCGGCGCGGGCGCGGCCAGCAGCGGGGGGACGCCGCAGTGAACGCCCCCTGGAAACCCGGCATGATGACCACGCGCGAACCGTTCCAGGCCTTTGCCTGCGACGACTGGACCGCCGAGGCGATCCGGCCGCTGATCGTCGAACAGGGCTGGTCGCCCGAAAAGGTCGTCAAGGGCGGCCTGCGCGGCGCGATCCAGTCGCTGTCCGTGTCCGCCAGCCCCCAGATCCTGCTAGTCGACCTAAGCGACTCGGCCGATCCCGCGACCGAGATCAACAACCTGGCCGAGGTCTGCGAACCGGGCACGATCGTGATCGCGGTGGGTCAGGTCAACGACGTGCGCCTGTACCGCATGTTAATGAGCAGCGGCCTGCACGACTATCTGCTCAAACCGATCAGCGCGGACCAGTTGCGCGATACGATCGCCCAGGCGCGCGCGATCCTGCACGCGCCCCGCACCCTCGACACCACCCCCGAAAAGGCGCCGTGCAGCGTCGCGGTGGTCGGCGCGCGCGGCGGCGTCGGCACCTCGACCATCGCGACCTCGCTCGGCTGGCTGATGGCCGACCGGCTGGAGCGGAGCACCGCGATCCTCGATCTCGACGTGCATTTCGGCACCGCCGCCCTCTCACTGGACCTGGAGCCGGGACGCGGGCTGGTCGACGCCATCGACAATCCCAGCCGCATTGATGGGCTGTTCCTGGAACGCGCCATGGTCAAGGCGTCGGAGCGGCTGGCCATCCTGTCCGCCGAAGCGCCGATCAGCGCACCTATCATGACTGACGGCTTGGCCTTCGCCCAGTTGCAGGACGAGATGCGGCTGAATTTCGAGACGACGATCGTCGACCTCCCGCGCGGCATGATGATCCAGCAACCGGTGCTGGTCTCCTCGGCACAGACCATTATTCTGGTCACCGAGTTCACGCTGGCGGCCGCGCGCGACACGATCCGCCTGCTCGCCTGGCTGAAGACCCATGCCCCGCAATCGACCGTGCTGACCGTCGCCAACCGCGTCCAGCCCGCCGCCCAGAGCGAGATCGCGCAAAGCGATTTCGAGGGGTCGATCGAGCGGCCAGTCGATTTCGCCATCCCCTATGACCCCAAGCTGGTGGTTCAGGCCGCCAAGCTCGGCAAGCCGATCGCCGAACTGGGCCGCACGTCGCGTACCATCGTGCCGCTGCTCGAACTGTCGCAGCGTATCTGCGCCTCGGCCGAGGGCGAGGCGACCGTCGCCCCAGCGCGGCGCGGTCTGCTCGACCGGTTCGACCTGAAGGCGCTGCTGGCCAAGCGGGCCAAGGCCGACTGATACCCATGTCGATGCTCGCGACCCTGATCCTGGCGATGGGCGTCTTCCTGACGCTGCTGCTGGGCGTGGCGGCCTTCTCGCCGCCCAAGCGGTCGCGCGCGCAGGCACGGCGGCTGTCGGGCTTGCGCGAGCGTGTCGCCCTGGACCTGGGCAAGCCCGCCCTGGCCGTCGCTGCCGCGTCGCGCGGGATCGCGCTGGCGGGCGATACCAGGATGGATAAGGCCTTTGGCCGGCTGCTCCCCAACCCCGCGCGCCTCGCCAAGATGCTCGACCGGACCGGACGCGACTGGACGGTGGGGCAGTTCGGCATGGCGTGTGCCGCGGTGGCGGTGGCCGTGCTGGTGCTCGGCCTGATCCTGCACCTGTCCTTTTTCCTGGCGCTGCTCCTTGCCCTCGGCCTGGGCCTGTGGCTGCCGCACATGTGGGTGCAGCGCACGATCACGCGGCGCGTCACCAAGTTCGTCGCGCGCTTTCCCGACGCCATCGAGCTGCTGGTGCGTGGTCTGCGCTCCGGCCTGCCCATCGCCGAAACGATGAGCGTCGTCGCCCATGAAATTCCGGGTCCGATCGGCGAGGAATTCCGCTCGGTCGCCGACAAGATGCGGATCGGCCGGACGATGGACGCCGCGCTTCAGGACACCGCCGACCGGCTGGAAATTCCCGAATTCCAGTTCTTCGTCATCGCCATCGCCATCCAGCGCGAGACGGGCGGCAACCTGGCCGAAACCCTGTCCAACCTGGCCGACGTGCTGCGCAAGCGCGCGCAGATGAAGCTGAAGATCAAGGCGATGTCGTCGGAATCCAAGGCATCGGCCTATATCGTCGGTTCGCTGCCCTTCCTGGTGTTCGGCATCATCTACATGATTAACGCGTCCTATATGGCGCGCTTCTTCGTCGATCCGCGCCTGATGATCGTCGGGGTCGGCGCGTTCATCTGGCTGGGCCTGGGCGCCTTTATCATGTCCCGCATGATCAGTTTCGAGATTTGAATGAGCATGCCCACGCCCACCATCCTCGGCCTCGATGCGTCCGCGATCGTTCCGCTGCTCTGGGGCGTATGTGTCTTCGCGCTGCTGGTCGTCGGCTATGTGCTGCTCGGCAGCCGCGACCCGATGACCAAGCGGGTCCGCGCGCTGAACGAACGCCGCGAGGAACTGAAGGCCGGTATCGCCGCCCCCACCCGGCGTCGTGCCCAGCTGATCGACCGTGCCGACATGCTGGAGCGGATGCGCCGGGTGCTCAGCTCGCTTAAGATGCTGCAGGATGAACAGGTCAAGGCGGTGCAGGTTCGCTTGTTGCAGGCGGGTATCCGGTCCAAGGAAATGGCGGTCGCGGTGATCTTCGGTCGCCTCGCCCTGCCGATCGTGCTGGGCGGCACCATGGCCCTGTGGGTCTACGGGACCAACGGCTTTGCGACCTGGAGCGGGTTCAGCCGATATATGCTGGTCGCGGGCACGCTGCTGCTATCCTACAAGGCACCCGACCTGGCGCTGAAGAACCGGATCGACAAGCGCACCGCGGCCATCCGCAAGGGCCTGCCCGACGCGCTCGACCTGATGGTGATTTGTGCCGAAGCGGGCTTGACCGTCGATGCCGCCTTTGCCCGCGTGTCGCGCGAACTGCGCCGCGCCTACCCGGAACTGGGCGACGAATTCCAGCTGACCTCGGTCGAGCTGGGCTTCCTGACCGATCGGCGGCAGGCGCTGGAGAATCTCGCGGCGCGGGTCAATCTCGACTCGCTGCGCGGTGTCGTCACCACGATGATCCAGACCGAGAAATACGGCACCCCGCTCGCGAGCGCCTTGCGCGTCCTGTCGGCCGAGTTCCGCAACGAGCGCATGATGCGTGCCGAGGAAAAGGCCGCGCGCCTGCCCGCCATCATGACGGTGCCGCTGATCCTGTTCATCCTGCCGACCCTGTTCGTCGTGATCCTGGGCCCCGCCGCCTGCTCGATCAAGGATACGCTGATCACCGGACACTGACGCCCCCTCTCCCGGTTTCGCAACCAGCCGCGCCGCCAGTCGTTGGTCCATCGTAACAGATAGGGATCGACGCGATGTTGTTCACTTCGACGACGCAATTCGCCGTGCTGGGGCTGGTCCTCATCGCTGGTTGGCTTTTCGGCCTGGCCAGCCATCCAGGCGGCGGCAAATGGCGCAACCGCTATGCCACCGAACGCGATGCCCATGCAGCGCAGGTGAAGGCGACCGAAACCAAGCTGTCGGCCGCCCAGACCCGTATTACCGAACTGGAGCGCGAGAACCAGCGGCTCGCGACCGCGCAGCCGGTCGCGGCGACGCCGGTGGTGGAGCGTGCAGCCCCGCGTCCGGTCGCCGCGAGTGCAGCGCGTCCCGCCTATCCGGCGGGGGAGCGTCGTGGGTGGTTCGATTTCGGCAACCGGGTGACGACGAACGGGTAATCATGATCGGGTAGGCTCGGTGAGACACCCTGCCCTCCCCCAAACCCCTCCCGCCTGCGAGAGGGGAGAAGCTTCGGAGCTGCATTCAGCACATAAGCACAAGCAGTACTGGGCTAGACGGCCCGGGAGGCACGATACCTTGCCCAGCAGCATGCCCCTCCCGCAGGCGGGAGGGGATAGGGGAGGGAAAGGGGCTAGGCGACACCCCAGCCCCTCAGATCACCGCGCCTTCAAAGCCGCCTGCGCCGCCGCGAGCCGAGCAATCGGCACGCGGTACGGGCTGGCCGACACATAATCCAACCCGACCGACTCGCAGAACGCGATCGATGCCGGATCGCCGCCATGCTCGCCGCAGATGCCGAGCTTGATCCCCGGCCGCGTCGCGCGACCGCGCTCGGCGGCCAGGCTGACCAGCTCGCCCACCCCCTCGACATCCAGGCTGACGAACGGGTCCTTGGCGTAGATGCCCTTCTCGACATAGGCGCTCAGGAAGCGCGCCGCATCGTCGCGGCTGACGCCCAGCGTCGTCTGGGTCAGGTCGTTGGTGCCGAAGGAGAAGAATTCACCGACCTCGGCGATCTCGCCCGCCTTCAGCGCGGCGCGCGGTAGCTCGATCATGGTGCCGACCAGATATTCGACCGTCTTGCCGCGCTCGGCAAACACGGCCTGTGCCGCCTTGTCGACAACCGCCTTCATCAGCTCCAGCTCGCGGCGCGTGGCGACCAGCGGGATCATGACCTCGGGGATCGGCGCCTCGCCCGACTTTTCCGCGACGTCCAGCGCCGCCTCGAAGATGGCGCGCGCTTGGATCTCGTAGATTTCCGGGTAGGTCACGCCCAGGCGGCAGCCGCGATGGCCGAGCATCGGGTTGAACTCATGCAATTCGTTCGCCCGGCGCTTCAGCGTATCGACGTCCACGCCCGCCGCCGTGGCGACCTCGGCGAACTCGGCCTCCTGCTGCGGCAGGAACTCGTGCAGCGGCGGGTCGAGCAGGCGCACCGTCACCGGCAGGCCCGCCATCACCTCGAAGATCGCGGTGAAGTCGGCGCGCTGTTCGGGCAGCAGCTTGGCGAGCGCGGCGCGGCGGCCCGCTTCGTCCGTCGCCAGAATCATCTGGCGCACCGCCGTGATCCGCGCAGCGTCGAAGAACATATGCTCGGTGCGGCAGAGGCCCACGCCCTCCGCACCGAACTCGCGCGCGGTGCGGCAGTCGAGCGGGGTTTCGGCATTGGCGCGGACCTTCAGGCGGCGGACCTGATCGGCCCATTCCATCAGCGTGCCGAAGTCACCCGCCAGCTCGGGCTGTACGGTCGCGACCGCGCCGACCATCACCTCGCCGGTCGAACCGTCGAGCGTCAGGATGTCGCCCTCGCGCACCTCACGCGAACCGACGCGCAGCAGCTTGGCCTTGTTGTCGATCGACAGCGAGCCCGCGCCCGAAACGCAAGGCCGCCCCATGCCGCGCGCCACCACCGCCGCATGGCTGGTCATGCCACCGCGCGCGGTCAGGATGCCCTTGGCCGCATGCATCCCGTGAATGTCTTCGGGCGAGGTTTCGACCCGGACGAGGATAACCGCCTCGCCCGCCGCCGCCGCACGCTCGGCGGCATCGGCGTCGAATACCACCTTGCCCGAGGCCGCACCAGGTGACGCCGGCAGGCCCTTGGTCAGCACGTCGCGGTGCGCGTTCGGATCGAGTGTCGGGTGGAGCAACTGGTCGAGCGCCGCCGGATCGACGCGCGCGATCGCTTCCTCGCGGGTGATCAGCCCCTCATTGGCCATATCGACCGCAATCTTCAGCGCGGCCTTGGCGGTGCGCTTGCCCGAGCGGGTCTGGAGCATCCAGAGCTTGGCCTGTTCGACCGTGAACTCGATGTCCTGCATGTCGCGGTAATGCGTCTCGAGCTGGTCGAAGACGGCGGCCAGCTCGGCATACACCTCCGGCATCGCCTCTTCCATCGAGGCGGGCTTGGCGTTCGCTTCCTCGCGCGCGGCCTTGGTCAGGTACTGCGGCGTGCGGATGCCCGCGACCACGTCCTCGCCCTGCGCGTTGATCAGGAACTCGCCATAATAGGCGCGGTCGCCCTTGGACGGATCGCGCGTGAAGGCCACGCCCGTCGCCGAGGTGTCGCCCATATTGCCGAAGACCATCGCCTGTACGTTGACGGCGGTGCCCCAGTCGGCGGGAATATCGTTCAGGCGGCGATAGACCTTCGCACGCTCCGACTGCCACGATCCGAACACCGCGCCGACCGCGCCCCAAAGCTGGTCCTGCACGTCCTGCGGGAAGGGCTTGCCCCACTGCTCCTCGACCAGGCCCTTATAGGTGGTGACCAGCGCCTTCCAGTCCTCGGCCGACATCTCGGTGTCGAGGGTGAAGCCATTGTCTTCCTTGGCGATCTCCAGCGCTTCCTCGAACGCGCCGTGATCCAGCTCCAGGACGACATTGGCATACATCTGGATGAAGCGGCGATAGCTGTCCCAGGCGAAACGCTCGTCGCCCGCCTTCTTCGCCAGCCCCTCGACGGTCGCGTCGTTCAGACCGAGGTTCAACACCGTGTCCATCATGCCCGGCATCGACACGCGCGCGCCCGAGCGAACCGAGACCAGTAGCGGATTTTCAGGATCGCCGAAGCGCTTCTCCGTCACCGCCTCGATATGCGCGATGCCGTCGGCCACTTCGTCGCGCAGCTCCTGCGGGAACTGCTCGCCATCCTCATAATAGCGGGTGCACATTGCGGTCGAGATGGTGAAGCCCGGCGGCACTGGCAGGCCGATCGAGGCCATTTCGGCGAGGTTAGCGCCCTTGCCGCCAAGCAGGTTCTTGTCCCCCTTACCGCCGTCCGAAACGCCGCCGCCGAAACGGTACACATAGGTCATCGGTTCGATCCTTTACTGGTCGTATCGTCCGACGCCCTGGGGACACAGGCGTCGGCTTTATTAAGGCGTTATTGGCGGAGGGGAAGAGCATGAATGCGACATTCCGCCCGTCCGATCCGCCAGTTACGTCATCCCTCGATCCGCGAGAAATCCGCCACCGTATGGACGGCGGCCCGGACACGCGCGAGCAGCGCGAGGCGCGCGGTCCGCTTGGCCGGATCGGCGTCGTTGACGGTCACATCGTCGAAGAACCGGTCGATCGGCGCGCGAAGCGAGGCGAGCGCGGCCATCGCGGCCTCGAAATCCTCGGCCTTCACCGCCGCGGCCGCCTTAGGCTCGGCCGCGTCGAGCGCGGCGATCAGATCGGCCTCGGCGGGTTCGAGCGTGTAGGTCGGCGCAGTCCAGCTCTGGTCGCCCTCGACGCCTTCCTTCTTCAGGATGTTCGCGGCGCGCTTGTATCCGGCGAGCAGGTTGGTGCCGTCGTCGGTGATGACGAAGGCTTGCAGCGCGCGGACGCGGGCGAGCAGGCGGACGAGGTCGTCCTCGCCGCCGAGCGCGAACACCGCGTCGATCAGGTCGTGACGGACGCCTGCTTCGCGTTGCTGGACTTTCAGACGGTCGGCGAAGAAGCCTGCCAATGCTGGCAAGCCCAACAAAACGTTCGTCCGAATGTAAGCTCCCGGTCCCGTGATGCTGGTGGGATCAGCCACATACGGCGTCTTCGACACGAAGCCATGTCTGATCAGTTCTTCGGCGTTACATGCGGAACGATACGGCTCGTCCAAAATCCGGTCGATGACTGGCTTTGCTGACGCAGCCATAACTCTGGCCATCTGCATTCGAAGATCGTTGACTTGGATAAGTCGCAAAATTGCCAATGCGGCTCGCCGGATAGCGAACGGGTCCTTGGACCCCGTAGGCTGCTCACCTACAGCAAAGAATGCGACCAGTGTGTCCAGCTTATCCGCCAACGCCACGGCCACCGTCACCGGCGCGGTGGGGACGTCATCCCCCTGCCCGACCGGCTTATAGTGATCGCGAACCGCCTCGGCGACACGCGGGTCTTCGCCCTGCGCGGCGGCGTAATAGCCGCCCATCAGGCCCTGCAATTCGGGGAACTCGCCGACCATGCCGGTGACGAGATCGGCCTTCGCCAGATACGCGGCGCGCTCCGCCAGATCGGCAAGCTCGCCCCCTCCGCTTGCGGGGGGGGATTCGTTGACGATGCCCTCTTCGACCAGCCAGCGGGCGAGCTTGGCCACCCGCTCGACCTTGTCGGCGACGGTGCCGAGCTTTTCGTGGAAGACGATCTTTTCCAGCTTGGGCCGCAGATCGTCGAGCTTCGTCTTCCGATCCGTCTCGTAGAAGAAGCGCGCGTCGGACAGGCGGGCGGCGAGCACCTTGCCATTGCCCTCGACGATCTTCGCGCCGCCGTCGGTCGCCTCGATATTGGCGGTGCAGACGAACGCATTCGCCAGCTTGCCATCGGCCGAGCGGCAGACGAAGTACTTCTGGTTCACCCGCGCGGTCAGCTGGATGACTTCCGGCGGCACGTCGAGAAACGCTTCGTCGAAGCGCCCGAGCAGCGGCACCGGCCATTCGGTCAGCCCGGCATTCTCGGCGACCAGCCCTTCGTCCTCGACCAGCTCCAGCCCGGCCTCGGCGGCCAGCGCCGACGCACGCTCGCGGATGATCGCGGCGCGTTCGTCCTGATCGACCAGCACCTTGGCGGCGCGCAGCTGCTCGACATAGGTGTCGACACCGGTCAGCGTGATTTCGGCCGGGGCATGGAAGCGGTGGCCCCGCGTCGTGTTGCCGCTGGTGATCCCGGCGATCTCGAACGGCACCACCTCGCCGCCGAACAGCGCGACGATGGCGTGCAACGGGCGGACCCATCGCATCGACTCGGTCGAGGCGGACTCGCCGCCCCAGCGCATCGACTTGGGCCAAGGGAAGGCGCGGACGATGGCGGGGATCGCCTCGGCCAGCACTTGCGCCGTCGCGCGGCCGGGCTTCTCGGTGATCGCGAAGAGCACGCCGTCGCGCTCGGTCAGTTGCTCGCGCGTCAGCCCGGTCTTGCGGAGAAAGCCCTCCAACGCCTGCGGCGGGGCAGAGGCGCGGGGCCCCTTCACTTCCTCGGACACCGCTTCGGTCGCAGACGGAAGCCCACGCGCGATCAGCGCCAGACGGCGCGGCCCCGCATAGGTGACGATCTCACCCGCCGACAGTCCGGCCTTGGCGAGTTCGGCGGCGAACAGCTTGGCGAGGTTCTCGCGGGCCCCCGCCTGCATCCGGGCGGGGATTTCTTCGGAGCGGAGTTCGAGCAGAAAATCGGTCATCACGCGGCCCAGCCGTTCTTGTCCATCCAGGCGCCGCACGCGCCCTTCGCCAGATCGCGGACGCGGCCCATATAGGCCTGGCGCTCCGCCACCGAGATCACGCCGCGCGCCTGCAGCAGGTTGAAGGTGTGGCTGGCCTTGATCGCCTGTTCATAGGCGGGGATGGGCAGCTTAGCCTCCAGACAGCGCTCGCATTCGGCCGCCGCCTTCTTGAAAGCGTCGAACAGCGTGTCGGTGTCGGCGACCTCGAAATTCCAAGTCGACATCTGCTTCTCGTTTTCGAGAAACACGTCGCCGTAACTCACGCCCGCATCGTTGAAGCGCAGGTCGTACACATTGTCGACGTCCTGGATATACATGGCGAGGCGTTCGAGGCCGTAGGTCAACTCGCCCGCGACCGGCTTCATGTCGTATCCGCCCATCTGCTGGAAATAGGTGAACTGAGTCACCTCCATCCCGTCGCACCAGACTTCCCAGCCCAGACCCCAGGCACCCAGCGTCGGGCTTTCCCAATCGTCCTCGACGAAGCGGATGTCGTGCTTCGTCATGTCCACACCGATCGCGGCCAGGCTGCCCAGATACAGGTCCTGCAGGTCGGCGGGCGAGGGCTTCAGGATAACCTGATACTGGTAGTAATGCTGGAGCCGGTTGGGGTTCTCGCCATAACGGCCGTCGGTCGGGCGACGGCACGGCTGGACGAAAGCGGCGTTCCAGCTGTCAGGCCCCAGCGCGCGCAGTGTGGTCGCGGGGTGAAAGGTGCCCGCCCCCATCTCCATGTCATAAGGTTGCAGGATCACGCATCCCCGCTCGCTCCAATAGTCATGGAGGGTGAGGATCATGCGCTGGAAGGAAAGTGGTCCTTCCGAGGGGCCGTTTCGGGTCTGCATAATGGCGCAGGCTTTGGCGGATGGCCCTTGTGCGGTCAAGGCGAGCGGCCGTCCTAATCACCCCGACAAGTCAACCACCCGTGATATTTTGTCAGGTCTTGTTGACAACGTCACGACTCGCTGTCACTTTGTCATGGTCACCTGACATTACGTCATGCACGGGTGACAAAGGGAGGTTGGCTATGCAAGAGGAGGTGGACATGAAAAATCGCCTCAAGGTGCTGCGCGCCGAACGCAACTGGAGCCAGGCGGAACTCGCCGGGCGGCTGGATGTGTCGCGCCAGGCCGTCAACGCCATCGAAACGGGGAAATACGATCCCTCGCTACCGCTCGCCTTCCGCATCGGACGGCTGTTCGAGATGCCGATCGAGGAGATTTTCGATGATGAACATCATGGTGAGTGAGGACGGGGCCCGCTGGGGCGAGAGCCGCGAGGCGGCGCGGGCGGCACGCCGGAAGCGGCGGCGGATCGCCTTGGTCGTCGTCGTGACCCTCTTGGTCGTCGGCCTGCCCTTTATCGCAGGATTCATCGACGGCTTGCTCGATCGTCCCTTCGCGCCCCCGCCCCGGCTGTTGGCGCAGGGGTCCGCGGTCGTGATCCTGATCGTCGGCGGCATTGTGAGCTGGCGCAACTGGCGTGAAACCGACGAGATGCAGCGGCGGCTGGCGATCGAAACCTGGGCAGTGATCGGGCTTGCCAATTTCGTCCTGCACCCGTTGCTGACCCTGATCGGCACGCACACGCATCATGCCGATCTTGAGGACAATAGCTGGTGGGCCTCGGTCGCCATCGGCATGGCCTCCTATTTCATCCGGAGGATACGGTCATGAACCGCCGACTGACCCATATAGCCATCGGAGGCGGCATCGCGCTGTCGCTGCTCGGCTGGGGAGCCGGTCGTCTGGGCGAGGTCACGCTCGAGGCGATCCGCCCCGATATTCAGGCCGCGACCATAGCCGCCCATAATGCAAGGCTGCCCAAATTCTCCGTCCATCTGTCCATCGAGGTGCGACCATGACCATCAATGCTTCGCGCATCGGCAAGGGGCCGAGCGAACGCGCCAATCACCGGCTGCTGGCGATGTCCGGCACCGTCGGCGGGATCGCCGGGCTGTCGACCGCGCTGATCGTGCTGCAACAACCGGCGGACGGCGCTGCCCGTCCCGACCTTTGGTTCTCGCCTTTGCCGCTTTGGTTCGCCGTGCTGATGGCGCTGATCTGGGGCGTGGTCGTGCCCGTTATTTCGTGGCGCTGGCACCGGGTCGCCGACGAGCATGAACGCCAAGCCTATCGCGACGGTGACGTCGCCAGCTTCTACACGGTCGGCCTGGGCGTTCCCGTCTGGTGGTTCCTGTGGCGCGGCGGTGCGCTGCCGCCGGTGCAGATCGAATGGGTGTACGGCGCGATGCTGGCGGTCGGCGGCCTGGTCTGGCTGTGGCGCAAATATGCCTGATCCCGCCCCCTTCCCCTTCCCTTTCCGAAAGTCCGATCCCATGAAGACGATCATGAAAGCCGCCCTCACCTCGCTCGCCCTGATGCTGGCCCTGCCCGCCTGTGCGCAGAGCAAGCCCGCGCCGAACCCCAATGACGCCGATCCCGCGCTCTGGGTGGTCAAGGATGCCGACACCACCATCTATCTGTTCGGCACCATCCATGTGCTGAAGCCCGGCCTGTCCTGGTTCGACGAGGCGGTGAAGACCGCCTTCGACAAGTCGGACCAACTGATGCTGGAGATGGTGCAGCCCGATCCGGCGACGATGCAGCAGATCGTGATGAAGAACGGCTTCGTCACCACCGGCCCGACCCTGACCGAGCAGTTGCCCGCCGACAAGCGCGGGGCCTATCTGAAGGCGGTGACCGATCTGGGGGCCGATCCGCGCAACTTCGACCGGATGAAGCCGTGGCTGGTGGGTGTCACCCTGTCGCTCGCGCCGATCCAGAAGCTGGGCTATGATCCCAAGAACGGGCCCGAAACCGTGCTGGCCGACGCCGCCAAGGCCCAGAACAAGCCCGTCGCCGGGCTGGAAACCGCCGAGCAGCAGATCGGCTTCTTCAACGGCCTGTCGCAAAAGGCGCAGATCGAGTTCCTGACCTCGACCATCGACGACCTGCCCAAGGCGGGTGAGGAAATGGCCGAGATGGTCGACGAATGGGCCAAGGGCGACCCCGACGCGCTCGCCAAGACGATGAACGAAAGCCTGAAGGACTCGCCCGAGGTCGCCAAGACCCTGCTGACCGACCGCAACGCCCGCTGGGCGACGTGGATCAAGCAACGCATGGCCAAGCCCGGCACCATCTTCATCGCGGTCGGCGCCGGCCATCTGGCGGGTAACGACAGCGTCCAGGCGCAGCTCGCCAAGCAGGGGATCAAGGCGCAGCGTATCGCCTATTGATCGGTGACGGGGCGGGACCCACGCGGCCGCCCCGCCCCGACCTTGCTTTTCCGGCGCATCCCCGCTATGCGCCGCCGCTTCCGGTCATGGTCATCCCTGGAGGCGTGGTCGGGAAAACCATATCCATTTTGTTTCGGAGTAACTGGAATGAGCGACACCCTTACGCTCGCCGCCGAGACGCGCGATCAGGTTGGCAAGGGAGCCTCCCGTTCGCTGCGTCGTGAAGGCCGCGTCCCCGCCGTGATCTATGGCCGCAACCAGGCCGCCGCGTCGATCCATCTCGAAGAGAAGGCCCTCGTCAAGGCGCTGATGACGGGTCATTTCTTCACCTCGGTCATCATGGTGGACGGCCAGCGCACGCTGGCAAAGGACGTCGCGTTCCATCCGGTCACCGACCGCCCGCTGCACGTCGACTTCCTGCGCATCGGCGAGCATGAGACCGTCACGGTCGCCGTGCCCGTCGTGTTCACCGACGAAGACCAGAGCGGCGTGAAGCAGGGCGGCGTCCTGAACGTCACCCGCCACGAGATCGAGCTGGTCGTCGACGCCGCCAACATCCCGACCGAAATCAGCGTCTCGCTGAAGGGTCTGGCGATCGGCGACTCGATCCACATCTCGGACGTGAAGCTGCCCAAGGGCGCCGAGCCCGCCATCGACGACCGCGACTTCGCGATCGCCACCATCGTTGCCCCGACGGTCCTGACCGCCGAGGACGAGGCGGCCGACGCCGAGGCGCAGGCCGAAGGTTCGGAAGAGGCCTGATCCGGCCTCGCTTGTCCCTCCGGGTCAGCGAACAAAACGAAGGGCAGGTGGCGGCGACGCCCCTGCCCTTTTTCGTGGGCGGTCGAAATCTTCGCGAGTCTGCTTGGGCGACGGCACCGAGCAAAAGGGCCGCCGAACCCGCAGGTCCGGCGGCCCGGCATCCCCGCTCAGGGATGGTACGGAACGGAGGGATGTTCCGATTTCGTCAGGCCGATCAGCCCTGACCCTGGCTCAGAAAGCCGGTCAGCTCGGTCTTGGACACCGTCTTGTCCTTGTCGGTATCCGCCTGGGCAAAGGCACTACCGACCCATTTCTTGGTGGCGGGTGCCTCGGCCTTGGTCGACGGGTCGGTCTGCGACTTCAGCGCGACCATCCACTGCGCGAATTCGGCCTTGTTCAGCTTGCCGTCGCCGTCCTTGTCATAGGTCGGGAACTGCGTGTCGACGACCTGCGCGATCTGGCTGCCGGTCGCCTGGACCTGGCCTCCTGCCGGAGCCGCTTCAGTCGACGTTGCTGGTTGCGCAGTCTGTGCCGGGTCGGCCGTGGTTGCCGGGGCCGCTTGCGGCGCACTCGGTGTGGTCTGAGCTGGTGCCGGGGTCACCTGCGCAAGAACGGGGGCAGACACCATCATCGCGGCGCCAAGAAAAGCATATTTCATCATCTCGTCTCTCCCTACTCTGGTTCGATCGATGACTATGAAGACCGGGAACGCATCTTCGTCATTAGTGATACGGTCCCGTTCTGCATTTTGCCATATGGGGATTGCTCCTTCGGATTTGAAGGCTCGGCTCGTCCCTGCTAACGGCACGGCACACCGTGATTCCGAGAGGGAGTGCACGGTCGCCCGTGCCGATTCCACGACCAGAGGTGCCCCATGATTCCGCGTTACTCCCGTGCCCCCATGACCCGAATCTGGGACCCGCAGACCCGTTTCCGCATCTGGTTCGAAATCGAGGCGCACGCCACCGACGCCCTGGCCGAGCTGGGCGTGGTGCCCAAGGAAGCGGCGGCACGCATCTGGGAAGCCGACAAGGCGGCGGGCGATTTCGACATCGACCGCATCGATTCGATCGAGGCCGAGACGAAGCACGACGTCATCGCCTTCCTGACCCATGTCGCCGAGCGCACCGGGCCGGAAGCGCGCTTCCTGCACCAGGGCATGACCTCGTCCGACGTGCTCGACACCTGCCTGGCGGTGCAGCTCGCCCGCGCCTCGGACATCCTGATCGAGGATCTCGACGCGCTGCTCGCCGTCATCAAGCGCCGCGCCTATGAGCATAAGCTGACTCCGACCATCGGGCGCAGCCATGGCATCCATGCCGAGCCGGTGACCTTCGGCCTGAAGCTGGCGCAGGCCTATGCCGAGTTCGACCGCAACCGCGCCCGCCTGGTCGCGGCGCGCGCCGACATCGCCACCTGCGCGATCTCGGGGGCGGTCGGCACTTTCGCCAATATCGACCCCAGCGTCGAGCGCCACGTCGCCGAGAAGATGGGGCTGACCGTCGAGCCCGTCTCGACCCAAGTCATCCCGCGCGATCGCCATGCGATGTTCTTCGCCACGCTGGGCGTCATCGCCAGCTCGATCGAGCGCCTCGCGACCGAAGTCCGCCACCTCCAGCGCACCGAGGTTCTGGAAGCCGAGGAATATTTCTCACCCGGCCAGAAGGGCTCGTCGGCGATGCCGCACAAGCGCAACCCGGTGCTCACCGAGAACCTGACCGGTCTCGCCCGCATGGTGCGCGGTTACGTGACCCCGGCGCTGGAGAATGTCGCGCTATGGCATGAGCGCGACATCAGCCACTCCTCGGTCGAGCGTTATATCGGTCCCGACGCGACCATCACCCTGGACTTCGCGCTAGCTCGTCTGACCGGCGTGATCGACAAGCTGGTCGTCTATCCGGCGCGGATGGAGAAGAACCTCAACAAGATGGGCGGCCTGGTCCATTCGCAGCGCGTGCTGCTAGCGCTGACCCAGGCGGGCGTGAGCCGCGAGGACAGTTATCGCCTGGTCCAGCGCAACGCGATGAAGGTCTGGGAGTCGGACGGCGAGCTGTCGCTGATGGAGTTGCTCAAGGCCGATGCCGACGTGACGGCAGCGTTGTCGGTCGAGGAGATCGAGGCGCGGTTCGACCTCGATTATCACTACAAGAATATCGACACGATCTTCGCGCGGGTGTTCGGCGAGTAACTGTCGAAGGAGTCCCATTGGCGCGGTAATGTGCCGATAGGGACTCCCCTCCCCCGCCCCCTCCCGCCTGCGGGAGGGGAGCTATTTGCGGAAACGACTGCCCATGCCCTCTCCCCTCCCGCAGGCGGGAGGGGCTGGGGGAGGGAAAGCCCGCTGTTATTTGAGCGATCGGTCGATGAGTCTCACCCCACCCAGCCCGCCAACCAGTCCGCCACCGCCTGCGGCGTCATCGAGCGCGCATCGGCCAGCGCCGTCTCGCGGCCCGCATTGATCAGCTTGTTGGTCTTCGGATCGACGATCAGCACAGCCGGTACGCCCGCCAGACGCCCCTTGATCCCATAAGCCGCCGGGATATCCATATTCTGGTCGAAGCGGCCGACATCGACCGTCACCACCTCGAAATGCTTCGCGACGAAGGGACGCATCTGCGGCGTCTCCATCACGCCTGCCAGCAAGCGGCAATCGAGGCACCAATTGCCGCCCAGGTCGATCAGTACCCGCTTGTGCGCCTTCACCGCCCGCGCCCGCGCCGCCGCGATCGTGGCCTTCGCATCGCCTGCATGATAGGGCAGCGGCAAAGGCTTGGCCAAAGCCTCGAAACTGGCGACGCCGACACGCGGCGCCGATACCGGCGCGGCGGCGGGGAGCGCGACGGACGCGGCGATCAGGGACAGGGCGAACAGCCGGGATTTCATGCGAAAGGCTTCCTTCTATCGGATAGCCGACAATGGACCCCGAAAGCCGCCTTTTGACAAGCCAGCGTTGCTGCGCGCGGATCAAGTTCACCTACGCCTTGCCAACATTGTTTACAGGTGTAATCAATAACGCAGAACCAACGAAAGGGATCGGCGATGCAAAAGCGTGGTGTGGCGATACTGGCTTGGATGGCACTCCTCCCCGCATCGATCCAGGCGCAAGCGCCTCAACCGAAAGACAATCCGCAGCTGACCGCGATGTTCGATGCCGATCAGGCGATCCGCGCGTTGATCGACCCCGCCAAGCCGATCGACATGGCGCAGGTCCGTCGCATGATCGCCGAGGACGCCACACGCCGGGCGACTGCCCGGACGCTGCTGGCCGAGGGAAAGCTCTCCACCGCAGAGGATTATTATCACGCCGCCTTCCTCTTCCAGCACAGCTCGGACGCGGCGGACTATCTGCTCGCCCACTCGCTTGCGATGGCGGCGGTGGCACGGGGCAAGGCCGAGGCGAACTGGATCGCGGCCGCGACGCTCGACCGCTATCTGATGAAGATCGGCCAGCCGCAAATCTACGGCACCCAATATACCCGGTCAAAGGAGAGCGGGGTGACCATGGCCCCCTATGACCGCGCGCTAATCCCCGACAGCCTGCGCACCGCGCTGGGCGTGCCCGTGCAGGCGGAGCAGCTCAAGAAGTTGGAGGGCATGAAGGCGCCGCTTTCCAAACCCTGACCGGCGGATACCGGCGCGTAAGGCCCGAATGCCCTGAAATTCCCGCAGACTGGAGAAACTAGACCCCTTCCTTGGGAATCAGGCTCGACACGTTCCGCGCGGCGAGCACCCAGCGATAAAAGGCGTCGACCACATAAAGCCGCATCGTCGTGGGTTCGACACTCAGTTTCTTTACGCCCTCCAGGCACTCGGGCGAATTGACGAGCATCGCCTGCTCCAATCCCCGGACCAGATCGCTGCCCTGCGGTGCATGGAATAGCCGGGTGGCCAGAACCGGCTGCGTCTGCACCAGACAAGCCGCGACGATATAGCCCGACATCTCAGGGTTCTGGCGATAACGATTATGCCGGGTCTCGACCGTACGAAAGCGAGCGCGCACTGCCGGATCGAAGGTCTGTGCCGGGGTCAGCGCGGCATCGGGCGCAAAGCTACGCAGTGTCCGCTCGAGCAGGATGCCGCGATCGATAAAACTTTGTCCGGCTTCGCCAGGGTCCCAGGGGGTGAAGGTTCCACGCGGCGGATAGCAACCCCAGTTCGTCGAGATGAGCCAACCTTGCGCATATTGGGTGCTGGCCAGTGCAGGCAGCCCTTCCACCGCCTTGCGGAGCCCATCACGATCGGCCTTGGTCATCGCACAGGCGAGGAACTGGTCAGCGCGCTCATAGGTGATGTTGATCGCGCTATTGTCGACGGGGGCCCAGCGGACATTGACCGGCAATTCATCACGTGGAAGGCTGAGCGCGCGGACGATGATTTCGTCGGAGGAACCGCCATCGGGTAAGAGGACCTTGTTCGTCTTATCCGATTTCGCGTCTCGAGCCGATACCGGACCGGCCAACATCGCGCTCATGGCGACCAAGCAACCGAACAGCTGACGCATCGCAGAACTTTCTCCCAAAAGTCGCAATGCGGATCATGACGCTTGCGCCACGTTGGAGTCAATAAGGTCGGGATACAGCTGAACCCGCCCCCATATGAGCCAATATTATGGAAGCAGATGAAAAACTTGACTATTCGCCCGCAAACACACTCTTCAACTTGGCGAAAAAGCCCTGGCTTTCGGGGCATTCGTCGCCCGTCTCGGTTTCGCGGAAGAGTTCGAGCAGTTCGCGCTGGCGGGTCGACAGGCGAGTCGGGGTCTCAACTTCGATCTGGATGACCAAGTCGCCGGTGCCGCGCCCCTGCAGGACGGGCATGCCCGCGCCGCGCTGGCGGAGTTGCTTGCCCGACTGGATACCCGCCGGAATCTTGATCTCATGGCTACGGCCGTCGAGGCCGGGGATGGACAGCGAACCGCCCAGCGCCGCCGTGGTGAAGCTGATCGGCGCGCGCGCAAACAGGGTCGTACCTTCACGCTCGAACAGGGCGTGCCGCTTCACGTGGAGGAAGATGTAGAGGTCGCCCGCAGGAGCACCGCGCGCGCCCGCCTCGCCCTCGCCGGACAGGCGGATGCGGGTGCCCTCGTCGACGCCCGCCGGTATGTTGACGGCCAGCGTCTTGGTCTTCTCGACGCGGCCCTCGCCGCGACAATCGGGGCACGGATCGGCGATGATCTGGCCCGCCCCCTGGCAGACCGGGCAGGTTCGTTCGACCACGAAAAAGCCCTGCTGCGCGCGGACCTTGCCATGGCCACCGCAATGCTGACACGTCTTGGCGCTGGTCCCGGGCTTGGCCCCCGTGCCGTCGCAGGTGTCGCATGCCGCCGACACATCGACGGTGATCTCGGTCTGCTTGCCGTGGAACGCCTCTTCGAGTGTGATTTCCATGTCGTAGCGCAGGTCCGCGCCGCGCCGGGCCTGTTGCCGGCCGCCGCCACGCCCGCCACCCATGAACTCGCCGAAGACGCTTTCGAAAATGTCGGAAAATGCGCCGAAATCTTGAGCGCCGCCGCCACCGCCGCCCATGCCCTGCTGGAACGCGGCATGGCCATAACGGTCATAGGCCGCCCGCTTCTGGGGGTCCTTCAGGCAGTCATAGGCTTCGCTGATCGCCTTGAACTTGGCCTCGGAGTCCTTGCAGCCCGCATTGCGGTCCGGATGGTACTGCATGGCCAGCTTGCGGTAGCGCGACTTGATCGTCGCATCATCCGCGGTGCGCTCGCATTCGAGCAGTTCATAATAATCGATCGTGGTGCTCATGCCCGGTCTCGCCCCGTCCGCCCGTGCGCGCTTCGGCTCCGGCCCGACCGGCGGGAGCGACGCCGCGAAGCGCTTCAGTCATGGGCCCCGGCTTCACTCAACCGGGGCGGTAATCAATCGCAATGGCCATGGCCCGGCCCACCCGAAGGCAGGCCGGGCGCATGCGCCTTACTTGGTGTCGTCGACTTCCGAGAATTCGGCGTCGACCACATCGTCCTGCTTGGCCGCCCCTGCGTCGGCAGACGGCGAGGCTTCGGCCTGCTGCTGCTTTTCGTAGATGGCCTGGCCCAGCTTCATCGCGACCTGAGCGAGGGCCTGCGCCTTCTCGTTCATGGTGTCGGGGTTGCCACCCTCGACCGCCGTCTTGGTCTCGGCGATCGCCGCCTCGATTTCCGACTTCAGCGACGCGTCGACCTTGTCGCCATTGTCGGCCAGCTGACGCTCGGTGGTGTGGATCAGCGACTCGGCGTTGTTCTTGGCCTCAGCCTCGGCACGACGCTTCTTGTCCTCTTCTGCGAACTTCTCCGCGTCACGGACCATCTGGTCGATGTCGTTGTCCGACAGACCGCCCGAGGCCTGGATGCGGATCTGCTGCTCCTTGCCGGTGCCCTTGTCCTTGGCCGAGACGTTGACGATGCCGTTGGCGTCGATGTCGAACGTGACCTCGATCTGCGGCACGCCGCGCGGCGCGGGCGGGATGCCGACCAGGTCGAACTGACCCAGCAGCTTGTTGTCCTGCGCCATCTCGCGCTCGCCCTGGAAGACCCGGATCGTCACCGCATTCTGGTTGTCGTCGGCGGTCGAGTAGACCTGGCTCTTCTTGGTCGGGATCGTCGTGTTGCGGTCGATCATCTTGGTCATGATGCCGCCCAGCGTCTCGATACCCAGCGACAGCGGGGTCACGTCGAGCAGCAGCACGTCCTTGACGTCGCCCTGCAGCACGCCCGCCTGGATCGCCGCGCCCATGGCGACGACTTCGTCCGGGTTCACGCCGGTGTGCGGGTCCTTGCCGAAGAAGTTCTTCACGACCTCACGGACGCGCGGCATACGGGTCATGCCGCCCACCAGCACCACGTCGGCGATCTCGTCGGCCTTCATGCCCGCATCGGCCAGCGCCTTCTTGCAGGGCTCCAGCGTACGCTGGATCAGGTCCTCGACCAGACGCTCCAGATCGGCGCGGGTGATGGTCTTGACCAGATGCTTCGGACCATTCTGATCGGCGGTGATGAAGGGCAGGTTGACCTCGGTCGACTGGGCCGAGGACAGCTCGATCTTCGCCTTTTCGGCCGCTTCCTTCAGACGCTGGAGCGCTAGCTTGTCCTTGGCGAGGTCGATGCCCTCGTCCTTCTGGAAGCCCGATGCCAGGAACTCGACGATCTTGTTGTCGAAGTCTTCGCCACCCAGGAAGGTGTCGCCGTTGGTCGCCTTCACTTCGAACACGCCGTCGCCGATCTCGAGGATCGAGATGTCGAACGTACCGCCGCCAAGGTCATAGACCGCGATCGTCTTGCCGTCCTGCTTCTCAAGGCCATAGGCCAGAGCAGCCGCCGTCGGCTCGTTGATGATGCGCAGCACTTCGAGGCCCGCGATCTGACCGGCGTCCTTGGTCGCCTGGCGCTGGGCGTCGTTGAAATAGGCGGGAACCGTGATGACCGCCTGGGTCACCGTCTCACCGAGATACGATTCAGCGGTTTCCTTCATCTTCTGCAGCGTGAAGGCCGAGATCTGCGACGGGCTGTAATCCTTGCCGCCTGCATTCACCCACGCATCGCCGTTCGGACCGCGCGCGATCGTGTACGGGACCAGTTCGGTGTCCTTCTTGGTGACGGGGTCGTCGAAGCGACGGCCGATCAGGCGCTTCACCGCGAAGATGGTGTTGTCGGGGTTGGTCACCGCCTGACGCTTGGCAGGCTGGCCGATCAGGCGCTCGCCATCCTTGGCGAAGGCGACGATCGACGGCGTGGTGCGCGCGCCTTCCGCGTTTTCGATAACCTTGGGCTTGCCGCCCTCCATGACAGCGACACAGCTGTTGGTGGTGCCGAGGTCGATGCCGATCACTTTTGCCATAAGTCTCTAAATGCCCCTCAAGAACATAGTCTGGAAGTTCGATGCCGGGGCCGTCCGGTCCCGAAAGCGGCAACCGAAAACCCCGTTCACGAAGCCGGATATAGGTGGGCGATTTGTTGCCGCAAGATTGGATGGAACCTAGGGTCGTGTCAGGATTTGCCGAAACGAGAGGGTTTGCCATGCGTCGTGCGTTTTTTTGGGGGCTTTGCGCCGTGTCGAGCGCGGCGCTGCTCACGGCATGCAGCGGCAAGCCGACGTTGGAAAGCACGGAAGGCTGGGTCCGCCTGCCCGCCGTACCGGGACGCCCGGCGGCCGCCTATTTCACCATTCATGGCGGCCCCCAGCCCCTGAAGCTGATCGACGTCAGCAGCGACGTCGCGATCGGCAGCGAGATGCATGAGGGCGGCATGGCGATGAAGAAGGTCGCCGCCGTCGATATTCCGGCGGGCGGCACCGTCACCTTCCAGCCGGGCGGTCGGCATGTGATGCTGTACAACATGAATCCGGGCGTGAAGCCGGGGCGCATCCTGTCGCTGCTCCTGACCTTTTCCGACGGCACCCGGCTGCGCCAGGGGGCGCGGGTGATCGCGGCGGGCGATCCCGCGCCGACCGGCTCGTGACGAAGCGCGCCCTCACCCCGGCCGAGGAAGCGCTGGCCCGCAGCGTCTTCGGCGATGCGATCGATTATGCCAAGGTGCGGCTGTCGCCGACCAAATGGGCCTTCTTCCAGCCGCGCGACACGGTGATGGCCCCCACCGGCTGCATCCATTTCCATCCCAAAGGCGGGCTGTGGCGCGGGGATTTCGGCACCTGCCCCTTACACGAACAGGGGCTGTTCGTGCATGAGATGGTCCATATCTGGCAGCATCAACGGGGCATCTTCCTGCCGCTGAAGCGGCATCCTTTCTGCCGCTACACCTATGCGCTGAAGCCCGGACAAGCCTTTGCCCGCTATGGCCTGGAGCAGCAGGCGGAGATCGTTCGCCATGCCTTTCTGCTGAAACGCGGGGCGGTGGTGGCGGGGGCTCCGGCGGTGGCGCAATATGAGACGTTGGTGCCGTTTCGGGGGACTTAGCGGGTGTTGGTCCTTTAGGGTGACTGCCCTCCCCCCTTCCCTCCCGCCTGCGGGAGGGGCGTGCCTGTGGGCACCGCAAGCGCTTCATCCCCAGAGTGGGGAAACCTTAGCCGCACAGCGCTCCCCTCCCGCAGGCGGGAGGGGATGGGGGAGGGAAAGCCCCAGGCCCCGAACGCAAAAAGGGCGGACCAACCGGCCCGCCCCTTCGTCAAACGTCAAAAAAAGCCCGATCAGTCCGGCTTCTTGGCCACCGCGACCAGCGCCGGGCGAAGCAGGCGGTCCTTGATCATATACCCCGACTGCATCTCCTGCACGATCGTGCCCGGCTCCTGGTCGGAGGGCATTTCGATCATCGCCTGATGCTTGTTGGGGTCGAGCGGCTGGCCCAGCGCCTCGATCTTGGTGATGCCGTGACGCCCGAGCACGCTGTCCAGCTCGCGGCCGGTGGCGTCGAGGCCGGTCACCAGCCCCTTCCACTTGTCATCGGTACGCAGATCGGCCGGGATCGCCTGAAGGGCGCGCTGGAGGTTATCGGCGACCGACAGCACGTCACGCGCGAACGCGGTCGCGGCATAGTTGCGCGCGTCGACCGCTTCCTTCTCGGCGCGGCGACGGACATTCTGGTTCTCGGCCTGGGCGTAGAGATATTGCTGCTTGGCCTCGGCCAGCTGGTTCTCCAGCTCGGCGACGCGGTCCTGCACCGCCACTTCGGGCGCGGCCTCGGCCGTCTCTTCACGCAGGTCGTTCTGGGTTTCGTTGGTCGTATTCTCGCTCATCATAATCCCTGTTCAGCCCATCATCCGGGCGAGCGTTGCCGCCGTGAAATCCACCATGGGCACGACGCGGGCATAGTTCAACCGCGTCGGCCCGATTACGCCGACCACACCGACCACTTGGCCGTCGAGGCCGCGAAAAGGCCGGGCGATCACCGAAGACCCGGAAAGCGCGAACAATTTGTTCTCCGCGCCGATGAAGATGCGGGTCGAATCGCCCGCGCGCGCCGAATCGAGCAGGCTGGCGATTTCCTGCTTGCCCTCCAGATCGTCGAGCAGGTCGCGGACCCGTTCCAGATCGGCGGCGGCCGCAGCGTCGATCAGCCGCCCCTGTCCACGCACGATCAGGATCGGCCGCCGCGCGCCATCCTCGCTCCAGACGATCAGCCCCTGTTCGACCAGCGCCCGCGCCGCGCCGTCCAGCGCGGCACGGCCCGCCGCAAGCTCGCGCTCCAATCGCTCTCGCGCCTGTCCCAGCGTGAGGCCGGCGAGCGTAGCGGAGAGATAATTGCCCGCCTCGATCAACGCAGAGCCGGTCATGCCCGGCGGCAGTTCCAGCACGCGATTCTCCACCGCGCCATCCTCGGCGACCAGCACCGCCAGCGCCTGGGTCATCGACAAGGGCACGAAACCGATCGAGCGCAGCTTCAACTCGCGCTTGGGGACCATCACCAGCCCGGCACAGGCCGACAGTCCCGACAGCACCGCCGTCGTCGCCGCCAGCGCCTCCTCGACCGGGCCGGAGCGGGCGGCCCGCGCCTCGATCGCGGCGCGCTCCTCGATGCTGGGCTCCATCGCGTGCATCATGCCATCGACGAACAGCCGCAGGCCGACATCGGTCGGCATCCGCCCCGCGCTGGTATGCGGTGCCGCCAGCAACCCGCGCTCCTCCAGTTCCTGAAGGACGTTGCGGATCGAGGCGGGAGACAGGTTGATCCCCGACAGCGCGATCGTCTTCGACCCCACGGGCTGACCGCTGGTCAGATAGCTGTCGACCACCACGCGAAAGATATCGCGCGCCCGGTCGGTCAGCTCGGTGATCGGTGGGGTGACCATGATGGAAATGTAGGCGCGCGCACTGCATCACTCAACCGCGATCGGGAGACACTCTTCTTCTCCGCGCCTCTGCGCGCAAAAAAAAGAGATTGATCACGCGAAGCCGCGAAGGCGCGAAGATTTCCAGTCCCTCTTCGCGGCGTCGCGGCTTCGCGTGAACCATTTTGTCGCGCAGAGGCGCAGAGGCGCAGAGGGCGCAGAGAAGAAGGGGAGTGTCTTCCGATCGCCACCTTGGTCTCTGGCGCATCGCGCGGGGGCCGGTTAGGGCTGTCTTCAAGGAACAAGGAGAAGACTATGCGCCCGTCCGGCCGGATGCCCGACCAGATGCGTCCCATCACCATCGAGCCGAATTTCACCCGCCACGCCGAAGGTTCGGTGCTGATCGGGTTCGGCGATACCAAGGTGCTCGTCACCGCCAGCGTCGAAGAGCGCGTGCCCCCCTTCCTGCGCGGCAAGGGTGAGGGCTGGGTCACGGCCGAGTACGGCATGCTCCCCCGCGCCACCCATACGCGCGGCAGCCGCGAGGCCGCCAAGGGCAAGCAGTCGGGCCGCACCCAGGAAATCCAGCGGCTGATCGGCCGTAGCTTGCGCGCCGTCTGCGACCTGAAGGCACTGGGCGAGCGGCAGATCACCATCGACTGCGACGTGATCCAGGCCGATGGCGGCACCCGCACCGCCGCCATTTCGGGCGCCTGGGTCGCGCTGCGCATGGCGGTCAACAAGCTGATGGCCGAAGGCAAGCTGACCAGCGACCCGATCCGCAACAAGGTCGCCGCCGTGTCCTGCGGCATCCATCAGGGCACGCCGGTCCTCGACCTCGATTATATCGAAGATTCGAATGCCGATGCCGACGCCAATTTCGTGCTGATCGAGAACGGCCACATCGCCGAGGTGCAGGCGACCGCCGAGCACGCCACCTATGACGAAGAGGCGCTGCTGCGTCTGCTCCGTCTCGCACGCATGGGCTGCGCCGAAATCTACGCGGCGCAGGACCGGGCGATCCGCGCATGAGCGGCGAGGGAAGCGGCCGTCAGGCGATCCGCAAGCTGGAGCCCGGCAAGCTGGTCCTCGCCAGCCACAACAAGGGCAAGATCGTCGAATTCCGCGAACTGCTGGCACCGTACGGCGTCGAAGTGATCGCGGCCGCCGATCTGGACCTGCCCGAGCCCGAGGAGACCGGCACGACCTTCGTCGCCAATGCCGAGCTGAAGGCACTGGCCGCCGCCGACCTGTCGGGGCTGCCCGCTCTGTCGGACGATAGCGGGTTGTGCGTCGATGCGCTGGGCGGCGATCCGGGGCTATTCTCGGCGCGCTGGGCCGGGCCGACCAAGGACTTTGCGATGGCGATGCGCTCGGTCGAGGATCGGCTGAACGAGGAACCGGACATGAGCCGCGCCGCGCACTTCGTCTGCGCGCTCGCGGTCGGCTGGCCCGACGGGCATGTCGAATGGTTCGAGGGTCGCGTCGACGGCACGATCGTGTGGCCGCCGCGCGGCGACAAGGGCCATGGCTATGACCCGATCTTCCAGCCGCTGGGTAAGACCGAGACCTTTGCCGAGATGGACCAGGACGAAAAGAACCGCATCAGCCACCGCGCCGACGCATTCGGCCAGCTGGTGAAGGCGGTGTTCTAAAGCTGATGGAGGGGTGTCGCCCTATCGATAGCGGGACACCCCTCCGTCAGGGCTTCGCCCTGCCACCTCCCCTTCAAGGGGAGGAAATACCCTAACCCTTCGCCAGCCGCTTCTGGTTCGCGGTCACGGCCCGGTGCACCGGCGCCATTGCCTGGACCGGCATCGATGCCCCGATCAGCATGGCACGCGCCATCGTCTCCCACGCATCGATCACCCCGCCGCGCGGGTCATGCTGCGACAACCGCGACAGCGCCGCCTGATCGCGGTTCCAAACCTTGGCCGACTGGTCGAAGGCCTTCACCTTCTCGCTGACCATCAACGTCATCTCCGCGATCGAGGAGGTGCCCGTCGCCATCGCCCCCATGCGAGTCGCAATCACGCTCTGCGCGCTCAGCATCGCTTCGCTCGCCATCACCGCGAAGCGGGCGGGCGCCGTCCAGAAGGCGAGCCACGCCATCGGATCATAGGGATTGGCCATGTGCGTCAAACCTTTCGTCCGTCCCGGCCTGAGTCAGAAAGCCCGCTCACCAAAGACGTTGCCGGTGGGGCTATAGCGGCAAACGAGGAAGTCGTCGCGCCTGTTGCTCGCCATCGCGCAACCGACCGCCGTGGATCGGGCCCAGACGATCTGGGTGTAATGGCCGACATCGCCGAACTGGCCCGTCCGGCTGGATTGCGGCACCGGCAGGTTTACGAAATTGCTCCGCTCGGCCAGCCAATGGCTCATCATCTCGTCATAGCGATAGGCGCCGCGCGTACCGGTCCACAAATTCTCGCCCAGCCGGGTCGGCCCCTGCGGCTGGTCGGCATGTTGGAAGCGGCCGGTCCGCGCCATCTCCTGCGCATAGGCGAGCGCGCTGGCGGCCAGCCCTTCGTCCCAGCTCAGCGGCGGCAGGCCCACCGCCGCGCGCGCCGCCCGGTGCCCCTCCAGCATCGCCTGACGCAACAGCCCTGCCCCCCGCGCCGTCGGCGTGTCGGAGGCGCGTTCCTCGACCACCCGCGCCGGCGGGCTCTCGACACCACCGGTCTGCGACGGCACCACGGGACCACAAGCCGCCAGCATGATGGCAACGATCGGGGCCAGGACGGGAATCGATAAGAGATGGCGAAGCGTGCGCATCGCCGCCATATCGGGCGACATCATGTCCTCCGCAATATCGCCCCGTTCGTCATCGGCTCCCTCCCCGCTCGCGCTCTATGTCCACTGGCCCTTCTGCGTTTCCAAATGCCCCTATTGCGACTTCAACAGCCATGTCCGCGAGTCGGTGGACCAGGCCGCCTGGGCCAAGGCGCTGCTCGCCGATCTGGCGCATGAGGCGGAGGCCCTGCCCGGGCGGCGGCTGACGTCGATCTTCTTTGGCGGGGGTACGCCGTCGCTGATGCCGCCCTCCACGGTCGCCGCGATCCTCGACGCGGCCGAGCGCCATTGGGGCTTTGCGGAGGATATTGAGATCACGCTGGAGGCCAACCCCTCCTCGGTCGAGGCGGCGCGCTTCGCCGACCTGGCCGCCGCCGGGGTCAACCGCGCCTCGCTGGGCGTGCAGGCGCTGGACGATCAGGCCCTTCATTTCCTCGGCCGCGCCCATGGCGTCGACGAGGCGCTGCGGGCGCTCCAGACCGCGCAAGGCCTGTTCGGACGCGTCAGCTTCGACCTGATCTATGCCCGCCCCGGCCAGCCGCTCCCCGACTGGGAGGCCGAGCTCACCCGCGCGATCGGCTATGGCACGGAGCACTTGTCCCTCTACCAGCTGACGATCGAACCCGGCACGCGCTTCCACACCGAAGCCGCCGCCGGGCGTCTGGTCATCCCCGATGGCGACGCCGCCGCCGATCTGTTCGAGACGACGCGCAGCCTCACCGCCGCCGCCGGACTGCCCGCCTATGAAACGTCCAACCACGCCGCGCCCGGCGCGGAGAGTCGCCACAACCTGACCTATTGGCGCTATGGCGACTATGCCGGGATCGGCCCCGGCGCGCATGGTCGGCGAGAGGGCGTGGCGACGGTCCGGCGCAAGAAGCCGGAAAACTGGATGACGGCGGTCGACCGCAACGGCCACGGCATCGAACAGGAGGAAAGCCTCCCCCCCGTCACCCGCGCGACCGAAGCGTTGGTCATGGGTCTGCGCCTGACCGAAGGCGTCGACCTGTCCCGCGTCGCCGCCCTGGCCGAAGGACGACCGATGGTGGACGAGAACGCCGCGACGCGAATGGCTGCACAGGGGCTGATCCGGCGCGATGGCGACCGACTGATCGTCACCGACGCGGGCGCCTTGTTGCTCGATGCGATCCTGCGCGATCTGGTGATCTGAACGGTTTTGGAGGGTCGTCGGAGGCTACGGAAGCGGCATTCGTGTCCTCCGCCGCCCCGCCACTCGGAACGGCGATCAGCCCGGTCGCAACAATCACATCTACTCACGAGCGCTTGTTGCAACAATGCAACATCTGAACGTAAAATGAATGTAATTTTCGAAATATTCAGCGGCGCTCTATCCAACCGTGACAGTTTTATAAAATTTACTTTACAAATTAGTGATTTAGCATGTGATTTATCCGCATAATACAATATATTATACTATGTTGACCGTCGTTTTGTGGTCTGCCTAGATATCCCCAGAGGCCAAACCAGTCCGGCGAGGCCTCTCTGATGGCCGACCCGATTGCGGGCGGGCATAATAGGGGGATTACATCGATGGGGATCGAATCCATGCGGCGTCGCCGCAAAGGCATTCTCTTGTCCGCAGCGGCCGGAATTGTCGCCGTTTCCAGTTTGACCGTCATCGCCGCACCCGCTGCGGCCCAAGGTTACGTCAACGTCATCGCCGGTGGCCAGGTCACGGACTCGGCAGGCAAGCCGATCGCAGGGGCCACGGTCACCGTGACATCGGATGCGCAAGGCTTCTCGCGTAGCGCGACGACCGACAAGGACGGCAGCTATCAGATCCCAGAACTGCCGCCGGGCGACTACACCTTCACGATCACCGCCTCGGGCTATGCGATCTATAAGGAAGACAAGGTCACGCTGCGCGCCGGTTCGGCGTCGAATCGCTTCGCGCTCGGTGGCGAAGTCGAGGGCAATTCGGGCGAGATCATGGTGTCGGGCAAGCGCATCCGCACTTCGGATTTCGACAGCACTACCACTGGCGCGGTCCTCGACGTCTCCGACATCGCGACTCGGCTTCCCGTCGGCCGCAGCCTGCAATCGGTCGTGCTGCTAGCGCCGGGCGCCAATGCCGGTGCCGGCGCGTTCGGTGGCCTGCCGTCGATCAACGGCTCAGCCGTGTCGGAAAACGCCTTCTTCATCAACGGCCTAAATATCACCGACTTCCGCAAGAGCCTTGGCGCGGTGACCGTGCCGTTCGACTTCTATCAGACGGTGGAAGTGAAGACCGGCGGCTATGCGGCGGAGTTCGGCCGTTCGACAGGCGGTTTCATCAATGCAACCACCAAGTCCGGCTCGAACCAGTTCCATGGCGGTATTCTGTTCAGCTGGAACCCCAATTCGCTGATCTCGAAGACGAAGGACACGATCTACTCGGCCAACCAGTTCTCGCGCAGCGAGTCCGCCAGCATGACGGCGGAACTGTCAGGGCCGTTGTGGAAAGACCACCTGTTCTTTTACGGTATATATCAGTCGCGCAGCATCGCCTCGACCGGAGCGGGTCGCCAGTATTTCCCGGCGACCAACACCTTCCTCGGGACTTCGCGCACCTTCTATCGTACCACTTCGCCCTTCTACGGCGGCAAGATCGACGCGGTCATCACCAATGGTCAGCGCCTGGAGTTCACCTATTTCAACACATCGGGTGAAGATACCAGCCGCTACTACGGCAACACCAACTCGCTCGCTAACCGCTTCAACCTAACGACCGGCCAGGACGGCCCCTATCAGGGTTATACCTTCGGCAAATATGGCGGCGCCAACTATGTCGGTCGCTACACCGGCGTGATGAGCAAGTGGCTGACTGTCTCTGCCGCTTATGGACGGAACGAGAACATCTCATTCGGCCAATCGATCAACGGGGCGAACTCGACCCTGCCGCCCGTCACCGACGCTCGCACTGACCAGTCGGTTAGCCTGACCAATCCAGGCGGCTCCATCCAGTCTGCCGAAGACGTCCGGAAATTCTATCGCGGCGACGTCGACGTGTATTTCAAGGCGCTGGGCACACACCACGTCCGCTTTGGCTATGACCGCGAAGACTTGGCTTCTACGGTTCAGAGCCTCGGCAATGGCGGCGGCATCGGCTACACGATCCTGCGCGGTCGTCCCGGTGACGCATATGGCGTACCCGTGGGTACCGACTATGTGCGTCAATCCAACTACAAGGTGGGTGGTGCCTTCTCGTCGCGTAACGACGCCTTTTACGTGCAAGATAGCTGGTCGCTTTTGGAAAACCGGCTGAACCTCAACCTGGGCCTACGCCTAGACCGGTTCGAGAACAAGAATGGTGATGGCATCACCTTCTATAAGTCCGGCAACCAGTGGGGGCCACGTCTCGGGTTCTCCTTCGACCCGATCGGTAACCAGACCGATAAATTCTACGGGAGCTTCAGCCGCCTTTATATTCCGGTCCCGGCCAACACGAACATTCGCTTGGCGGGTGGCGAGACCTACTACTGGCGGACAAATCTGTTCGGCGGCTTGGGTCCGAACAACATTCCGATCCTGGGTGCCCCCGTATTGTACTCCGGCGCCGTGGCGTGCCCCGATACTGGTATCGCCAACTGCGACGTGACAGGCACCGGTCGAGCACCCGATACCCGCTCGCTGGTGGCGCAGGGCTTGAAGCCGCAATCGGCCGACGAGATGATCTTCGGTTATGAAAAGCGGATCGACCGCTGGCGCTTCCAGACGTTCCTGACGGTCACCCGGCTGAACGAAGTGCTGGAAGACGCCGCGATCGACGCCGCCGTCAACAATTACTGCACGGCGCAGAAGATCGCAGGCTGCGGCAATATCTGGGGCGGTTTCCACCAATATGTGCTGATCAACCCGGGCTCCCCGGCGGCGATCACGCTATCAGACCCGATTAATGGGGAAACTGGCCTGCGTACCGTCAACTTCTCGGCCGCCGATCTCGGTTATCCGAAGGCGGAACGCTACCACCGTTCGATGACATTCCGCGCCTGGCGTGAATTCGACGGCGTGTGGAGCATCGAGGGCTCGTATGTCTATGGCAAGACCTACGGCAATTACGAAGGCGGCGTGAAGAGCGACAACGGGCAGAGCGATACTGGTCTGACCCAAGACTTCGATCAGCCCGGCCTGACGCGCGGCATGTACGGCTATACGCCGAACGACCGTCGTCACGTCTTCAAGCTGTTCGGCAGCTATCAGCTGGGCATCTTCAACATCGGCGGCAGCTTCTCGGCGACCGCACCGCGCAAATATGGCTGCATCGGCACGGTTCCGCGTTCGGTCGACCCCTATGCACGCGCTTATGGTGCGGCGGGTGCCTATTGCCAGGTCAAGCCGGACGGCACGATCAACACCGATCCGACCGTGGCCTTCCCCGCGCAACTCGTCCGCCGTGGTACGGCGTTCGATGGTCGCTGGCTCTTCACCGACGATATCGACATCTCGACAAAGATCCCCATCGGTCGTTCGACCGCCACGTTGCGCCTGTCGGTGTTCAACTTCCTGAACTTGAAGACGCCGACCAACTTCAACGAATTCGGCACGACCGGCAACGGCACCGCGTCGATCTACTATCGTCAGATCCAAGGCTATCAGGGGGCTCGCAACGCCCGCCTGCAATTCCAGTACGCCTTCTGATCATTACCCCCGATGGATGTCCGGGCCTGCGGGACCGGCCATCCATCGACTGGGGCCGGGATGAGCAATCATCCCGGCCCCTTTTTGAGTTTAAAAAAGGGGCACAGTCCCTGCCTCGCCGGGCAGGCCGCAGCCTGACCGCCCCCTTACCCCCCGAACCCGGACGGCGCAGGCGAAACCGTCACTGCGGTGCCGTCGCGGATTTCCTGCACCTCCAGCGCGCGTTCGGCTACGCCGTCTCGGCCGAAGCGGAAGGCGCCGTCGATCCCGGCGAACCCGTCCGACGCGCGTAGGCGCGCTTCCGGGAAGGGCGCGTTCATCTTCCAGTCGCGGGCGATCCGCACCGTCAGCAGCACCGAGTCGTAGCCCAGGCTCGACAAGCGATAGGGCGCCGTCTTGAACCGGGCGCGGTATTTGGTCGCATATTGGCGGTAGAGCGAATTCGACACGCTGGCGAACCAGGCCCCGTTCAGCGGAGCGCGCGCGGCGATGCCCGATTCCGAATTCCACAGCTCGGTCCCCAGGAGCCGCGTCGTCGCGCCCGAGCCGCGCTTGATGATAGGAGCCGCCGCCGCCGCGGTCGCGCCGCCATCGGCGATCAGAACGGCGTCATAGGGGGCCTTGGCGTTCAGCCGCTGCGCCGCCGCCGCGATGCCGCCCGCCACCCGGCCATAGGGCTGAAGCGAGACGACCTGTCCCCCCGCCCCTTCGACCGCGCGCAGGAACGCGGTGGACGCGCGCTCGCCATACAGGCCATTGGGCACCAGCCCGGCAAAGGTCGTGACGCCGCGCCCGCGCGCATAGTCGACCACCCGCTCGATCGACTGGGCGGGGGTATAGCCCATCAGATAGGTGCCGCCCCCCGCCACGCCGCTGTCGTTGGAGAAGCTGATGACCGGCACGCGCGCGGCACGAGCGATGGGGGCGACGGCGCGGACGTCCTCGGACAGGAGCGGCCCCAGGATCAGTTGCGCGCCCTCGGCGATCGCCTTTTGCGCCGCCGCCGCCGCGCCGGGCGTGGTGTCGTAATTGGTGATTCGGATCGTGTCCGCCTGCGCATCGAGCAGCGCCATCATCGTGGCGTTGGCGATCGACTGCCCCACCCCGGCATTGCTGCCCGACAATGGCACGAGCAGCGCGACGCGGTGGCGCGCGGTGTCGCGCGGCAGGCCGGGCTCGACCTCGGTCGAGGGGCGCGGCCGGGAGGGGACGGGACCGGTCGGCTGCTGGTCGACCGGCCCACGCGGGACGATCGTCTGACACGCCGCCAGCATCAATGTCGTCGCCAGCGCGACACTACGCCCCAACCACCGGACCCGAATCTGGGGAGCGCCCGAATCTGCGGCCCCCGGTTGTACGAACAGCCTTGCCTCTGTCATGACGATCCCCGTGACCCAACCTGAACACACTCTCGAACCCGGGCTGTACATCGTCGCGACCCCGATCGGCAATCTCGGCGATCTATCCCCGCGCGCGGCCAACATATTGACAAAAGCCGATGTCATCGCGGTCGAGGACAGCCGCGTGACGGCCGGACTGCTCCGCCATATCGGCATCAAGCGGCCCATGCAGCCCTATCACGACCATAATGCCGAGCATGTCCGACCCGGCCTGATCGCGCGCATGGCGACTCAGGCGGTGGCGCTGGTGTCGGACGCGGGAACCCCGCTGATCTCCGATCCCGGATACAAGCTGGTGCGCGACGCGCGCGCGGCGGGCCATGCCGTGGTGACGATTCCCGGCCCGTGCGCCGCCATCGCCGCGCTGACGCTGGCGGGGCTGCCGACCGACCGCTTCCTGTTCGCGGGCTTCCTGCCGCCCAAGGAAAAGGCGCGCGCCGACGCCATTGCCGAGATCGCCACGATCCGCGCCACCCTGGTCCTCTACGAATCGGGCCCCCGTCTGGCCGCAACGCTGACCGCGCTGGCCCAGGGGCTGGGCGACCGCGAGGCGGCGGTGACGCGCGAGATCACCAAGAAGTTCGAGGAGGCGGTGACCGGCACCCTCTCCACCCTCGCCGCGCGCTATGCCGAGGGTGGTCCCAAGGGCGAGATCGCCATCGTCGTGGCGCCGCCCGGCGAAGCGCCGCCGGCGACCGAGCAGGATGCGGATACCGCCCTGGCCGAGGCGCTCACCCGCCTGCCCGTCGGTCGTGCGGCCAGCGAGGTCGCCAAGGCGCTGGGGCTGGACCGCAAGGCGCTCTATGCCCGCGCGCTGGCGATGAGGGGCGATAACCCAGACGATTAGGCTCCGGCATTAGCGATTCGGCAAGGGTCGGCGGCGCAAGAACAGGGGGCAGGAGCCTCCATGTACGCCTTCACCTTTCGTCATGATATCAATCTGTTGGACATCAGCTGGAACGGGCTGTTCACGCCCGAGATCGCCAGGCGCTATGCCCATGAGTTGCTGAACGCCTTTCGCTACAGCGGCTTCCGTCCCGGCTATCGGCTGCGCATCGACATGTCCGCGACCACGGTGCAGCCCAAGGACGCGATCATGACCGTACACGAAGCCCTGCGCGACTTTCCCCGCGCCAGCCGGATCGCGATGGTCAATGGCAGCGCGGTCGGCCGCCAGCAGATCCGGCGGCTGATGACCCAGCCCTATCTGCGGGTGTTCGATAATGCGGCGGACAGTCTGGCCTGGCTGACGTCGGCGGAGGAGATGGCCGCCTGACGATCGAACATTGTCTGACGGGTCATGGGTCGCCCATTTCCGGGCTTTCTGAACCAATCAACTTGTGACCTCTCAAGGCTGATGCCAAAGTTATCATCATGCCCTCCGCCGCCGATGTTTCACGCCAGTTCCTATCCGCCATATGGGCCGGTGAAGCGCCGGACATGACGATGCTGATTCAGGCTATAGATCGCCTTTTGGCGCAATCGCACGACACCGCGTCGGGCGACTGTACGGGCGACGACGTAGATCCGCCCTCAATAGATGCTCCCTCCCTCTACCGTTGCGTGGCAGATCGCTTCCCGTACCTCGGCCTTTATTGCCTTGCTGACCCACTCGCTTCTCTGGATGAAAAGATGATGCTGGGGGACGGCGTCGACGATATTGCCGATATTACCCGTGATTTACGCGAGGTGATCTGGTGGGATGAGAATTACGGGCCGGACGACGCCGCATTCAATTTTCGCCTGCTGTTCCCACATTGGGGTCGACACGCACGGGCACTCTCCGGCTATCTGCATGCTCATTTGTGGGGCTGATCCATGTGCGGCTCACGTAGAGATGTAAATCAGCGCCGTAAGGCCGAACAATCCGGCCGCCGCGGGGAGCGCCTCGCCGCGTGGTGGCTTCGCCTGAAGGGCTGGACCATCCTCGACCGCCGGGTGCGCACGCCTGCGGGCGAGGTCGACCTGATCGCCCGGCGCGGGTCGCTGGTCGCGTTTGTCGAGGTCAAGACCCGCAAGACGGCCGCCGAGCTGGACTTCGCGATCGACGAGAGGCGGCTGGCGCGGGTGGCCGCTGCCGCCGAGATACTGATGCCGAGCTATGCCGGGCCGGGCGACGATATCCGCGTCGACGTCATCCTGCTCGCGCCGGGGACACGGCCGCATCATATCGAAAACGCATGGTGTGGGTGACAGGCGCGCAGGCAGCGATTACCTCCCGTCCGCAACACCCCAAGGAAGGAAGCCCCCATGTCGAAGCCGCTGACCGTCGCCGTCCAGATGGACCCGATGGACCAGATCAACATCGCAGGGGACTCGACCTTCGCGCTGATGCTGTCGGCGCAGGCGCGCGGGCACCGGCTGTTCCATTACGACGCGGGCGACCTGAACTGGTCGGACGGGCATCTCTGGACGAGCGCGCATCCCGTCACCGTGCAGCGGGTCGCGGGGGATCACTACAGCTTCGGCGAGCCCGTCAAGCTGGACCTGGGCGACGAGGCCGATGTCGTCCTGATGCGCCAGGACCCGCCTTTCGACCTGGGCTATATCACCGCCACGCATCTGCTGGAGCGGGTCGCCGAGAAGACGCTGGTCGTCAACAATCCGCGCAGCGTGCGCAACGCGCCGGAAAAGGTCTTCGTCCTCGACTATCCGCAGTTCATGCCGCCGACGCTCGTTACCCGTTCGCTGGACGAGGCGCGCGCCTTCCTGGCCCAGCATGGCGAGATCGTCATCAAGCCGCTGCACGGCAATGGCGGCAAGGCGATCTTCAAGGTCGGCCGCGATGGCGCGAACCTGTCCGCGCTGATCGAGGTGTTCAACACCGCCTATCGCGAACCGCATATGGTGCAGGCCTTTCTTCCGGCCGTCGCGAAGGGCGACAAGCGCATCGTCCTGATCGACGGCGAGGTCGCGGGCGCGATCAACCGCCTGCCGGGCGAAGGTGAGATCCGCTCCAATCTGGCGGTCGGCGGCTCGGCGCAGAAGACCGAGTTGACCGAGCGTGAGCGCGAAATTTGTGCGGTACTGGGCCCGGAATTGAAGCGGCGCGGGCTGCTGTTCGTCGGCATCGACGTGATCGGCGGCGAATGGCTGACCGAGATCAACGTCACCTCTCCCACCGGCATCGTCGCGATCGAAAAGTTCGACGGGCCAGATGTCGCGGGTCTGATCTGGGACGCGATCGAGGCTAAGGTCGCGGCCAAGGCGTAACCTTTTTCCTCCCCTGTAAGGGGAGGTGGCGCGCGTAGCGCGACGGAGGGGTGTCCCGCTCTCGGTAGCGGCGATATCCCTCCACCAGCTTTGCTGGCCCCCTCCCCTTGCTGGGGAGGAATGACGCAAGGCGGAACCCATCCCCCTCTCCATGCTTTTCTCCGCCGAGCAAGGAAGGGCAAGAGCATGGGTGCAACGACCATTGGCGCCATGGTGGGCGCCGCGATCGACGGCATGTCGGGCGACGACGGTGTCGCGGACGGCGCGGTCATCGGCGCGGTTACCGCCAATGTCCTGAAAATCGTGCTGCCGCTCGCCATCACCTATGCGGTGGGCTGGGCGGTGCTGCGCGGCGCGGGCGAGATCAAGGACCGGATTTTCGGAGAGACAGCATGATCGGACGTATTATTGGCGCGCTCGTCGGGCGCGAAGTCAGCCGTCGTGAAGGCAATGACGGCCTCAAGGGTGCCGCCATCGGCGCGCTGGCCGTGGGCGGGATGCGCCGCCTGGGCCCGCTGGGTCTGCTGCTCGGTGGCGGTTATGCCGCCAAGAAGGCCTATGACCGACACAAGGCCAACAAGGCCGCGAGCGGCCGCTACGAATAACGCTTTCGTCCCCTCCTCTTGCCGCAGCGCGTCAAGCATGTCTTGACGCGCTGCGACTGCGTGCGTCAAAGGCAGGCATGTCCAATTCGCCCGCCCATCCCGACGATCCCCACAAGCTGAAGCGCCGCGGCATGTTGTTCGTGCTGTCCTCGCCCTCGGGTGCGGGCAAGTCGACGATCGCGCGCAAGCTGCTGGCCGATGATGACGGCTTGCAGATGTCGGTTTCGGCCACGACGCGCGGGATGCGGCCGGGCGAAGTCGACGGCAAGGACTATCATTTCGTCGACCTCGAGGAATTTCGCCGCATGGTGGCGAATGACGAGTTCCTCGAATGGGCGCATGTCTTCGACAACCGCTATGGCACGCCGCGCGCGCAGGTCGAGGCGATGCTGGCCGCGGGCAAGGACGTGCTGTTCGATATCGACTGGCAGGGTGCGCAGCAGCTGTTCCAGATCGCGGGCGGCGACGTGGTCCGCGTATTCATCTTCCCCCCGTCGATGGAGGAATTGCGCCAGCGACTCGAGCGCCGCGCGACCGACTCGGTCGAGGTGATCGACGCCCGCATGGCGCGCGCGACCAACGAGGTCAGCCACTGGGACGGATATGACTATGTCCTGGTCAATGACGATGTCGAGCAATGCTTCCAGGGGGTGAAGACCATCCTGCAAGCCGAACGGCTCAAGCGCTCGCGCCAGACCGGGCTGATCGGGTTCATTCGGAAGCTGACGACGAAGTAAGGACGGCGTTCCTTTTTCAAGGCACCCCCGGCCCGTCGCCGGGGTCAGACCCTGGTAGCGTCACCGGACCTGAACGAGAACGACGCTGGACTTATCCCAGCGCCCCCAAGAACCGCACTGCCGCGTCGAACTCGCGCCGCTTGGCCTCCCGCGCCTCGATCGCGAGATAATCCTCGCCCCATATCTCGGCCTGGAAATCCTCGTCGACATGGGCGGCCTGCCACACGGCATCCGCATCCGCCGCGCCCTTCAGCAGCGCTAGTGCCAGCACCAGCGATCCGGTGATCGTCACCACCGGCGAGAGGGCCGCCAGCCGGAACGGATCGAGCACCGCCACCGCCTGGGCCAGCCGCTCGACGGTCGCCTCGGGCTGGGGCTGGTGCATGATGCCGGTCACCAGCGTGAAACGGACATCATAGCGATCCCGCGCCCAGTCGAGCAGCGGGTTCCAGACCGCATCCTGTCGCTCCACCAGCTCGGGCGGCGAATCGGCGCGGTAGCAGAGCAGATCGGTCTCCGCATAACGCGCCAGCCCCTCGGCAAAGGGGGCCGGGTCCGCCGCGATCCGGTCGATCGCGGCATTGGCCAGCCCGGTCAGCGGCATGGCGCGCGGATCGACCGTTTCCTCTACACCGCGCCACTCGTCCGCCACCGCCTCGGCCAGTGAAGGCGTCGGCAGCGCCAGCGGCACCCGGCCCGGCGTGCGCACCGGCCGATCGTCCAGCCGCACGACTCGCTCGGCATCGACGGTGACGTCTTTCCAGAACCGCTTCATTCGCCGTCACTCCGCCAGCGGTGGGCGAGGCCCGTCGGCACCACCGCGATCATGCCCAGCGCGGAAAAGACGATGGCGACGCCCAGCGCCTTGTGCGGCCATGCCACCCCGCGCGACGCCAGCACCACGCCGAACAAGGCGCCCGCAACGCCGATCAGGCGCACGCCCATGATGATGAACCAGCGCCGCCGCGCCAGGCTTTCGCGGCTCATGCGCGCACCAGCAGAGCGGGCAGGTCCGCCACCTCTTGCGCCACGACCTCGGCACCCGCGCTCACCAGCTCATGCACGTCATGATAGCCCCAGGCGACGCCGACCGCGAACGCGCCCGCCGCCTTGCCCATCGCCATGTCGAAGCTGGTGTCGCCGATCATCGCCACGTCCTCCGCCGCGACCCCGGTCTCGGCCATGGCGGCCAGGACCATCGAAGGGTCGGGCTTGGACGGATGCCGGTCGGCGGTCTGCAAGGTCACGAAATGATGCGCCAGCCCATGTTCGGCCAGCACCCGCGCCAGACCGCGATCCGACTTGCCCGTCGCCACGCCCATCAGCCAGCCCTGCGCCGCCAGATGGTCGAGCAGCGCGGGGATGCCCTCGAACAGAGGCTCGGGCTCCATCGCCCCCTCCGTACGGAGCCGAAAGAACGCCGCCTTGTAATCCATCGCCAACTGGTGGTGCGCCGCCTCGCTCTCCTGCGGCGCGAGCACGCGCATCGCCTCGACCAGGCTGAGCCCGACGATTCGGCGAATCGCGGCGGCGGGCGGTGGGGTCAGGCCGGAAAGGCTGAACGCCTCCACAGCAGCGAGGCAGATATTGGCCTGGCTATCGACCAGGGTGCCGTCGCAATCGAACAGGGCAAGGCGCGGGCGCGTCATCGCCCCCTCCTATCGGCAAGCCCGCATGGGGGGAAGCATGACGTTTCGCATGAACAACAGCTAACAACCGCATTCAGCATCGGAACATGGCGAATCACCCATAAGGGCTTCAACGACGACGGGAATCACCCCGCCGCCGCCGGTTTGAAGATCAAGGGAGATTGTGATGTTCAAGAAGCTCTCGCTCGCTGCCGCCGCCCTTGCCGTCGGCGCCACGGCCATGGTTCCGACCGCTGCCTCGGCGCAGCGTTATTATGACCGCTACGACCGCGCTTATGGCGATGCCTATTCGGACGGTTACAACCGTGGCCCGCGTTACGATCGCGGCTACCGGGGTGATCGCGGCTATTACGACCAGCGCGGCTACGCCTATCGCGGTCCGCAGCGCTGCAACAACGGCACGACGGGCACCATCGTCGGCGCGATCGCCGGTGGCCTGCTGGGCCGCACCATCGACACCCGGGGCGACCGTACCCTCGGCACGATCCTGGGCGGTGGCGCCGGTGCGCTGGCCGGTAACGCGATCGAAAAGTCGAACAACCCCGGCTATTGCCGCCGCTAACCGGATGGGGGCGTCATGCCCCCTCCCCTGACATCAAAGGCCCCGTCGACCCAGGTCGGCGGGGCCTTTTCGATAGAAAGGATTGGGTTACCGCGCGCCCCGGCCGCGCCGTTCGCCGCGCCGTTCCTTGCGATATTGTTTGGCGTGGGCCTTGGCGCGCTGCTTCAGGACGTCCTTGGGCGGCGGGCCGCGATCCTCGTCCTGGGGCAGGACGTCGCCGCGAATCTCGTCGAAGCCGAGCTGGTTCATCGATTCGGCGAAGTGAGTCGGCAGTTCGGCGGTCTGGTCGATGCGGCCGCCATCGGGATGGTCCACGCGGATACGGCGCGCGTGCAGATGCATCTTGCGGCTGATCCCGCCGGTCAGGAACGCCGCCGCGCCGCCATATTTGCCATCGCCGACGATCGGGTGGCCGATCGCCGCCATATGCACGCGCAGCTGATGGGTGCGGCCGGTAAATGGCTGCAACTCGACCCAGCAGCAGCTATTGCCCGCGCGCTCGATCACGCGGTAGCGCGAGCGTGCCGACTGGCCGTTTTCCTCGTCGACATGCATCTTTTCGCCGCCGGTGCCCGGCTGCTTGGCGATGGGCAGCTCAATCGTGCCGTCGTCGATCGAGGGCACGCCGACGACCAGCGCCCAATAGATCTTCTTGGCGGTGCGGCCGGAAAAGGCCTTGGCAAAGAACGCCGCCGCGCGCGCGTTGCGCGCGACCAGCAGCGCGCCCGACGTGTCTTTGTCCAACCGGTGGACCAGCTTGGGCCGCCCTTCCGCCTCGAACTGCAACGCGTCGAGCAGGCCGTCGACATGGGTGGTCGTCTTGGTCCCCCCCTGCGTCGCCAGGCCGGGCGGCTTGTTCAGCACCAGAGCGTCGCGGTCCTTGTGGATCACCATCTCGCGCGCGAAAGACTCCTCATCCTCGGACAGGATGTGGCGCGGGCGCATCGTCGGCTTGCTGCTTTCGGCCAGTGCGGGCTCGGCGGGGGGCACACGCAGCACCTGGCCCGCCGCGATCCGGTCACCCGGCGTCGCGCGCAGGCCATCGACGCGCAGCTGGCCGGTACGCGCCCATTTGGCGACCGTGGTGAAGCTGGTGTCGGGCATATGCCGCTTGAACCAGCGGTCCAGCCGGATGCCGTCATCGTCATAGCCGACCGTGAATTGGCGGACAGAGTCCGTCATGCAAACATCCTTGTAATCGAAAGTCCGGCCCACAACGCGGCCAGCGAACCCAGCAACGACAAGGCGATATAACCGAGCGCGACCGTCATCTGGCCGCGTTCGATCAACGTGATGGTATCGAGCGAGAAGGAGGAGAAGGTGGTAAAGCCCCCCAATATCCCGACGCCGATGAACATGCGCCACCCCTCGGACCCGCCATGGCGCGCGAGCACTCCCGCCAGCACACCCATCAGCAGGCCGCCCACCCAGTTGACGGTCAGCGTGCCATAGGGAAAGTCGGGTCCGAACGTCTGGAGCATGAACCGCCCGGTCAGATGCCTGGCCCCCGAGCCCAGCGCGCCGCCCAGCATCACGAGTAGAAGCGGTGACATAATTCTGCCGCCCTTAGCGCAACGCCGCGTTTCACGCAAAGGACAAGCGAACGTCCGATCCTCCCCGGTACGGGAGTGGGACCAGTCGCAGGCTGGTGGAGGGGGCATGCCGCTGAGGACGTCTTATGAGGAAGCCCCCTCGGTCAGACGCCCCCGTATCGGGCAGGACTTTCTACCCGCCCTTCACCACCAGATCGATATCGGTGCCGCCATCGCGCGGGGTGGCATAGACCATGTACGCCGCCCCGCCCCGCGTGCCACCCAGCACATGCTGGCCGCCGTCCATCTTGTGCTCGGCAGTATACCCCGCTCCGCTGGCGCGGGTGTAATAATAGTCGATGACCTTGGCAGGCGGCGCGGCGGTGCGCAGCGACACGATGCGAAAGGCGCAGGCGTTGGCGTCGTTGCCCGCCGCCTCCGCGACCTGCGCGCCCGGATAGGGGGCGAAGGCACCCGGCAGCCGCTGCGCCCAGCCCGCCGAGTAACGCAGGCCGGACAGGCAGGCAGCGTTCGCAGCCTGCTGGCCCGCCTTGGCCGCCAGGGTAAACGCCCCTGCCGAGGCACGGCATTCGGGGCAATCGCGCGATGCGGCGGGCGCGGCCTTCAGTGTGCGCGGATCGACCGGGTCGGCGGGCAAGGGCATGGACGGCACCTTGTCGCTGGCGGGCCGGTTGGGCGGACGCACGGCATTGGCGTTGGAGGTCTGGGTCAGACCGGGATCAACCATGATCTGACCGGCCAGCGCCTCGCGCAATTGCGGGTCGCGGGCAGGGCTGCCGTCGTTCATCGCGGCGAGTTCCTTGTCGAGCGCATTGAGCTGCGCATCGTCGTCCGACTTGCCCCCGCACGCGGCAAGTAACAGGCATCCCAGCGGAATCAGCAGCGGTCGCATCTTGGCCATCATGACCGTGCCTTAGCATGAGGATACGGTCCGTTCCTTAACGACCGGCTCCGAAGGTGCAGCTGTTCGTCCCAGCACGGGATGACACGCCAAGGCACCGCGCGGTTCTTGCAGTCCGGCATGACGGTCGCCATCTTTCGGGTCATGCTGAACCTGTTTTCCATCCTCATCGGCCTGGTCGCCCTCGTGCTGGGGATCGTGCCGTTCCTGCCCTTCTTTGCCTGGGGCTATTGGTTCGTCATTCCCATCGCGATCATCGGCGCGGCGGTCGGCGCGCTGTCGTCGCGCGACACGGGGCGCAATCTGAACCTGATCCTCATCCTGATCTTCGGCCTTCGCCTGATGCTGGGCGGCGGGTTCATCTAACAGCAAACGGCCCGGCGGGTTTCCCCACCGGGCCGTGCTTTTGGTCGCCAAGGCGACTTAGCGGCAGCGGACCTGCCCGCGGTCGATCTGCTGGCCCAGCAGCGCGCCGCCGCCCGCACCGATCACGGTGCCCAGCAGGCGCGACCCGCCGCCCGCGATCACATTGCCCAGCGCACCGCCCGCCAGACCGCCGATCACCAGACCGGTCGTGCCGTCATTGCGACGGCAGTAGTAGCGGCCATTCATTCCCCGATAGATGCGGTCGTTCCGGCCCAGCGCACGCGGCTGATAATAGCGGCCATCACGATAATAACGCTCGGGATAATAGCCGCGCTGGCCCGGCTCGAACCGGTTATAGTCATAATTGCGCCAGCGGACATTCCGCATTTCCTTGCGATAATCCTTGCGCGCATCGCGGATGTCTTCGCGATATTCCCGCCGGGCCTCGCGGATGTCGCGGCGCGAATCGGCGTTACGGACATCGCGATTATAATCGCGGCGGGCGTCGCGAACCTCTTCGCGATATTCCTGGCGCGCTTCCCATCCATTGCGCTGCGCCTCGGCAGGAATGGCCGTAAAGGCAGTGGCGGCGATCGTCGCCGACAACAGAGCGATACGCATAACTGAACTCCCGTTGAAGATGGAGAACAGAACCCGCGCCATTCCGCAATGTTGCGTGAACGGGAAACTACGTCCTGTTCACCGGCAATACAGGGACATCTGTTCTGTTACCCTCAACAGATCATGAAACGAGAAAGGGCGCCACCCGAAGGTGACGCCCCTGTGCTTCCCGAACGGGAACAGCTTTCTTAGCGGCAGCGACGATTGCTGGTGCCGCGTTCGATCTCGCGACCGGCCAGTGCGCCGACGGCGGCACCGCCCAGCGTGCCCAGCGTGCGGTCGCCGCGCGTATCGATCGTGCGACCCAGCAGTGCGCCCGCAACACCGCCGACCACCAGGCCGGTGGTGCCGTCTGGCTTGCGGCAGCGAACGCGGCCGCGATCGTCACGCCACTCGCGATACTTATAGCGACGCTGCGCATCGGCGGCGGTGGCCGGGAGGACGAGCGAAGGGACGACCATGGCGGTGCAGCCCAGGGCAAGCATCAATTTCCGCATGACAAACTTCCTTTTCGATGTGTTCTGACGCCGTAACGTTCCAATTCTACTGTCCGTTGCATGAACGTGAGATAACGTCGCGTTCATATCGCCGACGCCCTTTCCGGAGGAGGAAAGCCCCTCTAGGGTCGCCCGTGATGCTGCCCCAACCGACCGCCATGCTGCCCGCCGTGATGCCCTGGCTCGACCTGGCGGGGCTGGCCGTCTTCGCCGTATCCGGCGCGCTGGCGGCGGCCAAGCATCGCCAGACGATCGTGACGCTGGTCTTCTTCGCACTCATCACCGGTGTCGGCGGTGGCACGCTGCGCGACCTGCTGATCGATGCGCCGGTCTTCTGGGTGCATGACGCGCGGGTGCCGCTCGTCTGCCTGATTGTGGCGGTCGCGGTCTGGGCGACGCCGGAGCGCTGGTGGCGGGGCAGCGCGCTCGACTGGTTCGATGCGGTGGGGTTGGCGGCCTACGCGGTCTATGGAGCGGCGAAGGCGAGCGGCTATGGCATCCCGCCTATTCCGGCGGCGATGCTGGGCGTGGTCTCGGCCTGTGTCGGAGGCATCATTCGCGACGTGATCGCGGGCGAACCGTCGATCCTGATGCGTCCCGAGCTATATGTCACCGCCGCCGCGCTCGCCTCGACCAGCTATGTGGTGCTGATGCAACTGGGCGTCCCGGGCGCGGGGCCGATCGCGGCGCTGGCGGGCTTCCTGCTGCGCGGGGCGGCGATCCATTACCGGATCGCCCTGCCCGCCTATCCGGCCAAGGGGTGGGAAGATCGGGGGTAAGACCCGACCCTCACCGCCCCAGCATCAAATCCGGCCGCACCACCCGGTCGAAAGTCGCCTCATCGACCAGCCCGAGCTCCAGCCCGGCCTCCTTCAACGTCTGCCCCTTCTGGTGCGCGTGCTTGGCGATCTTCGCGGCATTATCATAGCCGATCTCGGGCGCCAGCGCGGTCACCAGCATCAGCGAGCGGTCGAGTAACTCGCTGATCCGGTCGCGATTGACCGTCATCCCCTCGACCGTGCGTGTCGCAAAGCTCTCCATGCCGACCGCCAGCAGATGGATCGAGCGCAGCACATTCGCCCCGATCAGCGGCTTGAAGACATTGAGTTCCAGATGCCCCTGCAAGCCGCCGACCGTGACGGCGGCATTGTTGCCGATGACCTGCGCCGCGACCATGGTCAGCATCTCGCACTGGGTCGGATTGACCTTGCCGGGCATGATCGAGCTGCCCGGTTCATTGGCGGGCAGCTCCAGCTCGCCCAGGCCCGAGCGCGGGCCGGAGCCCAGCAGGCGGATATCGTTGGCGATCTTGGTCAGCGCCACCGCCAAGACGTTCAAAGTGCCGTGTAGGTCGACCAGCCCGTCATTGCTGGCCAGCGCCTCGAACTTGTTGGGCGCGCTCACGAAGTCGAGGCCGGTCGCCTCGGCAATCTCCGCCGCGATCGCCTCGGCAAAGCCGTGGGGGGCGTTCAGCCCGGTGCCGACCGCCGTCCCGCCTTGCGCCAGCGGCAGGATATTGCGGTGGAGCGTCCCCTCGATCCGGTCGCGGGCATTCGCCAATTGCTGCACATAACCGGAAAATTCCTGGCCCAGGGTCAGCGGCGTCGCGTCCTGCAAATGGGTACGGCCGATCTTGACGATCGAATCCCATTCCTTCGCCTTGGCGTCCAGCGCCGCGTGCAGCCGGTCGAGCGCGGGGAAGAGCTGCTTCGTCACCGCCGACGCGGCGGCGACATGCAGCGCGGTCGGGAAGGTGTCATTGGACGACTGGCCGCGATTCACATCGTCATTGGGATGGACCGGCGACTTGCCGCCGCGCGTGCCGGTCAGCATCTCATTGGCGCGGCCCGCGATCACCTCATTGGCGTTCATGTTGGACTGGGTGCCGGAGCCGGTCTGCCAGATGACCAGCGGGAACTGGTCGTCATGCCGGCCGTCGATCACCTCCTGCGCCGCCGCCTCGATGGCATCGGCTTTCTCGGCGGCGAGGCCATGGCCCCGGTTGATTCGCGCGGCGGCCTTTTTGACGATGGCCAGCGCGTGCACGATGCCCACCGGCATCCGCTCGCGTTCGCCGAAGGGGAAGTTTTCGAGGCTGCGCTCGGTCTGCGCGCCCCAATAGGCGTCTGCGGGGACTTCGATCGGGCCGATCGAGTCGGTTTCGGTGCGGGTCTGGGTCATGACGGAGGCGACTCACCGGATGGGGATTGGGTTCCCGGTGAATGTAGAAGGGCGAGCCCGACCCTCAAGCCCCACCCCGGCGGAAGCCGGGGTCCAGTTACGGCGCACTCTCGATAGAGTTTGGCACTCGCCTCCCTCGCAACCGCGTGGCGCGCCTTATACTTTGTGGAGCCTGGGCCCCGGCCTTCGCCGGGGAACAAGGAAGATTTGATTCGCGCGGAGGCGCGGAGAACGCGGAGGGGTTTGGCGTTTGGCCACCGCATCCTGCCTCACCAAGATGGTGGAGCAGGCCTGCCTATATCAGCGGGCGGGCCGCGTCCTCCGCAGCCTTACTTCTTGCGCTTGAAATCCACCGCGACGACGTTGCTGCCGTCCTCGACCGGCTTGGCGACCGGCTCGTCATTCTCGGCCGAGCCATGCGGATCGGGATCGCTCTGGGGATCGTCGGCGACATGGAAGCCCAGCTCGAACTGAACCTCGGGGTCCTGGAAGCGGGTGATCGCCGAATAGGGAATCACCAGCTTCGACGGCACCTGGTTGAAGCTGAGGCCGACCGAGAAGCGATTCTCGTCCACCGTCAGGTCCCAGAAGCGATTCTGCAGGACGATCGTCATCTCGTCCGGGAATCGCTCGACCAGCCGCTGCGGGATGTCGACACCCGGCGCCTGCGTCTTGAAGGTGATATAGAAATGGTGCGTGCCGGGCAGGTGCCCCGTCTCCGCCACCGGGCCGAGCACACGCCCCACCACGGCGCGCAGGGCCTCCTGCACGATGTCGTCATAGGGGATGAGGCTGTCGGGCAATCCTTCGGTCATGGCCCATGGACTAGCGGCCTTTGATCGCGGGTCAAGATTGCATGGGACGGATAGGTGTTTAAGGGAGGGGCCATGCGCACCGCCACCGTCCACCGCGCCACCGCGGAAACCGTCATCGACGTCACCGTCAATCTCGACGGCACCGGCGTCTATCAGAACGCCACCGGCATCGGGTTTCTCGACCATATGCTCGACCAGCTGTCGCGGCATTCGCTGATCGACCTGTCGGTCAGGGTTCAGGGCGACCTGCATATCGACGGGCATCACACCACCGAGGACAGCGCGCTGGCGATCGGACAGGCCTTTGCCAAGGCGCTGGGCGACAAGCGTGGAATCACCCGCTACGGCGAGGCGCTGTCGCCGATGGACGAGGTGCTGACCCGCACCGCGCTCGACATTTCGGGGCGGCCCTGGCTGGTGTGGAAGGTGCCGTTCACCAATCCGATGCTGGGCACGCTCCAGACCGAGATGATCGAGCATTGGTTCCACAGTTTCGCGCAGGAGGCGGGCATCACGCTCCATGTCGAGTTGCTGCACGGCCACAACAACCATCACATCGCCGAGAGCATCTTCAAGGGCCTCGCCCGTGCCCTGCGCATGGCGGTCGAGATCGACCCGCGCAAGGCCGACGCCATCCCCTCGACCAAGGGCATGCTGTGACGCTGGCGCTGATCGACATCGAATCGGGCAATCTCCATTCGGTCGACAATGCCCTGCGCGCGGCGGGGGCGAGCGATGTCGTCATCACCGCCGACCCGGATGTGATCGCCAAGGCCGACCGGATCGTGCTGCCGGGCGTCGGCGCGTTCGGGGCCTGCGCGGCGAATTTGCGCGCGGTCGACGGACTGGAGGAGGCGTTGCGCGACGCCGCCCTCACCCGCGCGCAGCCGTTCCTGGGCATTTGCGTCGGTATGCAGTTGCTCGCTGACGCCAGCGACGAGATGGGCGAGCATCGGGGCCTGGGCTGGATTCCCGGCCGCGTGACGCGCCTCATGCCCTCCGATCCGGCGGCGAAGGTCCCGCATATGGGCTGGAACGATGTCCGCCCGACCCGCGAGCATCCGCTGATCGTGCCGGGCGAGGCCTATTTCCTCCACAGCTATGCCTTTACCGGCGAGCATGTGCTGGCGACGACCGACCATGCAGGCCCCGTCACCGCCGCGATCGGCCGCGACACGGTGGTCGGCGCGCAATTCCATCCCGAGAAGAGCCAGCGTTATGGCCTCTCCTTCCTCACCCGTTTCCTGGAGTGGCATCCGTGAGCTTGATCGTCTTCCCCGCCATCGACCTGAAGGGCGGCCAAGTGGTGCGTCTGGCCGAGGGCGATATGGACCGCGCCACCGTCTATGGCGACGATCCCACCCACCAGGCGATGCTGTTCGCCGAGGCGGGCGCTCAGCACCTGCACGTCGTCGACCTCGACGGCGCGTTCGCGGGCGAGTCGGTCAATGGCGAGGCGGTGCAGGCGATCGTCAAAGCCTTTCCCGGCCATGTCCAGCTGGGCGGCGGCATCCGCAAGCCGGAGAATGTCGAACGCTGGTTCGACGTAGGCGTGTCGCGCGTCGTGATCGGCACGGCGGCGCTGGAGAATCCCGACTTCGTCCGCGACATGGCCAAGGCCTATCCCGGCGGCATCGTCGTCGCGGTCGATGCCAAGGACGGCATGGTCGCCACGCGCGGCTGGGCCGATGTGTCGACCGTCTCGGTCGAGGATCTCGCGCGCCGGTTCGAGGATGCGGGCGTCGCCTCGCTGCTGTTCACGGACGTCGGTCGCGACGGGATGCTGAAGGGCTGCAACGTGCCCGCTACCGTCGACCTCGCCCGCGCGGTGCGGATTCCCGTGATCGCCAGCGGCGGCGTGGCGGGGATCGGCGACATCCATATGCTGGCGCTCCATCATCAGGACGGAGTCGAGGGCGTCATCACCGGCCGGGCGCTCTATGACGGGCGGCTCGATCTGGCGGCGGCGCTGTCGGTGGCGGCGGCCGCATGACCGTCCGCGCGCGCGTCATCCCCTGCCTCGACGTCGCCAATGGGCGCGTGGTCAAGGGCGTCAACTTCGTCGACCTGATCGACGCGGGCGATCCGGTCGAGCAGGCGCGCGCCTATGATGCGGCGGGCGCGGACGAGCTATGCTTCCTCGACATCACCGCCAGCCATGAGGCGCGCGGCACGATCCTTGATGTGGTGCGGCGGACGGCGGCGGTGTGCTTCATGCCGCTGACCGTCGGCGGCGGCGTGCGCACGGCGGAGGATGCGCGCGCGCTTCTGCTGGCAGGCGCGGACAAGGTGGCGGTCAACTCGGCCGCCGTCAGTAACCCGCAAGTCGTCTCCGACATTGCCGAGCGATTCGGCAGCCAATGCTGCGTCGCCAGCGTCGACGCGCGGCGGACCGCAACCGGCTGGGAGGTGTTCACCCATGGCGGGCGGCGCGCGACGGGGATCGATGCAGTCGAACACGCGCTGCGCCTGGCCGAACTGGGCGCGGGCGAGTTGCTGGTGACGTCGATGGATCGCGATGGGACGCGTGGCGGCTATGACCTCGACCTGATCCGCACCATCGCCGACCGGACCAGCGTGCCGGTGGTGGCGTCGGGCGGCGTCGGTGGGCTGGACGATCTGGTCGCGGGCGTGCGCGACGGTCATGCCTCGGCGGTGCTGGCGGCGTCGATCTTCCACTTCGGCGATGCCTCGATTGCCGACGCGCACCGGGCGCTGGCGGCGGCGGGGGTGCCGGTTCGAGCGCATTGATTTTCGCGGCTTCGCGTGAACCAGAATCCCTTGGATGACCGGCCGGGCAGACGCTGCTAAAATCCCCCCATGCCCCTCGCGATCATGACCCCCGCCAACGGCCATAGCGGCATCATCCGCGTCCGCACCCACCCGGAGCTGTCGGACATCGCGCTGTTCGTCTTCGCCATCGGCGCGATCTGGTTTCTTCGCCGCGCGATGCGCCGCCGCAACCGCAAGGATTGACGCGGACGCCGCCCCGCGCCACCCAGCCGCCATGGACATGTTCGACCGCCTCGAAGCCACGATCCGCGCACGCCGCGACGCAGGCGACGCCGCCACTTCCTATGCCGCCAGCCTGTTCGCGAAGGGACGCCCCAAGATCGCGCAGAAGCTGGGCGAGGAAGCGGTCGAAACCGTCATCGCCGCCATGGCCCAGCCCGACAAGATCGTGTCCGAGGCCGCCGACCTGATGTTCCACCTGATCGTCCTGCTGGCCGATACCGGCCACACACTCGACGATGTTCGCGCCGAACTGGCGCGGCGCGAGGGTGTGTCGGGTCATGACGAAAAGGCCGCGCGGCCCCGCTAAACCCCCGGAGAGTTTCGATGCCGATCGACGCCACGCTGCCCTATGACGACCAGAATATCTTCGCCAAGATCCTGCGCGACGAAATCCCGTCGAAGCGGGTCTACGAAGACGAATGGGCGATCGCCTTCCACGACATCGCGCCGCATGCGCCGACGCATATTCTGGTGATCCCGCGCGGCCCCTATGTGTCGTGGGACGATTTCTCGGCCCGCGCCAGCGAGGCGGAGATTGCCGGGTTCGTCCGCGCCGTCGGCCATGTCGCGCGGGAGGCTGGCGCGGTGGAGCCGGGATACCGGCTGCTGGCCAATATCGGAGCGGATGCGGGGCAGGAAGTACCGCATCTTCACGTCCATATCCTGGCGGGCAAGCCGCTCGGCCCGATGCTGGCGCGTTGACAGAGCCTCTTGCCGCTCCCCTCCCGTAAACGAGTTTCAGGTCGGTCATGCCCCCGGCATGACCTAAACGATGCGGGGCATCGTTTACCTGAAACTGGGATGGGGGAGAGAAAGCCACAGGCGACGGTCTCAGTGAGACACCCTGCCCTCCCCAAACCCCTCCCGTTTACGGGAGGGGCTTACCGCGAGATGGATTGGTGATCCCATTCCTCAGTGCTGACGGTAGAAGGTGGCGGCAATCACCGCCTTTCCACTCTCCCGATCGCATCCCACGCACCTTAGGGATTGCGCGTAATAAAATTGCAGCTAACCTTCCTAATCATTCACCAAACACCGGGCGCGCCCTCGATCGGGGCGGCCCTTCCCTTGGGGGGATTGGACATTCATGATTTTCGGGCGCGTTAAGCCTCTGGACGCCATTTTGGCGACCGCCGAGAAGAAGGGGCTGCAACGATCGCTAGGCGCGTTCCAGCTCACCATGCTGGGCATCGGCGCCGTCATCGGCACGGGCATCTTCGTTCTCACCTCCGAAGCCGCGCAAAAGGCGGGGCCGGGGATGATGCTGTCCTTCGTGCTGGCGGGCTTCGTCTGCGCGGTGGCGGCCTTGTGCTACTCCGAGTTGGCCTCGATGGTGCCGGTCGCGGGGTCGGCCTATACCTATACCTATGCGGTCATGGGCGAGTTGCTGGCCTGGATGGTCGGCTGGGCGCTGATCCTGGAATATGCGGTCGGCGCGTCGGCCGTCGCGGTCGGCTGGTCGGGTTATGTCGTGGGACAGATCCGCAACCTGCTGGGCATCGACATACCGATGGAGTGGGTCAACGGCCCCTCTTCGGGCGGTTATATCAACCTGCCCGCCGTCATCATCTCGCTGCTCGTCACCTGGCTGCTCGTCATCGGCACGACCGAGAGCGCACGCTTCAACGCGATCTTGGTCGCGATCAAAGTCGCCGCGCTGACCCTGTTCATCGCGCTGTCGGTGCCGGTCATCAACGGTGCGCATTTCGAGCCGTTCATGCCGACCGGCCTGACCGGCGTGGCGGGGGCCGCGGCATCGATCTTCTTCGCCTATGTCGGCTTCGACGCGGTGTCGACCGCCGCCGAGGAAACCAAGAACCCGCAGCGCAACGTGCCGATCGGCCTGATCGCGTCGCTGCTGTTCTGCACCGTATTCTACCTGCTGGTGTCGGCGGGTGCGATCGGCTCGCCGCTGGGGGCGCAGCCGGTGCGCGACGCCGCCGGTGTCGTGCTATCGCCCGGCACGTCGGAGCTCGCCGCGCAGTGCAAGGCGATCGTCGCCAGCGGCGCGACCGAGCCGCTGTCCTGCTCGCGTGAGGCGCTGGCGCATGTCCTGCGCACCATCGGCTGGGAAAAGATCGGCAACCTGATCGGTCTGGCCGCCACGCTGGCGCTGCCTTCGGTCGTGCTCATGATGATGTTCGGTCAGACCCGCGTGTTCTTCACCATGGCGCGTGACGGCCTGCTGCCCGAAAAGCTCGCCTCGGTGCATCCGCGCTATCGCACGCCGCACGTCGTGACGATCGTGACCGGCATTGCCGCGACGCTCGCCTCGGCCTTCCTGCCGGTCGGCAAGCTGGCGGACTATTCCAACTCGGGCACGCTGTTCGCCTTCTTCATGGTGGCGCTGTCGGTGATGGTGCTGCGCAAGACCGATCCGACGCGCAAGCGTCCGTTCCGCACGCCCGCCGTGTTCATCGTTGCGCCTGCCGCGATGCTCGGTTGCGCGTATCTGTACTTCTCGCTGCCGCTGGTCGCGATCCTGGTCCTGCCGGGCTGGGGCGCGATCGGCCTGGCGATCTACTTCCTCTACAGCCGCAAGCGCAGCTATGTCGGTCGCGGCATGCTGGACGTGGTGGACGATCCCGCGATGCAGCCGGAAGTCGCGAAGCCGCTCGATCGCTGATCGGCTTTCGCGAAGACACGAAAAAGGCCCGGAGGAGCGATCCTCCGGGCCTTCTTATTTGGCCTTTATGCCCGAGCCTTACAGGCTGGCGGCCAGGGCCTTCAGGTCGACCTGGGGCCGGGCACCGAAATGGCTGATGATCTCGGCCGCACAGGCAGCACCCAGCGTCAGCGAGGCCTTCAGGTCCTGGCCATGGGTCTGACCATAGAGGAAGCCCGATGCGAACAGATCGCCCGCGCCCGTCGTGTCGACGACCTTGTCGACCGGATGGGCCGGCACCGTGACCCGCTCATCCCCGCGCTGCGCCAGCGCGCCCTTTTCGGCGAGAGTGACAACCAGCGTCTCGACCTTGTCCTTCAGCGAAGCGATCGCCGCATCGACGTCCGCCGTCTCGGTCAGCGCGACGATCTCGGTCTCGTTGGCGAAGATCACGTCGATCATGCCGCCGTCGATCAGCGCATGGAAATCGGCGCGGTGGCGGTCGATGACGAACTCGGCCGAGGCGGTGAAGGCGATCTTGCGCCCGGCCGCGCGGGCGACGTCGATGGCGGCACGCATCGCGGCGCGCGGCTCTTCGGGGTCCCACAGATAGCCCTCGATATACAGATAGGCCGCATCGGCGATCAGCGCCTTGTCGAGCGCCTCGGCAGGCAGATAATGCGACGCGCCGAGGAAGGTGTTCATCGTCCGCTGGCCATCGGGGCTCACGAAGATCATGCAGCGCGCGGTCGTCGGCTGGCCGGGACGGACCGGCGTGTCGAACTTGACGCCCGCCGCGCGAATGTCGTGCGCGAAGACCTCGCCCAGCTGGTCGTCGGCGACTTGGCCGATGAACGCGGTCTTGCCGCCCAGTGCCGCCATGCCCGCCAGCGTGTTGGCGGCCGAGCCACCCGAAATCTCGCGACCGGGGCCCATCTTGGCATAGAGCGCATCGGCTTCCTCGGGCGAGAAGACGAGCTGCATCGCGCCCTTCGTCATGCCCTGTTCGGCGATGAAAGCATCCTCGGCCGGGCTGAGGATGTCGACGATCGCATTGCCGATCGCCACCACGTCATAGGTGGGGTTGGTCAAGAAACGGGCTCCGAAAATAATCAGGTGATGACGCCGCCCTAGTCAGGGTGCCTGTCCCGCGCAAGCTGGCCCCCTCGCCCGGCCGCACTGCATTGACTTTGCGCCGTGCACCACGTCATCCCTGGACCATGATAAGCGCGTTTTTCCTGTCGCTGGGCCAGCTCGGTGATCCGGCGATCCGCCGGGTGCTGATCCGCTCGCTCGCGGTCACCTTCGCGCTGTTCGCCGCCGCCGGGGTCGCGCTGTGGTGGAGCGTGCGCGCGGCCCTGACCGGATGGCTGGGCGCGCAGGCGGGTGGCTGGTCGACGGCGCTGACCCTTGTGGTCGAGATACTGGCGCTCTGGCTCGCCTTTCGCGCGGTGGCCGTCGCGGTGGTGGGCGTGTTCGCCGACGACATCGTCGCGGCGGTCGAGGCGCGCCATTATCCTCAGGCGCTGGCGACCGCGAGGCCCGTGCCGCTGGCGCGGGGCATGGCGATGGGCCTGGGATCGGCGGCCCGGGTCATCGCGATCAACCTGCTCCTGCTGCCGCTCTACATCGTCCTGCTCGCAACCGGGGTGGGTACGGCGGCGGCATTCCTGCTGGTCAATGCCTGGCTGTTGTCGCGCGACCTGGGCGATATGGTGGCGGCGCGGCATATGGACCGCGCGGCGATGCGGCGCTGGCGCAAGGCAACCGGGCCCGCCCGCTTCCTGCTGGGGCTTGCCGCGGCGGCCCTGTTCGTGGTTCCGGGGCTCAATCTGCTCGCACCCGTTCTGGGCGCGAGCATGGCGACCCATGTCTTTCACAGGAGACCCCGCGCGTGATCCGCACCCCTGCGCTGGCCTTGCTGCCGTTCGTCGTGCTGGCAGGCTGTACCGTGCCCCAGACCGCCGCCCCCGTCCGCGGCGGCATGGCCCCGGTTCCCGTCCCCTATACCCATGTCGGTCTGGAACGGGTGATCGGTCAGGACGCCGCCGGACTGACGAAGCTGTTCGGCACGCCCGACGCCGATGTTCGCGAAGGGGCCGCACGCAAGCTGCAGTTTCAGGGCAGTTTCTGCGTGCTCGACGCCTATCTCTATCCCAAGGACGGTGGTGAGCCGCGCGTGACCTATCTAGACGCGCGCGAGCCCGATGGCAGCGCGATCGACCGGGCGAGCTGCGTCGCGGCGCTGACCCGGCGCGACGGCGGCCGCTGATGCGCCTCGATCTGTGGTTCGCCTTTGTCGCGGCGACACTGGTGATCGGGCTGATCCCCGGACCGGGCGTGGCGGCGATCCTGGGCTATGCCATCGGATCGGGACGGCGGACCGCCTTTGCCTCGGTCGGCGGCCTGATGCTGGGCAATCTGGCCGCCTCGACCGCCAGCCTACTCGGCATGGGCGCGGTGCTGGCCGCGTCGACCTTTTTGTTCGGGCTGCTCAAATGGGCCGGAGCGGTCTATCTGATCGTCGTCGGCGCGATGGGCCTGTGGCGTGCGCGGAACGCCCATGCCGTGGCGATTCGTCCGCGCATGATCTCGCCGCGTGCGGCGTTTCTGGGCAATCTGGGCGTCGGCACCTTTCACCCCAAAACGATCCTGTTCCTGGCCGCCTTTGCCCCGCAGTTCATCGATCCGTCGCGCCCCTATTGGACGCAGGCGCCGGTCCTGATCGCGACGTTCGTGATCGTCCTGGCGCTGACCGACTCCTGCTATGCCTGGGCCGCGTCCAGTGCGGGCGGATTGCTGCGTTCGCCCCGCGCCCAGGCCTGGGCCCAGCGTGCGGGCGGCGGAGCGTTGATCTTTGCCGGACTGGCAACGGCCGCTATCCGCCGGTAATCCCACACCATTCTCTGCACTAGGATCATGAGCACGAAGATAGTGTGGCAAAATGTTCCACGCATCTGCAAAAAATTTGGTGCAGTGCAGGAACAAATTTACCGGTGCGTGCGTATGCGCTATCGGGACGAAGAACACCACCGCGTCTTGGCGGTCGTTCGCCATGGGAGAATGAGTATGATGAAGTTCCTGTCTGCTGTTGCCGCCACCGCTCTGGTTGCTGCTCCGGTTGCTGCCGCTCCGGCCAACCCCGCCGCCAGCCTGTCGGTCTCGAAGTCGGTCCGCGCGTCGGCTCCGACCGCCAAGGGCAACAAGCTGGCCGGCGGCGGCATCCTGGCTGCTCTGATCGCTGCTGGCGTTGTCGCCATCGGCGTTGTCGCGATCGTCAAGGACGACAACGCCGACAGCAACTGATCGTTCTGGGCGGGGGCAACCTCGCCCGGACTTTCATCGCTTGGGAGCAGTTCCGGGCGAACGGAAAGGGAGCCGTTTTCGGCTCCCTTTTTTGTTGCCAGCGTCAGGCGCCCCAGTCGGGTCCTTCGGGATCGGGATGGAAGTCATCTTCCACCGGCGTGGGTGACGACGCCGCCACGACCGGCAGCGTCGGCTCCCCGCCGCCGAAGCGCACCCGAATATAGGCCACCGAGCCCTTCATGCCCTGATAGATGGCCCGCACCTCCTCCCCGCGCCGCATGCGCGCACCGATCAGCGGCGCCCGCTCGGCGGAGAGATAGCCGACCTGCACGTCCCGCGCGCTGAAGACGGCGACGGCATGGGGATCATGCCGGTTGCGCGGCTCGGGCCGGAGGCTTACCGGGTCGCCCGCCGACGAGGCGAGCAATTCGAATCGTCGATTACTTCGCGCCTTGTCCTCATTGGGAAAGTCGATCCCGACCACGGCCAGCGTCATTTCATCCATCGTCCCTAACTGGTTACGAGCGGCGTCCCCGTCCAGAGCCCTCCCATTCGTCCGCAATCCGGCTATGGTGCAATCATCCTGTCCCATTCGGAGTGCCCATGTCCCTGGCCGCCCTGGCGATTCTGCTCGCCGCCCAATCCCCCGCTGCCGCCCCGCAGGTGGCCCCCGTGCTGACCAGCGCCGACGCGCGCGACGTGCACAGCTATGCCCGGCCGCTGGAGGCGCGGGTGACCCATGTCTCGCTGAACCTCTATGCCGATTTCGACAGCCATGTGATGCGCGGGATCGCGACCCTGTCGGTCGATGCGAAGCCCGATGCCAAGACGTTGGTCGTCGACGACAACGGCCTGCGCATCGTGGCGGTGACGGACGCGCAGAACCGCCCCCTGCCCTATAGCATCGGTGCGGTCGACAAGGTGCATGGCGCCCCCCTGACCATCACGCTGAACGGCCAGCGCACGGTCAAGATCGCCTATGCCTCGGTTCCCGGCGCGAAGGCGCTGCAATGGCTGTCGCCCGAACAGACGGCGGGCAAGAAGCAGCCCTATCTGTTCAGCCAGGGTGAGGCGATCCTCAACCGCAGCTGGATTCCGACCCAGGATTCGCCGGGCATCCGCCAGACCTGGGACGCGACGATCAACGCCCCCTGCGCGCTGACCGTCGTGATGAGCGGCGAGCGGACCGGCGAGACGCCATGTAATGACGGCCGCCACACCGCCAGCTATCGCATGGACAAGCCCGTCGCCCCCTATCTGATCGCGCTGGCGATCGGCGACCTGAAGTTCAAGCCGCTCAGCGCGCACACCGGCATCTGGACCGAGCCCGCGATGCTGGACAAAGCGGCCTGGGAATTTGCCGGGCTCGACAAGTTCGTGAGCGCCGCCGAGGGACTGTACGGCCCCTATCGCTGGGGCCGGTACGACGTGCTGGTTCTACCGCCCAGCTTCCCGTTCGGCGGCATGGAGAACCCCATGCTGACCTTCGCGACGCCGACCGTGCTGGCGGGAGACCGGAGCCTCGTCAGCCTGATCGCGCACGAGCTGGCGCATAGCTGGTCGGGCAATCTGGTCACCAACGCGACCTGGGACGATTTCTGGCTGAACGAGGGCTTCACCAGCTATTTCGAGAACCGGATCATGGAGTCGATGTACGGCAAGCGCCGCGCCGCGATGGAGGCCGATCTCGCCTGGACCGACATGCAGAACGCGGTGAAGGAAGCGGGCGGCCCGCAATCGCCCGACACCAAGCTGCACCTGGACCTGAACGCGGCCCGCGATCCCGATGACGGCATGACCCAGATCGCCTATGACAAGGGTGCGACCTTCCTGCGGACGATCGAGTCCGTGGTCGGCCGCCCCCGCTGGGACGCGTATCTGCGGAGCTATTTCGACCGCCATGCCTTCCAGCCGCAGACGAGCGCGGGCTTCCTGGCGGACCTGCGCAAGAACCTGCTCAAGCCCGGCGAAGCGGAAAAAATCGGCGTCGATCAATGGGTCTATCAGCCCGGCATTCCCGCCAACGCCGTGCATGTCCGCTCCGACGCCTTCCCCGCGATCGACGCGGCCGCCAAGGCGTTCGCCGCCGGTGGCCCGGTATCAGCGGTGCCGGACAAAGTGACGACGCAGGAATATGTCCGCTTCCTCGACCAGCTACCCCGCCAGCTGTCGGCCGAACGGCTCGCCGCGCTCGACGGGCGGTTCCATTGGAACGAGACCGGCAACAGCGAAATCCGCTTCGCCTGGCTGCGCCTCGCGCTCGCCAATCGCTATCAGCCCGCCGAAGCCTCGGCCGAACAGTTCCTGACCTCACAGGGCCGTCGCAAGTTCGTCGCGCCGTTGTTCCAGCAGCTTCAGGGCCAGGGCGAATGGGGCAAGGTGCTGGCCAGCCGAATCTATGACAAGGCGCGCTCCGGCTATCATTCCGTGACCCAAGTCACGGTGGATCGCCTGCTCGGACGATAAGCCGAGCCCCTGGCGCGGCGAAACGAGGAACGAAAAAATCGTTTCGCCGCGTGATTTTCGGGTCACCGCCGCCCGAACACCGTTCACCGGATATGGTTCCGGCTCGCCTTTCCAATCCGTTTAGCCCCGGTTAATCGACACTCACACCGACATTCCGACCGGGGGGTCATGTGAAGTTCAAGGCATTTGCAGTGCGATTCGCGCTGATGGCATCGTGCGGCCTGATGATGGCCACTCCCGCTGCCGCGCAGTTCTGGCAGTGTGCGCCCTATGCTCGCGAGATTTCGGGCATCGATCTTCACGGCAACGCCAACACCTGGTGGAGCCAGGCCCAGGGTCGCTACGACCGTGGCCACACCCCGCAGGAAGGCGCCGTCCTCGCTTTCGAGGCCACCCACCGGATGCGCGTCGGCCATGTCGCCATGGTCAGCAAGGTCGTCAGCGACCGCGAAGTCCTCCTGACCCATGCCAACTGGTCGCGTCGCGGCGGCATCGAGCGTGACGTCCGCGCCATCGACGTCTCGCCGAACAATGATTGGTCGATGGTCAAGGTCTGGTACGGCCCGACTGGCGGCCTGGGCACCTCGGCCTATCCGACCAAGGGTTTCATCTATTCGGGCCACAAGGGCGGCACCGCCGACCTGCCCGCCACCGAAATCGCTTCGCGCAACGATGGCCGGGTTTCGGGCATCATGACCTTCGCCGCTCCGGTCGAGTAAGCGCGGGCTTTCCACTCCTTGCGAAGACAGGCGTAACTTAGCCTTGCTTCACGCCGCCCGAAACGTCATCGCCACACCATTCATGCAGTAACGCTTGCCCGTCGGCTTGGGCCCGTCATCGAAGACATGGCCGAGATGCCCGCCGCACCGGCTGCAATGCACCTCCACCCGCTCCATCATCAGCGACCGATCGCTCCGCGTCGCCACCGCGCGGGGCAGCGGCGCCCAGAAGCTCGGCCAGCCGGTGCCGCTCTCGAACTTGGTCTTCGAGGAGAAGACAGGCTGCGCGCAGCCCTTGCAGGCGAAAATGCCGTTGCGGTGTTCGCCGTTGAGCGGACTGGAATAGGGCCGCTCGGTCCCTTCGTGCCGCAGGACATTATAGGCCGCCGGGCCGAGCTTCTGCCGCCAGGCAGCATCGCTCATGGCCACGGGAAAGCGCTCGGCCGCATCGGCCTGACGCCCGCAGGCGGACAGGCCGATACCCAGCGTACCCAGGCCCATCAGCGAAAGAAATGCGCGGCGATCAGAAGAGGATGCAGTCATTCACCTAAGATAGGAAGGCCCGGCGCACCGGCAAGCACGCCCACTCTCCTTTCCGCTTAAACCCCCTTGCGCCGCCAGAACGGCCGGACGCTCCCCGATTGCAGCACCCCGCGCCGGAACAGTCGTGCGCCCAGCGTCACGAACAGCGCTACCCACAGCGCCTGCCACGCCAGCGCCACGGCATGCGGCCACAGCGAGTCGCTCGCCGCCGCCATGCCCGCCATCGCAAAAGGCGAGGATAGCGGGAAGACTTCGGCAACCACCGCCAGCCAGCTACCCGGCTGCGACAGGCCGCTCAGCGTCAGGGTGAACATGCCGACCTGCACGATGGTGATCGGCAGCGAGAGCATCTGGATTTCCCGCATGGTCGAGGCCTGCGCCCCGATCGTCAGGAACACCGAGCCCAGCAGCAGATAGGCCATGGTGAAATAGGTGACGAACAGGACGGTGAACATCGGCAGGCCGACCGCCGGCGACAGCTCCCCCACCATCCCGGCAAAGGCGGGCGGCAACACGCTCGTCACCTGGCCGAGCACCGTGCCCCAGAAGGTGACGAACAGCACCGCTACCCCGAACATGCCGAGCAGCTTGCCCAGGAACACCGCCTCCAGCGGCACGGCGGCGGCCAGCACCTCGATCACCTTGTTCGACCGTTCCTCGGCCATGGTGCCGACGACCTGCCCCGCCAGGAACAGGGTAAGGAAGAACACGCCAAACACCGCCAGGAACGCGGTCTGGTTCTGCCCGCCCAGCGTCGCACGCTGGCGCGAAAAGGCGGTCTTGGTCGCCTCGATCCGAGGCAGGGGCCCGCCCAGCCGCTCGGCCGACAGTGCCTGTCCGGCCAGTACAACCAGATAATCGGCCGCCCGCGATCCGCGCGCGCCGTACAGGATCGTCGGTCGGTCGAGCGGGCCGTACAGCACCGCCGTCGCGTCATAATCCTTCGCCTCGAACGCCGCGCGGGCCTGGGCGGCGGGGTTTCCGTCGGGTGCGAGGGTGACCAGCTCGGGCGGCTCCTCGTCGCGGCGAAACACCGTGCGGGTGCGGGTGTCCGCCTCGACAAGCGTCCGGGCGAGCGTATCCGGGACGATCGCGACGATGCGCACCCGGTCGGCGCCATGGTCGGCCGCCTGCGCCGCGCCCATCGCGCCGACGGTGCTGAACGCCACCATGATCAGCGGCGCGAACAGGAACAGCAGGAAAATGGGGGTGAAGACAGTCGCGACGAAATCGCGGCGCGCGATCGTCATGGTCTGGCGGATCAACCGACGGGTCGGGCTCATGCCGCATTCTCCTGGGGAGTCTGTTCGCCGACGATGCGGACAAAGGCTTCGTGCAGGCTGGGCCGCTCGATCGACAGGTTCAGAATACCGGCTCCTGCCGCCAGCAACCGACCGAGCACCGGCTCTATCCCCTCATCCGGCAGGGGAAAGCGCCAGTCGGCCCCGTCACGCACCGCATCGGCGGGCAGCAGGGTGGGTGTCACCCGGTCGGGATCGCGCGGGCGATAGCGCACCCGGGCGGTCAGCGTACCGCGCGCCTCGTCCACCGTCCCCTCGAACCGCCGCTGCCCGCCCGCGATGATCGCCAGGCGGTCGCACAGCCGCTCGGCATGGGCCATGACATGGGTGGAGAACAGGATCGTCGCCCCCCGGTCGCGCTCACCCAGGATCAGCGCCTCCAGCCGTTCCTGATTGACGGGGTCCAGGCCGGAGAAAGGTTCGTCCAGCACCAGCAGCTTCGGGCGATGGACGACCGAGCCAAGCAGCTGGACCAGCTGCGCCATGCCCTTGGACAATTTGCGGATCTTGCTGTCGGCGGCATGGCCGAGCCCGGCCTGTTCGAGCAGCTCACCCGCCCGCGCCCGACCCGTCTTCCAGTCGAGCCCGCGCAGCGCACCCATGAAGGCGATCGCCTCGCGCGCCTTCATCGCCGGGTACAGCCCCCGCTCCTCGGGCAGATAGCCGACCAGATCGCTCGCCTCGCGCGGATGGGCATAACCCAATAGCGTCCGCTGCCCCTCATCGGGTTCGATGATGCCCAGCAACATGCGCAGCGTCGTCGTCTTGCCTGCGCCATTGGGGCCGAGCACACCGTACACCGCGCCGGTCGGGACAGCGATGTCCACCCCATCGACGACACGCCGGTCGCCGAAACGCTTGGCGAGGCCCGAGGCGCTGACCGCCCACTGATTTTCCACGCTGATTGTCCCTCCCTGATCGCCTGTGGTAGCGGGCGTTTGTGGCGCAAGACAAGCTGGAAACCCGGATCAAGGCAAAGGCGGCCGAACTGGGCTTCGCCTCGATCGGCATCACCCATCCCGACGCCGCGCCCAAAACCGTCGAGCGGCTGCACCAATGGCTGGCCGAGGGACGGCACGGGTCGATGATCTGGATGGCCGACCGCGCGCACCAGCGCCAGAGCCCCGCCAGTCTGTGGCCCGAGGTGAAGAGCGTCATCTCGCTGGGCGTCAGCTATGCTCCCGCCGAGGACCCGATGCGGCTGGCCGATCAGGGGCGGATCGGGCGCATCTCGGTCTATGCGCAGGGCGCGGATTATCACGATGTGGTGAAGCGCCAGCTAAAGGCGCTGGGCCGCTGGCTGGCGCAGGAGGCCAAGTGCGACCTGAAGGTGTTCGTCGACACCGCGCCGGTGATGGAAAAGCCGCTGGCCGAGGCGGCCGGGCTGGGCTGGCAGGGCAAGCACACCAACCTCGTCAGCCGGGACCATGGCAGCTGGCTGTTCCTGGGGGCGATCTACACCACGCTGGAACTGGAGCCCGATGCCGTGGCGCGCGACACCTGCGGGCGGTGCGACGCGTGCCAGCGGGCCTGCCCTACCGACGCGTTTCCGGCACCTTACCAACTCGATGCGCGGCGGTGCATTTCCTATCTGACGATCGAACATGCCGGGCCAATCCCCGAGGAATTCCGGGCGGCGATGGGCAACCGCATCTATGGCTGCGACGATTGCCTGGCGGTGTGCCCCTGGAACAAGTTCGCGGCCGCCGCACAGGCAAACATGGCGTTTCACCCCCGCGCCGAGCTGACCGCGCCGGAGCTAGGGGATTTGCTGTCGCTGGACGATGCCGGTTTCCGGCAGGTGTTTTCGGGTTCGCCGATCAAGCGGATCGGGCGCAACCGGATGGTGCGCAATGCCGCGATTGCGGCGGGAAATAGCGGCGCGTCGGAGCTGGTGCCGGTGTTGCAGGGGTTGCTGGGGGATGTTGACCCGGTGGTAGTGGAGGCGGTGGAGTGGGCTTTAGGGCGGCTTGGCGGGTCTGCCGCCTAGCCCCTGCCCTCCCCCATCCCCTCCCGCTTGCGGGAGGGGCGTGCCCCGCTCAAAGGGTCACGCTTCTATAAGCGATGGTCGCGAGGCTTATACCCGACACTTGCCTAACAACGCACCCCTCCCGCAGGCGAGTTTCAGGTCGGTCATGCCCCCGGCATGACCTAAACGATGCGGGGCATCGTTTACCTGAAACTGGGATGGGGGAGGGCAAAGGTGTCTCACCGAGCCCCCAACCCAAACAAAATCAGTCCACCCAATCCAACCCGATATCCTTGTACACCGAACGATCCTCGTCCCAGCCCGGCTTCACCTTCACATGCAGGTACAGGTGAACCTTGTGCCCCAGGATGCGCGACAGTTCCTCGCGGGCCCTGGCCCCAATTTCCTTGATCCGCACCCCATTCTTGCCCAGCACGATGGCGCGCTGGGTCGGGCGTTCGACCAGGATCTGCTGGTGGATCTCGACCGATCCGTCCTCGCGCTCCTTATAGGCCTCGGTCTCGACCGCGCTGGCATAGGGCAGCTCGGCATGAAGCTGGAGATAGATCTGCTCGCGCGTCACCTCGGCGGCCAGTGCGCGTTCGGTGGCGTCGGACACCTGATCCTCGGGGTAATGCCACGGCCCCTCGGGCATCAGCTTGGCGAAATGCGCCTTCAGCTCGGGCAGGCCGTCGCCGGTCTGGGCCGAGACGAACCAGATTTCGTCGAAGGGCACGACCGCGTTCAGCTTCTCGGCATGACCCAGCAGACGCGCCTTGTCGGCGATGTCGACCTTGTTGAGGATCAGATGCTTGGGCTCGGGCCGGTGCGCGATCGATTCGGCGATGGCGGTGACCTTGGGGCCGATGCCGCCCTTGCCGTCGACGACCAGCGCCAGGATGTCGGCGCCCTCCGCGCCTTCCCAAGCGGCGGCGACCATCGCGCGGTCCAGGCGGCGCTTGGGCTCGAAGATGCCGGGCGTGTCGACCAGCAGGATCTGCGCATCCCCCTCGATCGCGACGCCAAGCAGCTTGGCGCGGGTCGTCTGCGCCTTGGGGCTGACGATGGCGACCTTCTGGCCGACCAGCGCATTGACGAGGGTGGATTTGCCGGCATTGGGCGCGCCGACGACGGCCACGAGGCCGCAACGTTGTTCAGTCATGCCCCAGCGGTACAGGTCCGGCCCCCTTCCCGCAACGGCCAGCCCACATGGACGGAATGTAATGGTCGCATCACGGAACGGCCACGCCCCCGCGCGCATTTTTCCAGCCACGATTTCAAGAGCCAGGAGAGTTGCCATGAAGACCCTCATCACCGCCCTGTCGGCCGCTGCATTGCTGACCGTCGCGGGCCCTGCCTCGGCCAAGGGCTGCCTGAAGGGCGCGGCGGTCGGTGGCGTCGGTGGCCATTTCGTCGGCAAGGGCCATGCCGTGCTGGGTGCGGCGGCGGGCTGCGCGATCGGCCATCACCGCGCCAAGGTGCAGGCCAAGAAACAAGCCGCGGCGGCCAAGGGGCGCTGAGTCCGGTGAACGAGCGAGCAGCGTCATGAATCTATCTGTTCCCCGGCGAAGGCCGGGGCCCAGATTCCACACAGCTGCCTGTTCGCCAACGCGCCAGACAGATATCGTTCTCGATAGTGCATAGAAACTGGACCCCGGCCTTCGCCGGGGAACGCAGGGTTTAAGCCTTCAGCTTCGCCAACAACGCCTTGGCGGCGGCCGTCTCGGCTTCCTGCTTGTTGGCTCCCGTCGCGCTGGCTTCCGCCGTGCGACCGATCCGCACCGTCACGGTGAAGCGCGGCGCATGATGCGGGCCCGAGCGGTCCGTCACCACATATTCCGGGGCCTTGCGATTATGCGCGGCGGCCCATTCCTGCAGCGCCGATTTAGGGTGCTGCGGTGCCTTGCCTTGCGAGTGCACTCGGTCGCCCCAGGCCCGGCGGATAAAGGCGCGCGCCGCGTCCAGCCCCGCCTCGCGATACCAGGCACCGATCAGCGCCTCCATCACGTCGCCGAGCACATTGTCGCTGTCCGACGCGCCGTCGTCGCGTGCCTGCTTGCCGAGGCGCAAGTGATTGCGCACGCCCAGGTCCCGCGCAACCTCCGCACAGACCGCGCCGGTCACCAGCGAATTGAGCCGACGCGACAACTGCCCCTCGGGCTCGGTCGGGAATTGCTCCCACAGCCATTCGGCCATGACCAGACCCAGCACCCGGTCGCCCAGAAACTCCAGCCGCTCGTAATTCTCGGCCGCCTGGCTGCCATGGGTCAGTGCCCGGTGAAAGGGGACGCTATCCTTGGGCGCCCGGCCCAGAACCTGCGCCAGCCAGTCATCGACCGCGCTCAAAACCCTTCTCCGATCCGGTTCCAGCGCGCGGCCGATACCCAGGTCCAGGGCTTGATCCACTCGGCCGAGCCATCGGTCGAGAAGAAGGTGATCGCGGCGCGCCCTTCCAGCCGCTCCATCGGGATCATGCCCATGCCCTGGGGCGGCGCGAACCGGCTGTCGGCGGAGTCGTCGCGATTGTCGCCCATCAGGAAGACATGGCCCTCTGGCACCTTGTAGAGAACCGTATCGTCGCGGTCGGGGAAGTTGCCCTGGTCGAGCACGTCATAGGTCTTGCCGTTCGGCAGCGTCTCGCGGAACCGGGCATAGCGGCAGACCGGCTTGCCATCGACCGTGTCGACGAACGGTCCGCACTCCTTGAAGCCGAAATTGGGGGTCAGCGGCAGGACGAAGTCGGCGACGCGCTGCTTGGGGATCGGGCGACCGTTCAGGATCACCTGACCGTTCGTCACCTGGATCGTATCGCCGGGCAGGCCGATCACCCGCTTGATGACGTCATGATCGTCGGGCCCCGGCGAGCGGAACACCACGACATCGCCGCGTGTCGGCGCACGGCCCAGGATATGGCCAGGCAGCAGCGGCAGGCCGAAGGGCAGCGACCAGCGCGAATAGCCGTAATTCCACTTGGTCACGAACAGATAGTCGCCGATCAACAGGCGCGGCAGCATCGATTCCGAGGGGATGACGAACGACGTCACGATGAAGCTGCGCAGGATGAAGACGAACAGGGCCAGCTTCAGGAAGAAGCGCAGCGTGTCCTTCGTCTCCGACGTTTTGGGTGTATCGGCCATGGCCAGCGGGTTCGCGCAACCCGCCGGTTCCGTCAAGCGGCGTCATCAGTCGGTCCGGCTCTTTCGCCGAGTGCCCAGGCCGTCTACGGGAACCGCCCCTGCCCTCATCGGTACATCCCTGCACGCATGACCGATTTCATTCTCAACCTGATCGCCTGGGGCGGCTATTTCGGCATCTTCCTGCTGATGGCGCTGGAAAATATCATACCGCCGATCCCGTCCGAGGTCATCATGGGCCTGGGCGGCATGGCGGTGGCGCGCGGGCAGATGGAGATGATCCCGCTGATCCTCTGGGGCACGGCCGGGACGACGGCGGGCAATTACGCCTGGTACGCGGTCGGGCGCTATATCGGCTATGAGCGCTTCCGCCCGTTCATTGACAAGCATGGCCGGTGGCTGACCATGGAGTGGCGCGATGTCGAGCGGCTGCACCTGTTCTTCGTTCGGCATGGCGGCTGGGTGGTGTTCGTCTTTCGCTTCATGCCCGCGTTCCGCACATTGATCTCGCTGCCTGCGGGGATCACGCGGATGCCCTTGGGCAAGTTCCTGCTCTGGACCTTTGCGGGCAGCACGATCTGGAACGTGATCCTCGCCTATGCCGGACTGTGGCTGGGATCGAACTTCGAGGCGATCAACCGCTATATCGGCCCGGCGGCCATCGCGATGACGGTGGCGATCGTCATCGGCTATCTCTGGCGCGTGGTCACCTGGAAGCCCCACGGCAAACGGTAATCAGGCGCGCGGGTGTGCGGTCCGGTACACGTCGAGCAGATGCGCGGCATCGACCGCCGTATAAATCTGGGTCGAGCTGAGGCTGGCATGGCCGAGCAGTTCCTGGAGTTGCCGCAAATCCGCTCCGCGACCCAGCAGGTGCGTCGCGAAGCTGTGCCGCAACGCATGCGGCGTCGTCCGCCCGCCCAGCCCCAACCGCTCGCGCGCGCCCTGCACCGCCCGCCGGATGATTGCGGGCGATAGCGGACCGCCCTTCGCGCCCCGAAACAGCGCTTCGTTCGGGATCAACGGATAGGGGCTCTGCGCGGCATAGGCCTCTATCGCGGAGCGCAGTTCAGGGAGCAGCGGGACGATCCGGGTCTTGCCGCGCTTGCCCGTCACCCGGATCGTCTCGCCCAACGGCAGGATATCGGCGGTCAGCGCCAACGCCTCCCCGATGCGTAGGCCCGCGCCATAAAGCAGCAGCAGCACCGCCCAGTCCCGCGCCGCGATCCACGGCTCGGCGGCATGGTCTCCCATATCCTCGCCCAGCGCCATGATGTCGGCGGGTGACTGGGGGCGCGGCAGGCTGCGCTTGCGGCGAGGTCCCTTCAGGGCGGGCGGCTCAACGCCGGCCCAATGAAGGAAGGTCCGCACCGCCGACAATTCCCGCGCGGTCGAGGACGCCGCCAGCCCCTCGCCCCGACGTCGCGCCAGATAGGCCCGGAGGTCGGCGGCAGTAATGCGGGCCAGCGCTGCGCCGTCAATGGCCTCTCCCCAATGTTCGGAGAGAAAAGCGCAAAGCCGCTCCGCCGTCGTGACATAGGCGCGCACTGTATGGTCCGAGCGGCGCAAGTCGACGGTCAAGTGGCGGTAATAGTCGGCGATCGGCACGGTCATGAGAAGCGGTGTAGGCCGGTTCCCTGATGCGGGCGAGACGTTTGGCGTGTTCCGCCGAAGCCGTCCGCCTCTCTGCACCCAGAACGCTTCCAACGATGGCCCTTGGCCGCTCCCCTCCCGCAGGCGGGAGGGGATGGGGGAGGGCTTAAGGTCTCACCGAGACCAGTCTTCGCGGCCCTGCCCCTCCCCACCCCTCCCCCTGCCGGGAGAGGGGCTTTTTACAAAAAGTTTCTTTCGGGATGTAACGAAAAAAGGGGCGCCGCCTTTCGGCCGCGCCCCTCCTGAAATCCGATCGAACCGAGGATCAGCGGTCGAGCACCGCGTCGATCGCCGCGCCCACCTCATCCATCGCCGCCATGCCGTCGACCCGGGTCACGATATCGCGCGCTTCATAAATCGGCAGGATCGGCGCCGTCTTCGCCCGATATTCCGCCATGCGCGTGCGCACCGTCTCGGCATTGTCGTCCGGGCGACGCTTGAACTCCGTCGAGCCGCAGACGTCGCAGACGCCCTCGACCTGGGTCGGCTTGAAGCTGTCGTGATAGCCCGCGCCGCACGAGGCGCAGGTGAAGCGGCCGGTGATTCGCTCGACCAGCGCATCCTCGTCCACCGCCAGCTCGATGACATGGTCCAGCGTCTTGCCACGCTCGGCCAGCAGCATGTCGAGCGCCTCGGCCTGGGCGGCGGTGCGGGGATAGCCGTCGAAGATCGCGCCGCCTTCGGCATCGGCCTGGTCGAGCCGCTCGCCGATCAGCGCCGAGACGATCGCGTCCGACACCAGCTCGCCCGCGTCCATCACCGCTTTGGCCTGGAGCCCGACGGGGCTGCCCGCCTTCACCGCAGCACGCAGCATGTCGCCGGTCGACAGCTGCACCATGCCGCGATTGGCCACCAGCCGCTGCGCCTGGGTTCCCTTGCCCGCCCCCGGCGGACCCAGCAGGATGATGTTCACGCCCACGTCACTCTCCCCTTCTTGTCCCTGAAACCACCTGCGCGATCAGCGCAGGCGACCGCCCTTCAGCTTCGCCTTCTTGATCAGATCGCCATATTGATGCGCGAGCAAGTGGCTCTGGATCTGGGTCACCGTATCCATCGTCACGTTGACGACGATCAGCAGGCTGGTGCCACCTAGATAGAAGGGGATCTGCAGCGCCGAGACCAGATATTCGGGCAGCAGACAGATGATCGTCAGATAGGCCGCACCGATGACCGTGATACGGGTCAGCACATAATCGAGATAGGTCTCGGTGTTCTTGCCCGGACGGATGCCGGGGATGAACCCGCCATAGCGCTTCAGGTTGTCGGCCGTCTCTTCCGGGTTGAACACCACCGCGGTGTAGAAGAACGAGAAGAAGATGATGCCCGCGCCGTAGAGCAGCATGTACACGGGGCTGCCGTGCTGCAGATACTGGTTGAGGCTGATGATGAAGTCGCCCCAGCGGCTCTCACCCGCCACACGCTGGCCCGCAAACTGCGAGATGGTCAGCGGCATCAGCAACAGCGACGAGGCGAAGATCGGAGGGATCACCCCCGCAGTGTTGATCTTCAGCGGCAGGTGGCTGCGATCCGCCTGCATGCCCCGCTGCGTCGCGCGCTTCGGATACTGGATCAGGATGCGGCGCTGCGCGCGCTCCATGAAACAGATGAACAGGACGAGGACGACGACCGCCAGGATGATAAGGATCAGGCGCACCGGATCGATGCTGCCCGAACGCCCGCCTTCCAGCAGGTTGATGAGTGTCGTCGGCAGGTGGGCGACGATGCCCGCCATGATGATCAGCGAGACGCCGTTACCGATGCCCCGGCTGGTGATCTGCTCACCCAGCCACATCAGGAACATGGTACCGCCGATCAGCGAGATCACCGCCGCAATGCGGAAGGTCATGCCCGGTTCGATCACCGCCTGGATGCCCTGGCTGGCGCCCAGCGTCTCGAGCCCGGCGGCGATGAAATAGCCCTGGATCGCGGTCAGTAGCACCGTGCCGTAGCGCGTATACTGATTCAGCTTCTTGCGGCCGCTCTCGCCTTCCTTCTTGATGGCGGCGAGCTGCGGGCTCAGCGAGGTCGCGAGCTGCACGACGATCGACGCCGTAATGTACGGCATCACGCCCAGCGCGATCAGCGACATGCGGCTGAGCGAGCCGCCCGAGAAGGTGTTGAAGAAGTCGAGCACGCCGCCCGTGGTCTTCTGGCTCAGCAGGCCCAGCGCGGTCGGGTCGACGCCCGGCAGCGGAACATAGCTGAGCAGGCGGAAGACGATCAGCGCGCCGATCGTGAACCACAGCCGCTTCTTGAGGTCGGTGGCCTTGGCGAATTTCGCCAGGCTGATGCTTTGCGCCATCTGGTCGGCTGCGGATGCCATAGCTGTTGCGTTATCCTGGAAACGAAAAACGGCGGGATGCGTTTTGAACCGCCCCGCCGCTCATATAGGCGCGAAGACGCGCTTGTCTAACCCGGATGAAAAATCCGCCGCTGTCCGTGTGGCATTTGCCCCGTGACAGCGGCGGACTTTATCCGGTTCAGGCCTTGGCGGCGAGCTTCGCGGCGCGGGTCTGGCCCTTCTTCGCGGCGGCCTTTTCGGCGGCGGGCACGACGTGCGGCACGTCGACCGAACCACCGGCCTTTTCGACCGCTTCACGCGCCGAGGCCGACACGCCCTGCACGACGAACGACAGCTTGGTGGTCAGCTCGCCCTTGCCGAGCAGACGCACGCCATCCTTGCCGCCACGGGCCAGGCCAGCGGCCTTCAGCGCGGCGTGATCGATCGTGCCGTCGGTCTTCAGCTTGCCCGAGTCGATCGCCTTCTGGATCGCGCCCAGGTTCACCTCGGCATAGTCCTTGGCGAAGATGTTGTTGAAGCCACGCTTCGGCAGACGCATGTGGAGCGGCATCTGACCGCCCTCGAAGCCCGCGATGGACACGCCCTCACGGCTCTTCTGGCCCTTGACGCCGCGACCACCGGTCTTGCCCTTGCCCGAACCGATACCGCGACCGACGCGGATCTTGGACTTGCGGGCACCCTGGTTGTCGAAAAGTTCGTTCAGCTTCATGATTTGCACTCGCTTTCGCTTGTTTCGCGCATGGCCGTCACTCCGAAGAATCACGGCCGCTAGATAAAAGGAAGGGGGCCGCATAGCCCCCTTCCCCGTGTTTGTCACTGTTCAATGTGACGGATATGAGTCTGTCTTGAGGACAGAGCTCAGTCCACCACCTGAACCATGTGCTGCACCTTGCGGATCATGCCGCGGACTTCAGGGCTGTCCTGAAGCTCGGAGACCTTGTGCATCTTGTTCAGGCCCAGGCCGACGAGGGTCGCGCGCTGGTCCTTGGTGCGGCGGATCGGCGAACCGGTCTGCTTGATCTTGATGGTAGCCATGGTCGCTTACTCCACGACGGCCGCGGCTTCCGCCTCGGCAGTCTGCTGGGTGGCACCGTGACCGCGACCCAGCAGGTCGGCGATCTTCTTGCCACGACGCTGCGCCACCGACTTGGGCGAGGTCTGCTCGCCCAGCGCCTCGAAGGTGGCACGGATCATGTTGTACGGGTTCGACGTACCGACCGACTTCGTCACCACGTCGGCAACGCCGAGCGATTCGAAGATGGCGCGCATCGGACCACCGGCGATGATGCCGGTACCCTGCGGAGCCGAACGCACCGTCACGCGGCCCGCACCGAAATGGCCGTTGCCATCATGATGCAGCGTGCGACCGTCCTTCAGCGGAACGCGGACCATCGCCTTCTTGGCGGCAGCCGTCGCCTTCGAGATGGCTTCCGGCACTTCGCGCGCCTTGCCATGACCGAAGCCCGCACGTCCCTTGCCATCGCCGACCACGACGAGCGCGGCGAAGCCGAAACGCTTACCACCCTTCACGGTCTTCGAGACGCGGTTGATGTGGACGAGCTTTTCGATCAGCTCTTCGCCCTGCTCCTCGGGGTTGCCGCGACGGTCGTCGCGACGACCACGGTTGCCGTCACGGCCACCACGGCCGCGGTCACCGCCGCCCGGACCACGGCCACGGCCGCCCCGGGGACCACGACCCTGGGTCGCGTCCTGCGCAGCGCCTTCGGCACCGGCAACGGCCACGTTGTTCTCGTCAGCCATATTAGAACTCCAATCCCGCTTCGCGTGCCGCCTCGGCCAGCGCCTTGACGCGACCGTGGAACAGGAAGCCGCCACGGTCGAAAACGACCTGCGTGACACCGGCGGCCTTGGCCTTCTCGGCCACGCGCTTGCCGACTTCGCTCGCCGCTGCGACGTTCGCGCCCGACTGGCCGCGTGCGTCCTTCTCCAGCGTCGAGGCCGAAGCCACGGTACGACCTGCCTCGTCGTCGATCACCTGGGCATAGATGTGCTTGCCCGAGCGATGCACCGACAGGCGCGGACGGGTGCCGGCCCGCGCACGCAGCGCGGTACGGTTGCGCCGACGGCGCTTCTCGAAAAGAGAGAGACCCTTGGTCATTACTTCTTCTTCCCTTCCTTGCGGAAGATGAACTCGCCGTCGTACTTGATGCCCTTGCCCTTATACGGCTCGGGCTTACGCCAGCGGCGGATCTCGGCGGCCAGCTGGCCGACCTTCTGCTTGTCCGCACCGCTGATTTCGACGGTGGTGGCGTCCGGCGTCTTCACCTCGAGGCCTTCCGGCACGTCGATGTTGACGTCGTGGCTGTAGCCGAGCTGCAGCTTCAGGGTCTTGCCCTGCGCGGCGGCGCGGTAGCCGACGCCGGTGATGACCAGCTTCTTCGAGAAGCCTGCGGTCACGCCGGTGACGAGATTCTGCACCATGGTGCGCTGCATGCCCCAGAACGCGCGAGCGCGCTTCGTGGCGTTGGCAGGCTGCACCGCAATGGCGTCCGCCTGGACGTCATAGGTGATCTCGTCGGCGAGCGGCATGGAGAGGGTACCCTTGGGACCCTTCACGCTCAGCACCTTGTCGGCGATGGTTGCGGTGACGCCGGCCGGAACCGGGACCGCCTTCTTACCGATGCGGCTCATCAGAACACCTCCGCCAGGACTTCGCCACCGACGTTCTGCTCACGCGCTTCGGCGTCCGACAGAACGCCACGCGGCGTCGACACGATGGTGATGCCCAGGCCGTTGCGAACGCGGGGAAGATCCTGCGCGCCCGAATAGATACGGCGGCCGGGCTTCGACACGCGCGCGACGTGCTTGATCGCGGGCTGGCCTTCGAAATACTTCAGCTCGATGCGGATGCCGGCCGCGGGGCCCATCTGCTCTTCGCTGTAGCCACGGATATAGCCCTCGCGCTGAAGCACGTCGAGCACGCGGGCGCGCAGCTTCGACGCAGGCGTCAGGACGGAGTCCTTGCGCGCGCGCTGGCCGTTGCGGATGCGGGTGAGCAAGTCACCCAGGGGATCGGTCACTGCCATCTCAAATGGTCCTTACCAGCTCGACTTGGTGACGCCGGGGATCTGGCCCTTGTTGGCCAGTTCACGCAGCATGACGCGAGCGAGACGGAACTTGCGGTAATACGCACGCGGACGACCGGTGATCTCACAGCGATTGCGGATACGGGTCGGATTGCCGTTGCGGGGGATCTCGGCCATCTTCAGGCGCGCGATCAGACGCTCGGTCTCATCGAGGCTCTGGTCGTTCGCGATCGCCTTGAGCTTCGCGTACTTGCCCGCATACTTCTTGACGAGAAGGCGACGCTTCTCGTTCTTATTGATTGAACTCAGTTTCGCCATGGACTTAAGCTCTTTCTGTAAGGACCCCCTCCCCGGCGTGGAGAGGGGGCAGTCCGGTTACGCCGCCTTCTTCTCGTCGGCAGCGTCTTCCTTGGGGAACGGGAAGCCGAAGAGACGCAGCAGCTCGCGCGCTTCGTCGTCGGTCTTCGCCGAGGTGGTCACGATCACATCCATGCCGCGCACCTTGTCGATGCGGTCATAGTTGATTTCGGGGAAGATGATCTGTTCCTTGATGCCGCAGGCATAGTTGCCGCGACCGTCGAAGGACTTCGGATTCAGGCCGCGGAAGTCGCGAACGCGCGGCAGCGCGATCGTGATGAAGCGGTCCAGGAATTCGTACATGCGCTCGCGACGCAGCGTGACCTTCACACCGATCGGCATGCCTTCACGCAGCTTGAACTGCGCGATCGACTTCTTCGCCTTGGTGATGACGGGCTTCTGACCGGCGATCAGCTCCATCTCGGAGGCGGCCTGGTCGACGCGCTTCTTGTCCTGCGTCGCTTCGCCCACGCCCATGTTGAGCACGATCTTCTCGATCCGGGGGATCTCGTTGACGTTCTTGTAACCGAACTTCTCGGTCATCGCCTTGATGATGCTATCCTCGTAGATAGCCTTCATGCGGGGCTTGTAATCAGCCATCGATCTTCTCCCCGGTCTTGACGGCCACGCGGACCTTCTTGCCATCCTGCGTCTCGAAACGGACGCGGGTCGGCTTGCCATCGGCGGTCACGTGCGCAACCTTCGAGATGTGCAGCGGAGCAGCCGTGCGCTCCAGGCCACCCTGCGGGTTCGCCTGGGTCGGCTTGCGGTGACGGGTGGCGATGTTCACGCCGTCCACGACGACCTTGCCGTCCTTCGGCATCGCCAGCGACACGGTGCCGGTCTTGCCCTTGTCCTTGCCGGACAGGACGATGACCTTGTCACCCTTCTTGATGCGTGCAGCGGCCATTACAAAACCTCCGGCGCCAGCGAGATGATCTTCATGTGCTTCTTACCGCGAAGCTCACGCACGACCGGGCCAAAGATACGGGTGCCGATCGGCTCCTCGTTCTTGTTGACCAGCACGGCGGCGTTACCGTCGAAACGGATCACCGAACCGTCGGCGCGGCGGATGTCCTTGGCGGTACGCACGATCACAGCGCGGTGAACGTCGCCCTTCTTCACGCGGCCACGCGGCTGCGCTTCCTTGACGCTGACGACGATAATGTCGCCGACCGATGCGGTACGGCGCTTCGAGCCGCCCAGCACCTTGATGCACTGCACCCGCTTCGCGCCGCTGTTGTCCGCGACGTCGAGATTGGACTGCATCTGGATCATGGATCCGCTTCCTTCTCTCTTCTGGGGTGGATACCGACCCGACCCCGCCTTAAAAAACGACCCCCGGCGCAGGGCTGCTGCGCCAGGGGGAGAGGCCCCATAGCCACTCCTGGTGCGAAAGGCAAGCGAGTCGCCCCGCCCTTTCGACCAATCCGCTCATCGCCCCCGAAGGGACGGCCTTCATTCCGAACCCCGCCCCTCCCTTGACGGAGAAGCGGGGCACGCAATCAAGGGCTTTTAGCCTTCGGCCGAGGCCCGCTCGGGCGTCAGGTGGGTATCGACCCGCTCGACGACCTTCCAGGTCTTCAGCTTGGAGATCGGGGCGGTCTCTTCGATCCGCACCGTCTCACCGGCCTTGTACTCATTGCTCTCATCGTGAGCATGATACTTCTTCGACCGACGGATGATCTTGCCGTAGAGGGGGTGCTTAACCTTCCGCTCCACATTGACGACGACCGTCTTGTCGGTCTTGTCCGAGACAATCACCCCGGTCAGCACGCGCTTCGGCATGTGTCTCGGTCCTTACTTGGCAGCCGCAGCGGTGCGCTGCGCCTGAATGGTCTTGATCCGCGCGATGTCGCGACGGACTTCCTTGACCCGGCTGGGCTTTTCGAGCTGGCTCGTGGCCGCCTGGAAGCGCAGGTTGAACTGCTCACGCTTCAGGTTGCCCAGCGCCTCGACGAGCTGGTCGTCGCTCTGGCCGGTATATTCAGTCTTGGCCATTACTCGCCTCCGAGGTGCGAGGTGTCGCCCAGGCGGGCAACGACCTTGGTCTTGATGGGCAGCTTCATCGCCGCGCGCTCGAATGCCTCGGCGGCCAGCGGGCCGTCGACACCGTCGAGCTCGAACAGGATGCGACCGGGCTTCACGCGGGCGGCCCAGAATTCCGGCGAACCCTTGCCCGAGCCCATGCGGACTTCGGCAGGCTTCGACGAGACGGGCACGTCCGGGAAGATACGAATCCACAAACGCCCCTGGCGCTTGATGTGACGCGTGATCGCGCGGCGAGCCGCCTCGATCTGGCGAGCCGTGATACGCTCCGGCTCCATGGCCTTCAGGCCATAGGAACCGAAGTTCAGGCTGGTGCCGCCCTTCGCATCGCCGTGGATGCGGCCCTTGAAGGCCTTGCGGAACTTGGTGCGCTTTGGTTGCAGCATGTTCTTTGATCCTTAGCGGCGATGATCGTCGCGCGCCGGGCGCACGCCGGAGGTCTGAGCCTCCATCATCAGCCGGTCCTGCGCCATGGGGTCATGGCCCAGGATCTCGCCCTTGAAGATCCACACCTTCACGCCGCACACACCATAAGCGGTGTGGGCCTGCGCTTCGGCATAGTCGACGTTCGCACGCAGCGTGTGCAGCGGAACGCGGCCTTCACGATACCATTCGGTACGCGCGATTTCCGCGCCGCCCAGACGGCCGCCGCAGGTGATACGGATGCCTTCGGCGCCCAGACGGAGCGCGGACTGCACCGCACGCTTCATGGCGCGACGGAACGCGATACGGCGCTCCAGCTGGTCGGCCACGCCCTGGGCGACGAGCTTGGCGTCGATCTCGGGCTTGCGGATTTCGACGATGTTCAGCGACACGTCGGACGAGGTCATCGAACCCAGCTTCTTGCGAAGCTTTTCGATGTCGGCGCCCTTCTTGCCGATGATCACGCCCGGACGCGCCGCGAAGATCGAGATGCGGCACAGCTTGGCCGGACGCTCGATAACGACCTTCGAGATCGCGGCCTGGGGCAGCGTCTTCATGATGAACTGGCGGATCTTCAGATCCTCCAGCAGCAGGCGGCCATAGTCATGGCCTTCGGCGAACCAGCGGCTGTCCCAGGTACGGTTGATCTGGAGACGCAGGCCGATCGGATTGCTCTTCTGACCCATTATGCTTCTTCCTGCTCGCGGACGACGATGCGGAGCCGCGAAAACGGCTTCAGGATGCGGGTCGACTTGCCACGACCGCGCGTCGCGAAACGCTTCATGGTGATCGACTTGCCGACCGACGCCTCGGCGACGACGAGGGCGTCGACGTCGAGGTTGTGGTTGTTCTCGGCATTGGCGATCGCCGAGGCGAGCACCTTGCGCGCGTCGACGGCCATCGCCTTCGTCGAGAAGGCGAGGATGTTCATCGCGTCGCCGACCTTCTTGCCGCGGATGAGCGCTGCAACCAGGTTCAGCTTCTGCGCCGAACCACGGATCTGCGTGCCGACCGACAGCGCTTCCTTGTCACCGACCTTGCGGGGGGATGCGGGCTTCGACATCAGCGCTTACCCTTCTTGTCGGCAGCGTGACCGGGGAAGTAGCGCGTGGGCGCGAATTCACCGAGCTTCATGCCGACCATGTCCTCGTTCACCGAGACGGGAACGAACTTGCGACCGTTGTAGACGTTGAAGGTCAGACCGACGAACGACGGCAGGATGGTCGAGCGACGCGACCAGGTCTTGATCGGACCTGCGCGATTGCCAGCATCCTGAGCCACTTCGGCCTTCTTCAGGAGATGGAGGTCCACGAAAGGACCCTTCCAAACGGAACGAGCCATTGCGTGTTAGCCCTTCTTCTTGGCGTGACGGCTACGGATGATCATCTTGTCCGTCGCCTTGTTGTGACGAGTGCGCGCACCCTTCGTCGGCTTGCCCCACGGGGTGACCGGATGACGGCCGCCCGAGGTCCGGCCTTCACCACCGCCGTGCGGGTGGTCGACCGGGTTCTTCGCAACACCGCGGGTCAGCGGACGATGGCCCTTCCAACGGTTGCGACCGGCCTTCGCCAGGTTGGTGTTGCCGTTGTCGGGGTTCGACACCGCGCCGACGGTCGCCATGCAGTTCGCATGGATGTAGCGCTGCTCGCCCGAGTTCAGACGGACGATGACCATGCCCTTGTCGCGGCCCACGACCTGCACATAGGTGCCGGCCGAACGTGCGATCTGACCGCCCTTGCCGGGCTTCATCTCGACGTTGTGGACGATCGTGCCGACCGGCATCTGGCCCAGCTCCATGGCATTGCCCGGCTTCACGTCGGTCTTCTTGCCCGCGATCACCTTATCGCCAACAGCCAGACGCTGGGGCGCGATGATGTAGGACTGGTCAACCTTGCCGGCTTCGTCGGTGCCATAGTTGATGAGCGCGATGAAAGCGGTGCGGTTGGGATCATATTCGATCCGCTCCACGGTGCCCTCGACGTCCCACTGGCGACGCTTGAAGTCGATGAAGCGATAGCGCTGCTTGTGGCCGCCCGCGATACCGCGGCTGGTCACATGGCCCTTGTTGTTGCGGCCGCCGGTCTTGCGCTTGCCTTCGGTGAGCGCCTTGACGGGCGCGCCCTTCCAGAGCGCCGAGCGGTCGACGAGGATCAGGCCACGGCGGGCCGGGCTCGTCGGGTTATAATGCTTGAGTGCCATCGCCTCAGATCCCCGTCGTCACGTCAATGGACTGACCGTCCTTGAGGGTGACGATCGCCTTCTTCATGTCGGAACGCTGATAGGGAGCACCCTTCCAACGCTTCGTCTTGCCCTTCTGGACGATCGTGTTCACGCCGGTGACGGTCACGTCGAACAGAGCCTCGACGGCCGCCTTGATCTCGGGCTTGGTAGCGCCCGAAGCGACCTTGAACACCACGGCGTTGTGCTCGCTGAGGAGCGTCGCCTTCTCGGTGATGTGCGGCGCAACGATCACGTCGTAATGACGCGGATCGACCGCCTTCTGCTGCTTAGCCATTAAAACGGGCCTCCAGCTTTTCGACAGCCGAGCGCGTCAGCACCAGGGTGTCATGCTTCAGAATGTCGTAGACATTGGCGCCAGCGGCCGGAAGGATGTTGATTTCCTTCAGGTTGCCTGCGGCCAGCGCGAACGACGTTTCGACGGCGTCGCCATCGATGACCAGCGCGGTCTTGCCGAAGCCGAGCTTCACCAGATCGCCCTGCAGCGTCTTCGTCTTGTTACCAGCGACCGCCAGATCGTTCATCACGATCAGCGAACCCGCCTTGGCATGGCTCGACAGCGCCATCTTCAGACCCAGAGCGCGAACCTTCTTGTTCAGGCCCGGGTTGAAGTCGCGGACGCGAGCGCCGTGCGCCTTACCACCGCCGATGAAGACGGGGGCCCGACGATCGCCGTGACGAGCGACACCGCCGCCCTTCTGGCGACCGAGCTTCTTGCCCGAACGCGCGACATCGGCGCGCTCACGGGTGCCGCGCGCGGTGGCGCGACGCTTTTCCAGCTGCCAGGTCACAACGCGGTGCAGGATGTCGGCGCGCGGATCGAGGCCGAAGACCTCGTCGTTGAGCTCGATGTCCGCGGCGTCGGTGCCGGCGAAGGATTGAACCTTGACCTTCACGACTTAGCCCTCCTGGCTCTCGGTGGCTTCCGGAGCAGGCTCGGCAGAAGCGTTGTTGTTGGCGGCCGCCTTGATGCTGGCGGGGAACGGGGCGTCCGCGTGGCGCGAAACCTTGACCGCGTCCTTGACGATCAGCCAGCCACCCTTCGAGCCGGGCACTGAGCCCTTGACGAAGATCAGGCCGCGCTCGACGTCGGTCGACACGATTTCGAGGTTCTGCTGCGTGCGGTTCTTGTCACCCATGTGACCGGCCATCTTCTTGTTCTTGAAGACGCGGCCCGGGTCCTGACGGTTACCGGTCGAACCATGCGAACGGTGCGAGACCGAGACGCCGTGGGTCGCGCGCAGACCACCGAAGTTCCAGCGCTTCATCGCACCGGCAAAGCCCTTACCCTGGGTACGACCCTGGATATCGACATACTGGCCGGGGACGAAATGGTCGGCGGAGATTTCCGCGCCGACGTCCAGCAGGCCGTCTTCGTTCACGCGGAACTCGACCAGCACCTGCTTCGGCTCGACTTCGGCCTTGCCGAAGTGGCCACGCTGCGGCTTGGCAACATTCTTGGTCTTGGCGACACCTGCACCAAGCTGGACGGCGGTGTAGCCGTCACGATCCATCTCGCGGCGAGCGACGACCTGTACGCCTTCAAGCGCCAGGACGGTGACCGGCACGTGCCGACCATCGTCCTGGAACAGGCGGGTCATCCCCAGCTTCTTCGCGATCACGCCGGTACGCATGATCCTGTTCCTTCCTCGACAGAGGCCCCCAAGAACCATTCAAGGGGGGCATATCCAGCCCGATTAAAGCGAAACGAGCCCCCGTCCCGGGCTGGCGACCGGCGAACCGGTCAGACGGGGGACGCTGCCCCGGCACCATCTCGCTTGCGCGAAACCACCGGGCGGTATCCCTAAAGAGTGCCGGATCGCGGGAGCGACCTCGGCGCGTTTTCCGGCTGCTTCAGAACCGGAAAACGCCAAAATCCCGTGGGACGGAATCGTCAACCACGGGAGTGCTGGCCCTCTTACGCCAGCTTGATCTCGACATCAACACCTGCGGCCAGGTCGAGCTTCATCAGCGCATCGACGGTCTGCGGGGTCGGCTGCACGATGTCCAGCATCCGCTTGTAGGTGCGGACCTCGAACTGCTCACGCGACTTCTTGTCGATGTGCGGACCACGGTTGACCGTGAACTTCTCGATGCGCGTCGGAAGCGGGATCGGACCGCGGATGAGCGCGCCGGTACGGCGTGCGGTGTCGGCGATGTCGCCAGTGGCCTGATCGAGCACGCGATGGTCGAACGCCTTCAGACGAATGCGGATATTGCTGTCCATGATCCCTACCGATGCGAAAGAGCGGGCTTTCGGTTCGCGATCACAGTGAGCGGCAAGTGCGATCGGCGATCCGACCGGGCACTCGACCGTTCGCCGTGAAGGCGACCCTGGGCCGAAACAAACTCTGGGTTACGACAGTGGCGGCAAACCACCCCTGCCCTCACTAAAAGCAAAAGGCCGACTCCGGTGTTTCCGGTGCCAGCCGATTCCCTCAAGGCGTGTGCCTATACGCATATGCCGGGGGTGCCGCAAGGGGTGGCGACGGGTTTTTGTTGGAGGGGATGGAACCGGCCCCCAATTACCCAAATCGCACCCTTACCCTTCCCCCCGCTCGCAACGGGCAGGCCCCTTCCCTCTCCCGCCGGGAGAGGAAGCGCCGGAAGGGTTCGGGTGCCGCAACAGCAAACCCACGAACGAAAAAGGCCGACCCCGTCACCGGGGCCGGCCCTTTCCTAAGAAATTTCAGGCTTTCGCCCGAGACTTACTTGTCGATCGCGCTGACGACGCCGGCGCCGACGGTGCGGCCGCCTTCACGGATCGTGAAGCGCTGACCGATGTCCATGGCGATCGGAGCGATCAGCTTCACGCCCAGAGCGACGTTGTCGCCCGGCATGACCATCTCGGTGCCCTCAGGCAGCTCGACGGTGCCGGTGACGTCGGTCGTGCGGAAGTAGAACTGCGGACGATAGTTCGCGAAGAACGGGGTGTGACGGCCGCCTTCTTCCTTCGACAGGACGTACACTTCCGACTTGAAGTCGGTGTGCGGGGTGATCGAACCCGGCTTGGCCAGAACCTGACCACGCTCGACTTCGTCACGAGCAACGCCACGGATCAGCGCGCCGATGTTGTCGCCGGCCTGGCCCGAGTCGAGCAGCTTGCGGAACATTTCGACACCGGTGACGGTGGTCTTGCGGGTGTCGTTGATGCCGACGATCTCGACTTCTTCACCAACCTTGATGATGCCGGTTTCGACACGGCCGGTGACGACGGTGCCGCGACCCGAGATCGAGAACACGTCTTCGATCGGCATCATGAACGGCTTGTCGAGCGGACGCTCCGGCTGCGGGATGTACTCGTCGACCTGCTTCATCAGCTCGAGAACGGCTTCCTTGCCGAACTTGTCGTTCGAGCCCGACAGCGCGCAGGTGGCCGAACCCTTAACGACGGGGATGTCGTCGCCCGGGAATTCGTACGAGCTCAGCAGCTCGCGGATTTCCAGCTCGACCAGCTCGAGGATTTCCTCGTCGTCGACCAGGTCAACCTTGTTCATGAACACGACCATTGCGGGCACGCCGACCTGGCGGGCGAGCAGGATGTGCTCGCGGGTCTGCGGCATCGGGCCGTCGGTCGACGACACGACGAGGATCGCGCCGTCCATCTGCGCCGCGCCGGTGATCATGTTCTTCACATAGTCGGCGTGGCCGGGGCAGTCGACGTGCGCATAGTGGCGGTTCGTCGTCTCATACTCGACGTGCGCGGTCGAGATGGTGATGCCGCGCTCGCGCTCTTCCGGAGCCTTGTCGATGTTCGCGAAGTCAACGGCGGTGCCGCCGGTGGTCTCGGCCAGAACCTTGGTGATCGCGGCGGTCAGCGAGGTCTTGCCATGGTCGACGTGACCGATGGTGCCGATGTTGAGGTGCGGCTTGTTCCGCTCGAATTTTGCCTTTGCCATTTTCCTACCTTCTGAATCGAATTCGGTGCCGCATCCGAGGCCACGCGAACGCGGCCCCATAGCGGGTGTTTCAGGTGATTGCCAGCCCCTAGCGTGTTCGCGCCTCCAGTTGCCCCGGAGGCGCGACGGACGCTTTAGGCCATCTTCGCCTTGACTTCGTCCGCGACGTTCTGCGGCACTTCGTCATAATGCGAGAACTGCATCGAGTACTGCGCACGGCCCTGTGTGAACGAGCGGAGCGCGTTCACATAGCCGAACATGTTGGCCAGCGGGACCATCGCCTCGACCGTCTGCGCGTTGCCGCGCGTGTCGGTGCCCTGGATCTGACCACGACGGCTGTTCATGTCGCCGATGACGTCGCCCAGATAGTCTTCCGGGGTCACGACTTCGACCTTCATGACCGGCTCGAGCAGCGTGATGCCCGACTTCTGGGCCGCTTCGCGCATGGCGCCGCGGGCACAGATTTCGAACGCCAGCGCCGACGAGTCGACGTCGTGATACGCGCCGTCATACAGCAGGACTTCGAAGTCGATGATCGGGAAGCCGACGAGCGAACCGGTTTCCGCAGTTTCACGGAAGCCCTTCTCGATCGCGGGGATATATTCCTTCGGAATGTTACCGCCCTTGATCTCGTCCTTGAAGACGAAGCCCGAACCACGCTCGCCCGGGGTCAGCTTGACCTTGACGCGGCCGAACTGGCCGGTGCCGCCCGACTGCTTCTTGTGCGTGTAGTCGATGTCGACCGGCTTCTTAAGGTATTCGCGATACGCCACCTGCGGCGCACCGACATTCGCCTCGACCTTGAACTCGCGCTTCATGCGGTCGACCAGGATCTCGAGATGGAGCTCGCCCATGCCCTTGATGATGGTCTGGCCCGACTCGGCGTCCGAGGTCACGCGGAACGAGGGGTCCTCGCGAGCGAGACGATTGAGCGCGACGCCCATCTTCTCCTGGTCGGCCTTGGTCTTGGGCTCCACCGACAGCTCGATCACGGGCTCGGGGAATTCCATGCGCTCCAGGATGATCGGGGCATTCTGCGCGCAGAGCGTGTCACCGGTCGTGGTATCCTTGAGACCCGCCAGAGCGACGATGTCGCCGGCATAGGCTTCCTGGATGTCCTCACGGCTGTTCGCATGCATCAGCAGCATGCGGCCGATCTTTTCCTTCTTGTCCTTGACCGAGTTCAGGACCTGCGACGAGGTCTCGAGCTTGCCCGAATAGATGCGGGCGAAGGTCAGCGAACCGACGAACGGGTCGTTCATGATCTTGAACGCCAGCGCCGAGAAGGGCTCGGTGTCCGACGAAGGACGCTCGTCCGGCGTCTCGCCGTCGAGCTTCACGCCCTTGATGGCGGGAACGTCGAGCGGCGACGGCAGATAGTCGATGACCGCGTCGAGCAGGGGCTGCACGCCCTTGTTCTTGAACGCCGAGCCGCAGACCACGGGGACGAACGCCATTTCCAGCGTGCCCTTGCGGATCAGCGCCTTGAGTTCAGCGACGGTCGGCTCATTGCCTTCCAGATACGCTTCCATCGCGGCGTCGTCCTGCTCGACGGCCATTTCGATCAGGTCGCTGCGATACTTCGCGGCCTTCTCGGCCATGTCGGCCGGGATGTCCTGATATTCGAACTTCGCGCCCAGCGACTCTTCGAGCCAGATGATCGCGCGGTTCTCGACCAGATCGACGAGACCCTTGAAGCCGCCCTCGATGCCGATCGGCAGATACAGGACCGCCGGACGCGCGCCGAGACGCTCGATGATCGAGTTCACGCAGAAGTAGAAGTCGGCACCGGTGCGGTCGAGCTTGTTGACGAAGCACATGCGCGGCACGCCGTACTTGTCGGCCTGACGCCACACGGTTTCCGACTGCGGCTCAACACCCGCCACGCCGTCGAAGCAGGCGACCGCGCCGTCGAGCACGCGGAGCGAACGCTCCACTTCGATGGTGAAGTCGACGTGCCCGGGGGTGTCGATGATGTTGATGCGGTTGTCGTTCCAGAAACAGGTCGTCGCGGCCGACGTGATGGTGATGCCGCGCTCCTGCTCCTGCTCCATCCAGTCCATGGTGGCGGTGCCTTCGTGCACTTCGCCGATCTTGTAGGACTTGCCGGTGTAATAAAGAATGCGCTCGGTCGTGGTCGTCTTGCCGGCATCGATGTGCGCCATGATGCCGATGTTGCGATACTTCTCGAGCGGATGGCTGCGGGCCATGATCGATCTTCCTCAAGCGTAGGGGGGAGCCGGTTGGCCCGGCTCCCCCTTATATAGGCTGTTTGCGTGACCAGCGGAAGACCGCCGGCACCGCACCCTGAAAAGGTTGCGGCAGGACGGAAATAATTCCGGTCCCGCCGCAGGCCCTTACCAGCGGTAGTGCGAGAAGGCGCGATTCGCTTCCGCCATGCGGTGCGTATCTTCGCGCTTCTTGACCGCGTTGCCACGGTTGTTCGCGGCGTCCATCAGCTCACCCGACAGACGGGCGGCCATCGTGTTCTCCGAACGGGCGCGCGACGCACCGATCAGCCAACGGATGGCCAGAGCCTGGGCACGCTCCGGACGGACTTCGACCGGGACCTGGTAGGTCGCACCGCCGACGCGGCGCGAACGGACTTCGATGCCCGGCTTGATGTTGTTCAGCGCATCGTGGAACACGCCGATCGGATCGCGCTTGGCGCGCGTCTCGACGGTTTCCAGAGCACCGTAGACGATGGCTTCGGCCACGGACTTCTTACCGTCCAGCATGACCGAATTCATGAACTTCGACAGGACCTCATCTCCGAACTTGGGGTCCGGCAGAATTTCCCGCTTTTCGGGACGACGACGACGAGCCATTCTCGTATTTCCTTACAAAACTTCAGCCTTGGATGGTCGAGGAGCCTCAAGAGAGGCCCGACCGGCTTACTTCGGACGCTTCGCGCCGTACTTCGAGCGGGACTGCTTGCGATCCTTCACGCCCTGCGTGTCGAGAACGCCGCGCAGCACGTGGTAGCGCACGCCGGGAAGGTCGCGCACACGGCCGCCGCGGATGAGCACCACCGAGTGCTCCTGCAGGTTGTGGCCTTCGCCCGGGATGTACGAAATGACTTCGCGCTGGTTGGTCAGGCGAACCTTGGCCACCTTGCGAAGTGCCGAGTTCGGCTTCTTCGGGGTCGTCGTGTAGACACGGGTGCAAACGCCGCGCTTCTGCGGGTTCTGCTCCATTGCAGGGACCTTGGACTTGGCCTTCTGCAGTTCGCGGCCCTTGCGGACCAGCTGGTTGATCGTCGGCATTGAAGCCTTCACCTTTCCATGAGGTTACTTTGCTGGAGCCATCACAGCACTTCGGAATACAAAAAGGGGCCTTTGCGGCTTTCGCCCGGCCCTATTCGCATCCAGCAATGTTCAAGCTTGCCCGACGGATAAGTCCCGAATCCCGAGAAATTCCCTTCGTGCAGCGACGGGCTATACGCGGGAGTCGGACGATGGTCAATGTCGGGGCAGAGGGGACTCCCCTGCTCTTTCGGGGCGATTTACGAAAATCGCAAATTTGGCCTTGTCCCGCCCGGTCAGCCGGGCTAATGGCGGCCGCCTCGCAGGAGTGTAGCTCAGTTGGTAGAGCATCGGTCTCCAAAACCGAGGGCCCACGGTTCGAGTCCGTGCACTCCTGCCACTTTTCATGACATCGTTGGATTTGCTCGCATCGCCTAACCGGTGGGCGAAGCTGTGTCCTTATCCTCCCCGGCACGGGGAGGTGGCAGGGCGCAGCCTTGACGAAGGGGGGGGCTTCTGCAAGGGAAGTCCTTTGCCCCACGCCCCCTCCACCATGCTGCGCATGGTCCCCCTCCCCGCGAGCGGGGAGGATTGATCAATTCACCGGCCGCGGTCCCACGCCCGGCCGAGTCGCGGGGTCCACCTCGTCGATCTCGTCACCGCGATGGCCACCACCGGCCCCTGCCCCACTGCCATGCACTTCGCCTGTCTTCGGGTCGACCGAGGCGCGCTTGCCATTGTCGGCTGGCAGGTCGGTACCCGCATTGCCATCACCTGCTGCTGGCGGGGTAATCGTCACGCTGCCCGACGGTTCGGCGCGGCCCATCGCCTGCTCATCGTCGCGGTGATAGGCTTGGCCGCTATGGCCACGATCATGGTCGAAGGGTTTTTCCTGCTCGGACATAGGACGTCTCTCCTTTGTCCGGTTCAACGGGACAGGACAGACGCCGTTCCCCGACACGCAAAAGGGGCGCCCACCCGGTCGGTGGACGCCCCCTCGTCTACAGCCTGATCCGCGATCAGTTGCGGAATAGCGAGTGCGGATCGATCACGTCGCCGTGATGGCCAACCGAATCCACGTCGCGGCTCGCCTGTTCGCGCTCGGCGCGCAGCGAGGCGAGCAGGGCTTCGCGGTCACCTTCCAGGCGGGTGTCGGTCGGCTGCGCCTCGGCATTGCCGCCGGTCGCCTTCGCCGCCTTCGCCACCGCCGAGTCCAGCTCGCGCTGGGTGGTCAGGCCCAGGGTCACCGGGTCCTTCGGTGTGATGTTGGCGATGTTCCAGTGGCTGCGGTCGCGGATCGCGGCGATCGTCGTGCGGGTGGTGCCGATCAGGTTGCTGATCGCGCCGTCCGAGATTTCCGGGTGGTTGCGGATGATCCAGGCGATGCCGTCCGGCTTGTCCTGCCGCTTGCTGACCGGCGTATAGCGCGGGCCCTTGGTGCGGCGGACCTGTTCGGGGCCCTTGATCATCTTCATGCGATAATCGGGATCGGCCTGCGCCTTCTCGATCTCGGTCTGCGCCAGCTCGTGCGCGCGCACCGGATCGCGACCGGTCAGCTTGGTCGCCGCCGTGTCGTCGGCGATCGCCTGCACTTCGAGGATATGGAGGCCGCAGAAATCCGCGATCTGTTCGAACGAGAGCGAAGTATTGTCGACCAGCCAGGAAGCGGTCGCATGGGGCATGAGCGGCTGGGCCACGGGGATCACTCCAGTCGGAAAATAAAAGGGCCGCCCCTCATCGGAGCGGCCGTAGCGGCGGCAAACCTAATGAAAGCCGCCCCCAAGAGCAAGGTGCGGCACGACAATCTGTCGGAAACCCGGCCCGATAGACGGATGTGACCCCGTCGTCCACCCGCCACGAGTGCGTCAATTGTCGTCGTCGAACCGGCCGAAGGGCAAAAGTTGCGAGGCCAGCTTGCGCGTCGCCTGGGTGTCACCGGCGCGCAAGGGGACCAGAACGGCCATCGCCGCGCGTTGCATGATCCGGTCGATCGCACTCGATCCCCCCGCCCGCGCCGCCGCTTCCGTCAAGAGGCGCCCACGCGGATCGCGCGGGTCGACCTCCAGACGCAACAGCCCCGCCAGCCCCGAAAACAGCGCCCGGTCACCGCCCAGCGCCACTGCCTTGTCGAGCGCGGCCAAGCCGACGCCCCGCTGCGCCCCGACCGCCGCGCGGCCCACGATCGCCCCGAGTTTCTTGACCGCACCGACATGCCACGCTCCCAGCGCTAACAGCGCCTCGGCATCGCGGGGATTTTGCGCGACCAGCGCCTCAAACTGGTGACGCGCGGCGACCGCATCAGTGCGATTGCCGGTCAACTTGGCGCGATAGCCGAGCGCGGTCGCACGCATCAACAACGCCTCATGATCCTCCGGCATGCGGCGCAATGCGCCCAGCGCGGCGTTATAAGCCAGCGCCACGCGGCGCAGCGCGCTTGCCTCGTCGTTGTCGGAAAAGGACGCCTGGGTCAGGATTTCGCGGGCGGATTCGGCCTGTACCGGGACAGCGACGGTCGCGGCTCCCAAACCGACCGACATCACGAGCGCAGCCCGACCATAGCCCTGCATTACCGACACCCCCCATTTCCCGGGCCGAAAAACGACCGGTCCGGCCATTCGCTCCGTTGCAATCTTTTGCAATTGGATCAAGCCTTGCGGCTATCAGGTGTCGAAGGTCAGGACGATCTTGCCCAGATGATCGCCCGCTTCCATCCGGCGATGCGCATCAGCCGCCTGTGCCAGCGGGAAGCTCCGGTCGATCAAGGGCCGCAACCGCCCCTCCTCGACATGCGGCCAGACGATGCGCGCGATCTCGTCGGCGACCATCGCCTTGAATTCGCGGTCACGCCCGCGCAGCGTCGAACCCGTCAGGACCAGGCGACGGCGCATCACTTCCCAAATGGGGATTTCGGCCTTCGCGCCGCGCTGCACCGCGATCGAGACGTGGCGACCATCCTCGGCCAGGCACTGGATGTTGCGCGGCAGATAATCGCCGCCGACCATATCGAGCACGATGTCGACGCCGCGCCCGTCGGTAAAGTCCTTTACCGCCTCGACAAAATCGACCGCCTTGTAGTTGATCGCCTTGGCCGCGCCGAGCTTCTCGGCGGCAGCGCATTTTTCGTCCGATCCCGCCGTCACGATCACGCTCAGCCCGAAGATCCGGCCCAGCGCGATCGCCATGGTACCGATCCCGCTGGTCCCGCCATGGACGAGCAGGCTCTCGCCGTCACGGGCATAGGCGCGCTCGAACACATTGGTCCACACGGTGAACAGCGTCTCGGGAAGGGCCGCGGCCTGCGCCATCGACAGGCCGTGCGGCACGGGCAGGCAATGCTCGGCGACCGCAACGGCATATTGCGCATAGCCGCCGCCGCCGATCAGCGCGCAGACCGGCTGGCCCAGCAGTTCCGGCCCCACACCCTCGCCCAGCGCGACGATCTCGCCCGCTATCTCCAGACCGGGGATCGAGGGCGCTCCGGGCGGCGGCGGATACAGACCCTGGCGCTGCATCACGTCCGGCCGGTTGACGCCGGCGGCCGCGACGCGGATCAGCACCTCGCCCTCGCCCGGCATGGGTGTCGGGCGCTGGACGGGCACCAGCACGTCGGGGCCGCCCGGCTCCTCGGGGTCGATGGCGGTCATCAGCTTGGGGATATCGCCGATCCCCTTTTCCTTGCCGCTCATATCGTCGCCGCCCATTTCCTCGCCGAATGCGTGCACTGGCTGCCATCCCCCCATCATCGGCTCTCGTGACACCGTTATTGACATCGGCGGCGGCCGGGTCAACGCTGCATCCCATTATGGAACAGGACGATTCTCCGATCCGCCTTCCCGACAGCCTGACCGCGCTGGTGCAGGCGGATCTCGACCCGCTCTCGCTTGCCGAACTGGAGACGCGAATCGCGGTGTTGGAACAGGAGATCGCGCGGACCCGTCGGCACATGGACCGCGCCACGCTCCACCGCGCCAGCGCCGACGCGCTCTTCAAGCGGTGACCCGGCCGGGCCTCTTCCGGCGCACTCGCACCGAGACGGCCCGTAGATTTTCGTTCGCGCGATACGCTTTGTTCAGCGGCCGTGCGTTACACCCGCTTGATGCCGGGCCCCACCGTCCCGACATTGGTCGAAACGAGGCGTCAGTCCATGGCGCTTCGGAAGGAGTATCGTAGATGCCATCTTTCGCCCCCGCGCTCGAGACCACGCTTCACAAGGCGCTGGAAGCCGCGACCGTGCGGCGCCATGAATATGCCACGCTGGAGCACCTCCTCCTCGCGCTGATCGACGACGACCATGCCTCCAAGGTGATGGAAGCCTGCCATGTCGACACGGGCGAGCTGAAGGCGACGGTCGCCCAGTATCTCGACACCGAACTCGACGCGCTGAAGGTCGAGGCGGCGACCGACCCCTCCCCCACCAGCGGTTTCCAGCGCGTGGTCCAGCGCGCGATCCTGCACGTCCAGTCTTCGGGCCGCGACGAAGTGACCGGCGCGAACGTGCTGGTCGCGTTGTTTTCCGAACGCGAATCCTACGCCGTCTATTTCCTGCAGCAGCAGGACATGAGTCGCCTGGATGCCGTCAGCTTCATCAGCCACGGCGTTGGTAAGGGCGGTGCGACGAGCGAATCGACCCCGCCCAAGGGTGTCGAGGAGGAAAAGCCCGCCAAGCCCGCCGAAAAGGGCAAAGGCGAGAGCGCGCTCAAGCAGTTCACCGTCGACCTCAATGAAAAGGCGAAGGCGGGCAAAGTCGATCCACTGATCGGGCGTGGGCCGGAGGTGGACCGCACCGTCCAGATCCTGTGCCGCCGGTCGAAGAACAACCCGCTCTATGTGGGTGATCCCGGCGTCGGCAAGACCGCCATCGCCGAGGGCCTTGCACGCAAGATCATCGAGGGCAACGTGCCCGAGGTGCTGCTGAACGCCGTCATCTATTCGCTCGACATGGGCGCATTGCTGGCAGGCACGCGGTATCGCGGTGACTTCGAGGAGCGGCTGAAGGCGGTCGTCAACGAACTTGAGAAGCTGCCGCACGCGGTGCTCTTCATCGACGAAATCCATACCGTCATCGGCGCTGGCGCGACCAGCGGCGGGGCGATGGACGCGTCGAACCTGCTCAAGCCTGCGCTGTCGGGCGGCACGATCCGCTGCATCGGCTCGACCACCTATAAGGAGTTCCGCAATCACTTCGAAAAGGACCGCGCGCTGCTCCGCCGGTTCCAGAAGATCGATGTGAACGAGCCGACGATCGAGGATACGATCAAGATTCTGGCAGGCTTGCGCTCGGCGTTCGAGGATCACCATCAGGTCAAGTATACCCCCGATGCGATCAAGTCGGCGGTGGAGCTGTCGGCGCGTTACATCAACGACCGCAAGCTGCCCGACAAGGCGATCGACGTGATCGACGAAGTGGGCGCGATGCAGATGCTGGTGCCGGTCAGCAAGCGCAAGAAGACTATCACGCCCAAGGAGATCGAGGCCGTGATCGCCACCATGGCGCGCATCCCGCCGAAGAGCGTGTCGACCGACGACCGCCAGCAGCTGGAAACGCTGGAGACCGATCTCAAGCGCGTGGTGTTCGGCCAGAATGCCGCGATCGAGAATCTGTCCTCGGCGATCAAGCTGAGCCGTGCGGGGCTTCGCGATCCCGACAAGCCGATCGGCAACTATCTGTTCACCGGCCCCACCGGCGTCGGCAAGACCGAGGTCGCGCGCCAGCTGGCGACGATCCTGGGCATTCCGCTCCAGCGGTTCGACATGTCCGAATATATGGAGCGTCACTCGGTCAGCCGCCTGATCGGTGCGCCTCCGGGCTATGTCGGTTATGATCAGGGCGGTCTGCTGACCGATGCGGTCGACCAGAATCCGCATTCGGTGCTGCTGCTCGACGAGATCGAGAAGGCGCATCCCGATCTGTTCAACATCCTGTTGCAGGTGATGGACAACGGCAAGCTGACCGATCACCACGGCAAGACGGTCGATTTCCGCAATACGATCATCATCATGACGACCAATGCCGGCGCCGCCGACATGGCGCGCGAGACGGTCGGTTTCGGCAACCTCACCCGCGAGGGGGAGGATGAGCAGGCCGTGCAGAAGATGTTCACGCCGGAATTCCGCAACCGCCTCGATGCGATCGTGCCCTTTGGCTATCTGCCGCCGGAAGTCGTGGCGCGGGTGGTGGACAAGTTCATCCTCCAGCTCGAGCTGCAGCTGGCGGATCGCAACGTCCATATCAGCCTGGACGAGGCGGCGAAGAGCTGGCTCACGGAAAAGGGCTATGACCGCCTGTACGGTGCGCGTCCGATGGGCCGCCTGATCCAGGAGAAGATCAAGCAGCCGTTGGCCGAGGAGCTGTTGTTCGGCAAGCTGGTCCATGGCGGCGAGGTGACGGTGAAGATGAAGGACGGCGCCCTGTCCTTCGCGATCGAACCCGCGGCGCCCAAGAAGCCGCGCAAGAAGGGCGGCAAGCCCGCTTCGGTCGACGCGGGCTGACACGCACCGGATCGACATGATCCCGACGAAAGGGGCCGGGTGGCGACACCCGGCCCCTTTTTTTCCACGCCGCGGGCGATCGGAGTTTCACACTCGCGCGACCGCAGGTTATGATGCCGTTAACCTGATTTTCGGGGTTTGACTGGCACATTCCCGGGCGATGAGCGGCGTGGGTCCGATCCGATTATGGGTGCTGATGCTGGCACTGTTGGCGGCCGTCTGTCCGCTGACGGAGGCCCGTGCCCAGGTCGGGGAGGCCGTCGCCACCTGTGTTCGTCCGATCCAAGCCGGGGATACCGTCCGCGCCCTGCTCGCCCAGCCGCAAGCTTTTGACTGCACGCCCGACCAGTCGGCCTATGGCGCGGGCGACTTCTGGGCGTTGTCGAAGCCCCTGCCGACACTGCCCGGCGATCTGCACGATCGGATGAGCATCAGTTTTGCCAGCGCCTGGCAGAATGCGACAACGCTCCACATTCTCTATGCCGATGGCAGCATCCGGCACATCGCGTTCACCAGCGCGACGACCTCGCGCTATCTGTTGCTGGGGCCGATGATCGCGGTTCCCCTGCCTCGCGCGACCACGCGTCCGGTCCGCATCCTGTGGGAAGTCCATGGTGCGGCCAATCTGCGAGGGGTCGTACGCGGCGCGCGGCTTCAGCATTATGCGCAGGCGCTGGAGGTCGAGTCGGAGCTCAGCCTGCTCTACGGCGCGATCATGGGAATGGTGGTGGCACTGGCCATCTACAATCTCGCGCTCTGGCCCGCGCTGCGCCAGCCGCTTCAGCCCGTCTATTGCCTGCTGCTGTTCTTCATCACCGGCTATGCGCTGAGTTCGTCGGGGCTGATCGGGCAGTGGCTGCCTTGGCTCGACAATAACGAACGGCATCGCTGGAACGCGATCATGCTGGGCGGCGTCGCGCTGACCATCGTCGTCTTCGCCCGCCATTTCTTCGAGCGGGAAGTGTTTCGCGGCTGGCTCGACCGGCTGTCGGTCGTGGTCTTCGTGCTGATCGCGGTTCCCAACATCGCCTTTGCGCTTTGCGCGCCCTGGTGGATTCGGCCGCTCGACACGGCGGTGGTGGCGGGTTTTGCCGTCCTGCTCGGCTTCCTGATCGCGGTCTTCGTGCAAGCCTGGCGACGGCGGAGCAACTTCGCCTGGGCTTTTGCGCTGGGCTGGGGCACGCCGATCGCGCTCGCCATGTTCCGCGTACTGAACGCCGTGCATCTGATCGCCTGGCGCCCCTGGATCGACCAGTCCACCGTGCTGTCGATGGGGGCCGAGGCGCTGATCGCCAGCCTCGGGGTCGCCTATCGAATATATCTGCTCAGCCGCGAGCGCGACCTGGCCCGCGCCGACGAGCGCGTTGCCCGGCGGTTGGCCGACACCGATCCGCTGACCGGCCTCTTCAACCGCCGTGCCTTTCTGGAGCAGGCGATCGGGCGCAGCGGGCCGCAGACGCTGGTCCTGGCGGATATCGACCATTTCAAGCGGATCAACGACACGCTGGGCCATGATGAAGGTGACGAGGTGCTGCGGATCTTCGCCCGCACGCTAGGCGAGGCCGTCGGGCTGGACATGCTGGTCGCCCGGATCGGCGGCGAGGAGTTCGCTTTGCTCGCCGATGCGCCGCGCGCGCCCAACGCGGAAACGCTGCTCGCCCGCCTGCGCGCCGTCGCCTATCCGTCCGGCCTGAAGGTCACCGCCAGCCTGGGCCTGTGCACGGGGCCAATGCGGGATGAATCCGACTGGCGGCACTTGTATCGCGAAGCCGACCAGGCACTGTTCGCCGCCAAGAACGGCGGCCGCGACCGCGCCTGCTGGGGCGTGGCGATCGACATGCCGCCACTGCCTGCCCCGCTCTTGCCCAGCGTTCGCTCCAAGCGTAATGCGAGGCTGGGGAGACGGGCATTTGCGCGAACGGCGGATCATGATGGCGGGACTGGGGCTGGCGCTGGTCGCGCTCGCCTATCGTCATCCGACGGCAGATATCCGCGTGATGACCCATGACCTGACCGATCGTTCGCCGCGCCGCGTGCAGGCCGCGGTCGATCTGGGCCTGTTCGGTGTCTCGTTTCTCTACACCTGGACCGTCAACCGGCTGCGGTAAGCGCGACGCTGCTTGCGCACCCGCCGGGTGTGCCGCATAGCGGCGTCATGGATACGCCCATCGAAGAACTGACGTTCGAGGACGCCCTCAAGGAACTGGAGAGGATCGTCGGCCGACTGGAAAGCGGCGAAGCGACGCTCGACGAATCGATCCGCCTCTATGAGCGCGGCGATCGTCTGCGCCAGCGCTGCGCCGAACGGCTCGACGCCGCCCAGGCCCGGATCGAGGCGATACGCCTGGATGCCGAGGGCAAGGCCGCCGGCACCCGCCCGTTTCAGGCGGGCTGAGGCGTGACGCTCACTGCCACCACCCTGCCCGAGGCGCTGGCCGAGGTCGCCGAGGATATCGACGCCCGCTTTGCCGAGTTGCTCGCCGATCCGGGCGATCCGCGTTCCTCGCTCTATGCCGCGATGCGCCATGCCGCGATCGGCGGCGGCAAGCGGCTGCGCCCCCTGCTCGTCTTCGCCACCGCGCATCTGTTCGCCGTGGACCGCAATTGCGCGGGCTGGGTCGCGACCGCGCTGGAGGCGATCCACGTCTATTCGCTGATCCATGACGATCTGCCCGCAATGGACGATGACGATATGCGGCGCGGCAAGCCTACCGTGCACAAGGCGTTCGACGAGGCGACCGCGATCCTGGCGGGCGACTGCCTCCACGCGCTGGCCTTCGAGATCCTGGCCGATCCGGCGACCCATGCCGACCCCTTCATCCGCTCCGAACTGATCCTCGACCTCGCGCGCGCCTCCGGCCCTAGCGGCATGGCGGGCGGGCAGCAGATGGACCTGGAGGCCGAGCGGCAGGTGTTCGACCTTGCCACCGTCACCCGGCTTCAGCAGATGAAGACCGGTGCGCTGATCTGCGCGGCGGTCGAGGCGGGCGCGATCCTGGGCCGCGTGGCTCCCGAGGGGCGGACGCATTTGCGCGGCTATGCGCATGATTTGGGGTTGGCTTTCCAGATTGCCGACGACCTGCTCGACGCCGAGGGCGACGAGGCGGCGGCGGGCAAGAAGCTGCGCAAGGATGAGGACGCGGGCAAGGCGACCTTCCTCAGCCTGCTCGGTGTCGAGCGTGCGCGCGAACAATGTCGGATGCTGGTCGATCAGGCGATCGAGCATTTGCGCCATTACGGCCCCGAGGCCGATCTGCTCCGCGCCATCGCCGCGTATGTGGTGGAGCGCGATCGATGACCCGGATCGGCGTCTATCCCGGCACTTTCGATCCCGTGACCCTGGGGCACATGGACATCATCCGGCGCGGCGCGAAGCTGGTCGATCGGCTGGTGATCGGCGTCACCACCAACCCATCCAAGTCGCCGATGTTCACGCTGGACGAGCGGATGGCGATGGTCCGGCGCGAAGTGGCGGATGTCGCGGGCGAGATTCATGTCGTCGCCTTCGACTCCCTGCTGATGGATTTCGCCGAGCGCGAGGGCGCAAAGGTCATCGTTCGGGGCCTGCGCGCCGTCGCCGACTTCGAATATGAATATCAGATGGCGGGCATGAACCAGCAGATCAATCCGCGGGTCGAGACCGTCTTCCTGATGGCCGATGTCGCGCTGCAGCCCATCGCCAGCCGCCTGGTCAAGGAAATCGCCATGTACGGCGGCACCATCGCCAAGTTCGTCACCCCCGCCGTCGCGGCGGACGTCGCCGAGCGGGTGGAGAAGATCGGCCGCAAGGGGTCCTGATATCCTCCCCGCTCGCGGGGAGGTGGCAGGGCGAAGCCCTGACGGAGGGGGGCTTCCTCATAGGACATCCCTTTGCCGCACACCCCCCCCCCCCCCCCCCCC